>NZ_ATWF01000001.1:1313406-1913406 GCF_000421105.1 Limisalsivibrio acetivorans
GTCAACCGTATGAGCCAGTCTGCAATAAGACCATTCTCATCAGAAAGCTTTCTCTTATATCGATAACAACTTTCACTGATCCCGAATGCTTCGCATACCTGACGAATATTTAAGAGACCCTTATCAACCGCTGACACGGCCATCTCTTTCCGTTGAGACGGCCTTAAAACTTTTTTTCTAGCGCATCCTTCAGAATCTCTGTCTTGAGCTGAGATTCTGCGTACATCTTTTTGAGCTGTTTGTTCTCTTGCTCAAGCTCTTTTAGGCGATTCATCGCGGATACATCCATACCGCCATATTTAGAGCGCCATTTATAAAATGCTGCGCTGCTCATGCCATATTCTCGGCATAATTCAGGTACTGGTACACCATTCTCGGCTTCCTTTAAAATCTTAAATATCTGACTCTCGCTGAATCGTGACTTCTTCATGTAAAATCTCCTCCTTTTACTATAACGAGAAAATTCTACTTATAAATACTTCCTTTTTACGGGGAGATTACCAACACTTATCAATTTTCTCACAATATTCTTTAATTATTTGCAAAGCGCTAGCCGTATCTCCCTTGTGTACGAGCATTTTACCATTCTTATCAAATTCATCTTCAAGACAAAGATTGTATATGGCACTGTGAATCGCAGTAACAGATAAGTCATCATTATTTTCTATAATCTCAGCTAGAGGAACGTCACTGATAGAAACATACCCATGCTCAGCACAAACTTTACTCACGCATTCATGAATTCTAGTTAGTTCATCTGCGCTAACTAGAATTTTATTTATATTGGCGTAAGTTTCAACACTGTTCCATAGAAATGTATTGGATTGACTCAGTGCAGATTTGATTTTTTCTATTGGGATATATGGTAAACGTTCAGCAATTTTATTATAATTGAGTAATATTACATCTCCCCAAACCCTAGATATTTCACTATGAATTCTTTGAAGTTCGGGTTTACTTAGAACATTATTAGTAAAGTAGTTCTTTTTGTAAGAATATGCTGGAAACATATTTTCTAAAATGCTTTTCAACATCTCGCATGAAACAATACTTCCATCAAACAACCATTCTTCATTTAATTCATAAAATTTTTCATAAAATATCAAACTTACTCCATCTGAAAAGAGTTCTTCAATAATTACACGAATTTTTATGGTTGTTTCAGATGGTATTACGTAAACCTTTTTATCAAACAAGACTCCTACTTTTTTTATATCACTATAGTGGACCGACGAATTAAGACAGTAGGAGTAGATTTCTAAGTGTTTTTTGCATTAAAATACTTAAGAGAAATCGGAGGTCCACATGAGCAAGAAGAGACGGCAGTTTTCTGCCGAACAAAAGACTAAGATTGTACTTGAAGTCCTTCAGAGTGATTCGACTCTGAATCAGATTGCCAGCAAATATGAAATAGCCCCTAATGTCATCCAGAACTGGAAGAAACAGTTTTTAGATAATGCATCTATTGCTATGGAGCCATTGAAAGTTGTAAAGGAGTATAAGACAGAGCTATCAGATAAAGACAAAGAAATAGAAGCCCTACACAAGGCTCTAGGCAAAGCGACCATTGAGTTGGAGTTTGTGCAAAAAAAGCTCGTCAGCTTGGGCTCATCAAATAAGAGTCTTGTGGAGCCTGAGCTGGAAGATATTAATATTGCAAGGCAGTGTGAGCTTTTAGATATAAACCGGAGTACCTTTTACTATAAGCACGTTGACCGCAGTTTTGAGGATGAGCTATTTAAGCGACGTATTAGCAGTTTATATACAGATCACTCAGAGCTTGGCTATAGAATGATCTATCATCAGATGAAAGATGAGGGTTTTAAGGTCGGTAAGAATAAAGTGCTGAAGCTTATGCGTGAGCTTGGTATCAAGTCTATTCATCCTAAGAAGAAAAAGCTTACATCAATCAAAAGCATTGAACATGAGACTTACCCATATCTGCTTACAGCCTTAAAGAACGACAGGAAGCAGGTTGTTGCCAAATATGCCAATCAGGTCTGGAGCGGCGATATAACATATGTTCCAACAGCCGGAGGGTTTATGTATCTGGCTGCTATTATCGATTGGCACAGCAAGGCTATTCTATCCTGGAAGCTTTCAAACACTATGGATACATCACTTGTATGTGATGTTCTTGAGGAAGCTATTTATAAGCACGGCACTCCTGAAATCTTCAATTCAGATCAGGGCAGTCAGTACACCTCTTATCGCCATACAGAGATCCTTAAGGGGCACAATATAAAGATATCCATGAACGGCACGGGACGTTCTATTGACAACATTGCCATTGAGAGATTTTTCCGTACATTGAAGTATGATGATATATATGTAAGAGATTATAGAACTATCAGTGAATTAAGAGCCGGGATCGGCAAGTATACAGATTATTATAACAATAAACGACTGCACTCAGCCTTGGGTTACAAGAGACCTATGGATGTGCATATGAATCAGGTGAGAATAGCGGCATAGAAACACATTAAGAAATCAACTTATGCTGTCTTGACAAGGGGTGGCAATATACACTTTTTAGCTCTTCATCTGTCAGTTCTAAGGTTAGTTCCCAATTCTCGACAGCAAAACGGCGAAGCCTAGACAATTCAATAGGTGACTCAATTCTAAATCCTGTTCTAAAATGGGAATAAAGTATTTTTTTAGTTTTTCTTTATTAGAAACAGCTCCCATATCGCTCATCATATTAAATTCCGCCTAAACATAAATTAGTTAGATCACTCAACATTTGCTTCAATTCAGTTTATCAAAAGATGCATAAAATTAAATCACCATATATATTTAGAAACATCTTTAAAGTGTATTTTTTTTAGATGTTACCCTGCCGGATATTTATCATTCCAGTCATCGGTAGAGAAACCCAAAGGATGGTTTTTATCAACCTCATATTCGACATAAAGATCCTCTGCCATGCTTAAAACAATATCAACACCACAAAGCCCTTTTCTCCAATCCTCAGGGATTGAATCATAACCATTTATGAACCCTAAGATATTCCCGGTGATAGAACCGGTGCTGTCACTATCTCCATCATGCAATACAGATACACCAACCCCTTTCCTAAAATCATCCGCATACGCTAATGAACAGTATAAGGCAATGGCAAGAGCCTCTTCTGCCACCCAGCCTTCACCTATTGTTTTAATACTTTCTGCTGTTGGCTCCTCTGTGTTGGCCATTTCCATAGCTTTCTTAACGAATATCGCCGTTTCTTCTGAATCATTGTGTTTATTTAGAATATCTAGTGCTTCCAAGCTTGAGTCACCAAGGCTCTCACCTTTGTTAACCAAGGCAATGAGAGCTGAAAAATAACCTGCTGTGAGATACCCTGTAGGGTGACTGTGAGTACATGCTGCCAAGATCGCACCGTTCTCAAATGCATGATAGGGCTGATCAGAAAACACTAATCCGGCTGGAGCGACCCTCATGACGCCTCCACAACCTTTACTGAAGTTTATTGACACATCAAGACCTCCCTGTATACCTGCGCTTAATGCGGCAAGGCATGTATTTCCCGGGGCCCTTCTTCTGTAAAGAAACTTCTCATAAACAAGCCATCCATCAAGCCGAATGTCATTCTTATAGCCCTGGGTGAACAACCAGCGCTGGTAACTTTCAAAAGCGATCTGATTAATTGCACCCCAGAGGCCTTTTGAAACAGCTCTATGGATTGACCTAAGGACAGCTTCACCAGAAAACAAGGTCATCTGTGTGTCATCTGTAAACTCCCCATATTCAGATCCGAACTCTACATAGCTTAAGCTATCGTCAAAATTATATTTTGAGATAATTTCTGTGCTACTCATGAACTCCAGCGGAGCTCCTAGAGCATCCCCAACAGCGCCACCGACTAAACAGCCTTTATAGTGCTCCAGTGATTTCTTCTTATTACTGTTCATAAACAAATCCCCACACCTACACATTTCAAGCAAACACTTGATTCATAACCCTACCCTATCACTGCGTCATTTCTTGTCGCTGGCTCGGTTATTGAATGCAACGGTATCATTAAGCACCTTGAGGAACTCTTCTCTATACTCATGGGGGCTGTCTATACGCACATGGGGTAGCCAGCCGATAAGCAGGTTAACGCATTCATATCTGTTTCCTGGCTCAAAACTGATAACGATTCCGTCCTCATTCTCGCCGATGATCCGTTGACTGGGCAAAAACTCCTTTCGCCTGAAATAGTCTGCGACTGCATTACCTAAAGTGACAACGACCTCACATCGCTCAGTATCACCAAAGAATATGCTTTTCGCACTGTCTATGGCATGTTCGTACTCTTCTGAATTAACAATGAAAGCTTTACCAGTCGGTTTAACCGACTCGATATATTCAAGGGTAAACTTCTTAATAACTCCGTCGTGCTTAGCGGCCAGATACCAGAAACCGTTATGGAAGATAAACCTGAGCGGGCTTACTGTGTAACTCTTTTCTTTGTTCGTATAGTAAAAGCTTATCTCTTCTGATGCATCTATATACTTCTCAAGAAGCTCAATTTTATCCTGCAAACCGTCAAAATCCTCTGAGTCATCACCGATAATACTCACCATCGGTCTGGATGCAGAAGCTGTGATTATCTTACGCCTCAGTTTGTCGATTATTGAGCTGTCTTTATTGGTTATCTTCTTCGCATACTCAAAGAGTGCATTAAGGATATTGAGCTCAACTGAGCTTATATAGCTGTCGCTTAGATGGTACTTCTCAGCCAAAAACCACTCATGGGTGTCCTCATCATAACAAACACCAGGCAGATAACTCATGTCAGACATGTACCTCTGAGCGGTTCTGAGGCTTACATCCAGCTCATCAGCAACCTCTCTGGCAGTAACTTTCTTTCTCTCGTTAAGCAAACGGATTAGCGATATCGCTACATACAGTTTATTCAATTTCATACCCTTTCATAATAAATGAAGACGTCACATTCTGACGTGAACATATGCAAAGGTAACACATAAATTATCTAAACGTGATCTAAACAAGGGATTTGTTTAATGAGCACAAAATGCCTTTAAGGCCATGGATCATAGAGAAAACAAGTAATTGGATTAGGAAAACGGCCACAGCCTTGAAAACGGAAGATTTGAGCGCAGGTTCTTGTTTGCCACATGCTTCGATGGAGGAATATGGCGAAATAATCATGAATACAATACACTTAAAGATGCTCAAAAGATACAAGAATACCATCCAAGATAAGTATGGTGTCTTGGGCAGGTGTACCATGCTAAATGTAAATTCTTAACACCTGAACCTCAAAAGAACCAAGAGGCAGATTACTCAAAACTTAAAATATCTATCATCTTAAAAAAGAAAAGCGGGGCAAAAAGCCCCGCATCAAGTCACTGTCCGGGACGAACACAGCGAACATAACGTGTACCCGACTTAAGGAAGTTGAAGCTGTAGCCGCCGTCTCCGAAGTACACTCCCCATGCATTATTACTATTACCGGCATCCGTAGTGGACGACCAATAGTCCACATAGTAGGTAGAAGAATAGTTATGAAATGTATTATCAATTGCAGGTCCAGATTTTGACCTGTCTGCAATTGAAAGAAGCTCTCTCTTATTAGGCAGCAGCCAGTCGTTATACCCGCCGAGAGTTAATGTTTCGCAGTAGTCTATAGCTCCCTGCCAGTTTTTTTTGACTGAAGCTGCATAAGAATCATCCTGCCACATTAGACCGGTTAAGCTGTCAGTTACTGTTTCATTCGAATCGTTCCTTGTCAGCTCAGCAATCACTTGAGATGTCATTAAAAGCATCACGATCATAACCAAATGGATCTTTTTCATATATTCCTCCGATTTTATTTATTAGTCAGTAGCTGTCTGCATGTTTACAGTGTCCTCTGAATGAAGCGATAACGTCCTCTCTGCTAATATTCTCTTCAGATTTATCGTAAAAATACAGATACTGTGCTTTTTTCTGTTCCTGAATTCAACTAGCAAGTGCAACGGGGTCTATAGAGAATAGTATCTGGTTAGGAGTTTTATATCCAGTTGCTTTTCTTGGTCTGTTGTTTAGTTTCTGCATAATATTCTGAATCTCTATATCATCAACACTTTCAAGCATCCTACTCTTTGGTACATACTGCCTAATGAGTCCGTTTGTATTTTCGTTTATTCCGCGTTCCCACGAAGCATATGGATGAGCAAAGTAGAATTCAGCCCCTAGTATCTCAGATATTTCGGCATGTCCTGCAAACTCTTTCCCGTTATCGGAAGTGATTGTATGGACTAGGTGTGATATCGGTTTCAACATTTCTATAACCGCTTTTGTCACCAGTACAGCAGTCTTTCTTTCTACCTTGCGTATAAGTGTCAGATAAGACTTCCGCTCAATAAGAGAAACAATCGCCTGCTTGTTCCCTTTTCCTATAACTGTATCCACTTCCCAGTCTCCGAATCTCGCTTTCTCTTCTACAATACTTGGACGCTGCTCAATGCTTAACTTGCCATGTATCTCTCCTCTGCGTTCATAAACACCATATCGCTTCCTGCGTTTTCTTCGGCAACGCAGGTGAGTATAAAGTGTTCCACCATGACTTTTATCTTCAAGAATGTGCTGGTAGATACGCTCATGACTTACGTTTATTCCATAATTTTGATTTAGCCAATTGCTCACCTGCTCAGGGCTCCAGTCTTCAAGCAGAAGACGTTCAACAAAATACCATTCAGTTTGTGCAATCCGTCTTGGGACCTTGTCCATTCTTCGTTCAATAGCTTTGCGATGAGCTTGCTTTGGGCGATAACCACGACCTCCTGTGTTTCTGCGTAACTCTCGGCTGATGGTAGATTTATGTACTTTAAGCAAATCAGCTATGTCCGTCTGAGAATGTCCGGTTTTCCTCAGCACATAAATCTGGTACCTTTGTTCACGGGTCAGGTGTGTATAGTTCTTCATTCGGTGCTCCTTTGACGTGGTGGTTAAAGAGCTACGATGCTAACGCACCTGACCTCTTTTGACCACTACTTAAAAGTTGCACTTAATTATTGAATCCAGGGTTTAAAGTTATTCACATTTGAGGGCATTTACACTGTTTCTTTTTTTCTTTCTGCAATTTATGTATGCACTGTATATTTCTTCAAAGCAGTACATTCGATTCCTCTTTTTTAAGTATGAATGTTATAAATTCGGGCTGAATTACTCACTCTCCGGAACGAACACAACGTAAGAAGTTTGTATTGGACTTATTGTCGTGGCTACCACTATTGCCGTAGCTGAAGCTCACACTCCATGCAGCATTTGGAAATATAAGATTATTATAGGCATTTGTAGTGGACGACCAATAGTACGAATTATCTACATTTTGGAAAATTAGATCAATTGAAGGTAAAACTCTGCCAAAATCCACTATAGTTTCCAGTTCTTCAATTGACGGGAGTCTCCAGTCGGAATGTCCCCCAAGGCTAAGTGCATCGCAGTAATCGATAGCACCCTGCCAGTCTTTTTCTACTGAACCTGCATCCGCATCATCCTGCCACATAAGCCCGGTCACTTCGTCTGTAACGATATCATTCGCTCTGCTGTAGCTCGGCTCAACACCAGCTTGATACCAGCCGTCATCATAATCTGCGTAGGAAGTTGTCTGTCCGGTTTTCTTCAGTTTCGGACTAGACTCCGGTATCACAGGCTCTTCCTTTTCCTCCACAAAACTGAAGGCTACCCAGCAGTCTTGCATGATCACATCTGTAGTATAGGTATTTCCGCTAAAAGTACCTGCACCGCATGTTCCCGATGCAGTGGGGACAACATAGTAACCATCGTTTGGAACAAGAACGAACTCAGCCCTTTCCCCTTCAACAACAACTGCTGTCTCTGGAGTTACAGTTCCAGTATTATTTACACGTGCTGTCACAGTAAACTCCGTCTCTACATCCCTACTCTCATACTCTGCATAAGCTGATACACCGGAGTAGCTAGCAAAACCATAAAGCATTAAATACCATCGACCTTCTTCAGGATTGTCAATACCGACCATTTCGCTGTTTCCATCAGTGTAACCTCTATAGTCGAAGTCCCCAAGTGTAGGCAAAACTTCATGACTAATGTATATATCAACATCTCCCGTTCCTCCATATGTCCAGAACTCAAGATCAATTGCGTTTTCTGGGACTTCAATATAAAAATACTTTTTACTCTCTATACTTCCTGAAAGATCTGCTACAGCCTCATTAGAAACAAGTCTTTCAGCTGAATCATCATAATCCTCATTGAAGCTGAAACTTATTGAGCAATTAGAGCTTATTGCTCCAGTAGTATATGTTGAGCCACTCCATGAACCAAATGGACAAGTTCCGCCTACACTGTTTTTATCTGTTGTATAACCGTTATTTGCTGAAACGGTAAATGAAGCAGTGTCTCCCTCTACAACAGCCCTGTATGATGGAGTCACTGAACCACCAACTCCGGCTGAGGCTGTTACACTATATGCTGAAACTTCAACATCGAAACTGAAACTTACTGAACAGCTTGAGCTTATTGAGCCAGTAGTATATATTGAACCGTTCCATGAGCCGGAGGGGCATGTTCCGCCGACATCATATTTATCAATTGTATACCCACTGTCTGCTGAAACTGTGAACGAAGCAGTATCATCCTCTTCGACTGTTATTGATGACGGGCTGACTGAACCGCCTGTTCCGGCACTGGCTGTTACGTTATATGTTGTTATACCTACATAATTGAAATAGAATTCTACTGAACAGTCTGAATTAACTGATCCGGTTGTATATGTTGAACCACTCCATGAACCTTCAGGGCACGTTCCACCAACATAGTCATTGTTTATGGCATAGTCAGTATCGGGAGTCACATAGAATGAGGCCGTTTCACCCTCAACAACTGTTTTAGAAGGTGGGCTTACAGAACCTCCTGCTCCAGCTGATGCTGTTACATTGTATTCTATATTTTCATAACCTCCAGCTGACTGTTTTAAGATTTTTTCAACGAGTGTATGAGAACCAAGATTGATATCTACGCCGAAATCCATAAAACCTAACCCGGGAATCAAGCCTGGATCACTTAATACTACATCCAAAGTAAGTTTAGCTCCTGCCAATATTTTCCACCATGGGTTCTGGTTAATATCAACCTCTGTTCCAACATAACCTGTGAGAGCGATCTGGGGGCCAACCATTCCACCAATCTTATAAGCAAGCTCTGGTCCTACTCCGACTGACCCAATAAAACTGAAACCCTCTAAATCAGGACCATAGACATTAAAATCTGCTTTATTTTCTTTAATAACATTGATATCTCCATCTTTTAGTTCAAAACCGATTTTATTAGAGTTTGATCTTGACACGCCTGCACTAAGAGTTATTTCACCATCTGAACTCCCCGAAAGGGCTATACCTACAACAGTGGTTGCCGGAATATACCCGAGAGGTGTAAAAAATGTATAGCTTATTAATGTTTCTTCGAAAGTAATCCTTTCTGTGTCGGATGATGCTGTTATAGAAATTTCAGTAGCATTAGCTGAAGCAACTTCATAGGCCAGCCTGAAAAGCTTTATTCTTCCAAATCCAATATCTAATTCTTTCTCAAGTTTTAGACTAAATCCATAACACCCGCTAACAAAAATGCCATCTGATACTTCAACATCTTCAAAATCAGTAACATAGTCAGTTTTTTTATTGTTGCAATAATCTTCAGCCCCGTATACGCTTCTTGTTTTGATCTTTCCTTTAAGTTTTTCATTTTTATATCTGGTTTCAATCAGACTATCAGGAGATATGTCTTCTACTGACTTGAACTTTCCGTCTTGCACAACATCAGTAACGAGTGCTTGTTCAGTCTCAACTACCACATTTCCGCCAACATCACTAACAGATACAACTTTTCTAAACACTCCATACTCTGCCTTTTTATCAGCTTGAGCAACAATAACATCACCCTGTTGAATACCTTTCAACTCGTTTGTTGTGCCTGAAAAAATAATCGAATCATTATCCATTGAGCTTATAAGATTAGTAGAGTTTTCTGACAACTTAACTCTTTTATCAGAATAGCTAAGGCAGTTGATATATACATTAGTAATATTACCTGAGTCTATAACACCTTTGCCATTAGTAACTGTGCATTCATATCCTGATGGCTGAGAGTCTACAGTTACGTTATAGCTAGAACCGTCAGGATACTTTTCTGAAAACTGAAAGTCTGAGTCACCTTCATTAAGCGTTAATACACTACCATTGTTTGAAATCTTTAGAATCCCCTGCAGTCCATTTATTTGACCGCTGATCGCATAAGTTGTTATACTATCGTTACCACCCCCGCCGTCATCGCCGCCGGATGACGAACCTCCGCCACCGCCCCCACCGCAAGCTGTGATAGAAAGCGTTAATGCTGTAATAATAATAACAATTACGAACTGCCAAAGATTAGACTTTTTCATTGTGTCACTCCCCTTTCTTCTATTAGTTTTATTTATAGTTCAAGAAAGGGCGAATTAGAATACTCTCATTGTATTAGTTATATATCTGTAAATACTGAGTAATACCCTCGCAATAGATGTTTATAGCTTTTTGCACCTGAGTGCTTATGCAATTATTTTTTTCAGAACGTGTTTATTTAGATATAAACATGTAGATTTTTCTCTTGTGTATTAAATTCCACAAGAAATATCGATACCCATTCTCAATTAGACTGGTCAGGAAACTTCTCACCTAGCTTACTGGTGCTATATATGTATATTTATACACACAAGAGAAGTACCGTTTGTGTTAAACTGGAACTATACCTACAGTCTATGATGCCAGTAAGCCTATTGAAAAACCAGTTGGCTCTCCTATGGGTATCGCAGGTGTTAATACTCACTAGAGATCATAGATGCCGACAACAACGAATTCAAAAGCTATCCCTGGACAATACAATAGCCGAGGTAGAAGAGACCGCTGAGGCTTCTGGCAACAGTATCGGATTTAGCATTCACACCACCCACTTTCAATATGCTTCATCAATTACGAAATAAGGCATGTTAAACTTTTAGCCATTCAATAATTCTACTGCAACGATATTTTTAAAGATCATACCTTAATCTCTATTATAAATACTGCTACATCAGTATTTATATTGCATTTCAGAAAAAAACATGATTAAATACTGCTATAGTAGAATTATTGACGAGGCGAACTATGGCAAAGGTCATTGTAAAAGAAGAGACCCCACAGCCACAAAAGCTGACAGATGCAACGATACTGGGCAAATTTATCAGAGCGGCAAGAACTAACAGCTCCCTTACTATTCATGATACTGCGGCTATATGCGGAGTATCAGTAAGCACTATGACGAAGATAGAAAACGCTAAAGGGGATATGAAGTTAAGCACAGTCCTTAAGGTATGTAAAATGCTTGGAATAACGCTTAGGATCGAAGCATGATAGGCAGGCTCCTCCTGAAGCTTAACGGTAAAGACATCGGTTATCTCTCCCACTCTGCTCAGGAGCAAAGCTTCGAATTGAGCCTGGATGATGAAAGTATCAAGCTGTCCCCACACGTGTTCAGTGGCGCAGGTTCTTTATCAATTCAGCGTTTTCTTATGAATCTTCTTCCAGAGGGACAGGGATTGGAGGAGCTTTCTAACCTTATGCACGTATCGAAGTCCAATATTTTCGGGCTTATCAGGGCTATTGGTATAGAAACCACAGGTGCCCTCACCTTCCACCCTGAAACAGAGCATTCTGAAAGTACTTCCTTCAGAGAGATCAATATTGCTGAACTAAAAGAAAGAATCGCTATAAGAAAAGAGAAGTCCATAACTATATGGGACAACAAGCCGAGGCTCTCCGTTGCTGGTGTTCAGGAAAAACTTCCTATTATGATCAACAGCGACGGGAAATACGGCCTTGGTGAAGGAGATCTAGCCTCGACACATATTCTCAAATTTGGGCAGAACCCCAATGAGCATATGGTTCTTAACGAACATATATGCATGACTCTTGCATCAAAGCTAAAGCTTCCAGCGGCCCAGACAGAATTATTGAGACTTGGCGAACCAGTGCTTTCTGTAAAGCGTTTTGACAGGAATCCCGCCGATAAAAGAATCGATAGACTGCATGTAATTGACGGCTGCCAGATGTTGGATATACCGCCCCATTATAAGTATGAAAGGGCATACGGTGACGGAAGAGACGTTAAGGATTACCGTGTGGGCGCAACGCTACCAAAGCTTTTCTCATCGGCGGAGGCATGCAGTGTGCCTGCCGCAGCAACAAGGGACATATTAAACTGGGTTCTTTTTAACCTGATAATCGGAAACTGTGATGCTCACGGCAAAAATATCTCCTGGCATTACAGCAAAGAGGGCGTACATGTTGCGCCGTTCTACGATATGCTTTGCGTATCCATTTACGGAGATAAATACAACCGTAACCTCGCCATAGCAATAGGCAACACCTTTAATGAAAAGGTCTATGCATATGACTTAGCTGAAATGTGCGATTCTTGCGGCCTACAGAACCGTTTTGTATCAAGGGCGTTAATGAAGCTCGCAAGGGAGACAGTTCTTCAGCTTGAGTCACTAACGAATGAGATGTGCCTAAAAAGTGATGAGCAGGACTTTGCGGCTGAGTTGGTCTCAGTAATAAAAAGCAACGCTGAATGGTATATTGAGACAGCCGGTGAGCTGGCTGCTATCCGGTGATATTATTACTTGAATAATTCCATACTGACTGCTATTTAAGATATATAAGAAACAAGCAGCAAAAGGCTCTAACATCGAATATACAACAGTACTTTTTACAGTACTTTCGCATAATCAAACCTAAAGAACCAATCATTAGCAAATATTTACATCCATAATTCGATTCCCGCCGCCTCCACCACTTTCTTTAGGCCAATGCCCTCTCCACTAAAAGGGCGCTGGCCTTATCTTTTTCAAAACAAAACGGTTATGACACTCGCTACTCGAACTTACCTTCTGGCAATTCTCCCCCAGAAGACCGATTAACCTCGATTTCTTCGCTCATCTGCTTCTCTGTTCTCTGTATTTTTTCAGCTGCGCTCTCGCCAAGTCCGGAAACAGACATCCCTGTTTCTTCCTGATATTGGCGAAATGCGTCTGCAATTCCTTCAAACAAATCGTTTATATCCATTCGCTTTCTCCTTTGGGTTGTGGTTCGAGAGTTACTTACCGGAGAGGCAGAGAATGTGTCGGGTTAAGTTTAAAATATTTAGGCTGCCTCTCGCTCATACCATGGGAGCACACCGTCGTAGGCTTTATGGCGCATGATTTTTCCTGCGCTTTTAGCTGATGAGCTGGGCTACAGTACCTTGTTTCCTATGTCCTTCCCCTGAATGGCCCCTCCGCGAGGCAGAGTAGCAGGACGGCCATCGCGGCAGGGCCGGGGACGTTATTCACTAAAAAAGCTCCGATAATTGCGGCATCAGGTTATCGGGAAATGAGAGATAGGTTTTGCCGTTGATCTTGCATCCGGTTTTGGCTTTGGAGCCGGTGGTGCCGTCTGGGGCATATTTCCCCCACTGCTTCCAGTAGAGGTGCACGTTCTGCGTTTCGCACTGACGCACCAGCGATTCCGCCCAGGTCTGTTCGGTTTTACGTGCGTTGGGGCCGCTCTCTCCTCCGCCGACCACCAGTTCGATTCCCGATAGATCGATATCGCCGAGATCCTCTAGCAAGGGCTCGCAGCAGATATGCTTATGTTTGCCGTTGGTTTCTTGCAGGTCTTTGAGTCGTGGCAGGCCGTGTTTGCGGTCTTCAACGGTTACGCCGAGCCACAGGTTGTCGGGCGCGGCGTCCTTTTCAAAGTAGGCTTTCATGCGAGCACTGCGTTTGGTGAGGAAATAAAAGTTGTGCCAGTGAGCCTGTTTGATGAGGTCAATCAGTTGGTCGATGTCTTCATTACGCGCGTCTTCATGAAAGGTATCACTCATGTTGTTGATAAAGTAGAGCGTCGGTTTTTTCCGGTGCAGCGGCACCGCTTTTTCCAGGCGCTCGGGATGGACTGTAAATTTAAATCCGTCCTCATATCCGGCGGTTCCCCATTTATGCAGCTTTTGCGCAAACATTTCCGCATAGCAGTTTTTGCAGGCTGGCGAAATCTTAGTGCAGCCGGTAAACGGATTCCAGGATGTGACTTCTAATTTCATCGTTCGAATTCTTCATTCATCACAACAAAATCAGCATGGCCAAATCCCTTCTCGAAGTCGAGGATTGAGATCACGACCGGGCGAAGGCGATACTTGGTGATGTTGGGGTCGGGAAAAACCGGATCGCCATCGTTATAGGAAATTTCAGCAAGCTCCGGCATCTTTTCGAGCAACAACCGGCTGCACTCCTTCGCAGTGGCTTCATCGGTTACTTTTTCGGCATATGCCGCCATGGATATCCCACAACCATTGCCCACATTTTCATAGGGTGGCCAGATGGCGATGGAGACGCGAGGATCCCGTTCAATATTTTTCGCTTTGGACGAGCCTGCGAACGTTTCAAAGAAGATGTTTTCATCCATGTTTACAAAGCCGACGGTGTTGGCCTGCGGCCAGCCGTCTTCACGGATCGTTGAGATGGCCATATCCTTGCAGGACGAAATAATTTCAATCATTTTTTCGCGCAGCTCCTCGGTAATTTCGGTGACTCCGTTTCCATAAACCCTTCTTTTGATGATATCGTCCATCTCATTTTCCGCCTGCAGCTTTTTGTTATTCAATTCGTTCATGCTGAGTGTCTCCTTCCTTTGGGTGCCTCATTATTCGTTATTGGTTAGAGTTGCGGATTTGCAGTGCGAGTTTCCATTGGCCATCGATCTTCTTGTAGATCGTCACGTATTTCTCCGTCATCACAACATTGTCCGGTGTTTTGATATTAATGATTCCAATGACGTAGGCCATATCCTCAGATGCGCTGACATGTACTTCCGTCGGCTCCCAGGACATCTCAAGGCCTTCTGTTTCCATCGCTGCTGTTAAAGCCGCCCGTTCGTGTTCCTTCCCGGCAAGAATTTTTGAGCCGGGGTTAAGCAGCGCTACGTTCTCGGCGAACTGGTCCATGCAAAAATCGATATCTCCGGATCGGAATCGTCGACACGTTTCACGTTCAAGTTCCATGATTTCATCTATGCTTGTGGTATGTGCGGTCATTCTTTTCCTTTGATTACTTTTTTCTGCGAATTGTAAATTGAATCTTATCACATCTCTATGCCCATGCTATCAAGTACTTCCATAGTTGTCATATACCCAAATCTTTTCTTAGGCCTATTGTTGATCTCTTCTACTGCCCTGTATACATCTTCACTCTTTACATCTTTAAAGCTTGTTCTCTTCGGAAAATACTGCCGAAGAAGCCCGTTCATGTTTTCGTTAAGTGCTCTTTCATTAGGACTCATCGGATTGCAGAAATAGAACTGTACTCCTACTGACTTATAACCGTAAAACTCTTTACCTCTATCTACTGTTATGGATTTAAACTTAGAGCTGCCAAAGCGCCTTATACACTCTATTGCTGAGCGGTTATATTCTTTTATAGACTTGTTCTCAAGTTTCTCAGCCCATATAAAACCAGTACTTCTCTCTACAAAAGTTGCTATATAACCGCTTTTGTTGTAACCACTTATAAGATCGCTCTCCCATACTCCAAAACCCTCTTCTGGACGGTCCTCAATGCGAGGAAGGTCTGTCTTGGCTGAACGACTTCCTGCCTTTATACCTATAGTGCGTTTACGACCTCGGTGTGTCCTGAAATACTTGTGGTAGCCACGTAAGGGAACATCCCTGTACTCATGGTCAATACCCTTGCGTACCCATAAATATATGCTCTTAAATGATATATGTTTATCTGACTCACACGGATAATCTCTCTTTAAACGACCGGATATCTGCTCCGGTGACCAGTGTTGTTCTAGTTTCTCTCGGACATAGTTTAACAAAAATCCCTTATCCTTACGAAATCCGCCCTTAGTCTTTTTGCGCCTACGTAAGGCTCGAGAGTGGGATGCTTTAGCTCGATATCTGTTACAGCAATCCTTATTACGACTGATTTCCTGACTTACAGCAGATTGTGTAATGCCTAATATTGCGGATATTTTACGTTGTGAGTATCCCTGGCGAAGTAGACGCTCTAGTATTTCTCGATCTCTAATGCTAAGATGCTTATGGCTCATTGCTGTGCTCCTCCTTCGGGAGAAAGTTTTTGTGGTGAAGACTGCATGGCATGAGCCTTTTTTATTTCATATTAGTGATAAGATTGCTATTACAATCTGCGTCAAAATGATCCTTATTTCTGTCCTGCAAAGAGACTCGAACACGATTCCCCGTTCGCAACTTCACTAAACGCGGATTCCATGGCCGTGGTCATATGCTTGAACAGGAAATCCGCCAGGCTGATCCGGCGCACTCCCAGCTTGCTCAAGCCGTCAAAGTCAGGGAACTGGGGCAGTGGCAATACATTGAGGGGCAGGTCTGTTGACTTGGCCAACACGGAAATATCATCGGTGCTTTGAACGAAAGGAACAAAAACACCGTCCGCGCCGGCCTCTTCGTACAGTTTGATGCGGCGCTGTGTTTCGGCAAGCGCATCGGGTACGCCCATGATATACGTGTCGATTCGTGCGTTGATAAACATTTCGGTATCGGACGCTTGGAGCAGCGATCGAATTGTTTCGAGGTTTTCCGCATATACTTCCGCAGGTATCAAAGACCGGTCGGCACTTCCGCGACTGTCCTCAAGGTTAATACCTACCACACCGATTTCCGCAAGGGCCTCGATGTTCCGCGCAACTTCGGCAGGATCCGTACTGTATCCAGACTCAAAATCCACCGTAAAAGGCAGGCTTGTGGCCTGAGCGATACTTTTGACGATATGCATCATTTCAGAGAGCGTGATTACTTCGCCGTCTTCATAACCCATCGATCCGGCAATCGCCCCGCTTGAGGTTCCGATGGCCAAGAATCCGGCTTTCTCTGCCGCCTGTGCACTGGCCGCATTCCATACGTTGCACAGGATGAGCGGCTTGTCCTGATTATGCATTTCTTTAAAGTTCATACGTTCTCTCCATTTGTTCTCACATATTAACAGTTGTGCTTATGCTGCGAAAGTGGCATATACGACATAAAAAGGTTCACATGCGCCAACCAGAGGAAAGGTTATGAGAAACATCACCATATTGCTGCATGACAATGTCATGCTTTCATCTCTCGCACTCCCGTTGGATATTTTTAACGCCGCCGGTGTTTTCTGGAATATGCTGAATGAAAAAGAGCCGACCCCTTTTTTTAAAGTCAAGACCGTGACGTTTGACGGAAATCCGGTCAGAACCTACTTCGGGACGGATGTTAAACCGGACATGTCCATTCATGAAGCCGAGGAAAGCGGAACCATCATCATTCCGCCCTCAGATGCGGATCTGACGTTGGCGCCTGAAACCATATCATGGCTCATCGAGTCGCACCAAAAAGGCGTGCATATCGCCAGTTTCTGCCTGGGCACCTTTCTGTTGGCACAAACCGGCCTTCTAAAAAATAAACACGCAACCACACACTGGGGATATGCCGACCGGTTCCGCCAACAATACCCAAATATCAAATTAGACACAGATCAACTGATTACCGATGAAGGCGATCTTTTTACCGCTGGCGGTGCGAACGCCGGGGGAGATCTGGCGCTGTATCTCATAGCGAAATACGTTGAAAAAGAGGCTGCCTTTCAAACGGCAAAAGTCATGGTGATGGATATGGATCGCAGTTCTCAGGCTCCATATCTGATGTTCCGGATCGAAAAGATTCATGGGGACAAGGAGGTTCTGAAAATTCAGAATTGGCTCGAGAAGAACTTTAGGAATCCAATCAGCGTGGACCTGCTGGCCGACAAAGCGGCCATGACCCGTAGAACCTTTGAGCGTCGTTTTAAAAATGCCACGGGTTATTCGCCCCTACGATATATTCAGCGAATCCGAATTGAACATGCAAAACAGCTCCTTGAAAAAGGCGGGACAACCTTTGATGAAATCACCTACACCGTGGGGTATGAAGACAGCAGCACCTTTGGGAAAATCTTTAAGCTGGCAACTGGACTATCCCCTAATTCATACAAGAAAAGATACAGTTATGCATTCAGGGCATTGCAGTAGAGCAAAAGATAGAGACTGTAGACCGCCTCGAAGATTCTGCAGATGGATGGCTTTTTGTACACACAAACTTTGTACGCATATAGAGGCCTCTTCCAATTCCCAAATACCCGCGTAGTACCGCAGCCCTATAAATCCACAAAATCCGAAGATCATACGAGTTCCGGAGAATTCGGATGATCAAAACATCAAAATTGCAATGTTCGGACTCGGTTTTCGACATCAAAAATGGTGAGGGGAATTTCGCTTACAACCTGTCCGAAAAAACAGAGAAAGGAAATCGGGCTTAATAGGTTTCCTTTTCCAGCTTTGAGAGCGGTTTAGAAAGTGTGATGCAACCGATTTTAAATCAATGAGATACGAAGAAGCTCAAAAACGGAGAACGGTTGCTTTTCGACGACGCACCCTCCATTTATTTAATATTGCTTTTTTTCTAATTGTATTTCAGATGATTTGCGCACTCCGAATATCCCAAAGAAAATCCCACATTGCTGAGCTGTGCTACATTCGCACCCCTCGCGGGTGCATGGATTGAAACATAAGCGCAGCGTTCTACGCAGATATGGCGCCGGAAGGTTTTAGAAAGTCGCTTGAGATATGTACTAGTGCTTTAAATCGTTGATCCCTTCAAGGAAAAAGTAAATTGCATGTATAGGTATCGAAAGGAAGGGGAATACAAGTAATGCTGAGAAAAAGGCTCCCAAGGGAATGAGGTGCAACGGTGTTACACCGTTCGTGTGGTTAAGAAGAAGGGCGAAGAGCGCAATTATATAGCTGAAAAAGTAGATAAGATAAGGATTTGTGAGAATGGAAAATCTTTCACTTACAGTAGCCATAGGCGCCTCCGTCGGCGGTTTTATTAAAAAAATAAGCCGGGCGGGGCGCTCTGTCAATCAGATGGGCTTTGACATCGATAAGCTTGAAGATAAGCGCTTTGGTATCGATAGATATCGTCATCTCCACAAACACCATCAGTATATTACCCCAGCGGAAATAGTGCTAAATAATGGTTCCGTTGGCAGATCTCAGCCCTCACCTTCCTCCGGCACTATGCATACAAACCTGAACACTTCGCTCGAGGCACTCTTAAACTGGTGCTCTGTCCCGGCAGGGACATACGCCACAGAGCCTTTCCTGACAGGATGATCAACCCCGTCCATATGCAGAACACCTTCACCTTCGATTATATAGTTAATATGCGGCCATTCGTGGGAATGCTTAGGGGTATGCCCTTTGTCAGTTATGGTGAAAACACGCATAACATGATCGCCCCACCCCTCTTTCTTGCCCACAGCGGCCTGCTTCATCACATTAAGAGCCCCTTCAATATTCATCTCAACTGAATCGATATTCTCAAGATTTTCCACAAACATTTATCACCTCATCAATTATATGAATCTCTTAATACGCAATACCTCTTTAACACATCCATAACCCCGAACAGCCACATCTGTCTATACATTATTTGCCTCCTGTGCAATAATTGCCACAGAAATAAGATGGACTGCCGCCCTCCCAAATCATCCCGACCCGCCTCTGCCTGATACTACTGAATTATTGCCTGATACTCCAGAAACCAGCCCTTGTGTATTGTAAAGTGCAGATATTTATCTATATTACCCTCATCATAAGGGGTGCAACATGGACAACAACTATTATCACACGGCTCAAAGGCAACTTGCAGACACCATTGATGAACTGACAAAAGGGAAGAATATGCTTGAAACCGGCATTCCCGGAGTGATCCTGCATCGATGGAACTACCCCACAGAGCCTGTGAGTTACATGCACGACCCAAGCATATGCGTAATAGCACAGGGAAGGAAGCAGGTTGTCCTCGGCAGCGAGACGTACATCTACGATGACAATCATTTTCTCGTATCCTCACTCGATCTCCCCATCATCGCAAACATCTTAGAGGCAAGCGAGGATAAACCCTATCTAGGCATAACATGCCATCTGGATAAACAGGCAATTGCCCATCTCCTTGTGGATACGGATCTTCCGAGCAAACCATGCAAGGAACCATGCGCCAGTATGGCCGTAGGCGAGGTGACTCAGCCGATGCTGAATATCTTCCTTAACCTCGTAAACCTTGTTAAGGAGCCGGAGCAGATAAAAATCCTCGCTCCCCTTTATCATAAGGAGCTTCTGATAAGACTTCTCGGGAGTGAGCAGGGTCCGAGGCTTCGTGATATTGCCCGGAACGGAAGCAGAGAGAATCAGGTAGCCCGTGCGATTGACTGGCTTAAAGAGAATTACAGCGAACAGTTGAGAATCGAAAGCCTTGCATCCCATGTCATGATGAGTGCCTCCTCCCTTCATCACAACTTCCGTGAGATGACGAATATGAGCCCCCTGCAGTATCAGAAGTGGATAAGGCTCCATGAAGCGCGCAGACTGATGCTGACAGAGAGGATGGATGTCTCTAATGCGGCCTTTGAGGTGGGCTATGAAAGTCCATCCCAGTTCAGCAGAGAGTACAAAAGGATGTTCGGCAACCCTCCCCTGCGTGACATCAAGCTCATGAACATGCAGTAGCATAAGTCAGCCAAAAGAGTAACCTTCGGGCAAGATGTGCAGGATTATGCAATTATTCTGCAGTAACGGTCTAACGCCCCCTCCCCCTCCGGATATATATTATCTGCATAAGAACAAATGACTCAAAAAAGTTATCTGGAGGATTAATGATGAGAAAAGAAGGATTCATTTCAAAGACCTTTCTTACAAAGCTCGTAATGATGGCAGCGGTTAGTATAGGGCTGGTTGGCGTATCAGGAAGCATAGCCTACGCCGAAAATCCCGAAGGATGGGACAAAACCTTCAACAAGAGCAACAAGGTTTACCACGAGAAGGTAGCCTACCACAACAAATACGGGATAAGGATAGTAGCCGACCTATACACTCCCAAGGGGATGGACAGATCGAAGAAACACCCCGCACTGGTCGTAGGCCCTCCCTACGGAGGGGTTAAAGAGCAGGGCCCCGGAAGGTATGCACAGAAAATGGCGAAACTCGGCTACGTTGCCATCGCCTTCGACCCCTCATACAACGGTGAGAGCGGCGGCTACCCCAGGCAGGTATCCTCACCCGATGTTTTCTCAGAGGACTTCAGCGCCGGAGTAGACTATCTCGGAACCCGCCCCTTCGTTGACAGAGAAAGAATCGGCGCCATCGGAATATGCGGAAGCGGAGCTTTCTCAATCAGTGCTGCCCAGGTTGATACACGCATCAAGGCTGTGGCCACTGTAAGCATGTACGATATGACCAGGGTTAAGGCAAAGGGATGGAAGGACTCCATGACCGAAGAACAGCGCAGAGCTCATCTTGATGCCATAGGTGAACAGCGCTGGAAGGAATTCAACGGTGGAGAAGTGAAAACTCTCGGCCTCCCGGACTACATCGATGAGGACACCGACCCCATCACAAGGGAGTTCTACGAATACTACAAGATGCCCAGAGGCTTCCACCCCAGATCCACTACTCACTTTACAATGGTTAGCGATGCTTCCTTTATGAACTATCAACTCTTTAACCATATTGAAAAGGTATCACCCCGCCCCATCCTCTTCATCATGGGTGAGAATGCTCACTCACGCTACTTCACCGAGGATGCCTATGAAATGGCGGCTGAGCCGAAGGAGCTTTATGTCGTTCCCGGTGCAGGGCATGTAGACCTTTATGACAAGATGGATCTTATACCCTTTGATAAACTCAAGACGTTCTTTGATGAAAACCTGAAATAGCAGTTCCTTCTCTGACGGGTCCCGCTCCATGCGGGGCCCAATATATGAATCGGCAGAGATATCAAAATTACAAGATGCTATATTCTCAGTAACGGAGCATGATTTATGAACGGAAAGATACTTATTGCCCTTATAATTGTACTCGCGGCATTCTTCACAACCGGCACAGCCCTGTCCACGGAGATGAGAAACGGCCTCCCCCTTTCGAATATGAAGGTGCGGATAACCTCAGGCGAGCATACAGCGAAATTCCGTCTTTACGATACGAAGGGGGCAAAGGATTTTTACGAACAACTCCCCCTCAAGCTTGAGCTCACAAACTTTCGTGATGCCCAGTGGATGTTTTATCCTCCGAAGAAACTTAGTGTTACAGCCAAAGAGGCTTACCACGACGGTAAAAAGGGTGAACTTAGCTACTACGCCCCGTGGGGCGATGTGTTCATGCTCTACAAGGACTTCTACGCTGGCGACAATATGCACAGACTCGGGATTAACCTTGCCGGAAAAGAGGTAATCGAACACATGTCCGGCAGTATCACCGTTGAGAGAATCGAAGACAAGACAGACGGGAGTAATAATGCGATGAGGATAAGTGTTGAATCAAACGGAAAAACTACAGTTTTCGAGCTGAACGGTAGTGATGCGGCTCTAGAGCTGTATGACCAGCTCCCTATGGATATAAAGGTGGAGGACTACAGCAATGATGAGAAGATCTTCTATCCGCCGGAGAAGCTCAGCACTGAAAATACCCCAAAGGCAGACAGCAAAAAGGGGAGCCTGGCTTATTTTGCCCCATGGGGTGATGTTGTGATGTTCTATAAGGACTTCGGGTCAGCATCAGGATTGTATGAGCTTGGCAAAGCGGTATCCGGGACAGAGAATATCAAAGAGATGTCAGGTACAATAAGGATAAAAAAGGGGAACTGAATCACAAGGCGGTTCTTTAATCCGTTTAAGGTTATGGCTCAGTCTCTGATGCCTAGAATCCGGCAGAAGAGGTCAAACAGCTTTTCGGGTATCCTTTCTGCGGGCTGTGCTCCGAGGATCGCCTCATCACACCCCCCACGGAAGCTGTAGAACATAACAACGGCAGTCCAATGGGAATCCCCCGCGTCCCATGCCCCCGCCTGAGCTCCTTCACTAATCAGGGATTGCAGATACCGGGTTATCTCCGCATCCGCCATAGCGTTGCGAAAGGGCATACCGGAGCCATAAATAACCGTATCATGGAGTTCATGCATCTCGAAATAGGCATCAACGGCTGAATGTATCCACGCCTTCAGCCTTCCGATCCAGTCGTCCTCCCCACAACTCTCAACAGCGGGGCGGATCCTTGCCATTACCTTCCTTTCAAAATCCCCACGCAGAGCCTTCAAAAGCTCCTCTTTGTTTGCGAAATAGTGATACAGCGTCCCCTTGGCAAAGGAGGCCGCCGACGCTATCTCTTCCATGGTGGTATGGCTGTAGCCCTTCTCCACAAAAAGACGGGACGCAGCATCAATAAGTGCTGCACGCCTTTCCTCTGCCTTTCTGGGGCCGGAAGGGGCCCCTGTTCTTCTGGTTTGCTTCCGTGCCTGATACCCGGTTTCCTGAGTGTTTTTCATAATATTTTCACCAAGGCTACTATACCCATATGAGCGTTCTTTTTCAACTTTTTTCGACCACGAGTCTATTTTAAATTGACTATCGGTCTATTATCACCTAGGCTTAGTATTATGAATAATACGCTGAGAAGCAGGCCAAAGCGAAACTTACGCACCAGAAAGCCTTTTATTCAATGCACCAGAGACTCACAACAGGAGGCACAACATGAACAAAGTTCGCAGGAGCTACTGCGGTCTCTGTCATCCAAGATGCGGAACCCTTCTTCACTACGAAGGTGACAGGGTTGTCAAGGTAACCGGAGACCCGGACCATCCTATAAATAAAGGTAAACTATGTGAACGGGGCAAACTTATGCTTGACCACCTTTACCACCCCGACCGCCTGAACTACCCGATGAAGCGTGTCGGAAAGAAGGGGGAGGGTAAATGGGAGCGTATATCATGGGACCGGGCCCTTGACGAGGTCGCAGAGAAACTGTCTGAGCTTAAGGATAAATACGGAGCGGAGACACTCACCTTCACCCATGGCACTAAACGGACATACCACTGGGACTGCCGAAGGTTTTATAACCTCTTCGGCTCGCCGAACACCTGCGGTGTAAATAACATATGTATGTGCCCGAGCTACGCCACAGAATACGCCACCTACGGCGGAATGATACTCGGCAGTGAGGTTCCGGGAGCAAAATGTATAGTCCTCTGGGGATGTAACGCCTCCCAGTCGAACCCAAACCTGCTTTACCCCTTCATCGTTCATGCACGCAATAACGGTGCAAAACTCATTGTCATAGATCCCAGAAAGACAAAGGAAGCAGAGAAAGCCGACTTCTGGCTTTCCATACGTCCAGGGACAGACCTTGCACTAATGCTTGGATGGATCAGGCTAATCATAGAAGAGAACCTGTACGATCATGAATTCGTTTCAAACTGGACAACCGGTTTCGAAGAACTGAAGAAGGAGGTCGAGGAATACACACTTGAAAAGGTTTCTGAGATCACTTCTATTGAACCTGAGCTTATTGCTGAATCTGCAAGGATGTACGCAATAACCAGCCCCGCAGTAATCCCCTTCGGACTGGGCTTAGACAAGCAGGGCATAAACTCCACCCAATGCGCAAGGGGAAGGGCTATCCTAAGAGCGATCACAGGAAACCTTGAAATCCCCGGCGGAGAGGTTTTCACCCTAGCCGGCGATGTGGGCAAAATAAGAGACTGGACATACCTCGAAGCTAACGACGTCCTCCCCGAAAGCCAGAGGAAGAAGCAGATCGGCGCAGATAAATACCCCTTCTTCGGGTTTCCCGGCTGGGAGATGAATTCTGCGGCAAACGAGAAACTGCCCGAAGGCTACATGGCTCCTCCGGAGGGATGGCATTCAAACCTTGCCCACGCCAGAGAGGTTATGAATGCAATAATAACTGAAGAGCCCTACCCGGTTAAAGCTGCCATTACTTTGGCAAATAACCCTCTTCTCGCCCTGCCTGACACAAATAAAGTATTCAAGGCTTTAAAAAAACTGGAGCTTTATGTTGTTGTCGATTACTACATGACCCCCTCTGCGGCCATGGCAGACTATGTATTCCCAGCGGCTTCAACCGTTGAGACATCGGAGCTTTGGCTC
This sequence comes from Limisalsivibrio acetivorans, assembly GCF_000421105.1. Classification (NCBI taxonomy): domain Bacteria; kingdom Pseudomonadati; phylum Deferribacterota; class Deferribacteres; order Deferribacterales; family Geovibrionaceae; genus Limisalsivibrio; species Limisalsivibrio acetivorans. Next base: position 1,338,476 of record NZ_ATWF01000001.1, read on the forward strand.
ACAAACCGTTTCTGCGTTGCATGTCCGAAAGGTGTTGAGCCTTTGTATGAAAGGAGAAACAGCTACGACTTCTATAGAGGGCTCGGCATACGTCTTGGTCAGGAAGAACATTGGCCATGGAAAACCATCGAAGAGGTTTACGACCACTGCCTCGAACCAGTGGGGCTGAACTTCAATAAGCTTGTGGAGCAGTACGGATTCTTCGGCGATATGGAATACCGCAGATATGAAAAATACGGTTTCGGAACCCCCTCAGGAAAGGTTGAGCTGAAATCATCAATATTTGAAAAGCTCGGAGCAGACCCTCTGCCCAGATACAAGGAACCAAAATGGAGCCCTAATCAGGAGATCTCTAAGGAATACCCCCTTGTACTGATAACGGGAAGCCGGTTCATGCCAATGTATCATTCCGAGCAGAGGCAGATAGAAAAGGCCCGGAAACGTATGCCAGAACCTCTGGTTTCTATAAATCCGGAAACTGCTGAAAGGTTAGGCCTTTCTGAGGGTGACTGGGCAGTGATATCAACACCCCTCGGCTCGATACGACAGCGTGTTAAGCTCAGTGATGCGATGAAGCCGGACATGGTGGATGCGCAACATTCATGGTGGTTCCCCGAGCGGAAGGAGGCTCTCCCTGAGCTGTTCGGCGTTTTTGAATCCAATGCGAATATACTATGCCCGGACGATCACGAGTTCTGTAGTCCGGAGATAGGAAGCTGGCCCCACTCTGCGTTGATGTGCAAGATAGAGAAGGAATAGTTTAACCAATAAAGGCGCCGCTGTGGAACAGGACTCAAATCCTCGTCATTAAAAATCTTTACCACAGCGGTTCCTGTTTTTTTTATCACCGCTGCGCTACTCGTCTTTCATTTCGTCTACGGTGAATACATAATCGTTATCAGCCATTGACTTATGGCATGAGAAACATCTTTCTAACGACTCATCCTTCTGTACGGTTTTGTCAGGGTTGAAAGCCTGATACTCCCACTCGCCGTTTCTTATATCCTCAGGGTATTCACTCCCCCATCCCGCTCTTTTCTCCATAACAACGTAGCGTTTCAGCTCACCACTGTCTCTGTAATACTCCACAAGGGTTATAACTGTTCCACTGGGAAAGGGTGCGTCTGCCTTTGCCGCTTCAATAGCTTTCCTGGTAGTGTAGAGATACTCGGTGAGCGCCCCCCTGTCCCTGGTGAAGTACAAGACCCCCTCTTTGAAGTCATCGGGAAAGCTCACCAAACTGCCGTCTGCCAGAGAAGCTGACGCTGTACAAGCAACCAGCATTAAGGTCAATATTAGCTTTTTCATTATTAAAATCCTTATATGAAGTTAAGAAGAAAGCCCGCCCGGGTGTGTAGGCGGGCTTTCAAAGTTTATTTCCTGCTTTCAAGCACGTCAGAGAGAACCTCTTCTGCGATTCCCCCTTCCTTGGAACCAACCTTATCCTTGATAACAGAAACAAAGTCCTTTAACTCTTTCTCACTGTTGCCAACATTCATAGCAGCATTAAGGTGATACCTTAGCTGCCCAGCTGTCCCGCTGATGCTTGCCAGTGCAGAGATTGTAACCAGCTCTCTTGTTTTATGGCTAAGAACATCACGGACAAATATATCAGCAAAGAGATGTTCCTTCAGGAACCGATCCATGACAGGGTTGAACCTTTGCCATTTCGCCTCCGGGGGTATCTCATCAACACCGGAGAGCTTCGCCCTAACCTTTGCACCGTAGAGATCCCTGTTAAGATCCTCCGGAACGGGACTTGCGGACCTTCCTTCCTCATCCTTAATCCCCTGCCCCTTTCTCTTATCCATAAGTTTCATGAAGAGCGTCTGGCTGTTAAGTGCTCTTGGGAAGCCGGCATAGGCGTATATATGGACGATCATCTCTTTGATCTCATTAACTGTGAGTCCTGCTTCAAGACCATCCACAAAAGCGGGTTCGAGTTTTTCGAGGTTACCGTTGGCCGTGAATGCGGATATCTCTATTATACTCAACTGTTTACCCGAAAGCGCCTCATACTTCTCTGCATGGGCTCCAGCCGCCGCAGCGAATGTGATAACCGCTGTGGCCATTATTGTCATTAACTTACGTATTTTCATTATTCACCTCATTGCCGTGATACTGATTGTCGGTCACATGCTCCATCCATTCCACAGAGGAGTCTTCAATCTTTTCCTGGATAGCGATATGAGACATCTCAGCGTCCGGTGAAGCACCGTGCCAATGCTTCTCACCGGCAGGAAACCATACGACATCACCTGCCTGTATAGTCCGGATATCGCCACCCGCACTCTGGGCACGGCCTTCGCCAGATGTTATAATCAGGGACTGCCCCGCCGGATGGGCATGCCATGCTGTCCTGGCGCCAGGCTTGAAAGTGACAAGAGCTCCTGTAGCCCTTGAAGGTTCCTCCGCTTCCAGAAACAAAGGATCGATACGAACCTCGCCTGTGAAATATTCGCGCGGACCATGTAAAGAACCCTGTGTTCCTCTCTTTGTAATCTTCATTTCGCACCTCTTTGTTCTGCCATTTAAGTATAATAGCTACACGTGCAAAACCGTTAGACAGATACTCCGGCATTTCTGCACAATTCTGCAAACCGTGTCATTTCGGTGCATTCAGCATAATGGCCGGAATGAACCATTCGATACAAGATATTGATATTTAATGAGGTTCACTATTCAGATACAGTCAGGAAGGGATGCCTGCTCCATACGGTTAAAGGGGTTCTCAGCCAGTGAGGGGTGAAATATTCTTGTACAAAATTGTACTGCATGCAAGTGTCACGCCAGAAATAGGCGTTCCATATGTTTCTTGGGTAAGGAGCTCTAGGGTATTGTCATCCCGCAGGAAACTTCGGAAGTAGTGTGGAGCAGACCTATTGTTTTACCTATCTAATAAAGTTATTGTAATCTTTCTTACAATAATATCTAATTTCATAATGACAATTCAGCTTAAAATATAATACAAATATAGACTCAAGGATAACGATAGAAGGAGAGACACATATGGAGAACATGACACCGAAGATTAAAGATATCTATAAGCAGGTAATTTCTAGAAATCCGGGCGAAGTCGAGTTTCATCAAGCTGTAGCGGAAGTTCTTGAATCACTGGGACAGGTTATCGAAAAATATCCAGAGTATGCTGATCATAAAATCATTGAGCGCATATGCGAGCCTGAGCGCCAGATCATTTTCAGGGTCCCCTGGGCTGATGATAAAGGAAACATACACATTAACAGAGGTTTCCGTGTAGAATTCAACTCTGCACTTGGGCCATACAAAGGGGGACTGAGGTTTCACGAGTCCGTTTACCTGGGTATCATTAAATTCCTCGGATTCGAGCAGATCTTCAAAAATGCCCTCACCGGACTACCCATAGGCGGCGGAAAGGGTGGATCCGATTTTAACCCTAAAGGACGTTCCGACGATGAAATCATGCGCTTCTGTCAATCCTTCATGACAGAGCTTTACAGGCACATTGGCGAATACACAGATGTACCCGCAGGTGATATAGGGGTTGGCGGCAGAGAGGTCGGTTACATGTTCGGCCAGTACAAAAGGATAACGAACAGATATGAGGCAGGCGTCCTTACCGGAAAAGGACTAAGCTGGGGAGGCTCCCTAGTGCGTACAGAGGCCACTGGATACGGCGCTGTATATTTCGTGAATGAGATGCTTAAAACAAGAAACGACAGCCTCGCAGGCAAAACATGCTCGGTGTCAGGGTCCGGTAATGTTGCAATATATACCACAGAAAAGATCAATCAGCTCGGTGGCAAGGTTGTAACCCTTTCTGATTCAAATGGATATATTTACGATGAAGACGGTATCGATCTCGAGCTTGTAAAGAATCTCAAGGAGATTGAGCGCAGAAGGATCAAGGATTATTGTCAATACCGCAAGAATGCAGTTTACAAGCAGGGAGGAAACATCTGGGAGATCCCCTGCGAGGTAGCGATGCCTTCCGCAACCCAAAACGAGCTGAACCTGGCTGATGCTGAAATACTTGTCAAAAACGGTCTTATTGCCGTAGGGGAAGGCGCTAACATGCCGACAACACCCGACGGCGCCCGTTTCTTCCTTAATAATAACGTCCTCTTCGGGCCTGGGAAAGCTGCAAATGCTGGCGGTGTAGCAACATCTGCCCTGGAAATGCAACAGAACGCAAGCCGAGACTCATGGACATTTGAGTACACAGAAGAGAGGCTTCAGGATATTATGAAGAATATCCACAACTCCTGCTATGAGCAGGCAGAAGAATTCGGGTGTCCCGGAAACTATATAACCGGTGCGAACATTGCAGGTTTCCGCAAAGTCGCAGATGCTATGATATCCCTCGGTCTTATATAAGAATTAATAATCAATGGGTGTGCCATGAATATTGATCAGCAGCAAATCAGCACAGGGAAGAAATGCCTTGATCATATACTGAATTACCTGTGGGCCGGCGACAATGTTGTATGGCACACCCCTTCCGTTAATGAGTACTCAAAGTTTGTTCAGCCATATGTGGATGAGGCTCTGAGCTGCGGACATGAAATCCACTACATCCGCTTTGCGGAACACCCTCATGTAATCGACCATAAAGAGAAAGGCGTCATAGTACACAGGCTTGATGCCACCGTCGGTTTTGAGAATTTCTCTAAACAGATACACGAAAAGATAAACCAGGCAGGGGAAGGCGCTTACTTCGTTTTCGACTGCCTATCTGCACTCCTCTCCCACTGGGCAACGGACACTATGGTGGCAAATCTCTTCCTTGTGACATGCCCGTATCTTTATAAAATGAAGGCACTTGCATATTTTGCAACGCTCAAAAACTACCATTCCTTCAGTACAATCAACAAGATAAAAGATACGACACAGATTTTTATAGAGCTCTACAATTACTCAGAGACATCATACGTCCATCCGCATAAGGTTTTCGGAAGAAGCTCCCCGACCATGTTCCTCCCCCACAAGCTCACAGAGGAAGGTGACTTCAAGCCTGTGGTGAACAGCATCGAAGCCACAGGACTCTCACACAGCCTCTGTTCCATAAACTCGGTTCCCCACAAGAAGCTGGACGCATGGGACAGAATGATGCTTCACGCAAGGGAGGTGGAGGCATCCACAGATGTCAAGAAACGAGCGGACGTCTTTGACACAATCGCAAGGCACATCATCGGCAGAGATGAGAAGATCCTCAGGCTTGTTAAAAAGCATTTCACTATCCGAGATATCCTTGCAATCAAATCAAGAATGATAGGAACCGGCTTCATAGGCGGCAAATCCACCGGTATGCTTCTGGCAAGGAAAATACTGGAGAATAACGATTTAGATAAATGGGGCAGGCTCCTCGAGGATCACGATTCATACTTCATTGGCTCGGACGTCTTCCATACATTCATAATACATAACGGATGGTGGAATCTATACATAGAACACAGGACAAAAAAGGGCTATCTGGAGGCTGGCAAAAAGCTTGAGGAACTCATGCTTGGGGGTGAGTTCCCTGCTGAGATCCTCGAACAGTTCAGCTCTATGCTGGATTATTTCGGCCAGTATCCAATAGTTGTGCGCTCGAGCAGTATTATGGAGGACGGCTTTGGCAATGCCTTCGCCGGAAAATACGAAAGCTTCTTCTGTTCTGTTCAAGGAACGCCTGAGACAAGGCTTTCGGAGTTTATATACAATCTTAAAAGGGTATACGCCAGTGCTATGTGCACAGAGGCTCTTGAGTATAGAATTACCAAGGGGCTGGCAGATCAGGATGAACAGATGGGTATCCTTATACAGAGGGTTTCCGGCAGTTTTCACGGATATTTCTACTACCCCCATGTAGCGGGAGTGGGCCTTTCATACAACACCTATGTCTGGCATGACGATATCGACCCAAATTCCGGAATGCTGAGGCTTGTGGCCGGACTGGGAACAAGAGCTGTGAACAGGGTAAAGGATGATTATCCCCGTGTGGTTGCCTTAAATGCACCTGACATGAACCCCCTCAACAGCACCGACGATATCAAGAGATTCTCACAAAGAGACCTTGATGTTCTTGATACCAGACACAGCGGAAAGAATGCAGTATCACTTTACGACCTCTACAACGAAGACTTTCCTTTTAACCTGAATAACATTGCCTCCCATGACAGGGATGCGGAAAGAAGGCTTGCTGAAAGAAGGCGACCGAAAAAGGATGTTTGGCTCCTTACATTCGATAGACTACTGAAACAGACAGACTTCACTAAGGATATGACGAGGTTGATGAATACCCTTGAAGGTGAATACGAATATCCTGTGGATATCGAATTTACACTTAACTTCACAGATGACAGCTCTTTCATGATCAATCTTGTGCAATGCAGGCCTCATCAGACGAGTATCATAACAAAGGACCCGGGCTTTGACGAGAAAGACCTTAAAAGCTACACCCCTCTTTTCAGTTCCAAAAGCAATTTCATGGGCGGGAACACACTCATGAACCTTAATCAAATAGTCTTTGTTAATCCCTCTGAGTATTCCCGGCTGAACGACAATGAAAGATTCTCAGTCGTAAGGGGGATAAGGGAAATCAACAACGAGATAAAAACAAGTAATCGCCAAACCCTACTCCTCGGTCCCGGGAGATGGGGAACATCAACCCCGAGTCTTGGGGTTCCTGTAAACTTTTCGGATATTAATAACATGTGTGCCCTTGGCGAGATAGAGTTTGAAGAGGGGGGGCTTATGCCGGAGCTCTCATTCGGTTCCCATTTCTTTCAGGATCTGGTTGAGGGGAATATATTCTTCATGGCGCTTTTCCCAACTTCCTTTGAATGCACCTTTGAAAACAGCATATTCGACAGGTTCACCAACTGCGCAACAACGGTCCTTGGCGACATTCCGGAAATTAGGAACACCATAAGGCTTTACCGGTTCGACGATAGCCCCCTTGTCCTTAAGTCGGACATCAAAAGCCAGCAGCTGGAAGTCCTTATCAAGGAGAAGCATCTGCTCGAAGGGGGATGAGCAAAGGTTTTAACGATACGCCGGAAGATGTTCACCGGGCGCACTTACTAATAGATGCGCACATACTAAAGGACAGGCTCAAAACAATAACTCAAACTACAGTGCTGAACAGTTACCTAAAGATGCCCGGCTGAGGCTGCCTCTCACTCTTCGGCGATCTTCGGCTTTGGAAGCTCGCTGGCAAGCACCTTATCTATACGGTTTCCGTCAAGGTCTACAACCTCAAGCCTCCAGTTCTGCCACATGGCAACATCTCCGGTACGGGGAACCTTCCCCACAAGCCACATAACCATACCGCTGAGGGTGTGATAACCATTCCTCTCTTCGTCGGGGACATACTTGAGATCCAGCCTGTCCTTCAGCTCGGGGATAGGTATAAGTCCGTCCAGAAGCCATGAACCGTCCTCCCTCTGCACAGCCCAAACATCCTCGGGATCAGTGGGCTTAAACTCTCCCGCCAGTGCCTCAAGGAGATCCTGCAGAGTGATAAGCCCCAATATCTCGCCATATTCATCCACGACAAACACCATCTGAACACCCGATTCCCTGAACTGCTCCAGAAGCTTCATCCCTGTGAGGGACTCTGGTACGTAAACAGCGGGGAGGAGCTTGTTTTTTATAACATTCAAGTCATCGTCCCCATCCTTCCGCTGCAGGAGTCTTTTGGCTGTTATTATGCCTGTAAGATCGTGCAGACCGCCGCGGCAAACGGGGAAACGGGAATGGTCGGAGGCTATCAGCTTTTCAAGCTCAGCCTCGAAGTCCTGCTCAATATCAAGGTATATTATCTCGCTCCTGGGTGTCATCAGAGATGCTATCTGTCTGTCGTCAAGGCGGAAAACATTCCTGACCATCTCATGCTCCTGCTTCTCGATAACTCCGGACTGAGAGCCCTCCATGAGCATCGCATGGATATCCTCTTCGGTGAGATTAGCACTACTCACTTCATTCTTGCTTATAATCCGCAGGATACCGTCCGTAGAGACTGAGAGGAGGAAAACAAAGGGCTTGGAGAGACGTGCCAGCAGCTGAATGGGCATTGCAATGGTTCTGGCAACCCCTTCTGCATTGAACTGCCCAAGCCTTTTGGGAACAAGCTCTCCGATAACGATGGTAAGATAAGTTATGGAGATAACAACCACGGTTGTTGATATTATCGAACTGCTTCCAACTCCAAGACCGAAGCCCTGCAAAAACAGTGCAAATGGTTCGGCAAGCGCTGCCTCACCTACGATACCGTTCATAATCCCAATAACGGTGATACCGATCTGCAGGGTTGAAAGAAACTGTGTAGGTTCCTCACCAAGCCTGATGGCAGTGGCCGCAGAGCGGTCCCCCTCTTCCGCCAGTTTCTCAAGCCGGCTTTTACGGGCTGTTACAAGGGCAATCTCCGACATGGCAAAAACGCCGTTAAGCAGTATCAGCAGTATAAGGATAACAATATCCAAAAAAATCCTCCGGGGTATTAAATCTCATCTAAAGCGAGCAGGTATACGTTCCACTAGAAATAATCCCATTCTTTATATTTTACAAGATATTCAGGAAGAAAACTCTCAGTAAGACGATTTCAGAAACATCCAGTCGGATTTACTCCTATGCTCTGTATGCATAAAAACATAGTATACACCCCTCGTGCACATACCTTTTATGATGACGGCAACACCATGCCTATGGCATAAAAAAACCCCGGCAGGATGAGCCCGCCGGGGCATTGCATATCACATATTATATCGTTATTAGGGTCTTTTAGTCCATCGAAACAGAGAGTTTTTCATAGCTATTTGAACCAGAGTTGTCCACCAACAGAAGGTAGCTTCCCATCGCAAGCTTTTTATCTAAGCTGGAGGATTCGCCTGCTATCCTGTTATGCTCCTCATCGAAAAGAGTGAGCTTGCCTGAGGTTATAGATGCTTTGAAATCTTCGGATGCGGAATATACCATCTCCCCTGCAGAATCGTAGATCTCCATCGAACCGTTCTTGAGTATATATATAACATTTGCACCCTTCTCCAGCCCTATGGAAACGTTGTCCATCTCGGTTAATGATTCGATGGAATCTGTGCAGGATTTTATATCTGCCCCCGCACAGGGTACGAAACAAACTGACGACAAGATAAAGATTATCGTTATCACCGAACAGATAGATCTTTTCATCTTCATACTGCCTCAACTTACAATTATAATAAAAAAGCCGCCCGTTAGGGGGCGGCAATACTGCAACTACGCACAAACTAAGGAGAGTCGCCTAACCGGCAGATTTCTCAATACCTTTTCTGATGGTGTAGAAATAATCCACCAGTGTAGCTTTATCATCCTCGCTCAGCCCTTCCATGCCGTACTTATGCATTATATTTATTACAAGGAACCATGTGTCCCTTGTCATTCCGCTCTTTTCTGGGTCCGCCACGGAATCATGACAGCTTGTACAGTATTTACTGTTTAGTGCATAACCTTCCTCAAGCATCTTCGCCTTTGCCTTGGAATCAGCGGAGAAAGCCGCAACAGATATGCTTGCCAGCACAATAACCATGAACATTGTAACAAGAAACCTCTTCATATTATCCTCCTAGTGACAACTGCATGCCCCGTTTGCGGAGCATTTATAGTTTTTATGGGAGACGTGCTTTATCCTTTCCGTAAGCCGCCTGTCTGTGTCGATCCTAAGCTCCTGCTCCTCAATGCCGAAGCTCTGCCTGAAGACCCCAAAGGAGTCTGAGTCATACACAAGGAGAGTTACATCCGCACCCTCCTGGGAGAGTGAGAACTCCGAAGTGTGATGGCTCTTCCAGTAGAAGTTAAATATGCTTATCAACATCTGGAAGAAAACACCGCTCTCCTCCTTCCACTCCTCTGTCCGGGCGAGGCTGAGCATCTTTACACATTTGTCTCCATCAAAAAGCACCCCAAGCTCCGCCACCTTGAAATGTGCGAGAAAGCTGTTATAAGCCTCAAATCTCGGTGATGAACTCTCACTGTCGTATAGTGAATCATCCTCAAAAAGCTTAAGCTCCTCATCACTGAGCCTGGAAACGGATCCGGCATCGCTCCTGTCGGGGAAGTAGTGCACAACAAGGGACGCAAATCCCTCCCCCTCCACCATCTCCCCGTCCACGAAACGGAGCAGGAATGCCCCGGGGATCTCATCGCTCCAGAAGTACCATGAGGGCTCATCCTCCCAGAGCTGGCTTATACCTTTGAAACCGAAATCGGAGCAGGCCTGCTCGTACCATGTGAGATGGCTCACAGAATGGTCCACGATATCCCTAATGGCGAGATTTATGTCTATCGTACTCATATAACACCTCTTTCATGGAGGTCTTTCACGATCTCCAGAGTCTCACGCCCCTCATGGGGTATCCCTTCCTTATCCGCCATCTGCTCGAACATATCTCTCGGATAGGCAAGGGTCAGGGAGTAACTCATCTCGTAGGAATCGAAGAAACCGGGCTCGTCAATATCCTCTAAAGCCTCGGTGATCGTCTGGGTAACATCATCACGAACCTTATTGATCTCCGATATGCTTTCCTTTACAGACTTGATGTTGTCCTTCAGCATCGTCCTTATGAAGCTTCTTCTATCCATCCTTCCTCCTTAACGGCAATCCGTTAAAGAACTTGTCATGAACCATAATTATCGCCATGGACATGATGGTCCAGCAGAGAGATGTGTCATCGATACTTCCAACACCGGGAACCCTGTCCATATACTTGGGCCCTATGGTATCGCTGTAATAGAAGAAGTAGATGACCATGCCCAGAACAAAAACCCCGGCAAAGCGCACCAGATAGTTGAGAGCACTGCTCTTGAGGTTGATAATATTGTTGAAATAAACCTTGATGATGAGAAGGGCGAGCATAAAGAATGCCGAGATCTCAGCCACATGCAGATGCCTGAACCGTGGGTCATCGGTGTAGTTTCCACCCATAAAAGGCTCATACCAGTAGTAGTTCAGGATAGCTTCGATGATATAGAGGATCACGAAGCCCGCCGCAACTGCGATAACAAGGGAAACTATGCCTGATACCCAGCGCTTCTCCTCGCCGCTGCTGAATTTATCGAGGGGGAAACCCTCCATGGAGTCCTCTATGAACATAAGAACGAAGAGTCCAGCGAACATCCAGCCGAGGTGATAGAAGGAGCTTGAGGTCATCGCCGCATCCTCCCACCATGGGAGAACGCCTGCGTAAATCTGCTTGGGAACGAAGAGCGCCGTAACGTTCGGGTGAAAGAAGATCGCATAAACAAACACAGAAAACGTTGCCACACCGAAGAAGCGGCTCACACCCCTTACCCATTTTGTATCGTTCTGCCATGGGAAGCTCTTAAGGCCTGTGTTCCATATTATGCTGACCCATATAAGTGCTGTTATAACATAAAGTATGGCGAGGGATGCGTTCTCCCTTGCGTTCCATATCTCAGCTCCGGTTCCTCCGGCGGAAACTATCGCCTGGGGGCTGAAGTAGGTCACACCGTATTTTCCAAGAACATTCCAGAAGAGTCCGTAGTATCCCGCATAGAAGATAACAAGGGAAACCGCAGTGAGCATAAGCCCCTTGCCGATATTATTCTCCCTTTCTCTGTATTCGAATATATCCGCAACAATCATGACGGAAAACATAAAGAAAGCCGCCAAAGATAGACCATACATCGGTGTAAAAAGCTTAAACACTCCATTGGTGGGGGCGAAAAAAAGCCTCCACAACGCAAAGTTAACAACAATCATCACCAGAAAGGCAATAACGCCGTAAATATAATTGAACTGCCTGCCGTCACTCATAGATGCCTCCTGTTGTGTGAATAAGGGGTGCGCCCGCCTGCTGGGGCAGACGCACCGTATCGAAGAGCCGGGTTTAGAAGGTTACTGTGTCTCCGTTGGTGAGGAATACGTTGGATTCCTTCGCCACAGAGGACTGCTTGGGGTATGTTTTATAGGTGTTTGTACCCTTAACGATGGGAAGACCTGCCTTGGCCGCATTCTCCGCCCATATCCAGCCTGTGCAGTGGTTACAGCCCATCTTAACGGGCTCGAAGCGCTCGGCTCCTTTGATGATATCGTCGAACTTGGGATCCCAGTTCTCGAAGAGGGATATGTGGAGTCCGCCGTAGCATCCGTATATCTTCTCGCCACCTTTGATATTCCTTCTGGCAGTGCTGTAAAGGGTGAGAAGACCGGGGTGACAACAGCCGGTTACCGTTACGATACCCTTGTCCTTAACGTTTACATAGATAACGTTTTCTCCACGCACCCTGAGAAGGATCGGCACATCAAACTCCTTAACGGCCAGACCGGGCATAAGCTTGTACCACTCCTTCGGGTTCGTCTTAATGAGCTTACCCTTGAAGGGTACGTTGTTTTCACAACCAGCAACCTCATGCTTGCCGCCGTAGAGAAGCTTTTCATCCTCTTCGTACATTGTTTCGGGGCCGTACATGGTAATCTTGTCGTTATGCTTAAGGGTAGACTCGATTCCCCAGAAATGGTCAAGGTGCCAGTGGCTTAGAACCATGGTATCGATCTCGCCGGACTTGAGCATCTTGTCGATGCCGTGCCTTTCATATACGTAGTCCATCCATTCGTTGTTCCAGCCGGTATCGAGCAGGAGCTTGTTCACTGTGCCGTCGAGCTGTTCTATCTCAAGGAGTGCGGCATAGCCGCCGGAGTTTTCCCTGTCCCAGGGGATGGCGTACTGGTTTGTGCTGGCTCCGCCGTTGTCTACGATATCCTTTTTGAACTGGTCGTTGTTGAACCAGCTGGTTTCGCTGAGAACTGTTATCTTCAGGCTTTTACATTCGCCTATATCCTCTTTGCCTCTGGCCGCAAGTGCCTTTGAGGGTGAACCAAGAGTTGCCGCTGCGCCAAGCCCCACGGCCGATGCGCCAAGACCCTTAAGGAATGTCCTTCTTTTCATGCCTAACCTCCGTTAATATGCTTATGCTTGTTGAAAACGCCACCGAGAACCTCGCCCGGTGGGTGTTCAGTCCCTTTATCCTTCCTGTCCGGCAGCAGAAACATCTCTATGGCATCAAGATGCCTGCATACCGGATCTTCGATCCTTTCCGTTTTGTTTTTCATCGCTTTGACCAGAGAAGTGAATGTGCTGAAGAAACCGCTGTAATCTGTTTTTCTGGGTGAAGAGGCCTTTATCATCTCCTCAAACTGACACCCCGTAGAGACAAGAAACTTCTCAACGAACTCATTATCCGTACCCGAGGAGAGAAGGAGGTAGAACTCTTTATATGATTCGGCCAGCCCCTCCCTGCTGTTTTCAAGGGTTACTGTGGCGGCCTTTGTGAGGATGGCCTCGCAGGAGTAGATAACCTCTTCGGAGATATCTTCCATAAGACGGCTGAACATGCCGGGGAGTACAGCCTGCTGAAATGCGATGAAATCCGTACAGCGCTCTTTCATATCCTTGCCGGAGGCAAATTTTCCGAGAAGCTCCTTGGATTTTAATTTATAACCGCTTCTCGGTTTCAGTTCGAGAATACCGATACTGCTGAAGGAGTGCAGAACCTCACGCAGGGTATTCCTGCTTGTGCCCAGGATACCCTTCAATACACGCTCCGCCGGCAAACGTTGACCGTTGTTCATGTTTTCTTCGATGATATAGCGGGCGAGTTTCTGCTCTGTCTCCTTCCTTCTCATATTACACTCCTGCAACTAAATAGAACGCTATTTAATTTTAAGACTAATTAAGAGTATATGTGCAGGAGCATTTATGTCAAGATTATTTATCATATTTGCTGATAATGTGGCTAGTAAATACAAACTGGTCCAACCAGATGACTATTTTAGGACCATATCCAGAGCCAGTTATGAGCCTATAGAGAATATTTATATAATCAATTAAACGTGGTTCACGATTAGACAACGGCGTGTAAATAAGACCTTTTCTGTTTTAAAACGGTATTATCTTTTTGATTTGCGCCAGCACTTGGTGCCAACCTCAAAGGGCTTATAAAGTGCCTTATAGAAAGGAAGATTATCCGAATGATAGGCATTGGGTCTGGAGGAGCAGAGGATCATAACAGAACGAACCACACCCCTGATATAAAAGGCTTTTGCGAAGTATGACCGCACACCCTTCGGTATGAAAAGTGCCCAGTCGATGGACTTGATGCTGTCGAGGGTATCGTCCACAATGAGATGCTCCAGCCTGAAGTGGTTCATGTCCTGGGCGATGGTTCCAATATATGCGAAGCTTTCACCTTGCTTAAGGGTGGAGAAGATGTCACCAGCATGATAAACAACAACCTTGTTCTTCTTTGAATATACATCCGAGAAGATTATCGCCTCGTACCCCACCCCGTCTGGCTGGTTGTTCAGCATTACATCAAGGAATTCATCGGGGTCATCCAGGGACTTTATCCTTTGTGCAAGCTCCTCGGAATAACGGGCAAGCTCACTCTCCTCAACCTTCTGGTCCAGCGCACCATCCTTGAGAAAATCCTGTATATCTATGATTGAGAGGCGGATTATCCACCTGCCGTTGCAGTAGATAAGCCTGAACTTGGACTTGGCAGTAAACACCTCATCGGGCTTTCTCTTGTAATAAACCTGGCCGTTCCAGGAGCCTTTGGAGCTTACGCTTTCGAGTATATCATTGATATTATGAAAGGACTGGATCGAGAGGATATCCTCCATCTCCAGCTTTGTGACCTCTTCATGCTCGGTCTTAAAAACCATCCTCGCAGCACTGTTCGCCGAGAGGATCTTCTTCGTTTTAAAGTCTGCCAGCAGCACTGGGAAGTCGAACATCTCAATGGAGAACGAATCAAGTTCGTTCTTTTTTTCAGCATTAACAGCTTCTTCGATGGAATCATGAACGTCCAGGAGAACACCATAATAGTAGCCGCCGTTTGAAACTGCCGGAGAGCCAACGATCCTTAGCCAGCGCCATTCATCACTCCCCGAACTCACCCTGAAGGTGCAGCTGGCATCTCTGTTCTCTTTCATACAGGAGAGGAAACGTTCGAACTTCGCTTTATCGTCTTCGTGGATGAGCTTCTCACGGAGAATCGGATCCTTAAGGAACCTTCCAGTATCCACACCCAGAACCTCAAGCTCGGTATCGTTCAGGAAGGTTATCCGAGAACGCTTTAGCTCAAGCTCCCAGAAAAGGCCGCTGAATTTCTCCAGAAAACCTGCAAACTCATTCCACCTGTCTTCCATTGTGTCTCCTTTAATAAATAATATTGCAAGCATTCGTTTATATCAATGAATATATATACCACCTGCGAAAGACAACCCATCCTTAACGGTTTAAACAAAAAAGGAGCGGCATTTACACCACTCCATTGTATACTCAAACTCAAAAAAATCAGCCCTTACTCCGGCAAATGATCATAAACAGAGTTAAGAAATATCGAAGCACTCGCCGCTGTGCCCTCAATTGCATCAGCATAGATAACATTAGGGAAATACTTTTTAGTTATTCCGCCATCCTTCTTCCATTCGTTTATATACTCAAAGATTCTGGGTGTGGCCTTATAGGCAAGGTTCAATATGCTTGTATTCGGCATAACCGTACACCCCACAACGTCTTTGGTGCTGAGAGTTAAGGTCCAGGAGAGCAGGAAAAGCTTATCGCTTGAATGATTTTTAGAGTCCCTCATTTTATCGTACTGATTCTTCTGCATATGATGAAAATCTTCCGTGTTGGAAAAGTTGTCGGAGAGGTAATAGTCTGTACCGCCGCCGTACCCCCAGCTGAACACCCCTGCGTTTCTGTCCCTCGGTCCGCTTGTGAATACAAGTAAGATATTGCCGTGTTCAAGGATCTCGTTAAGGGTCATCTCCCGGATATCACAACCGTCGCACCTTATAACATATTCGGAAAGATCCTCCGCAAGGGAGTGGGCCAAGACCTCCAGCTGCTCATCGGAACAATCATAAAAATCCAGCCCCGGGTATGAACTACAGTGTGACACTTTCAGAATAACCAGCTCCTTGCTGTGGTCTTCATCCTCAAAGAAATTATTAAGTGTATCGACTATGGAGCCTCTGCACTCACCTTTACACCCCAAGGAGGCGCCGTTCACGTTTGTCGTATGGGCGGTGCACCATCTGTTGCCGTAATCGCTGTACTGAAGGGTCGGCCGAATATCGAAATAGCGTGCACCGTGATGGAGCTGATGCTCAATGTCCCCCAGCTGTGTAACAGTATTACACTCAAAGGCATCGTGGCAGTCGTGTCTATCGTCCGCATTCATCCCAGAATCATGGGAGCCTGGCATGGCAATCTGGGAGAGCTTTCTATCTCCGATGGTTTCATTAAGCCTCCCCATCCAGTTCTTTTTGTTGAAATAAAGTTCATCAAAACCCAAAGAAAGCAGGGAGTCATAGAAGTGTGCCCAGCTTCCGTGGTCTGTCTCCTCCTTCATATTTCCGTGGTGGGTCATATGCTGGATGAAGTAATGCTTATCTGTATTGTGCCCGACAAGGTAGTATCTCCCCTTGTATTCAAAGCTAGTTATCGATTTGTAGTAGTTATTCCATGTTCCGCTGTCGGTCTGGGCACCCATACTCCCCGTATGGGTAACGTGCTGGAGAAACCAGTCACCATGCCCTGTCCATCTCTTACGGTGACCGAATATATGGGTTCTGCCGCCGAGCCTGTACGCTGTAACAGTCGGCCAGTAATGTTCAAAGTAGCCGCTGTCCTTATTCCAGAGATGCCCCTTCGAATTAATACAGTCTATGGACCAAAAGTACCCCCTGCCATGCTCGTGATTATCATCCTGATGGTAAAGACACATCCTGTTTGAGACAGGAACCTGTGTCACCGCACCGTAATAATGGTGCCAGTGGCCGTTATCGGACTCGTGGGAGGCCAGCTTTCCATTTCCGTAAACCTCCTGAAGAAACCACCGGTTGTTATCATGCTCAGACTGGCCAAAGATAAACACCTTGCCGTCAACCTCAAGTGCCTTAAGGGTTTTATAGTATCTGGACCAACTGCCTCTATCCGTCTCTTTCCCAAGATCCCCTGAAGGAAGAACTCTTTGGATAAACCATGAATTGTCCTTCTCCTTATGCCCCATTATGTAGTAGCGGCCATCCAGTTCAAAGCTTGTCATAGGGTGCCATTTATGGTGCTTATCCCATGAGCCTTTCGTTAACTCAAGACCCATGCCCGTTGTGATATGCTGATTGAAAAACATGTTATCATCACTGCTGTATCCGAAAAGTGACGCCATTGACATTTCAGGGCCAGATAGCTCGTCCACACCCACAACAACGGGCTCAACCTCTGAGTCCTGCGTAATATCATCAATGGAAGCGCCGCATGATGCCATAATGAATGCAGAACAGTATATAAACAACAATCTAATACATTTAGTCATAACAGTCCCCCACTGCCCATATAGGTCATATGTGCATATATATGACAATTATAACCCAACTTTTCTAAATATTCACAAGACAACAAGCCTTCGAGCCCCATGCTGAGTCGATGCTTAACGTAATTAACTGGTAAACTGAGAACTTGGTCAGAAAAACAAACCAAATTAGCCATAGATAATGTGATATAATGTATAGCTAAGCACAAAAGCCTGCTTAAAGGACTGAGTGCTGTAAAATGATATAATTCTTACACTCGCTCACCTTTGCATAGCTTTTATATTCTGATAGGCTGAAAAATCATAACATCAATGAGAGGTAAAAATGCTTAACTTCAGTTTCTACAACCCGACACAGATTGTTTTTGGAAAAGGACAGACCGAAAAGCTCGATGGTCTTGTTCCTAAAAATGCAAATATACTCATAACCATAGGCGGCGGAAGCGTTAAAAAGAACGGCGTGCTGGACAAGGTTCAGGAGGAGCTTGCCAAGTCCGATAGAAACGTTTTCCTCTTCGAAGGGATCGAGCCCAACCCTAAGTTCGACACCCTCATGAAAGCCGTTGAGATTGTCCGCAAGGAGAAAATCGACTTCCTCCTCGCAGTTGGCGGCGGTTCGGTAATGGATGGCACGAAGTTCATCGCCCTTGCGGCAAACAACTACGTAGGCGAAGAGAAGAAGATCCTCAGCTTCGGTTTTAAGGGTGTTCCCGCTGAGAGTGCGCTCCCCCTCGGAACCGTTGTCACACTCCCCGCTACCGGTTCAGAGATGAACATGGGCGCAGTTGTGAGCGACGGCGAAGACAAGCTGCCCGTAATGAGCCCTCTCAACTACCCCAGGTTCTCCATACTCGATCCCGAGTTCACCTTCACACTCCCCGCAACACAGGTGGCAAACGGTATTGTGGACAGCTTTGTACACGTCATAGAGCAGTACATGACCTACCCCGCCGAGGGAAGGTTTCAGGATAGAACAGCAGAAGGGATCCTCCAGACACTCATCGAGATCGGCAGGAAGACCATGGACAACCCCGAGGACTACGACGCAAGGGCAAACCTCGTATGGTGTTCCACCATGGCGCTCAACGGTCTCATCGGCGCAGGCGTTCCCGGCGACTACACAACCCACATGATCGGCCATGAGCTGACAGCTCTCTATGGAATAGACCATGCAAAAACCCTCGCCGTTGTTATGCCCGCACTCTGGAAGGTGAAGAAACAGGATAAGGGTGAAAAGCTTCTCCAGTACGCAGAAAGGGTATGGAACATAACCGAAGGCTCCGACGATGAGAAGATCGACAAGGCTATCCAGAAAACAGAGGAATTCTTCCACAGCCTCGACATACCCACGGATCTTTCAAGCTACGATCTCGGCGATGAGGATATCGACAAAATAATCGCAAACCTTGAAAAGCACGGCATGACAGCCCTTTCCGAAAGGGGAGATGTCACCCCCGAGGTATCAAGGAAGATACTGCAGACGGCAAAGTAAAGATAACAGCGCATCAATATAATCAACCCGCACGCCTTCACAGGTGTGCGGGTTATTTTTTGACATTTCCTGAGAATATGTCTACATTTATAAAATCTTTCACACTTAACTGTTGCATAAAGGCATCTCGGCACCGTTCAATAAGTAAACAAACTCAAAGGGCTCCCTTTTCGGGGGTCCTTTTTTTGGACACTCTCTCGCTTATGTTATTCTAAACATGACAAAAAGCCGGGCTATATGATATAAGTAAAAAACGGCCAATTTGCCAATACAGCAATACTGGATGTTAGATATGCCCCCTTTATACGGCCTCAAGCTAGACTTAACCTCCATCCCTGTCCTCTTCATCTTCGCACTAGCACTGTATATAGCTGTCATAACACTAAAATACCACAAAGAGCCCGTATACCGATTCTTCGGGCTATACATGCTCAGCATGCTTGTCTATGTCACCGGATACCTATTCCAGACGATGTCCGTCACCATTGAGATGAAGGTTTTCTGGGCCAACATAAAGGTCTCTGGGATGTGCATAGTCCCCGCAACCTGGCTGGCGGCAAGCTACATGATAACCCAGCGCAGACTACCCCCCATGTGGCTGGGCGTTTTCTCCATAATCGGTGCTGTAGTTAACCTTTATATGGTATGGGGGAGCCTGAACCACTACTTCAGGACCGGAGCAGAACTCCACACACTCTCCTACGGCGTAACCATTATGAAACCGGAGCTTGGCATCTGGTTTTTTACAGGTTACCTCGGCTATATCTATCTGCTGATATTCATAACTATGATTCTTTATCTATACGAGGCTGTACAGTCCTCCGGGTCAAAGCGTTTTATGCATCTTACACAGCTTGTGGCCATTATCATTGCAGTTGTGGGTGGTCTCCCCTTTGTAACAGGGCAGACCCATATGGATATTTTTGCCTATACAATCGTTCTTACCTCTGTCATCCACTACTTTCTTATCCACCGTTTCGGCTTTCTGGATATAACAAAGCTCGCCAAGGATGCAGTTGTGAACCATATCGATGCAGGTGTGCTTGTTTTCGACAGGCTAGGCAGGTTTGTTGAATCAAACCGGAAGGCCAGCGACTTCATAAAAAACGAGAAGCCTACGCTTAAGGGTTTCCTCAATTCACTGAATCTGGAGATGGAAGAGGTATTTTCATTTTTCGAACGTTCGGTTTCTAAATATGTGGAGCTCGGCTCGGCGGTATATTCGCTCAGTCTGTACATCTTCACCGATGATGAAAGCAACACTGCCGGCTATATGCTTTATATATCTGATATAACCGCCCACACTCGTTACCTGAAGATGCAGGATGACATCCACAAGATTGAAGAAAAGAAGGTTCTTATCAGCGATATCCACGACGGTATCGGTGGGAGTATATCCGTAATCAGTGCTATCTCTGCACCACCCTTCGGCGATCAGGAGTCAATGAAGGTTTCGCTCAGCAACATCAATAGTATAGCTACAGAAACAAGCCGAGAGATAAGGCTTATGTTGAACTCCTACGACAGAGATGAACCCACAATGAATGAGCTTACAGGGGATCTCAGGCACATCGGAAACATCTTCACAGAAGGCACAGGAATCGACTTTACTCACACAGAGGATATAAATGAGCATGGCGAAACATCCGTAAGCTTTATAGTTTATATAAACGTGATAAGACTTTTTAAAGAAAGCGTGGTGAACAGTGTTAAACATTCGGAAGCGGCTGCAATTGAATCCTTTATTGCTTTCGACGGAAATGATATAAAACTGGTTATCAAAGATAATGGTAAAGGCTTTAGTTCAGACAATAAGAGAGGCCGGGGAATTAAGAACATGATCAAGAGGATAGAAGGCCTTGGCGGCGATATTAGTATTTCATCAGAGAAAGGAACCTCAATAAATGTACAGATCTCATCGGGGCTATAAAAATGGCAAATGAAAAGATACGGGTTCTGCTCGTGGAAGATGACGAAAACTACGCTGAGGTTATGCGTGTTATCTACAACGCCTCCGACGAATACGAACTGGTGGGCGTTGCATCATCCCACGAAGAGTTTTGCAAAATCACAGATAAAAAGGATATTGATATCGCCGTTGTGGACCTTGAGCTCGGCGAAGAACTCAGTGGTCTGGACGTCGTTAAAACATGTACAGAGAAACAGCCCGAAGCACTTATCCTTGTTAATACTGTCCACGAAGACAGTCGAGTCCTGTTCGATGCACTCCGTGCGGGCGCCAGAGGCTACATCCTAAAGGGCTCATCACCCGTTGAGCTGTTTGAGCACCTCAAAAAACTGTACAACGGCGAAGTGCCCATGAGCCCCAAAATCGCAAGACGTGTACTGCAGTTCTTTCGAGAAGGGGACGACAACAGCGGACTGCTCACAGACAGAGAAAAAACCGTCCTCGAATACGCCGATAAAGGGTATACCTATAACCAAACAGCCGAAATGATGGGAATCAGCCGCTATACAGTACACACCCACTACAAGAACATATACTCAAAACTGCATGTGAAATCCAAGAAAGGCGCCATAAAAAAAGCCAAAGATATGACGATTATATAATAAAGGTTTTTTTGGAATTATGATTTTCCCAGATTAATTCGCCAGAGGCATGCTGTCACGTGCCCGGTGCGAGCAAAACAACGTGCCCCGTGTGAACCTATTTTGCCAGCAATCATAACTCACGACACTATGATATTGCGTCCACGTCCCTTTCGTTTCTTCCCCGAATGTTTTTAAGCCGAGCAAGTGCTTACTTTTCCGCCCGGAATATTTCCCGCACGATAACTAGTGCTGAATGTATGAATAATGGCTTCGGTTATCTGTGATAAGTTAATAACCTCCTCAGAATCAGGAAATATTCAGGAAAAGGAAGTGCGAAGCGAGGGAACCGTTATCAGTTATCAGTATTTTATTAAAATGCTGATAACAATGACGGATTAAAAACCCTGAGGGAATAGTTTTGCATACTTTTCTAAAAAGTATGTGGCGCATAAGCGCAAGACAAATAAGTTTGTGCCTAATTTAGTATTATAGTATGAAAGGAAAAGAACGCAGGGAACTTTTTAGGGAACAAAGTTCCCCGCACCCCTCAAAAACCCTTTTTGTGAGCAATTTTAAGGTTGATACATAAAAGGCTTCCAAGGATGGAAGCCCTGAAGGTGGAGTTAAATTGAATTCTATTCAATTTATGTAGCCGGAAGTACGAGAGGGCAAAGTTTCTTTGCCCGAACAACAATGGAATTTCCATGAATGGTAAATTCCATAAATAAAATAAAGACTAAGGGGAAATTTTTAGGGAAAACTTTCCCCTTAGAATCCCCTTAAAAACCCATTTTGGGAGCAGTTTTAAGGTTGATGCATAAAAGGCTTCCAAGGATGGAAGCCCTGAAGGCGGAGTTAAATTGAATTTTATTCAATTTATGTAGCCGGAAGTACGAGAGGGTAAGGTCTCCTTGCCCGAACAACAATGGAATTTCCATGGATGGTAAATTCCATAGATAAAATCAGACCAGGGAAATTCTCAGGATCACGAATTTCCCTGGTTAATTCAGTGGATATTTTTATGTAAAAAGTTCCCCTGAAACCCCCCTGAATTCAACTAGCAAGTGCAACGGGGTCTATAGAGAATAGTATCTGGTTAGGAGTTTTATATCCAGTTGCTTTTCTTGGTCTGTTGTTTAGTTTCTGCATAATATTCTGAATCTCTATATCATCAACACTTTCAAGCATCCTACTCTTTGGTACATACTGCCTAATGAGTCCGTTTGTATTTTCGTTTATTCCGCGTTCCCACGAAGCATATGGATGAGCAAAGTAGAATTCAGCCCCTAGTATCTCAGATATTTCGGCATGTCCTGCAAACTCTTTCCCGTTATCGGAAGTGATTGTATGGACTAGGTGTGATATCGGTTTCAACATTTCTATAACCGCTTTTGTCACCAGTACAGCAGTCTTTCTTTCTACCTTGCGTATAAGTGTCAGATAAGACTTCCGCTCAATAAGAGAAACAATCGCCTGCTTGTTCCCTTTTCCTATAACTGTATCCACTTCCCAGTCTCCGAATCTCGCTTTCTCTTCTACAATACTTGGACGCTGCTCAATGCTTAACTTGCCATGTATCTCTCCTCTGCGTTCATAAACACCATATCGCTTCCTGCGTTTTCTTCGGCAACGCAGGTGAGTATAAAGTGTTCCACCATGACTTTTATCTTCAAGAATGTGCTGGTAGATACGCTCATGACTTACGTTTATTCCATAATTTTGATTTAGCCAATTGCTCACCTGCTCAGGGCTCCAGTCTTCACGCAGAAGACGTTCAACAAAATACCATTCAGTTTGTGCAATCCGTCTTGGGACCTTGTCCATTCTTCGTTCAATAGCTTTGCGATGAGCTTGCTTTGGGCGATAACCACGACCTCCTGTGTTTCTGCGTAACTCTCGGCTGATGGTAGATTTATGTACTTTAAGCAAATCAGCTATGTCCGTCTGAGAATGTCCGGTTTTCCTCAGCACATAAATCTGGTACCTTTGTTCACGGGTCAGGTGTGTATAGTTCTTCATTCGGTGCTCCTTTGACGTGGTGGTTAAAGAGCTACGATGCTAACGCACCTGACCTCTTTTGACCACTACTTAAAAGTTGCACTTAATTATTGAATCCAGGCCCTTAAAAACAAATCTTGATAATGAAAATACTGCCTGTGCGGCAGTGAACAAATGCTAGATACACATTATGATGGTGTATTTTTTCTAAGCTGCCTGTGCGGCAGTGAACACAAAGACATATTTAGTCGCAAGCTCGATTTCTTTCTAAGCTGCCTGTGCGGCAGTGAACGAGGATAAACACCTTCATATACTTTTCGATATTTTCTAAGCTACCTGTGCGGCAGTGAACCGACCGTCAAAGTCGAAATAACAGATGATACATTTCTAAGCTACCTGTGCGGCAGTGAACATGATGTCATACGGCACTGGGCGTACGGGGTGTTTTCTAAGCTACCTGTGCGGCAGTGAACTAATATCTATGGGCGGAGTAGTAGCATTGTCTTTTCTAAGCTACCTGTGCGGCAGTGAACCGTTTGCCGTTTTTGCCTTGATAAATATGTGGTTTCTAAGCTACCTGTGCGGCAGTGAACCGAGATCAGCACACCAAAGATCAGCGTGCCAGTTTCTAAGCTACCTGTGCGGCAGTGAACTCAGGTGCTACAAAATCGGTCGGTGCTGGTAATTTCTAAGCTACCTGTGCGGCAGTGAACCAAATTCCAAGAATTTGTCATCAAACATATCCTTTCTAAGCTACCTGTGCGGCAGTGAACGAAAAGCGAGGGTGGGAAGAAAGCTAATCTCATTTCTAAGCTACCTGTGCGGCAGTGAACTGTTATTATACCCAGAACGTTGTCCTTCCCGTTTTCTAAGCTACCTGTGCGGCAGTGAACCTTCAAAAAACTTTGCTAGGCTTGTTGACATTTTTCTAAGCTACCTGTGCGGCAGTGAACGAGAAAGCAAGCCGAACCCGCTTGCTCAAGCGTTTCTAAGCTACCTGTGCGGCAGTGAACTCATTATAAACTCACCGGCTACACAAGTATCTTTTCTAAGCTACCTGTGCGGCAGTGAACGCTATATTGTAAAAGCTATGGTTTCATATACATTTCTAAGCTACCTGTGCGGCAGTGAACTTACGTTGTAACTATTAATAACACCTATCAGATTTCTAAGCTACCTGTGCGGCAGTGAACTGTTTTAGAAAGCGGTCAAATCTTTTGCGAAGTTTCTAAGCTACCTGTGCGGCAGTGAACTGCGGATAGGTTCGTTGAAGTAAGTTCCGGTGTTTCTAAGCTACCTGTGCGGCAGTGAACCGTATCCCTTGTTACAACCCTTTGCTATTAAGTTTCTAAGCTACCTGTGCGGCAGTGAACAGGACCGGAGCTGGAAGGATAGGACCGGAGCTTTTCTAAGCTACCTGTGCGGCAGTGAACGCCCCTGCGGGGCGGGGCGGGCGCAAAACAAATTTCTAAGCTACCTGTGCGGCAGTGAACAGCTCCGGATTTTGTTGCGAGTGCGACGATATTTTCTAAGCTACCTGTGCGGCAGTGAACAAGCCTCTTCAATCTCCCAGTAAGCCCCTTTCTTTCTAAGCTACCTGTGCGGCAGTGAACTCGCTGTAATCACTGAAAACAACACCACAGCATTTCTAAGCTACCTGTGCGGCAGTGAACTATTAGAGATCGCATCTTTTTTACGGTGGAATTTTCTAAGCTACCTGTGCGGCAGTGAACGACATCCCGATCAAGCTTTTCCCTGTGCCGGTTTTCTAAGCTACCTGTGCGGCAGTGAACGGCACGCCGATCTCAAAGGCGCTGATCTAAGATTTCTAAGCTACCTGTGCGGCAGTGAACACTAATAGTGAAGAACGCTTTATTGAATATGATTTCTAAGCTACCTGTGCGGCAGTGAACCCCTTCAGCTTTAAGCCGCCCGGCGGTCTTGCTTTCTAAGCTACCTGTGCGGCAGTGAACTTGAAAAAACTCTTGAAGGGGAGCTTGATAACTTTCTAAGCTACCTGTGCGGCAGTGAACCTCGTCTAATGTCCTTGCCTGGCTGTCAAAGATTTCTAAGCTACCTGTGCGGCAGTGAACAGAACACGACCACCAGGCAACAATCTTCCAGTTTTCTAAGCTACCTGTGCGGCAGTGAACTTTTGTCCTGATATACTTCTTCCCACCCTCAATTTCTAAGCTACCTGTGCGGCAGTGAACTGGTATCACAAGATATGGGCGCAGTGCGCTTCTTTCTAAGCTACCTGTGCGGCAGTGAACTAGCACTCGTACAGCAAAAGCATCTGCCTGCCTTTCTAAGCTACCTGTGCGGCAGTGAACCTAGGCATCATCCACCCCCGGAAGATTCATCTTTTCTAAGCTACCTGTGCGGCAGTGAACCGTACCATGAAGGGCCGCCGTCCTTCTGCGCATTTCTAAGCTACCTGTGCGGCAGTGAACTGCGTAAGCTGTACGAGGGCTGATGCGGTCCATTTCTAAGCTACCTGTGCGGCAGTGAACAGTTCCCAAAATCGGGCAAACCTATACTACCTATACCATATCTAATATTTAGTTGCAAAAACCCTTTTTTTTTCAGGGTTCCCTAAATCACTGATAGGGAACCCTTTAAAAAATGCTCTGAAAAAAGGGTTAGAAAAGGGGTACTGTGCCCCCTTTACTTAAGCCATACTTATTAAAGCCCCCCTCGCCGGGTTCATTAACACGCTTCTGCTGGATAAAGAGGCGAAAACTGTGCTCTGTGCTCCCGCTTTTTACATTGATAAAGGGCTTTCTTGTCCTTTTCTCTGCTGAATCGGGGTATTTTTCTCTAGCTTCTTCTTCGGTATAGCCGTGGCGTTTCATCTGTCTGCGGCGGACTCGCTCCATACTGCTCTTAACTTGAACCCTGCGCACAGCAACATGCTCCGCACCGGAGGGGACAGATTTCACCATCCCTGCCTGAACGTAGTCACGCATGCCACCCAGCCAGCCTGTCTCCATGAACCTTTTAAGGCTCATCTCTTCCCCGTGGACACGAATGACATCGCCAAGGGGTGAGCCTGTGTCCTTCACACCTTCCTTAGGAAAGCTGACGGCAAGCTCGGGGCTGTCCTCCTGAACCAAGGCCTTATGAAACCTTGAGAAAACCTTGTTAAGAACCACCGGAACAGTTACCTCCGAAGGAGGCACCGCCTTTATATCAACATAGTGGGTCATGGCTTACTTCTCCTTTCCTTTTCCAAAAACTCCGCCTCGAACAAAAACTGCCATAATGTAATGCTGCTGTTCTTCTTCGGGCTTTTTGTCCTTCTCCATCCAGTTATCAAGGAGGTTATAGAAATCCTTCTTACCTATCTTAGGTTGACGGAAAGCCTTGCCCATGGATGTAACAGAGCCATAGGGCTCAACGGCGATGGGTCCCTGCTCGAGCTCATCCGCCTCCGGATACCATGTATCTATGGTGCGGATTGCATTGCCTATCTTCTGAGAGTGCATGGCGGCGGTTTCCTCTACAGTATAAAGAAGTTTGCTCTTTGTTCCCTTTACATTAGATTTATCCAGGGAAAGTTCCTGGGAAGGAAAAACCTCCTGCCCTCTACCGAAACGGGAGTAGGCAGTTATATCGAGGAGAACATAGTTGTCCTCGCTGGTGAGACCTTCTTCTATTGTCTTTACAAGCGCCTTGAAGTCCTCGCTTTTGTTATCGCCAAAACGCTTCAAGGAGAACTTGTGGGCATCGAAAACCCATTTTTCGACAGCTTCACCCTTTTTGATTCTGGAGACATGGATCTCGGCATCCTCAACACCTATCCTGTTTCTCCAGAGAAACCTGCCGTTTGCGATATTCTGGGCGTACCTTTCCGCGAGTATCCCAAAACCGTGTTCAGTATTATACTCATCAACAATATCTTTAAGCTTTGCCATGTAGCCGTAATCGTTACATGCTGAAGGTTTGCCTGTTCCGCCAAGGACCCTGAGGGTAAAGTTAATCTTGAGCGTATCCGCAGTATCGGGGAGTGCGGCAATATCCACTGTCTGCAGGTTCGGGCTTTGCACAGCGGCATCCATCTTCGCAGGGTCCTGCTTACTCGTCTTCATCCAGTTTGAGATTGTTCCACGAACAGCCTTTTCACGAACGGGGATGGTCTCCCACCCTTCTTTTCCTCTGTTTTCCCAGTTTCCTGCATAGAAAAGTCCATCTGATACATCCAGTTTCCTGTCAAACGCCAATACTGTCGGTGTCTTTACATTACTCATAATTATTTCTCCTTAATTTTATTTATTTTTTTGTTTACAAAGATATGTCCCTATTTCGGGATCGGATTCGTAGTACCACATGAGATCCTCGGCATTCCTGAGCTTTAAGGGATTGAGCCATTCGCCCATGGAATAGGCCGCCTCCACAAACCGGAAGGGAACCTCATTATCACGGGCATTCTTGACCACACCCGGCTCATAGAGCTCGGATATGGGTAGGAAGCCCACCGGGATAGGAACAAGCCAGCCGGGGCGTTCTCTGCGGAATCCCCACGTAACATTGAAATCCTTATCCTCGTTCTCTGCTTTCTTATCCTCATATTCCTCCGGCGACATTTCCGGCTCAACCTTCACTGCACAGAGATC
Source organism: Limisalsivibrio acetivorans (assembly GCF_000421105.1). Classification (NCBI taxonomy): domain Bacteria; kingdom Pseudomonadati; phylum Deferribacterota; class Deferribacteres; order Deferribacterales; family Geovibrionaceae; genus Limisalsivibrio; species Limisalsivibrio acetivorans. The sequence goes on from NZ_ATWF01000001.1 coordinate 1,366,475, forward strand.
CAGAAGTGCATCAAGGGCTGTTGAATCAGGGTTCTCAACACGCATCTCCTTGAGCCTTTCGCTGAGAATATCTCCCCTTTCTACAAGGACAAAGCCAGGGATAAGCCTGCGTTTCAGCCTAGCAATCTGCTCTTTTCTCTCATCATCAATATCAGAAAGAGGGCTGGCATAGGGTTTAGGGTCCTCTTTTCTCCGTGGCAGAACGGAACCTCCGGCTATTCGCATAGACTGAGAAGCTTCCAGAACCTTCTCTGCCAGTTCCTTAAGTCCTGCTTCGGTAGTATCAGCAGTCCAAACGCCTATAACGAGTGTTACATCAAGGTGAATACGCCCCTCCTCCAGAGTACTGGAGGGGTCTCCATTACTATCGTAGGGGTTACGGGTTATCTTAAGCTGATGCGGAACATAGGGAACAGGCTGATAAACCTGCGCCTCATAATCGTGGCAGACTATACCCACACCATCGAAGGAGGTTTCGGCACCGCCGAGCTTCCTATGCAGTGCATGGACAAAGCCAAGAAAGTTGCTCACAGCAGGGAATCCCCATGAGTAGGGACCTGAGATCATATTCGCATTCTGTATGCGAACATGGGGCAGAGTTACGAGTGTATTGGGCTTTTTACTCATTATCAAACCCCCTAGCCAGATCCTTCAGTACTTCGGCAGCCTCTTTGCGAACCTGAACGATGTCTTCATCTCCCAGAGGTTTCTCATACTTAGCCTTCTTAGCCTCTTTATCGAAGGTTCTTGTGAACCACTTCACATAGGCCGTAGCCACATCCTCTACCCAGTCGATATTCTGATATTCCTCATCCAGGTTACCCACTTCCATGCCGGAATCGAGCCACAACCTGAAAGACTGGTTCAATCGGCAGTTTTCATCATTGCTCCAACCAGGCTCGAGTTGTCGCATCTCAAAGGTGAAAAGGGTCAGTTCGTCCAGTAGAGCCTCTCTATATTTGCTGCTCATTTCTCTAATCTCGAGGTTTGTACGATCTTCATACCTTTTCAATATGCGCAGGTATCCCTTAAACTGGCTCCAGACATCTTTCCTTTTGGAAAAAACCTTCTCAATGGGGTCTTCGATATACAGAATCGGCTTTGTATCTTTTGATACCCACTTTGGCGGGAGTGAGGGCAACAGATACCCTTGCCCACCACGCTGGCTGTTAAGCTGACTGGCGTTCTGCGGCTTTGAGCCACCAACCCCCTGCAAAGCAAGATCAGGGTAGTAACGGTATCCGCAACTGTGTGGTTTATTTTTAGATTTCAGATCCCTAATCTCCTTAATTTCTTTGGAGAACCTGATATCACTCATACATCTGTGCACATAATGAACAACTACAGAAGGATACAGGGGCGTTAGGAGATGGTATGAATAACCCACAGGGAAGTACAGCTGTTTCAGCAGAGTGTCCGCATAGGGTTCACCTATGTTGAGAGCTTGATAGAATGCTTTATAAAGCTCCTCTGACTTTTCTGGATCATCTGATAATGCATTAAGCAATTCAGGATCTTTTCGCATAAAAAGCTCATATATTGGAACTCCATTAACTGTGGATCTATAAAGTGGAAATGTTCCAAGATAAGCAGCGTTTCCCATACAATCCAAAGGTTTTTCATTCAGTGAATGTGTCCCTACAAGCTCGTCTGAGCTATATAGAGGGTTCTGTAAAAACACACCTGTGGCTTTAGCATCTTTGTGAGTGTATTTAGGCGCATGAGTAACAAGTCTTAAGGATGAAAGTCTATCCGGCTCAACTCCTTTAGCCGCATTTTCAAGCCAGTTTTCGAGGGTAAATTTCTCATTGATCTTATCGATCTTCTCCAGGATCTTCACCCTCTTCTCAAAATCATCTTCACTTTCTAGCTTTTTTTTCTCAGGTTTTAGTTCTTTTTCCTTCTTTTCTAGAAGAAAGGCCTCTATGACACCACTAACGGTCTCATCTTTGGGCAAACTATCCTTATCCGGGTCGTCTCGCATAAGCGCCTCCTTATTTTAATTCACAACAAGACTAACACATAACCCTATACGTGTACATGCCTATATATTTGTGTTTTAGAACCTTCTTTGAATTGATCTTGATAAGCTATTGTGTATAATAGATCACTGTCGAGAAGACAGCTTAGAATTATATCTTTGTATTTTATATATCCACTGCCGCAAGGCAGTTCCAGCTTTCAGTCATCCCATATACCTAAACGCTCGTTGAAGTGCAGAGCCCTAGCGCTCTCCCTTACTCCGAAGGTTCCATATCGAAGTGAGGCTTCCTCTAACGAAAGGTTTTTCTCATCAGCAATACGCCCTAAGAGATCGGTGTAATCCAGGTTTATAAATGTACTGCTTCGCTCAGGTGTCTCCAGATCCACACGATTAAAGGAGCTGTCTCTCTTTGCGGTGCTATCCGAATCTGCCTGACTCATTTCATCCAGCGAATAGGGAGTCACACAAAAGCATGTTTCCCCGTCCTCATCAATCTGAAGGAAATAGCCAGTCTCAGGACTACCCTTTCTGAAGCGTGTATTACTCTGTATCACACCTGTGAGATAAGCCTTAGTAGCCCAAAAACTCTTAGCCGGACGTACCTTGCTAGACTCGATTAAATGACTGCGCAGAACATAATGTTCGAAATCGCTCAGGTTATCACATCTGTCCTCCACATCCCGCTCCAATAGCCGGGGAATCGAGCTGATCACCTCATACTGCTCTGGCTCTAAAGCCTCGCTGAGGTCATGGCTGTTTATCTTAAAACCATACCTTTCAAACCCGGGCATGCTAAACTTTCCACGGATATTTTTCCTAAGTATCCCCAGGTTCGGTGTTTCGCACTTCACCTCCCTGTGCCGCATGATCCTTCCGGCAAGCTGAATAATCGAACGCATGCTCGATGGCTCCACTATTCCCCAGTCGTAATCGTGGTCCCTGCCTACCTCCGCCACTGGAGAGGCAAAGACTATAAATATATGATCTATGCCATCCTTCTTGAGTGCCTCCGCCAAAAACTCGTTACTCTCGGGACTGAACTCTTTTTTTCTGTTGAGTATTTCGTCCAATACAAACTCTATATTCGAGCGCATGATCATCGGATAACGGGAGTGATAACAGCAGAAATGGAAGCATACACCCTCCGGAGGCTCGAGACTTGCAAAAGAGAGGACAGTTTTAACAAGGTTACGGATATTCGCCATCCGCACCAAGCCGAAGCTCATACGCTTCCCCTCTGCTGTCACTGTATGATGCTCATTATGGAACTTTACCGACTGCTCCCCCACAAGCTCGGCAAGTCTCGTCTCCGCCTCACCGGAGTTATCTTTATTGTCACCCGGCTCATAAGGAATCAGTACACCACGCCTGCGTACAACCTCATTCTTGAGCCTTTCAATTCTTCGCTTTGCAAAATCGCCATGCTTTTCAATGAACGATTTCACACCACTGGGCCGGTCCGAGGTACAGCCATACTCATCAAACCACGCACAGACTGGAGCACAACACCTCCCCCGGTTTCTATTGAACTCTATACGGCCTCTGGAATATGCCCTATACAGCGCTTCGGCGATAGATGGTGTTATAGTCGCAGAGGAAAGCAAAACACGACTCCCAGCCAGACCAGCGAAATATACCAGCCTCGAAAGCGCATAAAGATCACCCACATCGAAATCGTCCGGCTCATCCAAAACAAGGTCACTGGTCATAAGGCGAAGCATGGGGGCAATCTGCTGGCCACCCCTTATCCCTTCGGATGCCGGGATCAGGTGGTCTATGGTACATGTAAGAACAGGTGAGCTGAGGAGCTTTACTGCCCCTCTCCTGCCCGAAAGCCACTCAGCTAAAACTCCGGTGTCCAATGCGCCTTCATAATGGACATAACTGTTTTCCGGCATCAGGTCCTCTGCGGATTCACTCCCCTTAAAGTTCTCGTTCTCCTCATATAAATCACGATACGCCTGACCGCCGACGAGTATCCCGAGGTCCGTTTCATCAAGATTCATCATCTCTCTATAGGCCTGCCCGGTCTGGAGTGTCAGAACACGAAGCCCCAGCGCTATGGTGAACCTCGCTCCACGCTCCTGATCCGCAAGACCATACATTATCCGACCATTCGCAATGGTTTTGCCGCAACCAGTAGAGGCCATATTTATACCGAAGAATCCCCTCTCTCTCGAATCTTCACGCACCGACTCGGCCAATGCAAAAGCATCGTTTTGCCACATAAACCTTTTTTCTCTGGTGTTTTTACGAAAGAGCTTGTGACGGGCTATACGTGAAAAGGCGTTATCAACTCCCATGAGCTCGAAAAGGATACGGTGGCACATCTTTTCAACGCCGATTATATGCTCGTCCAGCCGCTGGGGGGGATCGCCTGTTTTGTTTGCAAGCACTTTATCCGATTTATCAAATGTTTCTCGTTTGTGCGGTTCACCTATGCCGGAATAGATGTGATCCGCCATCATGAGTGTCAGCCTGCAATAGGCGGATATATAATGATTATTCTCCGGAGGGCATTTCTCAACCTGCTCTAAGTCTATAATTCGTAAAACCGCTCTGGCGGCCTTTGCGGCTCTCTTTTGCCACTCCTCGCTCTCTGTGGGAAGTTTTTGTAATAATTCCAATGCCTTCCGGCGCTTTTGATCGTTGTCATCCCGGAAATGATTCCACCGCACATTCGCATGGTTAAAGGGGTAATTAATATAGCCATCAATATTTCCCCTCTCCTCCGGGTCTGGTGTGGGAAGTCTGTGATGGGAAAGAACAAGCCATCCGACGAAACGGGCTATGGGCGGTAGATTTTTCAGCGGTGCATGTTCTTTTTCCCACAGCTTTTCCAGCGCTGCACTCCTTATTGATTCGCCATCCCATTTCCCTGATTCAAGCTCATGAAGCCATTCTCCATCCGTCTTGCCCGAGGCCATCGCCTCCAATATCAATACGGAAATCCATTCGTGGCGAATAATGTTTACGGTATTCCCCTTTTGAGCCAAACATTTCTGAAAGTCATTATTCGCTTTTCCAAAATCATGAAACAATGCACCAAGAGCACTCAAAACACGTATCTGCTCCCCCGTTGCCCAATCATTCTCGTCCGCACTGCGCAAAATATCCTTCTCCGTCGAATTCGTGGGTACGGTTCCGGTGCTTGTGAACCTACTTATATCACCGACAAACCACAGAATCTCACTCCGATTCCGACCCTTAAGCCAATGGCAGGCAACGGAGGTGTTTCGTCTCGCACTCCTCCTGAGCATCTTATAAAGCGTATCAAGCCCCTGTTTCGTTATCTCCGTCTGCCAAACACGCTCACCCTTCCGCTCGGCAAACTGGTCCACAACTCGACGGGTCTCTTTAAGGGCATTCTTCGAGCACTGGGAAACTATAAGAACATTCATTCGTGCTCCTTCTGCATCTCTTGACAGGTCTCTTTCACTGTATCGATCATGACGTCCATTGCGCCGTACCTTAGAAAGTTGCTTATACATCTGTCACGAAATTCGCGCATATCCTCACCGTTTGAGGCAGAGACAAAGGCCTGCGGAAGTATTAGAGCATCCTTAATAATGTCTGCAATATCAAAGACAAGTCCGCCCCGCCTAGTTTTACCATGCAGAACAGCAAGGCCGTGGGGTAGACCGAGCACCCATGCGGATGCGGCGCCCAGGCCATAGGCGAGATAGTTTCCCGCATCCAGCATCTTGTTTGCCATATCCCGGGAATCACCACGTTCAGACCGCTTAAATTCTGCTATACTGCAGGATCTTGACGCATTACCGTATAGCTTCTTTGTCAGCTCCGCCTCATGCATAAGAAGATCATTTGTGCTCTCAGCCTTTTCTATCTTTCCAGAGAACCTATCCAGCGCATTATTCAGACCGGTTTCAGCTGGTTGAAAGTTCTGTTCAGTTAATATATTATGGAACCACCCCTTCGATATGTTCTCCAAACGTTTTTTCTGAAACAGCTTCGCAGCTTTCAACCGTTTCTCTTCATCAAACCAAAAAGAGACCCAAGACTGGAGATAATTAGTAGGCCGGTATTCACTCTGCGGGGTTACGTAAAGCATCTCTGTTTCCCTGCCATCCCATTCCGTTCCACCGAAAAACGGGGTTCCGCCACCACCGCAAAAGCCGAGAAGTACGCCCGCTTTAGCCAGATACCTTATCGCCGCCTGCGTGACAGATGTCCCAGGGCCAAGCATAATTACGGTTGTGTTCGCAATGGGGATGTTGTAATAATCGCTCCTTTTGCCACGCTCAGCCACATACTCAACACGGCCACCCTTAACAAGGATTCTGGTATGCTCAAGATAGTATATGTTTGCCCGCTTCGAGAGCAGGATTGTCTTCATGTCCGAGGGGTTCAAATCTTCCATACAAGCCTCCAACCCTTCAATTATTACACAGGTTACAATATTTTAAAGAGAATTGCACATCACGTAAATATGTAGAAAAGTTGGTATGAATTTCATTCAGACGAAGTTTAGTTCACATCCTCGAAATTCTCAGGATGATGAATTTTCCAGATTAATTCAGAAGAAATTTTTATGTAAAAAGTTCCCCTGAAACCCCTTAAAAACAAATCTTGATAATGAAAATACTGCCTGTGCGGCAGTGAACCTTTGAGGTAAGCAAGTCCAGCTGCGCCATCCTTTCTAAGCTGCCTGTGCGGCAGTGAACTGCAAGGGCGGAACTAGCCCGCACCGGAGACTGTTTCTAAGCTGCCTGTGCGGCAGTGAACCCCTGTATGTAAGACGGGGTTGTGATGGAATTTTTCTAAGCTGCCTGTGCGGCAGTGAACCATATTGATTCCCGCATGATGTCAGCCAAATATTTCTAAGCTGCCTGTGCGGCAGTGAACTAGCCTCCTCCTCTGCTCGGTCCGACGTATCCTTTCTAAGCTGCCTGTGCGGCAGTGAACCAAAATCGGTCGGTGCAGGAAGTGACTGTTCATTTCTAAGCTGCCTGTGCGGCAGTGAACGTATTATGTAGTCCTCTTGGTTCGTCCTCGGGTTTCTAAGCTGCCTGTGCGGCAGTGAACCCAGAGCTTCCCCAGCAGGCTTAATTATGTTATTTCTAAGCTGCCTGTGCGGCAGTGAACACGGGAAAAACGTCTGGTAATGTAATATCTATTTTCTAAGCTGCCTGTGCGGCAGTGAACCTCTCATATGGTTTAAACACAGATAAGCGGATTTTCTAAGCTGCCTGTGCGGCAGTGAACTGCGACAAAAAAAACGGAGGAAACATCATGACTTTCTAAGCTGCCTGTGCGGCAGTGAACGCAGGACTTCAAGAGATGATCCGCAGGAGAGCTTTCTAAGCTGCCTGTGCGGCAGTGAACTCTTCAAGTGTCGTGTGCAGTATCTTTTGATATTTCTAAGCTGCCTGTGCGGCAGTGAACAGCCGGAAATAACCGAGGCTCTTGAGTGTGCATTTCTAAGCTGCCTGTGCGGCAGTGAACGCATCCTTACGTGTGAGAAAGCGATTTTTACTTTTCTAAGCTGCCTGTGCGGCAGTGAACGGATATAAAGGTTGTCTTTTGCGACACAAAATTTTCTAAGCTGCCTGTGCGGCAGTGAACCAAAGGTTGATCTCAGGCATGCTAATCTCATATTTCTAAGCTGCCTGTGCGGCAGTGAACAATACACAAGAGGAGAAAACCCCGGCAATAAGTTTCTAAGCTGCCTGTGCGGCAGTGAACGAAGCCGTATAGTTTTGCGATTACGTGCTTCGTTTCTAAGCTGCCTGTGCGGCAGTGAACACACTGAACTCGGTTATAGTGCTGAAGAAGTAATTTCTAAGCTGCCTGTGCGGCAGTGAACTACTATCCGCTTCGTGATAATCTATATCGCCGTTTCTAAGCTGCCTGTGCGGCAGTGAACGAGGTCGGCACCGCTTAGGTTAGCGCCTTCAATTTCTAAGCTGCCTGTGCGGCAGTGAACAAAGGCGCTAATTTCTGGTGCGCTAATATCAATTTCTAAGCTGCCTGTGCGGCAGTGAACAGAGGCGTTGATCTCAGACATGCTAATTTAAATTTCTAAGCTGCCTGTGCGGCAGTGAACGACATACCGATTAAGCTCTTCCCCGTGCCAGTTTTCTAAGCTGCCTGTGCGGCAGTGAACGACAGAAATTTCAATTTGAGCAATTTTTTTTATTTCTAAGCTGCCTGTGCGGCAGTGAACATGCGGTCCAGGTTATACACCCCACGCCCAACTTTCTAAGCTGCCTGTGCGGCAGTGAACAGTCTCTTTAAGAGTTGTGATGCCTGCACAGCTTTCTAAGCTGCCTGTGCGGCAGTGAACCCGGCGGTCTTGCGGTGGCGTTTCCCGCCATTTTTCTAAGCTGCCTGTGCGGCAGTGAACGATACGGAAAGTTCATTACGATATCTCGTAGCTTTCTAAGCTGCCTGTGCGGCAGTGAACCGTTCATGAATACTCATAGCTACCTGTGAATATTACCATAGTATAAATAAAAGAGCAAAAACCCTTTTTTCAAGAGACTCCGTAAGTAACTGATAAACAGCGCTTGAAAAAATAATTAAAAAAAAGGGTTAAAGGCAAAAGCATTCTTTCTTCCATAACGGAAGTAATCGGAGCGAAGGCTTTGCCAAGCGTAGCGGCAGGGAACTTTTTAGGGAACAAAGTTCCCCGCACCCCTCAAAAACTCACGTTGTAGATAACTACTAAGGTCGCTACTCAACAGGCTTCCATGGATGGAAGCCCTGAAGGCGGAGTTAAATTGAATTTTATTCGATTTATGTAGCCGGAAGTACGAGAGAGCGGGGTAACCCCGCTCGAACAACAATGGAATTTCCATGAATGGTAAATTCCATAGATAAAATCAGACCAGGGAAATTCTCAGGATGATGAATTTCCCAAATTAATTAAAAAAAGATCGCAGGGAACTTTTTGGGGAACAAAGTTCCCCGCACCCCTCAAAAACTCACGCTGTAGATAACTACTAAGGTCGCTACTCAACAGGCTTCCATGGATGGAAGCCCTGAAGGCGGAGTTAAATTGAATTTTATTCAATTTATGTAGCCGGAAGTACGAGAGGGCAAAGTTTCTTTGCCCGAACAACAATGGAATTTCCATGGATGGTAAATTCCATAAATAAAATAAAGACTAAGGGGAAATTTTTAGGGAAAACTTTCCCCTTAGAATCCCCTTAAAAACCCATTTTGGGATTTTTATAAAGGTTGAAGCGAATAAAGCCAACCCGGATGTTGGCTCTGAAGGCGAAGCTGAATTTTCCAGATTAATTCAGATGTGGTTTAGTTATACGAAAACTGAGCTGTACAAAAGTATACATTATTGAAGATTAACGACTAGAAATGAGTTTTTGAGGGGTTCTTAAGGGGTGGTTTGTTCCCAAAAAGCACCCCTTAAATAGCTATTGTTCAGTAGACACAGACTTCTTTAAGACATTTCACAGGCTTAAATGTCACTATCAATCGCTAAACTTTAATGCGATCTCGGCAAAATCCGACTCGATCTCCAAAAAGGCATCCACCAGCTCAGGATCAAAGTGCGTTCCTCTCCCCTCTTTGATAATGGACATAGCCTTTTCATGCCCCATCGGCGCCTTATAGTGCCTCTTTGAGATGAGCGCATCGTAAACATCTGCAATGGCCATAAGCCTCCCCGCAAGGGGTATCTCAGCACCCTTCAGGCCTCTGGGGTAACCGCTTCCGTCCCACTTTTCATGATGTGTATATGCTATATCCGCAGCCATACGCAGGAACTCGTTTTCTGGAATCTTTTCCTGCGCACCGTGTATGATGTTGAGGCCGTAGACAGCATGCTTCTTCATCTCCTCAAACTCAGCCTCATCGAGCCTCCCCGGCTTCAGCAATATATTATCCGGAACCCCAACCTTGCCGATATCGTGCATGGGCGCAGAGATATACAACAGCTCTATATACCTCTTGGTCAATATCTTTTTATACTCGGGTTTGTCGCTCATATGCTCTGCGAGACGTTTCACATAATTCTGCGTACGGATAATGTGCGCACCCGTTTCCGGATCCCTCGTTTCAGCAACGGTGGCCATACTCTCGATGGCCGCCTCATGGGTTCTGGCTAGAATATTTGCCCACTGCAGAGAACGGCGCATCTCTATGGAATAGTTCAGTGATATTGAAATAAGGAATACTGCGAATAATGCCACAACGACAGCTAAGGGGGATACATACATATGCGTGTGCTCCAAAAGCAGAAGGGAACCTGAAAGCACCAAGCCCAGTCCAACGGGGAGTGTGAGGGCTGTAATGGCATTATTCCGAAATGAAAGAGCAAGGGAGACGATAAGACTGAAGAATAGAATAAGCCCAATCTCCAGATCTCTACCCCATTTGGGGATACTGAAAAAGTCTCTGTTTATCAGGTTGTCAACAAATGTGGCATGCACCTCAACACCCGGGAAATAGAGGGTTCCCGCTACATTATGAAGGTCGTTAAGCCCGACAGCTGTGGAGCCTATGAAAACGATCTTCCCCCTTATGTCTTCGGGTTTGTAGTCTCCTGTGAGTATATCAACTGCGGATATGTAATTGTAGAAACCCTTCTCACCTTTGATATTAAAGAGCACGTTCCCATGCTTATCAACGGGAATCTTCCTTCCCCAGACCTTTACGAAATATCCTCTGGAATCCTCGCCAATCTCAATACTGTTTTTCTCCTGCATGCTCAGGAACGTTGCAAGGGCGAGGCTCGGATAATAATCCCCGTTATATTTTGCAAGAAGCGGCAACCTTCGGAGTGCGCCATCCCTGTCCCGGAAGGCGTTAAAGAAGCCCTTATACTCTGCCGACTGGGAAAATACTTTTCTGTTGCAGAGAAATCCTTTCGCCCGATAAGGTTCAGGAAGAACGCCCTTCCCCTCAATAACATTCAGAGGATGGAGGATGCAGTTGGTGTCGGGGTACTGATAGTCCGAAAAGAAGAAATTGCTCAGGATAAAAGGTCCACCGTCGATAACCTGAGCAAGGAGTTTATCATTATCCTTGAGCTCTTCGGGCAGACCTTCCACCTCAATATCAATACCAAATTCATGCTTGTATGCATCTTTGATGCTTGTTATTGATGTTCTATCCTGCTCGGAGAAAACAATATCGAGCCCCACAGCAGCCGCACCGCTGTTCCGGAGGTGCATAAGCAGGCGGGCCATTCTGTAACGGGGCCACGGCCACTGCCCTGCGGAGCTGAGGGTTTCGTCATCGATATCAACGATAACAATGGATTTACTGGTATCCTTATCCTCCACAAGGGAGGTGAATAGGTCGTAGATCTTGTAATCCGCAATCCTGTAAACGGAAAAGCCGGAGCCGGATACAAGTATAATAACAGCTGCAGTGATAACCGAGCTTAATACAAGCAACCACCTCTGAACACTTTTTCTCAGAAACACAGAATCGGCAGAATCTTCCTTTCTATCTCCCATAATAACAAGACCCGGCAGAGTTACCGGATCATAACCTCAACACGCCTGTTTCTCGGCTCACTCACATCATCCTCGGTCTGGATAAGCAGATCGTTCTCACCGTGGGATTCCACATGAAGCTTCCTGATATCGAGCCCTTCCTCTGCAAGGATATCATAAACCGCCTGGGCCCTCTGTTTGGAGAGCAGAACGTTATAATCCGCTGGCCCCATGGTGTCGCTGTGGCCTATGAGGCTCACCTCACTTGGTTCCCTCTTTCGGGCTTCTTCAATGATAACTGGTATAAGCTTCTCGGACTCGTCTGTGAGGTAGATGGAGGCATGCTTGAAGTAAAGTGTATAGCTTACGGGTTTGGGAGGTTGAGATGCCTTCAGCTCTTCAATGCTGTTGTTTATACCCTGATCCTTGGCGACCTTCGGTTTTGAGGGATTCCAGCTTTCAAAGCGCACAACGGTTCTTTCCCCAGCCTTGGAGAGTGTTCTGCTTCCACCCTCTGTACTCTTAACATCCACACTCCCGACATTCCCTTCGGAATCGGGGAGGAGCACAACGGTTGTTTTCTTGGTACATCCGGCGAGGAGTGCCGATGATACAATGATCATTATCAGAAAAAGTCTCATATCTACTCCACTTCCACGTAAAATCTGGTTCCCCTTATGCCTATGGTGGCCTTGGGGGTTCTGAACTTAACAGCACCGGGCTCAAGCTTGCCCAGCTTACCGGAGTCATATATTGCAGAGCCTTTTTTCATCAATACATCAAAGGCATACTCTTTGTCTTTGGGTTCGAATACGTAGTTGTTCAGAAAGAGTTCACTGGAAGGACCTATGGTTACTAGGGTGCTATCGACAAAAATAATACCTACAGCGGAAGCGGAAGACGTTTTAACAAGATCACCCTTCTCCAAACGCAGACCGAGTTCAGCATCTATCACATTTTCCCCTCTTGTGACAGTAGCCTCCCCCTTAAGGGTTTTCACATTACCTATATACCCATCCTCCGCCTGCACCCCAATGGAAAACAGGAATACAATAAGAAGGGCAAATATTTGCTTTTTCATAACAGCCTCCCGTAGGCAAATCAGGCATTAATACTATAATAGTACAAACTCCATGAGTTAACAACGGAATAGGCTCGGACAAAAGAGTACATATCTGTTTTTTTCTTCATCAGCAGAAGATTATAGTTGATTTATCGTCCCAATAAACGCATCTTATCTTTTGCTCGAGAATCAACATACCGGTGAGATGATTGAAAGATAAATACGAAGAGATGAACCGCCGCGAATACGGCAGGCTGTACGACTATATCCCCTTTGCGGATCCGGCAAAGGCTGGGGAACTGAACGCCGAAAGAAACCGGCTTTTAGAAAGGCTCGCAGGAAAGATTGAGTTGGGCTTCGGTGGAACCAAAGGGGACTGTGCGAACCTGTCAAACGGTTGCAGGCTATGCGGCGAGGGGCTCTGGTCATGTCTTTTCATAAACGGTGAGTGTAACGCAAGGTGTTTCTACTGCCCGGCACCGCAGGATGAGCCATACCCGCCGGGAACGAACTCTGTAACCTTCAACTCCCCCGATGAATACGTTGCATACCTGCGGGAGTTCGGCTTCAAAGGGGTCAGCATAAGTGGCGGCGAACCGCTTCTTACACCGGAGCGTACCCTGTCATACATTTCCGCCGTGCGCAGAGAGTTCCCGGAAATGTATATCTGGATGTACACCAACGGCATCCTGCTCACCAAAGAGCGTGCCGAAGAGCTGAGGGATGCGGGACTGGACGAGCTTCGCTTCGACATCGGAGCCACATCGTACTCGCTGGACAACCTTAAAAAGGCCGTTGGTGTAATCCCCGTTGTAACAGTGGAGATCCCGTCGGTACCCGAAGAGAAGGATACGATCAAGGAGAGGATGCGGGAGCTTGCCAAGCTCGGCGTGAATCACCTGAACCTCCATCAGCTGAGACTTACACCCCATAACGCAGAAAAGCTTCTGAGGCGTGATTACACCTATGCCGAGGAGGAGCGTGTGGTTGTTATCGAATCGGAGATTACTGCTCTGGAGCTCATGCTCTTCAGTATCGAAGAGGGGCTTGGTCTCCCTGTCAACTACTGTTCGTTCCCGTACAAAAACCGTTATCAGGGGCTTGCCGCCAGAAAACGTTCTGCGGGATATATGCTCAGGGAATATGAGGAGATCACAGAAAACGGCTACATACGACTGATACGCCTCGATGCGGATCCTGAAACACTGAAGAGAACCGCAGAGAACGCCGATGATCCGGAGGAGTTTCTCATCGCACCGGACGGCTTAAGCCTATATGCCCACCCCGAACTGCTCAGGGGGGTATCGCTGAACGATGCCGAACTGAATATATCGTACTACTCCGCCAGACAACTTCAAAGCGTCAGCTATAAGCATCCTTTCAGGACAATACCCCTGTCGGATGAGAAGAATGTTGTTATAGAAAGATTCCAGGTCACCAGAGAATTCAAGGCTAACGGAAGGGAGTTTGCAGATTTTGTATTGGGAAGAACGGACAAGCTCCCCGACGAACTCAGGGAGCTTGAGATCTTCGAAAAAACGCCAAAGGGCCTGCTGGAATACTAGCCAGCATCACGCACACAGCGCACCATGTTGTCGATACGCTGTATATCCCCCTGGGGACCTTTATAGTAGAAGGTATCCCCCTCATAATCGAGGGCGGTCTCTGCACCCTCACCGTTTTCAGTCTGTTTGCTGTTGCTCCTCTGTGCTCCTGCTCCGTGGACATCCATAATATTCCCGTTCATATATCCGAGGGCCCTGCCGAAGGATACATAGGAGCCTGAACGTCCGTTCCCGCCGTAGGAGGCGTGGGTGGTACTGCTCCAGTAGTAGCCCCAGTCCGTTGCACCCTCCTCGTTAAGAAAGGATGTGGAGGAAAACACAGGGTCGATGGCTGCACTCCCCGTGGTATCGGGTGATCTGCTGTAGTCCACCAGGGTTTGAAGCTCCTTTACATTCGGGAGCCTCCAGTCCGAATAGCCTGCCGTTGAAGCGGATTCGCAGGTACTCACAGCATCCTCAAAGCTTGATGAGGCACTGTCCCCCCTCTGCCACATAAGGCCCGTAGCACTGTCGGTAACCGTTCCGTCACCGTTATCGGTGTAGCTGTTTTTGCCGTAATCCCCGTTACCTCGAACGCATGAAAGATAGAAGAGCTTGTCCCCGCCCCCAATCGCAACGGGATACCCTTTTATCCTGCCATCTACGAAGTTAACGCCGAATACCGTTTCATCCCCGTTCATGGTGGTGTACACGTATTTAGTGGAGGAGATGTACTGGCCATCGATGAGCCGTTCGCCATTGTCCTGATCCCCGAAGGTTCTTGAGAATGAGCCGTCTATGAAGAGATCCAGCCCCTCGGTGTCTGTGCCAGTGTATGATGTGGGGTCTGTTCCTGTGAAAAGTATGAGAGAATACAGGGTTTTTATATCTGGAAGCCGCCAGTCGGAATATCCGCCAAGTTCAAGCTCAGCGCAGTAGGTTACAGCATCATCGTAGCTCAGCTTATCGTCAACGTCTGCCAGGTCGCCGTCGTCGTCAAGATCCGTACTCTGCATCCACATAAGCCCCGTAACCTTGTCCGTAACAATCCCTCCGGTGACTGTATATGATGGCTGATTCCCTGTGTAGTCAGCATCGTAGCCTTTACCTGAACACGGTTCAGAGTTGCCCGAAGATGAGTCGTAACAGCCCGTCTGTCCCGTATCCACAACGGGATATGTGAGCTGAACAGTGTCGTTGTCATCAATTACGGTATCGTTATCATCATCGATTACAGTCTCGTTATCGTCATCCACAAAACCGCCACCCTCCGAGGAGCCTCCCCCTCCCCCGCCTCCACAGGCAAGGATAAAAACTCCTATCAGAAGAACAATAAGAACAGTGCGTAGCTTCATACAGCACCTCCTCGTATTGATAATCAATTATACCAGATTCGACACATATGTGTCGAATTCCTCATTGAAGCTTTTTAAGTACTGCTTAATTATAAAATTTCAGTCATTTTTTACTCTTTCTTATAAGTACTTAATTTGAATATATATTCATGTTCGCCAGATTGAGTTGACATTAAGTTGCAGTAAAGTATAGGATTATAATCAATAGTTAAAAAACAATATACTAAAAGGAGATATCTGTTATGGGGGTTTTAAGGCATTACTGCAGAAACTGTATAAGTTTCGTACTCGTACTCATTCTAAGCGTATTCCTATATTCCTGCGGAGCCATAGAGGGTGAATCCGGCTCGGGAACAACCATTAAGGGAACAGCCGCAGACGATCCGCTTACAGGAGCCAATGTAAGCGTATACGACGATAACGGTGAGTTCCTCGGGGGCGACATCACCGGTTCAGCCGGTGAATATTCCATAGACGTCCACGACAGGGAGCTTTACGAACTGTATGTGGACGGAGGCACCATAGCAGGAAAGTCCTTCGAAAGCACATTCCGAAACATCTGTACCAAGAGCTCGGACTGCGATGCAACACCGCTCACCACGCTTGCAGTTGAGATAATGGAGACCTACGGCATGTCCTGGGCAAACGCCAAAGACAAAGCTCACAGAGCCATCGGGCTTGACATAGACGACGGAGACCCCTTCGCACTCGATGCCGAAGGCAACCCCATTGAGGGATTTGAACCAGCTCTTGAGTACCTCCGTAGCGAGATGGACAATGGAACGGATGTTGACAACTGGATCGCAAACGTCATGGATAATATGACAGAGCCCTACAATGGAACTGTGACCGGAACAGCCTCTATCTCTGAAGCTTTGTCGGGGGCTGAGTTAAAGCTTTATATCGGCGACAGCTCCTTTTCTGCCCAAAGCGACTATAATGGCAGCTGGAAATTCTCCGGCGGGATGGCGCTGGATAAACCTTTCCGTCTGGTGACAAGCGGAGGAACACTTGATGGAGAATCCTTCGATGGAAGCCTTTCCGCATACGTCCCCTTCATGGAGTTCGGGAATACCGATGAAGAGAACAGCGGGCTCACAAAGGATATAAACATAAATATTTTCACAACGCTTGTGGACAGGCTTATGCTGGATACGGGGATCGATTACGAGTCTGCCAAGGATTCTGTAAGAAGGTTTTTCGCCATACCAAAGGAGGCCGACCTGAGCGATAAGGCCGTAATAGATGAATTCTTATCTCCAGAGTGGTTTGAAACCGCCTCCGAGGATAACTACGGCTTCGATTTCCTAGCCGAAAGCATGGTTGAGGATATGGACACCGAGTCAAGACTGCTCTCGACGGCTAATAAGGTTGGCGGTGATTACCGTCTCATTAAGGCAAGCTTCGGCACAAAGATCTTTGACGGTGTCGTGGGGGGACTTGCCAGTGGAGCCATCGGTTTTGCCCTGAGCACAGCCTTCCAGTATCTCGCCCCCGCCATGGGGATAGAAACCAAAGAGGCGAAGACAGAAAGACTCCTTGAGGAGATTCTCAGCACCCTCAACGAGGTAAACGAGAAGATCGACAAACTCTCCGACGACACGAAGGAGATTCTGAAAAAGCTCGATTATTACTTCGAGAAGAGCATAGGCCTCGCCGCCATAAACCATGCAGAGGTAGCAGCCGCAAAGATCAATTCCTCTTTCAGAGGCTTTCTCTCAGCCAACACCCCTGAAAAGATGGCTCTTTACATGTCCGAACTTCCGGATATTGATACGGAGCTCGAGATTATCAATACACTCATGTATGAAAGCGCCCTCGGCACAGATGCAGGGCTCGATCATCTTACGGAATCCTACGCAAACCTTATGCTCAGAACCGATGATGCCGAGGAGCGTGGACAGATCCTATGGGACAGCTACAAGGCCATCGAAGGCTACTTTACCAGGGTTATGGCGATTCAGGTTAAAGGCTCTCTGATAATGGTTAATAAGCTTAACTATCGGGACAACAACCTTGGTGTTTTTGCTTCCCATCAGGGTGAACGCTCCTATTACAGCTCCGGAGAGGACTACATTAACAACGTCCTAAATCCCCGCTTTAAGAAGCAGGCTGAGCATTTCCTTGAGTGTGTGGAACAGCTAGTTGCCGCCAGTGCGGATACAAGGACTATGATAGCCGTTGAAGACAGGGGATTCTCCATGTTCCCCAGCACGGTAGACGACGTTTTCTACATGGCGGATCTGATAACTCAGGAGTTCATCCCCGAGCACAAAGCCGCCTTCGTTTACCGCATAGCAGGAGATCCGGATATAATAAACAACTACCTGCGTGGACCCAATTCCCATAAATTCAAGAACTACACAATCCTTAAGATAAACGGAAAAGGCACACGTTATTACAAGGCAAGAACGCCCGAAGAGAAGGATTTCTACCTCGGCTGGTCGCTTAACAGGAACAGCCGCTGGGAGTTCACAAAGAACACGAAGATCGCCTTCATCAAGATACGTTTCGACAAGATGGAAGGTTACCTTGAGGCCAAGAAGGACTCCGACTTCCCCTTCACAAGGATATACATATTTAAAGACAAGGTTGAGGACGTGGTCTTCTTCGACATAGTAGACCCCAGATCAGGAGCAAAAAACCCGGGTGGAGTCCGCTATGCAAACTGCCTTGCCGAGGCGAGAACCGTTCCATGGTTCAACTTCGGAAACGATACCGAGGTCCACAAGAGGGAAGGGTCTCACGTTGGAGGATACTCCCAAGGGTACAGCTCCTTTAATAAAAAGGTTTACATGGAGCACCTCAGCGCTTCTCTGGGAACCAGCTTATTAGCCAAATGGGGTAGGCTCGATACCCAGCAGGATATGTACATGGAGCTTGTGAACAAAACAGGGTCCAGCTTTACGATGGACTTTGACGGCCTGGTCAACGAGAAGGTTACCACAAACAAGGTCGGTGATCCCTGGATGATAATAGATGTTGAACTTCACTGGCAGGTAAAGGCTGGTTCTGAAAACATCTGCTCAAGGGAATTTCAAAGATCGAACTCATCATTTACCGAGGTAAAGGGTAACCATGACTGGAGCTATTCCTGTGAAGGTTCTGCAAGGTGGAACAAAGACCAGCAAAGGCAATTATACTTCAGGGCAAGCAGGAACAGGATTGAGTTCTCTGCTAATTCAGTATATTCCAATAGTAGACTGCACACCGAATTCATCACAAAAATGGTGGATTTCGAGTACAGGTAAACACAATCAATAACAAAACGCTTAAAGGGCCGTTCAGTAATGGACGGCCTTTTTTTATACCATAACCTGTGCTTTACTCCGTTGATACTATCCTTGCAAGCGAGGGGGAAACCATGAAGAGAAAGGGCGCAAAAACGATAAAAGAGATACCGGCAGATATCCTCAAAAAGCTCAACAGCGGTGAGATTGAGGCAGTTAACCTACCCGAGGGGCTGGCCGTTAACCAGCACATATTGATGCAGAATACCTTCCCAGAGCTCCCGGCACACATGCTGGCAAAGGTCAAAGGGATTATGGACGAAGGGGTGACGAAACGCATGAAGCTGTGCGGGGAAGTTCTCCATGAAGCATACGGCAGGGATATTATACCAGAACTCCTCAGCCACCCTTCCGACACCGTTAGAGGATGGGGGGCTTATGCTGTCGGCGCCATGGAGGATGTCCATGTAGATGAAAGGCTCCGGCTTATACGCCCCTTTGCAGACGACAGCCACTACAGCGTGCGGGAGTGGGCATGGATAGCTGTGCGGAAGGATATCATCAACGAGTTGGAAGCCTCCCTGAATATACTGGCAGATTGGTCTTTGGACAGCTCCGAAGCGATTCGACGCTTCGCCTCCGAAGCCACACGCCCAAGAGGGGTCTGGGCACCGCATATCAAAGCACTCCGGCTCCAACCAGAGATGGGCGAACCTGTGCTGGAACCGCTCAAAGATGATGCGTCAAAGTATGTTCAGGATTCTGCGGCAAACTGGATAAACGATGCCTCCAAGGACAGACCGGACTGGGCGAAAGGAATATGCGAAAGATGGCTTTGCGAGTCCCCCTCACAGCATACGGAAAGGATTTGCCGCAGGGGTTTAAGAACGCTTAATAAACAGAGATAACCTGACAAGTTCCGGACATAATCCGGACATTCTGTAGCCGTTACCCGCCTGAAGAGTTATAATAGAACAAGTGTCCCACTATGCATCATGGGCGCAATAATGTTTTGAGCGGGTGATTTATGTCCTATTCATGGAACAGCTACGACCCCGCCTCCTTTTATGATGAAATGTTCAGCGGCAAAGGACTTCCCAGAAAGGAGAGCAGGGGCATCTTTGAGTTTCTCTGCGGACTCTCCGGAGAGGATATCGAATCAGCAAAGCAGGCCGCCCTTTCCGCCATCATCGAGATGGGCATCACCTTCACAGTATACTCCGAGGGGGAGAATATAGACAGGGCCTGGCCCTTTGATATAATACCCAGAATCATCCCCGGCGATGAATGGTCTATTACGGAAAGAGGCTTAAGCCAGCGTCTCCGTGCCCTCAACATGTTCATCCAGGATATCTACAACGAACGCAACATCCTCAAGGAGGGGATCGTTCCCGAGGATATTATCCTCTCCTCCCGAGACTACCGTGAACAGTGCATAGGGATAACCCCCGCCCACGGCGCATGGGCAAATATATGCGGAAGCGACCTTGTGCGTGACGGGAGCGGCAAGCTCTATGTACTTGAGGACAATCTGCGTGTACCCTCCGGCGTTTCATACATGCTTGAGAACCGTAAGGTAACCAAGCGTGTTTTCCCCGAGCTTTTCAGAAGTATGGAGATCGTTCCGGTGGACGACTACCCGGCACAGCTCTTTGATATGCTCTCCTCACTGGCTCCAGATAGGGAGAAGGAACCGGTTATCGCTGTTCTTACTCCCGGCGTATATAATTCCGCCTATTTTGAACACGCTTTCCTCTCCCAGCAGATGGGTGCAGAGCTTGTGGAGGGAACGGATCTCATCGTGGACGATGATGACAAGGTATACATGAAAACGATCTACGGCCTTGAGCAGGTTGATGTTATATACCGCCGGATAGACGACAGCTTCATCGATCCGGAGGTTTTCAGGGAGGATTCTATGCTCGGTGTTCCGGGCCTCATGCGGGCATGGAAAGCCGGGAATGTGGGCATAGCCAACGCCCCCGGAACGGGTGTCGCCGATGACAAGGTGGTCTACTGCTATGTTCCCGAGATGATACGCTATTACCTTGGTGAGGAGCCGCTCATCGAAAACGTACCCACGTGGCTCTGCCGTGATCCTGAATCTATGGAATACGTTATAGAACACCTCCCCGAGCTCGTGGTTAAACCGGCCAATGAATCCGGTGGATACGGGATGATCGTAGGCCCCCATGCGGAAAAGGACGAGATAGAAAAATTCCGCAAACTCATCAGAGACAACCCCCGCAACTATATAGCCCAGCCCACTCTGTCGCTATCCATAACCCCAACACTCTGCGACGGCAAGGTGGAAGGACGCCATGTGGATCTGCGTCCCTTTATCCTTCAAGGTGAGAACTCCTACGTTACCGCAGGCGGACTGACCAGGGTGGCATTAAGGAAGGGCTCCCTCGTGGTTAACTCATCCCAGGGGGGAGGCAGTAAGGACACATGGGTAATTGGAAAGAGGGGGAACAACAATGCTTAGTAAAGTTGCAAATAGAATTTTTTGGCTTTCGAGGTATATGGAAAGGGCGGAGAATACAGCAAGGCTTGTGAATGTCTATTCAAATCTACTGCTTGATATACCCGTCAACCCCTCCGTAGACTGGTACACACTTATAACAATCACAGGCCTTGAGGACGAATTTGAGGGTAGAAATAAGAACGAGGGTGATATCATAAGCTACCTGGTGACAGAAAGAGAGAACCCAGCCTCATTATGCTCCTCACTCCGTTCTGCGAGGGAAAATGCACGAACTACTCGAGATATTCTGCCCAGCGAAGTATGGAATACGGTAAATGAGGCATACATCCTTTCCAGCTCCATCCGTGATATTGTCTCCAGGACAAACAGGACAAAGTACTTAACCAACATAATAAACTATGGCCAAAGGTTTGAAGGCATTATCTCCAGCGGAATGAGCAGGAATGATACCTACCGTTTCTTTATCCTAGGAAGAATGCTTGAGCGGACAGATATGATAACCCGTATACTTGATGTCGGCTCAAGGCTGCTCAATAATGACGCTGATGAATCTTCTCCATATGAAGGGATTCTCTGGATGAACCTTCTGCGTTCTATCGCCGCATACCAGATGTACCGGCAGAGTGTGCGCCGGAGGGTGAACGGCAGTGATGTCATAAAATTTCTCATGCTGGACAAGCAGTTTCCAAGATCAGCTTGGTACTGTGCAGAGACTCTGTCAGTATTCAGCGAAACACTGCCTAATCATGAGGATGTTCTCCTTGCGGTTCTGGATCTAAAGAAATATATTAATTCCCTGGATTTTAACGAAGTATGTCATGAAATGATGCACTCCAGTATGGATGAAATTCAGAAAAAAATACTTAACATAGGAAACAACATTGAATCCACATGGTTCAACGCCGAGTTTAAATAAATGAAACGCTACTTCTGCTGCTGCGGCTCGGAGATATTCTTTGAAAACACCGTCTGCAACAGCTGTTCACGGGATATTGGCTTTGATCCCGATAAAATGCGACTATTCACCCTTGACCATGACGAGGCTACTGGTCTTCGCGAATACTGCCGCACAATTGAAAGGGTGTATAAATACTGCGACAACAGGGAAATGCTGAGCTGTAACTGGCTTATAGATGCAGATTCACCTCAGATTTACTGTGCATCTTGCCGGCTAACACGCACAATCCCAATGATAAGTATCGACAAGAACCGGATCCGCTGGAATACCCTTGAATCCAGGAAAAGAAGGCTGCTATACAACATCCTTAACCACGGACTCACATACGACGAATGCGGAACGGTTCCAGAGGGTGCACTCTGCTTCGATTTTCTGGAGGATCAACGCTCTAACCCCTATGTAGATCTGGAGTTTGCATACACGGGGCACAAGGATGGTGTAATCACCATGAACATCGCTGAGGCAGATCCGGATTTCAGAGCCAGCATGCAGATAAGCATGAACGAACAATACCGGACAATCCTCGGGCACTTCCGCCATGAGATTGGACACTACTACTACGACAGGCTGATTAAAAACAGTGGATGGACCGAACAGTTCACAGAGCTTTTCGGGGATCCGGATCAGGATTATCAGCATTCTCTGGAGAAATACTACGAGCAGGGGCCGAAAAACGGATGGCTTACCTCCCACATTACCGCCTATGCAAGCATGCACCCCCTCGAGGACTGGGCCGAGACGTGGGCGCATTACCTCCACATGCGTGACGGTCTGGAAACAGCCCTCAGCTTCGAGATAATCAACCTGAATGTAGACTACAGCAACTTCGATGATTTAATATCCAAATGGATGGAGTTCACAGTGGTGCTGAACGCCCTGAACAGAAGCATCGGCAGGGTGGACGCCTACCCCTTTGTGATAAATCCCTTCGTTGCTGGTAAACTGAGAATGATACATGAGGTTATTCACAGGGCAACAACGAGAAGTCATGTATGACTGTTCCAGCAAACATAACAGCTATAACAGCCAGCCCCAGAAAAGGAGGCAACTCCGATATACTCACAGAATACTTCTGCTCGGGGGCGAAGACAGACCGGCTGATACGACTGGCAGATTATGATTTCAGCCCTTGCGTAGGCTGTGAGATGTGCCGTAAAACCGGCAAGTGCTCACGCTTTGACGACGGCATGCAGGAGATATATCCACGCATTATCGAATCTAAGGGACTCTTTCTTATCTCCCCCGTGCATAACTATAATGTCACAGCATGGATGAAGGCCTTCATCGACAGGCTCTACTGCTTCTATGAATTCGAGGAGCCAAGACCCGGACCATGGAGGAGCAAACTTGCCGGAGAAGGGAGAAAGGCAGTTGTGGCTGCTGTTTGCGAGCAGGCGGACAAAAAGGATATGGGCTTCACTCTGGAGGCGATGAGCATGCCGCTCGAGGCTCTCGGATACGAGATTATCGCCGAATCTCCTGTGCTCAATACATTCTACAAGGGAAGGATTGCGGATAATTCAGAGGCTCTTCAGAGATTCGAGGATCTTGGAAGGAAACTAAGAGAAGCTGTCACCTGAAACACCGATAATCACTCATCCCCTTGTGCACAGCATCTTCCAGTAAACAACGCTCACTTGAGCAGACTTACGGGCAAACTCAAGCATTAAAACCAACAACGGACCACAGAAATATTCCTGCGAAAAGCTTCACCTTTCATAATAAATCAGGAATGTATCACCCTTGCATAATAACCTTCGCTTTACTTAACTACCCCCCCTTTAGATAGGCTTTTTCAGTAATACTCAGAATTTTCCAACATAAGCACATATGTTCTATTTAGACACAATCTCACCATGATTATAAAATTCAATATTATTATTGATGATTAAAATATCCCCGGATCACAGCCCTATCAAAGTATCATAAGTTCAATACCACGTTCTAATATCCATGAAGTATGATAAAAAGTGCAAACGGAGCAATCATAGTAAGCTGCTATGACATAAGCGCACATATGTTACATATTAGTGCCATTTTTGTAGTCATTTATAGTGATAAGTTAAATTCCCTTAACCGAAGATTATGTGAATTATCGCTCACTATTAGCTCTGTATCAGGGTTTAGAAATATTACAAAACTTATATGTTTTATGTTTTTTACATCGCATTAAAAGATAGATGAAATTTCTACAAATTTAAAATAACCCTAAATTAAACGGCTTTCTGAATTAGCCGTGAAACGGAATGTATCCCTTGAACCATATATTGCAATACTCAAATATACAGTATTAACAGGCACTTTTAGGATCCTATATCGATTGACTTTTACCGCACCATTGCCAATAATCACTTAATAACAACCCTCTGAATACCGAACTGAGCAGGCCGCAGATGCCCTATTAGCAAGGCTTCCTGAGGTCTTCGGGTTCAGATAGGGTTAGCTTTGGTTTATTTGCAGCGTAAAGCGTGTGGAAACTCATGCTTGCATAGTTTCTAAAAACAAATTGGAGGCAATTTAATGAAAACTTATGCTCTCAAGAAACTGCGTTTGTTTATTCTTACCATCTGCGCGGTATCTCTCGTAACAATCATCTCCGCCTGCGGCGGTGGGGGCGACTATGAAGCGCCCGAATCAAAGGACGATAAGGCATGGTGGGACACCTATGAAACATCAGCCGAATCCGTAATAAGCGCATCCACAGCAGCAGACTGGATCACCAACGGCTACAAAACTGATGACGGCGACCCCGTTGTTATCCTCGATGTTCAAACCGATTTCAGCGATTCTGAGGCGGACAGAATCATCGCCTCTACTTCCGTAAGCGATATCGAAACTTACACTGTAAGGGAAGCCAGAGCAGAAGGCCCCATCGACACCACTCTTCAGGGTGCTGTATCCTCAAGAATGGTTCCCTCAGGTCCTACTGTTGACTCTATCATCCAGGATCTCGGCGTAACCAAGGACACAGTAATCGTCCTCACAAGCTCAAAGTCCGGCTATGGTGTATGGAACCTCACCAGAGGCTGGTGGATGCTTTACTACTGGGGATTCGCAGAAGACAAGATAAGAGTTATCGACGGTGGCGTTGCAGCTGTTAAAGCGGCCAACTCCGCACTCGTGGACACAGCTTCCGAGTCCGTTGACCCCGCAGACAGCACTTTCAGCGTAAAAGAACTCCCCTGTATACATGATATAGCAAGGGTTTCAACCAAGCAGGTTATAGATTACGTTAAAACCGGCTCCGCTAAGATTATCGACGCAAGAGGCGGCAGCGCTACTTCAAGGGAAGCTACCCAGGGTAGAATCACCGGTGCTATCGTTGCAGGCGATGCTGGCATCGCAGGCGGCAGCCTTGTTAACGAAGACGGCACATTCAAGTCCAAAGAAGAGATGGAGCCCGTTTTCGCAAGTGCAGGCATCTCCTCCAGCGACCGCATCATCGTACACTGCTACTCCGGTTACTCCGCAACCCCCATATACTTCTACATCAAAGAAGTTCTCGGTTACGACAACGTAGCACTCTATGACGGTTCATGGTCCGCATGGGCAAGCCACGTAGCATACACTCCCATGAACGACCAGTACATCGCTGGCGACAACTCCACAGCCATCACATGGGGCGGTACCTCCTTCGTAGAGGTTGAGTCCGGCGATGCAGTTTCCACTGCTGATGTAGTTCTCGGCGGACCTCTCCAGGCGGACGCTAACCCCAATATGCTTGCATACGACACTGCTAAGCTCTCCGACTTCCTCTTCAACCCCACTTCAACATGGAAGGACGAGTACGGCGTTGTTCTCTATGATGTAGACACAGACTACACCAGTTCCGGAACAGAGATCGCAGAAGAGGACGCAGCTTACCTCGCATCTGACGATGTAGATTCCGATGACTCAGACAGCGACACAGACGACACAACAGAACCCGTTCAGCCCGGTCCTGACACAGGCGGATGCTGATAACAGCTTAGTAACGATAAGAGGATTATAATGAGATTAAAAACACTTATAACGCTTCTTGCGGTACTGCTGACATCCTTCTCAGCATACGCATTCAAGCCTATTGAGCTGGGAGAGGGGCATTACCTCAAGTTCTTCTATGACGCACAGTTCGGCTACACAGGCAGAAACACCGGAAGCGGCCCCGAGGGTGAAGAGAGCACCAGCGAATTCAACTTCAGAAGGAACAGGCTCGGCTTCATCGGCACATATAACTCAAAACTCAGCTTCTATGTTCAGACTGAGTACATCGAGGACAAGAACATAACACCCCTTTCTGTTGACGTTTCCGACGATGACAGCAAGAACTTCTACCTCCTTGATGCACAGCTCAGGTACAAGATGAACAAGAACATCGACCTTATCCTTGGTAAATTCAAGCACAGCCTCACAAGGGAAAACCTTGAGGGATGCTTCACACCCCTTACCATGGATCGTTCATACTTCGTATACGCTCCCTTTAAAACCAGCCGTGACAAGGGTATAGGTATCCGTGCAAGCCTTGCTGACAACCTCATGCAGCTTCGTTTCGAGGCCCAGGAAGGACGTACCGGAGACGAGGGCGACGGTTCCCCCGATCCCGCATCAAACCTCCGCTACACTGCACGTGCTCATATCTCCCTCGGCGACAAAGAGAAGGGATACGGATACAAGGGTACATACCTCGGAAAGAAGAAGGTGCTCACTGTGGGTGCCTCCTATCAGATGGAGCCCGAGGCTGTTTATGCAGATACAGTTAACCAAACCGATGCCAAGGACTACAAAGCATACTCCTTCGACATCTTCGGCGAACTCCCCACTGCCGCTGGTACTTTCACAGCTTCAGCAGCCTACCTAGATGTACAGTTCGACGAGGCTTATCAGGGAGCGAACCCCGATTTCAACTCATACGGCATGAACGGCGAGAGGGACGGATACTATGTGAAGGGTGCTTACATGCTCCCCGGCAAGATAGGCCCCGGTCAGCTCCAGCTCTTCGCAAGGTATGACACCTTCAACTACGCCATGCTCAACGGATTCTATGACAACACCATAGACTTCTACGCAGGTGGTGTGAACTACTACCTCGACGAAGACAAGATCAAGATCGCCGCCCAGTACGGCGTGACTGACTTCGAAGAGGAACTCGGCTCAAACACTAACATGCAGGACTTCGACACCTTCGAACTGTACCTGCAGGTGAGATTCTAGGAGGAATATAATGAAAAAGAAGTTAATCGTACTTGTTCTTGCTGTTTCTCTTGCCGTTGCTGGTATTGCATATGCAGCTTCCAGCGCAAGCGGTAAAGTCGTAAGCAAGGACGGCAACAATGTCACCATCAAGCTTCAGGGTAACCTTGATGTTAAAGCTGGCGACAAAGTTAAGATCAAGGCCATGGGCGGAGGCAATAGCGGCGGTGCCGGCTTCCAGCTTCAGGGCTGCTAATTCACACAGCATAAAAAGGGGGCGGAGCTTAACGCTCCCCCCTTTTTTTTCGTCTATTCCTGTACACACTGTTTTTATTTTCGACTTTCGGGACTGTAATGAAGAAAACCACGGCCATTGTTTCGCTGCTGTTCGTTATTTTTGTGCTCTCTGCCTACGCACCCTTCAACCCTCTTGGTGCATCCAAAAAGGGTGTGGAGTCGGCAAGCACATGTATAAGTGGAGAATGCCACGCCGGTATTGAAACAACCTCAGAAAACCATGACTTCGCCTGTGTGGAGTGCCATCAAGGGAATAATAAGTCCCTTGACAAAGATGAGGCGCACAAGGGGATGCTCGGGGGTAGAAACCCTTCCTCAAGCAAAACATGGGATGAGGGCTGCGGGAAGTGCCACCAATACCAGCACGACAGAGTCAGCACAACGCTCATGTACACCGCCACCGGAATGATAAAGAACAGCCAGAAGGCTTGGAACGACTACGAAGGAAAGCTGTACTCCACCCACGGCGCAGAGGGTTTTGACGCATCAGGGAATGAAACAGCCCGCCCCGCCGTAACCGAGTTGGAGGAGCTCTCTGGAGAGCTTTACCGGAAGTTCTGCTCCGCATGCCATCTTGGGTATGACAAAAGGAGCGGCTACAGGGCACACCACTCCTCCGGATGTGCCGGATGCCACTTCAATCACAGCGTGGCGGGAACATATGAAGGGGGAGACAAGACGATCAAAGGGAAGGAGGGCTACCCAGAGAAGCATATTATAGACCCCCTCCCGAAGGATGACGTATGCATAACCTGCCACAACAGGAGCGGCAGGATCGCCCTCTCCTATCAGGGGCTCTACGACGGTAATAACTCCCTCGTACCCACTATGAGAGGGCTTCCCGGACCGGAACTCATCGACGGAGTGCGGAACCTGCGCCATATGCACGCAGACATCCACAGCGATGCGGGGATGGAGTGTATCGACTGCCATACCTCACGGGATATCATGGGTGACGGCTACATGTACGAGAATATGTTCGACCAGATAGAAACCGCCTGCGAGGACTGCCACGGCGGTGAGACAGCTCCTAAAACCGAAAGGATAACCAAGGAGAACGCCTACCCCCTGCGGGAGGCTAAGAACTACGCCTTTGATGTGAACTACGGGGATGAGATGGTGCTCACCTCCAAAGGCAGGATGTACTCCAACGTGAAGAAGGAGAACGGCAAACTCTACCTCTACACCAAACGAGAGGGGAAGCGCCTTGAGATAAAGACGGTGAACGGAACCGATGAGCATGAGGTCTTCGGCCATGAAAGGCTCGAATGCTACACATGCCATTCTAACACCGTCGTTCAGTGCTACGGTTGCCACACCACCTATGACAAGTCCGAGAAGATGATGGACTGGATAAAGATGGAGGAGACTCAGGGTCGTTTCAGTGAGAAGGAGGATATCAGGACCTTCTTCCCCTTCCCTCTCGGAGTGAACCAGAGGGGGAAGATCTCACCGGTAACCCCCGGTTGTCAGACCTTTCTTAATGTCATAGACGAAAACGGCAACAAGGTTATGGACGAGCATATCTTTAAGTTCCGTGGTGAGCAGAACTTCAAGTTCGCCCCCTTTTACAGCCATAACACCGGCAAAAAGGCGGTGACCTGTGCCGGATGCCATGGCGATATGATGTTCGCAGGCCTAGGACAGGGGATAGTATCCATAGAAGAAAAGAGTATTACCAGCACATACATGTGCGATAAATGCGATAAACCGATGGACTCTCTATACAGCGTTGAGGATGGAAAGCTCTCTGTAACCTCCGATGTTGTCAGGGAGCATTCAAGGCTAATGACCAAAGAAGAGATAGCCTCAATGCTCAGGGTAAACCAGTGCATCGTATGCCACGATAAAGGGGAAAGCAGGTTCTATGGCGAGGATATTGACTACGGCGATGTTCTTAATGATTCTGTGCACCGCCCTCTTCTCGATTAGCACGGCGGCGGAGATCAATAAAACGGTCTCTCCCAGGGTTATCGATACCGAAGGGAAAACCTGCACAGCATGCCACGATGAACACAGCATCGGCGGCGCCCATGGGAGTGTATCCTGTGAAGAGTGCCATGCACCAAATTCCAGACACTTCGCCAGAGCGGCAGATATTGCAGCAGGAGCACCCGGATGCCTCAACTGCCACGAGGAATACAAGGGGATGATGAACAGTACCATGCACACACGCATACCCGAACAGCGATTTGTCCTGGAATCCTACGGCAGATATGATTCCGGCTTTTTCGATAAGAACTGCAAAAACTGCCACGTAACCTCCTGCACGGACTGCCATGCACCCGAGGATCCCCACTCCATAGCAGAACCGCAGGATGATGCCTGCCACGAGTGCCACAGGGACTACTATACGGGCATCGAATACAGAGGTCTCGGCATAAGAGAGGACCACGAACGCTACCAGCGAGGTATCGAATATAAAGGTGGGCATTACGCCGCCATGCTACCAGATGTGCACTACGAAAAAGGGATGAAATGCGGCGAATGCCACACAATGGCCTCCCTCGCAGGGGAGGATACCGAACCGAAGACATGCACGGACTGCCACGAGCCGGATATGGACGTAATTGAACATTCCATCAAGGGGCATATGGAAAAGATGGAGTGCTGGAGCTGTCATTCATCATGGGCAAATCAGGAGTACGGAACGTTCTGGATACGCTTCAACGAGAGTGACTATTCCGACTTCTTCCGCTGGGTGAAACGCCCTAACCTTGATTACGCCAAGAGCAGCCATACAAAGACATATACCCCCCCGCCACTGGCTGTCGGTGAAAACGGAAGATACACCATGATAAGGCCGGAGTTCATAGGCTTTTACACATACATAGACCACGACCGTGTACGTGAGGAGAACGTTATGGTGTCAAACACCTTCAAGACGACATTCCCCCACACCACCCGCCGGGGTACGGTTATGTGCGATTCCTGCCACGGCAGCGACAAAAGGCTCATGCGCCAGGATGAAAAGGACAGGATCTTCCTCCTCGACAAGGACGGTCTTGAGATAAGCAACTTCTTCGATCATGAGCAGTTCAGCCTTAACGGCGGAAGGTTCATAAACGATGGAGAGTACCGGACAATCACAAACAAGGATAAGGAGTACAAAAAACTCTATATAAAGAAATGGAAACGGGTAGACAGGATCCTCAATGCTCAGTGAGGATTATTACCCGTTGCATATAAAGGGAAGGCTGGCACGCCCTTTCCGGGATAATAAAAAAACCAAAGCGTACTACTAAAAAAAGAGGGAATCATGCTTAAAAAAGGAATCTCCCGAAGACGATTCATTCAGGGAACTGCCGCGGCGGGTGCCGCCCTGGCATCAGTATCTTCCCTGTCTTCATTCAGGCTGATGGCCGAAAGCGGCGAAACCGCATCCGGCAGTTTAGGTGTAACCTACTCCCAGAACTGGTGCGAAATGTGCTTCTGGAAGTGCGGGCTTACTGCAAGAACGGTGAACGGCAGGGTGGAAAAGCTGGAAGGCCAGCCCGACTGCCCCGCAAACAATGGAAAGCTCTGCGCAAAGGGCAACTCCGGCGTTTTTCAGCTCTATGACAAAGACAGGCTTAAAACACCCCTTATCAGAACAGGGGAAAGGGGCTCCGGCGAGTTCCGCAAGGCAACCTGGGAGGAGGCTTTACAGTACGTAGCCGATAACACCAGCAAGCTTGTGGACACCTACGGTGAAGAGACAGTAACCCTTTTCGCCCACGGTTCCGGTGAACACTCCTTCATCGAACTCATGCACATCATAGGCACACCCAACGTCTGTATACCTTCCTATGCCCAGTGTCTCGGAAGCCGTGAAATCGGCTGGGCACTCACATACGGAAAGCCCTGCGGCGGTAAGGAGCCTGTGGACTCTGTGAATGCAAAGTGCATCATGCTCCTTGGAAGGAACATCGTTGAAGCGCTCCACGTGGGCGAACTTCAGGATTTCATTGAAGGTGTGCACAGAGGAGCCCATGTAATCTACGTGGATCCCCGCTACAACAAAACAGCGGCTAAGGCAAACCAGTTCATGATGATCAAGCCCGGTACAGACTCCGCTCTGCTCATGGGAATGATCCATCATATACTCTATAAAGGACTGTACAACAAAGGCTTCACCGACTGGTACACGAGCGGAATCAACGAACTCGCCCAGCAGGTTCGTGAAACCTCCCCCGCATGGGCATCCAAGATAACCGAGATCCCCGAGGAGGAGATCATAGAAGCGGCGGAGCAGCTCGCAAAAGCGGCCCCCCACTGCTACATCCACCCCGGAAGACGTGTTACCAGATACGGAAACGACACTCAGTTCGTCCGCCTGATAGCTATACTCAACGCTCTCATGGGCAACTGGGAGCAGCCCGGTGGAATATACAAGACGATCCCCTTCAAGATCGAAAACAAGCCCCATATGGTTCACTTCGAGAAGCACGGCGGAGAGAGAGCGGACGGCGCAGGAACAGAATTCCCCCTCGCACCCAAAAACCTCGGCCTTGCTAATAAGCTCATGGAAGCAATTGCGGAGCAAAGTACCGATCTCAAGGCCATGTTCATATACGGCTGTAACCCTATGCACCACCACGGCGACAGCTCCGTTGTATACAAGGCCATCGAGCAGAGCGAACTAATCGTTACCTGCGACATATACATGACGGATATGGCTCTCTACTCCGATGTTATCCTCCCCGAATCCACCTATCTGGAGCGTTACGATCCCGCCATTACCCAGGCGAGAAAGAGCGGATACCTCCAGCTTCGTGAACCCGCCACAGAGCCTGTTCACGATACCATGGGCGGATGGGAGATGGCAGAGAAGCTCTGCCACGCCATGGGATACGACAACCACTTCATGAAGATCCCAGAGTACAACCGTGAGATGTTCAAAGCGGCGGGAACCACAGAGGAATACATGAAGGAGCACGGTGTATATGTGGGCGCAACGGGTGATCCCTTCCCCGCATTCAACGGTGAGGACCCCACATTCCGCACACCCTCAGGCTCGGCTGAGCTTTACAGCAACATCATGGAGAACTTCGGGTATGATCCTCTCCCCTCCTACGAGAAGGTCCCCACACCTGGAACAGGCGAATACAGGATACTCTTCGGACGCCTCAGCTTCCACACCCATGCAAGAACCCAGAACAACGCATGGCTTCTCGCCCTGCACCATTCCGAGGTTGAGCTTTGGATCAACACAGAAGAAGCACTCAAGCTTGGTATCGCAGACGGCATGAAGGTTCGCGTCGTAAAGGGTGACAAGAAGAGCGGACCCTGCACAGCAAAGGTTGTGGACTATATCCACCCCGAGGCTATCTTCGTACCCCATGGATTCGGCCATGAAAGTGAATGGCTCACCAGGATCGCCGGGGTAGGCGCAAGGGATGCGGACTTCACATCCAACGATACGGACCCCATCTCCGGCGGAGCCGGCTTCCACAACGGCTTTGTAAAAGTCGAGAAAGTGTGAGGAGGAGCGTAAACAATGCAGAAAAAATTCGGAATGGCATACATAGTTGACAGATGCGTGGACTGCAAGGCGTGCATGGTTGCATGCAAGGCGGAATGGGATGTTCCAGAGGATCATTTCCGTACCCACATCCACACAGGAATTAAACCGGAGAAGAGGGAGAAGCCCAGCATGGACTTCCTCCCCCACCAGTGCAACCACTGCGATGTTGCCCCCTGCGTTACGGTCTGCCCCACAAAGGCAAGCCACAAGCGTGAGGACGGCATCGTTTTCGTAACACGCTCCAAGTGTGTGGGATGTAAATACTGTATCGCATCCTGCCCCTACGATGCACGATTCTTCAACCACGATATCGGCGTTGCGGAGAAATGCACCTTCTGTCTCCCCAGAGCTCTGGAAGGGAAAGAGCCCGCCTGCGCCACAACCTGCCCCGGAAATGTACGGGTGTTCGGTGATCTCAACGATCCCGAGAGTGAGATTTCGGTTCTTCTCAAGGATGCCGCGGAGAAAAGGCTTAATGTCTGGAAGCTTCGTACGGATCTCGGTACTGAGCCGAATATATTCTACGTGAAGAAATAGGAGGCAGTGATGGAATTTCAAGAAGCCTTTGAATGGTACGTTGCCGCATATCTCTTCCTTGCCGGTGTCGGCGCCGGAGCTATCGTGGCAGCCGCACTTGCGGACATGTACGACAGGGAAAAATATCTATCTTTCATAAAAGCGGCCAGTGTCATAGGGATGCCTCTGGTCTCAATCGGTATAGGGTTCCTCTACATAGACCTCGGTCAGGGATTCTGGAAACCCTGGCTACTCATACTCCTTTTCGCCAATCCCACTTCGGCGATCACATGGGGTACGGCTATACTCACCCTATTCACACTCTTTTCGCTTGTGTACGGAGCATATAACCTCGGATTCATAAAGTTTTCCGGCGGGAACACTATGCGCTGGCTCCTGATAATAACAGGTGTGCTTACAGCAGGTTACACAGCTGTACTCCTCGGTGTCCTCAAGGCCATCCCCTTCTGGCACCAGACAGCACTCCCCATACTCTTCATCATCTCCGCAACCTCAACGGGGATATCAGGTGCTATGCTGGTTAAAGAGGTGTTCTTCAAGAACCACGACCACCTCGGCAAGATCGAAAGTACGCATATGTATCTGCTTATCCTTGAGATCTTTCTCCTTGCGGGAATGTTCCTCATAGCACTCCAGGGTGTTCCTGAGATGAAGTACTCCGCCATGAGCCTGCTTACAGGCAAGTTTGCCCTTGAATTCTGGCTCTTCCTCGTCTTCGGCGGACTTCTCATCCCCGCCGTGGCCTTTGCTCTGGCAGAGGGCGGCAAGATGAAGATCTCCGGCGGAAAGCTTGTGCTTTTCGAGGTACTGGTACTGGTAGGGGGCTATTTTCTGCGTCACCTCATAATCCATGCCGGCGTCTACACACAGAAATTCACCGAGTATCTTCACTAAAACAACAGGGGGCGGATGCCCCCTTTTTCCGAGTGAGCAGTTAGTGAAAGGTCCTTTGGGTTTTTACTCTAAACATCGGGCGGGCTGAAACGATTCGGCCCGCCCTTTGGTTTTGAAATTTACGGCGGCGCATTGTATACTATCCGCTGACACAGCTTAGGAGCATAACTAGTCAGATATGGAGAGAAGAGACTTCATCAAGCGGGGGATAGCATTCCTTGTTTCACTCCCCGTTTTTTACACCCTTTACCGGTATCTCAGCCCCGATGCGGATGCGGATTCTGTTCTCATTACAGCAAATCGGGGTGATGTACCCGAAGGGGGAGCACTTATGTTTCCCGACAAGCAGGTGGCAATACTCCGGGAAAAGGGTGAAATACGTGCAGTATCCCTCACCTGCACCCACCTTGGATGTACCGTTGCACTCAGCGGCGACAGGTTCGTTTGCCCCTGCCACGGCAGCATCTTCACACTTAACGGCGATGTCCTAAAAGGCCCCGCCCAGAGGCCTCTGGACGAGTATCCTGTAACAGAAAAGGATGGTGAGATCCGTATCGGCAAGAGGGTAAAGGCTTGATCGCAAGGTTCATAAAGCATATCTTCCCGAAGTCATTCCGCAGAGAGAGCCTGAGACCGGAAAAGACACTCTACCTCGGTTCCGCCGCCTTTGCCTCCTTCGCCCTGCTACTGATCACGGGCGTGTTGCTCCTGCTCTACTACATACCCGGAGTCAATAGCGCATACGATTCTATCATATTCCTTGAAGAGAAGGTCTTCGGCGGAGCTTTCATACGTTCACTGCACAGGATGAGCTCCCATTTCCTGCTTGTAACAGCCGCCGCACACCTGCTCCGCACGGTATACACCGGAGCTTACTCCGTCCGTCCGAAAAACTGGAAACTCGGCTACATCATAGCCGCACTCATGATATTCGAGGCGTATACGGGCTATCTTCTCCCCTTCGACCAGCTCTCCTACTGGGCCGCAATGACAGGGATGGAGCTGGTAGCTATCCTCCCCCTAGGCTCTTTTATAAGGGGGATTCTGGCACCCGACGGCGTTGGAGGACAACTTACTCTGCTCCGCTTTTTCACCCTGCACATAGTTTTTATACCGATGCTCTGCATCGGGCTGACCTGGGCCCATATGTATAATATCAGGCGGGACGGCGGCCTCCTCCCCATGGGGGAGAGCCCGAAACAGCAATCGGATCCGGCACTTTACAGATTTACAGCGGCTATTTTTTTATCGGTTGTGGCTATGCTGTGCCTGCTCGCAGTTATCTTCCCCGCACCCCTTACAATACCTGCAAATCCGGCAGAACCCCCCAACCCTGTAAAAAGCGCATGGTTCCTCCTCTGGTTTCAGGAGATCGTAAGCTGGCGTGCTTCTCTCTTCAACGTAGCGGCAATTATCTTCGTAGTGTTCTTCTTCCTTCCTGATATGCGAAGGGGTTACAAGCCGGTTCATTCCAGATGGTTCGCCGCCGGTGACAGAAAGGTCTGGTTAATCATTACACTAACAGCAGTATGCATAATCGCATTAACAATAGTTGCCATGTTTTTCCGAGGTGAGAATTGGTCCTTCGTATTCTGACAATTATCCTTTTTTCAGCTTTAGCGGTATCCGCCGCCGAGCTCTGCATGAAATGCCACGAGCCGCACTACACGGAAATGGGGTCCTGTACCGCATGCCACAGAGGCAACCCCGACACCTCCCGCAAAAACATTGCCCATGATGGACTCATATCAGGTCGTTTTGCCGACTTCATCACCAACGGCAAAGGGATTAATAACGGTAAAGATCTCACAGAAAAAGCGGCGTGCAGAAGATGCCATACACTTGGAGAAACCGGCAACAACGCATCCTCAAACCTAGACATAGAGGCCAAACGTAAAACCGGAGCATTCCTGCTGAACAAGATAAACGAACCGAACGATTATATGCCCCGCTTCGGCTTCGATAACAATGATGCAGAGGATATTGTAAGGTATATACTTAATTCAGGCGAAGCATCCAATGTTGAGCCTGAAAGCAGACCCTTTGTCGTTTTTATAAATAGCGGCGATGAGGGTGTTTTCTCGAAGAAGTGCGGAGGATGCCACAGGCTTTTGACCAGAGAAAAAGGTGGTATGGGGGATGGTGATACTGCGCCTAACCTGTCCGGCTTGTTTACAGAGTTTTACCCCGATAACACCCTGCCGAGACATGAGAAATGGGATAACGAAACCCTGCTGAAATGGGTTAAAAACCCAAGATTGCTGGATAAGGGCTCAATGATGCCCCCTCTTAAACTGAGTGATGATGAAAAGAAAAAACTTCCCGGTGAATTCTAGGGGGTAAAGCCCTCAAATATGATATTGTCCGCAATCTCTGTTAGATCATTCGCCTCTTCAAGGCTTTTCACAGTCCAAAGAATGAGTGGAACCTTCTTTTTACGAACGCTTCTAAGGAGCTTCTCGTTGGGGAATGCACTCACATCGCAGGCGATAAAGTCCGGCGCACCCTTGAAGTTCGCCATAAAACGCTCTATGACGTTTCCGCTCCCCTTTGTTAACCCATAGAGAAGACCCCTCGGAACCTCCGGCATATTCTTTCGGAACCATTCCACACTCTGAGGGTTAAAGGACTGTACAGCGGCACTGTGGGGATAATTTTTAAACCTTTCGGCGACGGTTTTCTCCATATTACCGGGCTTTTTGCTGTTCTTAAGCTCAACCAGAAGCGGAACGTCACCATTAACCGCCGCCATAACATCCTCAAGGGAAGGGATACAGAAAGAAGTAGCATTAAGGCGAAGCTTGCGGACCTCTGAATACTTCATTTTGCCGATCTCACCCGCAACACCTGTCATCCTTTCCAGATCATCATCATGGAATACAACGGTTTCGCCGTCGGCAGTCTGCTGGATATCAAGCTCGATGGGATAGCCGGCCTTCGCCGCTGCACGGAATGCGGGCAGGCTGTTCTCCGGAATGTCGCCACCGTAAAGCCCCCTGTGGGCTATAGGCTTTTCAAGGAGCCAGTTTATTCTGCTCATAGGCTCACTCTCCCCTTAAAAAACGCAAAAAGCCGCCCGGTACACAGGACGGCTTTCGCATTTCTATGATAGCAATTAGTATTATTCTTCGTCAGCCTTTCTTTCAGAGATAATCTCAACCTCCTGAACCTCATCGGTGGAGGGCTCAAGATCTTCCTCAGCCTGAGGGGGAACAACGGAAACGATGGTTCCCTCTGTGGGGTCAAGGAGGATGTAGTCCTCGGAGAGATTCAGGTCATCGATGGTTATGGAATCGCCGATCTCAAGCTTGGAGACATCGATATCGATCTTGTCCATCATGTGGCGGGGGAGTGTTCTGATAAGAACACTGTTGATGCTCTGGCTGAGGATACCACCCTGCTCTGCACCTGCAGGCTCGCCCACAACATGAAGAGGAACTTCGAGGTCGATCTTCTGACCCTTGGTAAGCTCTTGAAGCTCGGCATGGATGATGAAATCGCTCATGCTGTCGTACTGAAGGTTTGTGATATAGCAGTCAACGGGCTCACTTTCTCCGGGGATATCAAGCTCGATACGGAAGTTTCCATAGGGCCTCTTGTCCACATCAATACGGCTGAGTGTAAGCAGGGTGCTTTCCTTGCCTCTGCTTGAAAGAACGGCGGGGATAATGTTGTTGTCACGAAGGTTCTTGAGCTGTCCCTTCGTAAGCTCGCCCCTCTTCTCAGCTTTCCATTTAATAGTTTCAATCATAACGGTTACTCCTATATGAAATTTTATTACTGTTTTTTCAAAAAATCGGGAAGTTACAGTATCACAGTTTATTAATAATATCAAATTCAAAGTTGCAGATGTGCTATCCCTCTCTATCCACGAAGAAAAGTATTCACCAAACGGCCAATTAATGTAATATTCAGTGACCAGATAATATATCAGAGGAGTGAGCTTATGGCAAAGGTATACCTCGCATTGGCGATACTTTTTGAGGTTATCGGCACATCATCGCTGAAAGCGTCCACAGGGTTCACCAGGCTTTACCCGTCCATCCTTGTTGTGCTGGGTTACGGAGCATCATTCTATTTCCTCTCATTGGTGTTCAAAACGATGCAGGTCGGCGTTGTTTATGCTGTCTGGTCAGGGCTGGGAATCGTTCTTATTACACTCATAGGTTTCATTATTTACAGGGAAACCCCCGATCTGCCAGCCATACTGGGGCTTTGTCTCATAATAGCTGGTGTTGCAGTTATCAACCTTTTCTCCGATACGGTGCACTAACCCCGGGGTAAGTAACATACAAAAAGATGCGTACTTGACAGAAACACATCATAATCTATCCTGCCCAGCAAAGAGGAGGATATAATGCTCAAATTTACCGTTAATAAAGATACCTGCACACGCTGCGGAAACTGTATGAGGGTCTGTCCCGCTGGAATCGTTGTCGGCGATGAAGAAAACTTCCCCAAGGTGGAAAAGGAGGAGAACTGTATAGAGTGCCAGCACTGTATGACCTCCTGCCCCGTTGCCGCCATCTCCATATTCGGATTAGACCCTGAGGAATCAGTCAGCATCGACAAAATCCCCTCATACGAGCAGATGGATGCATTGGTGCGCGGGAGACGGAGTATCAGAAAGTTCCGTCAGGACAATGTTAATCAGGACGAGCTCAGGATGCTTCTGGAAACCGTTGCCAACGCCCCCACAGGGGTAAACAAGCGCAAGGTTCGTCTTACGCTCATCGACGACATTGAAAAAATGGCCCATTTCATCGAGTTCGTGTATTCTACCATCGAAAAATACGCAGAAGAAAAGAAGATACCCGAACAGTT
Source organism: Limisalsivibrio acetivorans (assembly GCF_000421105.1). Classification (NCBI taxonomy): domain Bacteria; kingdom Pseudomonadati; phylum Deferribacterota; class Deferribacteres; order Deferribacterales; family Geovibrionaceae; genus Limisalsivibrio; species Limisalsivibrio acetivorans. The sequence goes on from NZ_ATWF01000001.1 coordinate 1,405,749, forward strand.
TGCCATTCTGGAGAAACTCGCCGAAGCATATAGAAAAGGGAAGGATATCATATTCAGGGGTGCGCCACACTTTGTCTTCACATCCTCACCCAAGAATGTGCCCACTCCCGAAGCGGACAGCTATATCGCCGCCAGCTACTTCGATCTTACAGCACCCACTATGGACATCGGAACAGTCTGGGCCGGATTCATCATGCACTGCATGGAGTTTATGCCCGAAGTTCGTGAATACCTAGGAGTGCCCGAAGACCATGTAAACGGCTATGCGCTACTCTTCGGCAAACCCGCCCTCAAATACTACAGAGGGGTCCAAAGGGACGAGATAGATATTAATAAGCTCTAAGTATTTAAAAGGTTGATACGTTATGGGCTTCCATCCTTGGAAGCCTATTTTAATCTATGGAATTTACCATCCATATAATCTGGGAAATTCGTCATCCTGAGAATTTCCCTGCCGCTACGCTTGGCAAAGCCTTCGCTCCGCTTACTTCCGTTACAGAATATGAAGCATAGCTCCATATTCTTCACTTCAGGGCTTCCATCCCTGGAAGCCTGTTGAGTAGCAACCATATTTGTATGATTAGCATAAGATTTCATGGACGAAAGCTCGCTTGCGTAAGTGAGAAGGAAGTCTCTTTCTTCGAACGGCAGAATAATTTCCATGGATGGAAAATTATTCAGATAGATAAAGGAGTTTTTAAGGGGATTCTAAGGGGAAAGTCTTCCCAATATACTCCAACTATTTATATCATTTTAGAGCTTCATAGCTCATTTTCTTTAAATACCTTTGTAACCTTTTTCCGTTTCTTCCGTTATGGAGTCATACAACGAACGAAAGGAGAGAATGATGATGAAAAAGTTGTTTGTATTTCTTATGGTAGCAATGTTGACTGTATCTGTAGCGAACCTCGCCTATGCCAGAGGCGGACACGGTGGCGGAGGTCATGGCGGTGGCGGTTCATCCGAGTCCGGCGGAGGTGCTGGTGGCGGTGATACAGGCGGCGGAGACACCGGTGGTGATGACGGCGGCGACACAGGTGGAAGCGAAGACTGTGACGGTGACGGCCCCGATGGCGATAGAGGTGGATTCGGCGGCGGATTCGGTGACGACAGTGACCCCGTTGGTGACGGAACTGGTGAGCACCCCGAAGATGGAACAGGTCCCGGTTTTGGTGACGGTACAGAGCCCAGTCCCCAGGATGGAACAGGTTTCGGAAAAAAACATGGATTCTTCAGTGATGACGACGATACAGCTGACGATGATGACGGCACTGAGGATGAGGATTCCGATTCAGAAGACGAGGAAGAAGAGCAAAGCGAATAAACCTCCAGTATAATGAAGGATCGGGGGGATTGTTATCCCCCTTAAATCCTTGAGGGAGCGGTGGCTTTAAATCGATGCGAAACAACCGGGCACTACAGGAGTTCTTTGAAGGGGAGAGCGGTCGGCTTTACGGCTATCTTATCAAGCTTTGCGGTGATGAGGATGAAGCAAAAGACCTTTATCAGGAAAGCTTCATAAAATATGCCCGTAATTACCCCGAAAAACTTTCAGCATCACTGCTCTTTACGGTTGCAAGAACAGTTTTTATCGATTCAAAGAGGAAGGAAAAGCGCCACGATGAGATACCCGATGAACTCAGCTGTGGAGAAAGCCCGGAAGAGAGGCTTCTTGAAAACCGCAGACAGAAGGCACTTTCAGACTGTCTCGGCAATCTCCCCGAATCCGAAAGGGAGATTATTGCACTGAAAACCACAGAAGGCTTGAAATACGATGATATATCAAAGATAACCGGGCTTAGCACATCAAGCATAAAAGTTAAGATACACAGGGCAAGGTTAAAGCTTAGGGACTGCATGGCGGAGAAGGACAATGGATGAGAAAAAAGATATACTCATAAGCCAGTTTATTGATGACGAGCTTGATATCGAAGAGAAGATCAACTTTGTGAAGTACGTCCATGGAGACTCGGAGTATACCGAACTGGCCCTGGATTTCCTCGACAACGAGAGGGATATTATGCAGATGGGTGAACTCCCACAGCCAGAGATACCGGAACTGCCCCAGACGAAGGGTGGCAGGGTTATTAAGTTCCCCTCACCGGCGGCGGCAGCCTCATTTGTATCATTGGCCGTGTCTTTGGCGCTTGTTTTTGCGGTGTTTATGCACAAGCCGGAGAAAGTCCAGACAGCGGAGAACGTCCACCGCTTTGTTATACATATGCCAGATGCAAAGAATGTAGCCCTTGCGGGAAGCTTCTCGAACTGGAACAGGCTTGATATGAATCGAATCGGGGACACCGGTTACTGGGAAGCAAAGGTCCCCCTTGGTGAAGGTGAGTACAGCTACAGCTTTATTGTGAATGATGATAAAAGGATCGCCGACCCTACGGTCAGGGCAAGGCAGAGCGATGGCTTCGGCGGAGAGAATTCGGTTCTAAGTATAGGTGACAGGATTTGAGAAAAGCACTGCTGTTAGCGTTATCGATTATTGTTCTATACGGTTGTGCGGAGGTCAGATTTAATAAAGCCTCCGGTGGTCTTAGTGGTGCGTTCAGACTAAGCGATGCAGAGAGAGTGGAGGTTTATCCATCCTCCAACGGATTTAAAGGCATACCGGCGGAAGAGTCCGATGGAAGATGGATAGCACTTTTGCCGTATGAGGAAAACTTTACATATTTCCTCAAGGTTGACGGCAAGTTATACACACCCGACTGCGATATGAGGCAGAGGGATGATTTCGGCGGAGAGATCTGCATATATAGTGACGGAGAAAAGAAATGAGAACAGTAAGGATGCTTCTAATTACTGCGGTTATAACAATATTTGCTGTAACAGCCTATGCAGATGAGTATCAGAAGCTTGGTGAAACAGCCTCGAAGATGGGTGTTTCGAGTAGCCTTGCCGAACAGCTTATGGAGCGGACACGGAGTGCCGGCTATTCTGGTGATGCTGTGAATGCTGTCATCCGCAGTATGCAGAACGGAGACGCCGAATCCGCATCTAGGGTAGCAGAGAAGGTATTGGAAGGTATCGCAAAGAATGTTCCAGAAGGTCTTGTGGTTAGCGCAGTGGAAAAGGTGCGCTCCCGTTACGAATATGCCCGGGGAATCGCTTCTCAGGCTGGTGTGAGTGGTGTGCCGAGTGAGAAGGTCCGCAGTATGGTTGCTGACGCTATGGCTGCCGGAGCGAAGGGTGACGAACTAGCTGAGATCGCAAGGGAGGTTGCCGGAAAGACAAGGGAGAAGAATGAGTATGCAGAGTCAGCATTTTCCCTTTATCGTGAAATGGTTCGCTACGGTGTTGAGTCAAATAAAGCAAAGGATATCGTTAAGGAGACAGTGGGCAAGTACGGTGCGGACGAGATCATGCAGTACCGCAGTGAGTTTATGGAAAAGGCTGGCTATATGAATGCGGAAAAGGCCGCCGGAATGATGGAAAGCAATGTACACGAAAGTCGTGAACCCGGCAGCATGGGCGGTGGTTCCGGTTCTGGAGGCATGGACGGCAGTGGTGGCATGGGTGGCGGTAATCCCGGCGGCTCCGGTGGAGGCCACGGAGGGGGCGGAAGACGCTGATAAGTGTTTAGCTTGTTTGATTTCACCTATGGATGGAAAGTTCCATCCATAAAATCAGACCTGCTTGTGCTTCTCCAACATCTTCCCAAAATAACGGGACTTAACCTGCTCCGATGCCATTATCTGCTTAACAGGTGGCATTTTTAGAACTGCACCAAGCACTGCCGCCATAGCCCTGTGGCTGAAGAGTGCTCTATTATCAAAGAGTAAGTGCTGGAACGTTCCACGCTCAATGGCCATCATCACGGACTTATGAACGGAGTTCACAGGTGTTATAACCCGCTCACCACGCTCCTTAAGACTGAGGGCATCCTGATTACACACTCTAACGCACACCCCGCATCCCAGGCAGATATCCGTATCCAACTTTACAGTTTTTCTTCTGGGTTTTTCAGGATCATTGGCGGAAACCATTCCCAGCGCTTCTACGGGGCATATTTCGGCACATTTACCGCATCCTGTGCAGTTACCTTCATCTATCTCTGGAAGGTAGTTTGATGTGTGTACGGGGTTCATAAGCCCGAAACGCCTTGCCGCAATCATCGCCTCGCAGCAACATCCGCAGCAGTTGCATATGAAACCGACCTCCTTCTGCACATTCTCGCCGAACTGCACAAGGTTATGCTCATAGGCCTCCTGCAGAAGGTCCATCCCCTCCGATGCTTCAACACGCCTTGCATACCCGTGGCGTATAAGCGAATCCGCAACATTACCGAAGGTCATGCATATATCCATAGGTGCATCGCAGGCTTTGCCGGCATGCTCCATCTTATGCCTGCAGTAACACATACTTACGCCCATATGCTGTGCGGTGTTGATAACCTCGCTTGAACGCTCATAATCCAAAACATGCAGGGACTCCTGATTAGGCAGGGCGGGCTCATTAACAAAGACTCGTCCGAGCTGTGTTTCCCCGTCGGTGAAGAGAGACTTGATAAAGTCCTCCTCTACGGTGATGTATTCATAGAACATCTCGCTGAGGAGCTTCTGGTCTATATCGCCTCGGGTCCGCATCATGGAAAACTCGAAAAAACCAGCCATTGGGGGCGGAAGAACGTACTGCATCTCTCCATCATCCCCCATAATGTCAATAAGAATAACCTTATCTGCATAGCTCTCAAGCCGCTTCTTTGCCTCTTTATGGCTAACCTTCCATATCTTTGCGGCTTGCTCCGCATTGAAGGGCTTTATGGGGAGCTGGGCAATATACCCCGCATCCTCTTCTGTCATCAATATTGACAATATCTTATAAAGGTTCTCCGATGTGGGGGCTCCCTGTGGAAACCTGTTTAACCGCTCTATCAGATCGCTGAAACCCTTGCGGGCTGTTAGATGTGCCATTTAAAACCTCTTAATAAATAAAATCTTTAACTATTATACATTTCTAAACCACTCAAATCAAACCGCACTGTTTTCCTCACTATTTTCAGCACCTTCCATCTTCAGCAGACATATATTACCCGATTATTACCCTTGAATATATTATCCTCCTATGATAAATTCATCTTATAATATTTCATATATTGACTATTTAAATATGAATGCTTCAAGTATGAGTAAAGAAATAGTTTATAAACACACTCCAAAACACAAGCCTCGTACGGTCTCTGGCTGTACTCACCCGTTAAACTGTCAGAGAACCTGATATAATAGAGATAGAAAATTACTAGGAGATTGGTTATGAAAAATTTTCTAAGAGCTTTTTTCGTTATGGTATTCATGCTTACAAGCCTTACGGCCATCGCCGGCGGGCTCGAAGACGTTAAGGAAGAGAACACACTTTCCTATGCACTCACAGGACAGTATCCCCCATTCAACTTCGTTGATGAAAACAATGAAGTCGCAGGGTTCGATGTTGAGATAGGTAAGGAGATCGCAAAGCGCATCGGTGTTAAGCCCAAACCTGTTACAACAGCATGGGACGGCATTATCGCAGGTCTGCTCGCAGAGAAGTATGACGTTATATGCGGAAGTATGGCAATAACCGACCAGAGGCTTAAATCCATCGATTTCACAGAACCTTACTACAGAAGCGGTGCACAGGTTTTCGCCAAGGAAGATGCAGGCTTCACTTCTGTGGATGAACTAAAGGGTAAGAAGATAGGCGTAACACTTGGAACAACATACGAAGAATGGGTACGCAATAACATCGAGGGTGTGAAGATAAGAACCTATAAGGGTGTTCCGGACATGGTTCTTGAAACTGCCACAGGCAGGATCGACGCCTTCGTTACAGATAAGATCGTGGGCGCACTCGCCATTAAGGACAAGGCGGCCCCCCTTAAGCTTGTGGGAGATCTTCTCTATGAAGAGAGGATGGGAATCGCTCTCAGGAAGGGTAACCCAGAGCTTAAGAAGGCTATGAATGAAGCACTCGCAGAGATGAAAGAGGATGGAACATACCACAGCATCAGCATGAAGTGGCTTGGTATCGACGTTCGCTGATTATTATGTAACACCCGGCTCCCTGATATGCAGGGAGCCTTAATTATTCTAAGGATACGGTTTTTTAAATGCTTGATTGGGATGTAATAGTACATTACTTCCCCTTTCTGCTGAAAGGGGCGGTATTAACACTGGAAATATCAGTGCTAGCACTGATAGGCGGTTTCATAATCGGCCTTGCGGCCGCACTGCTAAAGCTTTCTAAAAATCCAGTTCTCAGGGGAATCTCAAGCTTTTACGTATGGATTGTACGTTCTACACCCTTGCTCGTTCAGCTGTTTCTCATCTATTTCGGACTACCTCAGATGGGTATAGACCTCGGGCCCTTCTTCTCGGGTGTGCTTGGCCTTTCCATGAATACAGGAGCATATAATGCAGAGGCTATAAGGGGCGGTATCATGTCCGTCCCCGCCGGGCAGATGGAGGCTTCCAGAAGTCTGGGTATGTCTTCAAAACTTGCCATGCGGCGGATCATACTCCCCCAGGCTATGCGGATTGCCATACCCGCCCTCGGAAACAACTTCGTGATTCTCATAAAGGACACCTCGCTGGTTTCCACAATCACCCTTGTGGAACTTACTCTTACAGCTCAGAGACTTATCGGCTCGACCTACAAGCCCTTTGAGATGTATCTCATGGCGGCTTTCCTTTATGCGGTTCTCACAACGGCAACAAGCCTTCTGCTCAGCAAAGTAGAGCAGAAACTAGCCTACTAGGGAGGGGATTATGGACGCAGAAACACCAATGGTACAGATTAAGGATCTTCACAAATACTTCGGCGAAAACGAGGTACTGAAGGGTATCGATATAGATGTTGCCCACAGCGAGGTTCTGGCGATTATCGGACCGAGCGGTTCTGGCAAGAGCACCCTCCTGAGGTGCGTAAACCACCTTGAAGAACCGACTCAGGGTGAGATCTACATAGAAGGTACACTGCTTAATGACACATCGCTTCCCTCAAAGCAGTTTCAGAAGCATTTGAACAGTGTGCGCACAAACGTTGGGATGGTTTTCCAGCAGTTCAATCTTTTTCCTCATAAAACTGTCATGGAAAATGTGATAGAAGCACCGGTACATGTGCTTGATATGCCGAGGAAAAAAGCAAAGAAAAGAGCTGTGGAACTTCTCGAGAAGGTGGGGCTTGAAGACAAGCACAACGATTACCCGAACACCCTTTCCGGCGGGCAAAAGCAGAGGGTTGCCATAGCCCGTGCACTCGCCATGGAACCGGATATCATGCTCTTCGACGAGGCTACCTCAGCGCTTGATCCGGAGCTTGTGGGCGAGGTTCTCCGTGTAATGGAAGACCTTGCGAAGGAGGGGATGACAATGCTTGTTGTCACCCACGAGATGGGCTTTGCGGACAGGGTTGCAGATAGAGTCGTCTTCATGGCGGACGGCTACATCGTTGAGGAAGGAAAACCCCAGGATATCTTCACAGAACCGAAGGAGGAACGCACCCAGCAGTTCCTTGGCGATATCCTTGATGCCAGAGAAAATTCCGGAATAGTATAAATAAAGGCGGGGGCGGTTTTTTAGCTCCCTTTTTTTATAACTATCCAGCTTTACACTTGATCTCACACATTCATCTGTGTAGTTTAGTATTATGGAGGTGCTAAGATGGCATCTAACCTTGCAATCGACACCAAACTGCTGGATGAGGCACTGAAGATCAGCGGTCTTAAGACTAAGAAAGACACTGTGAACACCGCTTTAAAAGAATTCATCCAAAGACGGAAACAAATTGAAGTAATTGATCTTTTCGGTTCAGTTGAATATGGAGAGGATTATGACTACAAGAAGCTAAGGAACAGGGAATGAAGGTTCTTGTGGACACATCAGTATGGTCGCTTGCTCTTCGCAGAAGATCCGTAAGCGATGCAGAACTGCGCATTGTTGATGAGCTTAGCGGCCTTATACAGGATTCGAGGGTGGCTATACTGGGGCAGATCCGCCAGGAACTGCTCTCTGGTATATCTTCTGAGAAAACCTTCAACATTCTAAGAGAGAAGCTTAGTGCATTCGATGATCTGCCCGTTGACACAGACACATACGAGCTAGCCGCACGCTTCTGCAACACATGCCGCAGGAAGGGTGTTCAGGGCTCCCATGTGGACTTTTTCATCTGCGCCGCCGCTAGTCGAAACGGCATCCCAATATTCACACTGGATAATGATTTCAATAACTATTCGAAATACATAGGGATTGAGATGTATGGATGGATAAGTAAATAAATTCAACCTAAGCCCATAGTGCATTAAATAATTTGATTGGTAGAGCTCGAAAATTTGCAATTACAAATTTTCGATTCTTTTTGCTTTTGAGTTCTTCTGAATTAATAGAATTTATTACTTCAGTATTGTTTATTTCCGTACCGATAGCGCTAACAACTAAAATACCTTCATTGCAATTTGTAACAGTTGATCCGTCAACGGTACTATTCTCTGAACCTTCAATCACAATCCCCAAATCACAACCAGACACATGTGAGTTTAAAATTTTGTTGTTAATACCACCTTGAATACGAATTCCTACCATGAAATAATTCCTAATAAAACATCTGTGATACGAGTAAAAAAATTTATAAGTGCATACAAAATCATCAGAAACAACAAGGTAATTCTAACTTTATGTAATTTTATCGATTTAATCACTATATTTTTGACTTTTATACCTTCTGAATCTTCAATCTCTACACCCTGCTCATAACCATCAATACTACAATCTTTCATTTTTACATCTTTCGAAACTATGATTCTTATACCTAACATTAACAATAACCTCTCTATGTGAACTACAATATCAAACTATACCTTATTCTGTTTTACGCAAGTATAAAAGGCGGGTATTTCACCCGCCTTTGATTTTTTTAGAGTTCGATCTTTGTGCCGAGGAGGCCGAGGAATTTCTTCATCCATTCAGGATGGGCGGGCCATGCGGGTGCTGTAACAAAGTTTTTATCCACATGGGCGTTGCTGAACGTTTCGTTGTTCGGCTCGTATGTTCCTCCGGCAAGGTTAACATCGGGCGCAACCGCCGGATAGCATGAGCATGTAACATTATCGATAACTCCCGCCGCTGCAAGAACCTGAGGGCCGTGGCATATAGCCGCGATGGGCTTCTTCGCCTCTGCAAATCTCTGCACTATCTCGATAACCTTCGGGTCCAGCCTGATATATTCAGGCGCCCTTCCCCCGGGGATCACAAGTGCGTCATAGTCATCGGTGTTCACATCATCGAAGGTTTCATTGAGCATAAAGTTGTGACCAGGCTTCTCCGTATAGGTCTGATCCCCCTCGAAATCATGGATGGCAGTTTTAACGGTATCCCCCTTCGCTTTTCCCGGGCAAACGGCTCTAACATCATGCCCCACGCAGAGCAGAATCTGGAACGGAACCATAACCTCGTAGTCCTCAACGAAGTCTCCCACAAGCATAAGAATCTTCTTAGCTGCCATAGTTTTTTCCTCCTTGCGCCAAAAGTTTTTTTAATCACGGCGCTAGTGTAATTATAACACCAGCAAATCCTTCAATCAACAAATGCAGAAAATCATCAAAAGAGCTATGTACCTAATAATTTGACATAATTATGACACAGTAGTGAGCATAATCTCTTTATCCCTTCCATACCAAAAGGATGGACTACCCTTGACGAACACACATGAAAGGAGTAGTTAATTAGGATTATTTATAGGGAGAATTTATTTATGAAAAAGTTAATATTCGTTCTGATTATGATCCTTACGATCCCTGCCCTCTTCGCCCAAACCGTTGACAGCATTAAACCCGGCAAAGAGGAAGGCTCAGTGGACCGAAAGTGGCTCAAGAAAACCATCAAAAACGGTATACCCGAAAACATAGTCTTCATCGATGTCCGCTCGGATATGGAGCATGAGGACGACCCCGCCCCTAACGCCAAAAACGTACCCGTAAACCTATTCATAGAGGACAACGGCTGTGAGCTATTCCTTGAGCAGATACCAGGGGATAAATACGTAATATTCGTATGCCCTTACGGCCCCAGAGCGGAGGAAAGCTACTTCAACCTTAAAGACCCTGTTGAGGACGGAGGATGCGGCTACACCGGAAACAACATCTTCTGGAATGACGGCAAGGTCAAATTTAAGGAAAGCGGTATCGTTATCAAATAGTTCTACTCCTCGTAGATCATCTTGACGGTCATACCGCCGTCTATGACAAAGTTCTGCCCCGTTATGAAGCCGGCTCTGTCCGAAAGAAGGTAGGAGACCATCTCTGCGATATCCTCCGGCCTGCCAACTCTGCCGGCGGGGTGCTGTTTGTGATCCCTGGCAGTGGGGGTATATCCTCCTCCGGCGGATGATTTCTGCAAGCCTGATGCGTTTATCCAGCCGGGGCTTATGGCGTTGACACGAACCTTCGGTCCAAGGCTTACGGCGAGGGAATGGGTCAAAGCCAAAAGACCCCCCTTGGAAGCGGCATACGCCTCACTATTCTTTTCGGACTGCAATGCCCTTGTGGATGAGATATTTACGATGGAGCCGTTATGTTTTTTGATGTGCGGTGCGGCGTATTTCGCCATAAGGAATGCACCGGTGAGGTTTGTTCCGATAACCCGGTTCCAGTCATCCAGACTCAGTTTCTTCACAGGTCCGCTGTCCGGTTCCGCAATACCGGCATTGTTCACAAGCCCGTTGAGCCTGCCGAAATGCTCCAATGCCGTCTGAACGCACCTTTCAACGGAGCCCTCATCGGAGACATCGGTGACAAGGGTTAAAACACTCTCGCTATCCTTGAAATACTCCATCGCCTCCTTGCAGGCCTCGGGGTCTTTATCCGCAATAAGAACATACCACCCCTCTTTATAAAGCTTTTCTGCTACAGAAAAGCCGATACCCTGGGCTCCCCCTGTGACAATGACCGTTTTCTCCATTTTTTCCTCCCTTTTTAAAACAGTATCCCTTCATTATGCAGTTTAACCTTGAATTCATAACGTTCAAGTAGTAAATATATGTTTTCTTTTTTTAACAAATTCATTTTTTTCAGGGGCAAATTATGGAAGGAATCAACAGTTTAGTAAGCTATCTGGGCGGTGTGGTCTGGGGACCCTACATGCTCGTACTTCTACTGGGTACCGGTGTCTGGCTGACACTCTCCCTCGGTTTTATTCAGATTCGCTGTCTTCCCAGAGCTCTCAAGCTCATCATGAAAAGGGATTCAAGCGGCAAGGGCGAGATCCCTCCCCTTCAGGCTCTCACAACGGCAATGTCCGCAACGGTGGGAACCGGAAACATCGTCGGTGTTGCAACAGCACTCGCCGCAGGAGGGCCCGGTGCTATCTTCTGGATGTGGGTAACGGCCTTCTTCGGCATGGCAACCAAGTACGCCGAGGCGGTGCTTGCCGTAACCTACCGCAAGGAGCTTGAGGACGGAAGCACCATCGGCGGACCTATGTACTACATAAGCGAAGGGCTCAAACTCAAGTGGCTCGGAGCGGCATTTGCAATCTTCGGTATGTTCGCTTCCTTCGGTATCGGAAGCATGGTGCAGTGCAACGCCGTTGCAAACTCCATGAATACCGCCTTCAACATCCCCCCTATCGTAACGGGTGTTATCGTAACTGCGCTGACCGCACTTGTTATCATCGGCGGGATCACACGTATCGGAAGGGTAACGGAGAAGCTTGTTCCCTTTATGGCGGTACTTTACTTCATCCTTGTGATGATAATCGTGATTATGAATGTAGATAAGCTCGGCGGTGTAATCGCCCTCATCATCGAATCTGCCTTCAACCCCGTTGCGGCCACAGGCGGATTCGCAGGCTCCGTCGTGCGTGATGCCATGAGATACGGCGTTGCAAGAGGAGTATTCTCCAACGAGTCTGGACTTGGAAGCGCACCCATAGCCCATGCGGCGGCGAAGACGGACAATGCAGTGCGTCAGGGTCTCATAGCCATGACAGGAACCTTCTTCGACACAATAATACTCTGCACGCTTACAGCATTCGCAATCCTGCTGACAGGTGTATGGAGCAGCGGAGCCACCGGTTCCGAGCTAACAGGCATGGCCTTCGTACAGAGCTTCGGCGGCATAGGGGATATCCTGCTTGCGGTAACGCTTGCCATCTTCGCATACTCAACAATCATCGGCTGGTCATACTACGGCGAGCAGTGCTCCAAGTTCCTGTTCGGTATCAAGTTCTCTTACTTTTACAAGGCTATCTACTGCTTCAGCGTATTCTACGGTGCGCTATGGAAAACGGATTTCGTATGGAACGTTTCCGACATGTTCAACGGTATGATGGCCGTACCGAACCTCATCGGCCTTCTCGGGCTCTCTTTTGTGCTTATGAAGGTAACCAAGGAAAAGATGAAAGACGTGTAATAATCTTTGGGGCACGGTCCTTAGGGCTGTGCCCCCTTTTCTGCGCATTCAGGTTCCGGTGCACCCTGTAAAACGGCCAGCACTCTCAGCCCTTCACACCCGCTTTTGTCACCGGCACTCAGCAGTCCCTCAAATGCACTCCCAGCCTCGCTGTATCTCCCTGTGTATATGAGATTCCATGGTTCCTTATCCACTTCGCCGTGAACACCGCCACCCGAAACCACTCTTTCTGCAAATTCCGCCCTGTGCTCCCTGCCGCATTGCTTTGCAAAAGCGGCGTAATTACGCCATGCTGTTGAGTTATCCGGTTCCGCATCCAGCTTTTGCTCATAAAGCCCCAGCCCGTCTTCGCAGTTCCCAGTGGCGAGCATAACCCGCCGAAGGGCGTCATCATCACCGGCGAGGCGGTAATAACGCTCCGCCTTTTCGTAGACCCCCGCCCTTTCCGCACTCATCCCAGCAGGGATATAGAGCCGCCCATCCCCCGATAGCTCCATGGCCTGCTCAATCAAAGTCAGAGCCTCATGAAACCTGCCGTCGTCATAGGCCGCCTTACCGAGGAAGTAGCACTCCTCTGCAGTCTCACATGCAAAGGAGACAACAGCATAAAGGATTGTCAAAAAAGCGATTACCGTTCTCATTTCAGTTCAAACCTCACGGGGATACGAACCGCCGATGCTTTCGGCGATTCTGTGAAACGCCATTCCCCCACAGCCTCCAACGCAGCATCCTCAAAGACCCCTTCCGGCTCAGCCTCGATAACCTCCATGGAAAGAACCTCCCCTTTGGCCGACACCTCTGCACTGATGAGCACATAACCTTCGATACCACGCTTTCTGGCTATAAAGGGGTACTCCGGCTGGGGAGTATAGACGGGTTCAGGCTTACTCAAACCAGTATCTCCAGCCTCCGGCTTTTCGGTTGATCCAGATCCTTCGATGGTCTGAGCATTATCCGCCCTGCTCTTATCCTCACCAGCGAACTCGCTTTCAAACTCTAATGATGGAAGGTTTTCTGACGGTTCGGGCTCCCTTACCTTACCGTTGCTTGTTTCACGTACCGGTTTAGATGAAGGCTCCGGAAGCCCGGGCAGTGGACTCCGCTCTGCATCAACGCCAGTAGAGGGGGGTGCCGTTTCGGGTGGATTAACGTTTCTTATACGCACAGGCTCATCGCTGGGGAGCTGTACAGGTGTTTCATCCTCAAAGTTCAGTATGCCTAAGGAATAGAAGAGGAGGAGATTAAGAACAACGGCTATGACCAGTGCGGTAAAGCGCATACTCACTCCTCCGTGGGCTGTGCGGAAAGACCTATATCCTTTGCTCCGGCGGATTTGAGTATATCCAGCAGACGGACAAGCTCCTCCGTACGGCTGTTTCTGTGTGCGGCTACAACAACCGACGCTCCGGGGTTATCCAGCAGAAATTCTTCCACAGCCAAACCAGCACTGCGCAGGGTTTTCCCCTCTCCATCCACACTTATCCGCCCCTCCTCTCCAAGGGAGACTGTTATCCGTTCACCACGGACATCAACGGTATTCGTTGCGGAGGGTCTCTCAACATCCAGAACCTTCTCGCTCACAAAACCCGCTGTGACAATGAAAAATACAAGGAGTATGAAAACCATATCCACAAGGGGGGTTATATCCATACCCGCTTCGTTTTCGGTGCGTCTTCTATACCTTCGCAAGGCTTAACCCCCTGCGTTCGGCTCTTCTGTCCAGGATTCTGGCGGCAAGGTATGCGGGAATAGCAGTGACTAACCCCGCCTGGGTAGTTATCAGTGCGGTGGAGATCCCCTCGGATAGATAGGCGGGCTCTACACTGCCAGTTCCGGCGATTATGCCGAAAACCTGTACAAGACCGCTGATGGTTCCGAGAAGCCCCAGTAGAGGGGTGACTGCTGAGGCAGTTCTGAGAGAGGAAATCCTCCGTTTTATCAATGGTATGTCAGGGCTTTTCCCGTATATTCCAAAAAGTGAGCAGATGCCGTTTGTCCACCCCCAGACAGAGACCCCGAAGATACAGAGAAGGATTATATCATCAACCATCCCCATCCTCCGAGACAACGGCAAGAACACGCTCCATCTCCGCCTCCTCGGCGGAAACCTTCCTTCTGAGCAGGTGGTGGACTATCAGAACGGGAACCGCCACGGCGAGCCCTGCCTGGGTGGTTAGAAGTGCTTCGGATATTCCTCCTGAAAGTGCGGAGATGTCCCCTGCACCATAGTTTTCGAGGGAGCCGAAGGTTTTGATAATGCCTGTAACCGTGCCCAGAAGCCCCAGCAGAGGCGTTACCCCGCCTATTACAGCCATGGTGGGGAGCAAGCGGAGAAGGTTCTCCGAGATGCGTATGAACTCACCCTCCGCCGAGCCTCTGCCAGCTTCACTGTAAGCGGCCAGAACTTTGCCGGCAGGAGTGTTTATCCCCACACGCCCTTCGTTGCGTTCCGCTCTGGTTGTTCGGGCTGTGAGGAGATAAAGCTGTATAAACTTGAAAACCGCCGTGAGCACAGCGATTGCGCCGAGGGCGAGTATTATGTATACGATTACCCCGCCGGAAGAGATGGAGAGTCCTCCGCTGCTTAAAACCGCCCCCCCTGTCACATCAACGGGGAGGGATGAACTCTCACCACCAAGGAATGCCTGCAAACTCCCCTCGTAACCCTCATGGAGACGCAGGGCGTTTATCCCTTCATCGTAGTAAAGAAGTCCGTAAACATCCGGTCCTGCGGCGTAAAGCCCTGCTGAGCCTGCCCGGAGGATATCACCCGTACGGCTGTCACCATTTTGGTCATAGAAACTCCCCCGGTAAACTTCAGCCTTTGTGGCTTTTTCTGCAGTCCTTGCGTAATAGGCGAGCAGTGCGGAGAGCTTGGCCGCTGTGTATGGCGGTTCAGGGTCGGGGAAGGATACGCCAAGCAGTCTAGCTCTCTTATTAAAAGACTCTCCCTGCATAAAGGCTTCTGCAAACGCATCCTCTACACCGGTGGACTCATCCCTTTCCGGAAGGGCTCTTACCCTTTCCACAAGAACTTTGTTTTCAGCCCTCAGATCCTTAACCTCGCGTCTGAGCTTCTCAGCCTCAGCACGCATAGCCCCAAGGTTTGCCTCGCTTCCTGCGTTGTATTCCCGCAGGTTTTCAAGCCTCTGCTCAGCGGAATCAAGGATCCTGTCCCCAGTTCTCTCCCAATCCGAAGCGTGGGCGAACACCGCAATAAGAATGACTATAAGAGCTGTGGCTATATACCTCATTCCGCACCCCTGTTCACGGGGAGCGTTACAATATCCGGCGCAATTCTTTTGCGGAGTACCATAACCGCATCGGCCACTTTGCGGCAGACATCAAGCCTCCCCACACCGATAAGCCAGCAGGCGGTGGAGTCCTCTTTTATGAAATATGTGCTGTAGGAACCAAGGCGCAGATAGGTTCCGGCAAAACTGGAGCTCCCGTCATTGAAGACCCCTGTGCGGAGCTCAACTGCTGATTCGCATTCTGCGGCGGAGAGGTAAAGTTCAGCCACCAGACGGAGCTTGTCACCCATGGCCAGATCAGTATCACCCATCGATTCGATGGCATTATCGATTAATTGCTTTGACTCCTCCATACAGAAGGGGCTCAGTGATTTCTCAATGGAGAGAGCAGCCGTTCTCAGAACTTTCAAAACACTTTCATCGTCCATCTGTACATCGGATGCAGCCCTAGATTTAAGCTGTGATTTAAGGTAGGCGTTCTCGGTTTTAAGCCTGCTCTGCTCCTGCCTCAGCCTCAGTATCTCTTCAGTCAGCTGTTTCCCTTCGTCCGTGAGCTCAGCACTCCTCTCCCTCTCTGCCTCAATAAGCCTGCCTGTCTCCTCCGCCCTCTCCAGATAATCCGAGGGTGCGGAATATGCGGCGGGTGCTGTCATGAAAAGGATTAATACAAGGGCACAGAAAAAGCGGGTAAACATCCAGACCTCCGGGTGATCCTCAATGGATACGATAAAGAATAATTCATAGACTTTCGGCAATTGTCAAGGAGAAGGGTTAGAATCGCAGATTCGATTTAACAAAAAGCTGACAAAAAGCACGGATCTTTCTAATTATTTCTAACTATATTGCTCTTTGCACCCGAAAAGGGGACCCAGTAAGGTTGTGTCCAAAACGGATAAAGTATCTTTAGTGAGAGGGGAATGGAAGCACTAGGAACCGGAACAAAAGTGGCAAAAAAACGCTCCATAACTCTTGTTCTGTTTATCATCTTTGCTCAGGCTGCCATATTCATCGGCATAGGCTACGGCTTTGTCAAAAGCTACATGCTCGACAACCTGAATGAAAAAAACAGACAGGTAAGAAACGTCTACACAAGCTTCCTCCAGCACCACATCAAGATGCACTTTATAGAAGAAGCAACTGAAATTGCTGGAAACAAAGCCGTTTCCGCCGCACTCCACCAAAAAGACATTAAAGCTCTCAGAAGCTCTGCTCTCAGACAATTCAGTACTATCATCACCAAAGACAATTTCGTTGAGGACGCCAGCTTCTACGACAGCAATGGGCACCTTGTAACACGCCTGCTGGGCGAGGAGCATTTCGGAGAACTAAACCACCCCTCCCTTGAGATGCCCCGTATAGCACTCTCCAAAGGAGAACCCGTATTCGGTATCGAATCGGGCAAGGACGGAGTGTTCCACCGGACAGTGGTTCCCATTTACCATGAAGGGAGAATAGTGGGTGCCTTTGAGGTTGTGCGAAGTATCGGTTTCGTTTCCTCAAAGATTAAGGAAATAATCAATCTGGATAACGCCCTCTTTCTCAGAATAGACAAGGTTGTTAACCCCGGTGAGAGCCGTATTGTGGTAGGTAATTACTACCTTAATGACTACACCATCGACTATTTCAGTGAGTTAAGCGCCGCCGAAAACATCAACACCCTTTCAACAATAATTCCCATAAACGAAAACTACCACGCCGTTACACCGAGCATGGAGATAAAAAACTTCAAAGGTGAAACCATCGGCAGGATTGTAATAGCCCACAGGTTCCACTCGGAGGTTATGCGTTTCAGGAACTTCATAATCATTTCATTTGTGGTAATAGCTGCAGTGGCACTCCTCGCCTGGTTCATCCTCAACCGGAACTTCAGCGCAATGCTGCGTTCCATCGATCATGGGAGGAAGCTTCTATACAAAAAGCACTACACCCATCACCTGACAAACCTCCCCAACCGTAACGCCCTACTCAAAGACACAACGGGGAGCACAGAGCACTCCCTGATCCTGTACAACATAGACAGCTTCAAAATTATCAATGATATATACGGTATCGAAGCTGGGGATTACATCATTAAGGCTTTCTCTGAGCATCTGAGGGAGAAAACAGCTGAACTGGTGGAAAAATCGGCAACAGGCATCGGCTACACTGTATATCATCTGGACAGGGATGAGTTTGTGGTTCTTTTCAACCGTGAAACAGGCTTCGAGAACCTTCTGGTGCAGGACACCATATACTTCTTCGAAAACCACGTTTTCAACTTCAACGGTGTTGAGATCAACATATCCGTCTCCGCAGGGATATCCCAGATCGGTCCCGGTCTCCTCCAGAGTGCCGGAAAAGCCCTTAAAAAGGCGAGGGATGCCAGGCTTGATTTTATGGTCTATACAACCTCCATGGAGGACAGCAGAGAGCACCTCCGAAACATGGAGCTATATAGCAAGGTGCGGGACGCCGTAGACGAGGGGAGGTTCGTCCCCTATTTCCAG
This sequence comes from Limisalsivibrio acetivorans, assembly GCF_000421105.1. Classification (NCBI taxonomy): domain Bacteria; kingdom Pseudomonadati; phylum Deferribacterota; class Deferribacteres; order Deferribacterales; family Geovibrionaceae; genus Limisalsivibrio; species Limisalsivibrio acetivorans. The sequence continues at coordinate 1,423,874 of NZ_ATWF01000001.1, forward strand.
CCTATATACGACAACAACAGAGGAATGATAACAAAATACGAATGTCTCATCAGAATGATAAGCAGAGACGGTTCGGTTATAAGCCCCGGCGCCTTCCTCCCATTTATAAAGAAGACCAAGCTTTACCCCAAGCTAACCAGAATCATGGTAGACAGCTGCATTGAGAAGTTCCGCCACAAGGATGTTGAATTCTCAATCAATTTCGGTGTAGAGGATATACTCAACGAAGAACTGGTTGACTACATCGAAAACAAGCTTATGAGCGAAAGGATCAATGCCACTATGGTTTTCGAGCTTCTGGAAAGTGAAAAGGTCGACACATACAGTACGGTGCAGACCTTCATACGCAGGATGAAAGCTCTCGGGTGCAAGATTGCAGTGGACGACTTCGGCACGGGATACTCAAACTTTGAACACCTGCTCAGGCTGGATCTCGACTATCTGAAGATAGACGGCAGCCTTGTAAGAAGCGTATGCACCGATGAGGTGTCGTACAAGCTCGTTAAGACCATTGCAAACTTCGCCTCGGATATTAACGTTAAAACCGTTGCGGAGTTTGTCTCCGAAGAAAGTATATTCAGAACTATAAGAGAGCTGGGCATAAATTATTCTCAAGGTTACTATATATCTGCCCCAAGGGTTGATGCGGAGGAAGCCTCAGACTACTCCCCGTCCAGAGAAGCCATAGCCTGAACCCCATCCTTACGCTCATTTCCTATTGATTAATAGCCGATAGGTAGTATTTATATATAACTACCGCTGTGGAGGTACGATGAGCCTGGGTGTTATTGAAAAACTATCTCAACATATTGAAGAATTCCTTGAAAACTGGGTAAAGTACATGGCCGCCATGGGGTATTTGGAATACACCACTGCAAAGCGTGAGGACTGCATCCTGAGCTTTCGTGGCGTCATCGAACCTATCCGTTCTGCCCTTGAGAACAGTGATGAGGCATCGTTCTCCCGCATAATGCAGGATATGCGCAATACCACAGACTTCTCCCTAGATGTTGCCAGAAGGCATCGGGACCGGGGCCTTACTGCGGAGATGTATCTAGGATGCTTCAAAACCATGATCCACTCCATTGAGGATATTGTCCTGAACCTTGACGTCGAGGCGGAGGACAAGCTTCGGGCGGTAACACAGCTGAGGAAGTTCTTCGATGCCTACGAAACGGTTTTCATGGGCGACTGGACGAAGGACTCGTCAGACGGCGAAACATCGGCATCCATAATATCCGCCAACAGAAACCTTACCCTGGAGAAATGTAAATACGAGAACATCTTCGACTCAACAAGCGACTTTGTACTAGTGACCGACGGCGAGGGAAAGATAAGCGAGCTGAACCGTGGCGCAGTGGAGTTCTTCGGCGATGTAACCGGCGCCTGCTGTTGTGAAACACTCGGCCTCCCCGAGGATAATATGCAGAGTGCATCGGAAAGCTATCTGAATAAGTCCACAGAAATATCCCTTAAGGATAAACACTTTAACCTGACGTTATCGGATCTTTCCAGCGTGGCACTCGCCTCCTGCGGATACATGTTTATCCTCAGCGATGTAACATGGCTGGCGGACAGCCGCAAACAACTGGAACAGATGGTGGAGAAACGCACCCGGGACGTTGCAAGATCCGTAAAGCACCTGAACGCCCTCTTCCAGTCCGCCGGTGATGGTATACTACTGGTAAACTCCGAACTCATGGTATATAAGGCAAACTATAAGGCTTGCGAGATTTTCGACATAGATTCCGGCGGGTTCGTCGGCAAAAGGATAAACTCGCTCCTCCACCCTGAAACCACAGGGCGGATGGATCATTTCACATGGAATCTTGGAGACGGCGAAAGCTGGAGCGGGGATGTTCAGGCATACAGAAACGGCTCATTCTTCCCCGCAAGTATCACTGTGAACAGAATAGATCTGGACAATAATACCTTTTTCCACTTCATCATAAGGGATATATCCGCAAGGAAATCCATGGAGGAAAACCTCATAAGGGAGAAAAAGCAGGCGGAGGAGATGAACATCACCCTCAGAAATGTCCTTAAATCCATCGAAAGGGATAAAACCTGCGTATCTGAAGAGATAGGCCATAAGATACAAGGTGAGGTTCTACCCTCCATACAGAAGCTGTCCAAAGAGAATGACCCGGAGATCAGGGAGATGTATGAAAATATCCTCACAGAACAGCTCAATAACCTCACAAAGGGGAGCACGAGCAAAGCTTCCGATGCCATAACAAGGCTGAGCAAGACTGAAAACCGTATCTGCCGCCTCATTCAAGGGGGATACACCACAAAAGAGATCTGCGAAAACCTGAACATATCCTTTGAAACAGCACAAACACATAGAAAAAACATAAGAAGAAAGCTCGGGATCAAGGGTAAGGATGTGAACCTATACTCATACCTAAACCTCAATGATGACGACGGTTCCGAGCCGTTTAAGGATTTATAGATAATGACTAACACAACAGATATACCCACCCATTCAAGGGGCAAACTCCTTTATAAAAGCGGCGTTAACTTCGTTGAGCATGCACTTAACCCGTACAGCGGATGCTCACACGCCTGCAGATACCCATGCTACAGCTTCTCCATGAAAAAACGATTCGGAATGATAAAAACACTGAACGAGTGGAAGGAACCGAGCCTCGCCGAAAATGCCCTTGAGAAGCTTGAATCGGAGCTTAACGGAATGCGCAGGCTCCCCGAAAACGTCTTTATGAGCCTCTCCACAGACCCCTTCATGTACACAACACCATGGACCAACGATATAAGCCTCAGTATGATAAAGATACTGAACGAACGGGATATTCCGGTGACAGTGCTGACGAAGGGTATCCTTCCAGAAGAGCTCAGGGGTGGACATCCGAAGAATGAGTACGGCATAAGCCTCTCAAGCCTTGATGAGAGCTTCCGCAGAAAGTTCGAACCCGGCGCATCCCCTTACATGGAAAGACTGGAGGCACTAAAGCTACTGAACAGCGAAGGTTTCAGGAGCTGGATATGCATCGAACCGCTTCCGCCGGAATTCATAAGCCCCACACCATTCATAAGCCTGCTGGACGCATGCTCCTTTGCGGACTACCTCCTTCTCGGCAAATGGAATTATTCAGCCTCTACCTCCGCAAGGGACTACCCTGACTACTACAGGAAATGCGAAAACTTATTCGTTAAATGGTGCACTAAAAATGGTATCGAGGCGCTCACAAAGGAATCCCCCAACAGCGTGGTCCGCCGGAACTAATTTATCATAGTTCCCCGCTTCTCAAGCAAAGGTATCACACTGCGCCATAGAAGAAAGACAATAACCGGCGCCGTAAAAGCGAGAATTCCATATGCTGTTATATGCGAATCCCAGGCCCTGGTTACTCCCCACATGGCAAACCCGCCAATAAAAAACTGTAGAAACACCATAAATGAGGACGCTGTACCGATATCTCTCTCCACTTGTTCGAGCACAAGGCTCTGGCTAACAGGGCGGGAAAAGCCCGCAGAAAACGCAAAGAGCCCCATTGATATGGCGAATATCCACGGTGACACGCCCCCTGCAACCAGGATAACGAAACCAGCAAAGGCGCACAAAGCTATGCTTATGCTTATAACGTTCTTTGCAGACACACGCCCGCTGAGCTTTGCGCTCACAAGTGAGCCCTGCATTGCCGAAAAGGCTGTGAAACCGAAGGCGAGACTGAATATGTACTCGGGAAGGCCGAACTCCTGTATATAGACCACGGGCGAAACCGCTATAAAACCGTAGAAAGGGCTAAGCATAAAGCCCATAACTACCGCTGTAAGCATATATTCTCTATTCTTAAACAGTCCTAGATACTTCCCAGCCACCGTAAAGAATCCCCCCTTTGTCAGTTCCTCTGCGGTCTCTTCGTACTTCAGGCTCATAATAAAGCTCATGCAGGCGAGTACTGCCTGCGTTATGAAGATATGCCGCCAGTTGCCAAACTTAAGAACAAGTGTTCCTGTCATAGGAGCAACCATGGGAACAACGGCAAGGATAACACCCAGATACGCAAGGGCGGTTTTTCTTTTCTCGCCGCTGTATCTATCTCTGGCAATGGCCATAACCATGGATGATGGTGCGGCGGAGCTCGCCCCCTGAAGCACGCGAAGTGCGATAAGCTGCCATACATTGGCAGTTATGGAAAGCAGGAATGTTGACAGGGCAAACATCGCCAGTCCGCCAAGGAGTACGGGTCTTCGCCCTATGCGGTCCGAAAGGGGTCCGTAGATGAGCATGCAGACGCTGAATGCGGGGAAGAACAGCACGAGGGAGAGGTTCACCGTGCTCACGGGAACGCTCCAGTATTCTGCTATTCTGGGTACGGATGCGAGATACATGTCCGTTGCCAGCGGCGGGGTGGCCGCTGTTAGCGAAAGAAATACGAGATAAGCCTTTTCGCTCGGAAATCCTTTTTTCAAAATCACCTAATCACCACCGAATAATTCAGTAATTCACAATAACGCCCCTCTTATGACGGGGGCTTGAACAGCAGGATAGGTACAACAGTATTGTTTTGTAAAGATAAAATATTTGAATTAAGGGAGAAAAACCAAGACAGAACGCAATTCAACTGTCGATATTACATTAACTGCAAAAAGGATACGGCCGAAAGAAAAAACTCAGTCAGCCGTCGGTGATTTTACACTCAAAGAAAGGAACCCAGACAGCCTTTCCATTGGAGAGCTTACCCTGAACCCATCCCTCTTCCTCTTTGATGAATGCGAGAACATCACCCTTGGAAAGAACTGCATCAGTGGGGGAGCCCACGTTAGGCTCGGTGTATGATATTGTCTGCTCTGTTACAACAACCTTCTTCCCGGAAGGGGAAGCGGAATTACCGGCTGAGTTGCTATCTTCTTGTTGCTTTTTCTTTTTAAACATTCCAAACATGTGCCACCTCAAATAAATATTATCAGGACAATCATAATAATTCAATCTGTGTGTAAAAAAATGGTCATATTTTTACAAAAGCCGGTATTTATTATTAGTAGACAATGACAATTAATAACAATTAATGAGATGAAAATGTATACTCTAAAACCAGCAAGTACTTAGCATACTGAGATATAACACCCTCCCCCGGCTTTCAGGTCATAGACTAGTGCGTCCATGTTATTGAGCCTCAGGAAGTGTGAAATACAGGAGCAATCCGAAGAACCCAGACCTTTAAGGACAACCTCTCCAAAAGACAGAGCCTTGCCAGCCCATAGATGCTCCTGCTCCCTCGCCGATGCACACCAGATAACCCCAAGCATACTCATATACCTGCGGAGATAGTCGATATGCCACCTGCACTTCTTGTTCACCCTGCTGTGACGTCCTATCCTGCTACGCATGCCGCCGGGCCCGAAGGCGCTTCCGATATACACATAATCACCGGGATGGATCTCCGCTTTACCGAACCTGCCGACAGTTATTGAACACTCCCTGCCGGCATTCAGAAAAAGTGCATAAATCCCGCTCGAAGCAGGGATATCAGTCAACCAGGTAGTACTCAAGGGTATTAACCACCCTGACCTTCTTGATATAAGGTGTTCCAGAATCCCGCGGGGATATGCTGAACTGCCCCTGTCTGGCATTGCGTATCTTTCCAAGCCTGCTGCCCGAGTCCTCGGCAAACTTCTTCGCCGCCTCCCTCGCCTTCAAAGTGGCCTGCTCTATCATGCCGGGCTTGATGTCGTTAAGCCTTGTAAAGAGAAATTCAGTACGGGAACGGTAGTCTGCTGTATCAAGTGCTACCCCTTTACGAACAAGCTCGGAAGTGTCTGAAATGGCTTTAACAACGGAATCCACCTGTGTTGAATAGACTGTTACTGTGACCGAGCCGAGATAACGAAGGGCGTTATTGTTTGATGAACCATATCTTTCGGCTTTTCTATCCACAATCTCAGGGGCAGACACACCGTACTCTTTATCGGAGAATCCCTTGGATTGAAGGAACTCCTTCACCGCCTGCGTCTTTTTCTCAAGGCTTATATAGAGCCTGTTCAAATCGTCAGCACCATCCCGGAATGTGAGCGGCCATATGGCCCTGTCCGCCTTAACCTCACGCTCCGCAAGACCCTTAACTGTCACAAAACGCTTGGACTGGTTTATGGTTTCAGCACTTTTGTAGATGCTCTTTCCGGCGAGGAAAAGACCCATACAGATAAAAAGACCTAAAACGAATGCTTCAATTACTCTCGATTTTCCCATGGCCGCACCTCCTCTATCAGGATCCAATGCTTCCATAAAAAAGATGGCGGGGCAAGGTATATATCACTTACTGAGAACAGCAACACACATAAAACTGGAACTGCGGTTGAAATCGCTACCCTGAAAATCGCCATAGAAATCAATTCTGTTGAAACCAGCGATGAGCGCACCTTGGCGAAGCTCTTCGGCGGTCAAAGGATAGAGAAACGTATTGGAATCGAGCACATCATCACCGAGGCATATACGCCCTTTGAACTTTATGTATCTCCCTGTTCTCTCATAGCTTCTAAGGAAAGTGAGTTGGTCGGTTTCAATGGGGGGAAGCTCTGTTACCCCTTCCTCCAATATTCTTGCATAGTTTAGTATCTGGACGACACATTTACCGTTCGGCTTTAATGACTGGCAGAATCCAGTCAGCGCGAGGGCAGCCTCCCCGGCGGAATGGGTGTGTACAAGGGTATTGCCTATACAGGTAATGAGATTAAAGCGTCCCCTGAAAGTCTTGGGAAGGTCCCTCATATCCCCTTTAACAACGTTTTCGTTGCCTGCAGCAAGGCTCTCCTCCGGCTCAATACCGACAGCATCGTAACCATAGGATTTAAAAGCATTCACATAGCTACCGGTTGCTGACCCGATATCAAGTACAGAGCCTCCATCCGGACAATGCTTTCTGAGGAAGGAAAAAGTAGTATCGCTAAAAGGAAAGATGCTGTCATAATACTTCGATAGCATTTCATAGAATTCACTCATATTTCCCACCTTTGAACGAAAATAAAACAAACTTAACTGTACATGTCAGAATAAATTCATCAACAACTTAGGCTCAGACATTTTATATTCGTGTATAGTTTTATTACAGGCTATGCAAATGTTCAAGCGTAAAGATGTTTATATTTATTATTGAGGTTAATATCATAATAAAGTACCAATCATAAATAAGGAGCTTTCATGAAGACTGATTTTTTTCTGCTTTTTTTTGCTGTTATCGCCGGTGGAGCACTCCCCATACAGGCCGGACTTAACTCAAAACTGACAACATACCTCGGCCACCCGATTCAAGCTTCATTCATATCATTTATGGGCGGCGTGGTGTTCATGGTGATTCTGATGATTATCATGAGACCCGAGTTCCCTGGCATAGAACGATTAACAGAAACTCCACCATACCTTTTCCTCGGCGGATTCATGGGCGGTATTTTCGTTACAACTATCATTATACTCGTTCCCAAAATCGGCGTAACACCCGTTCTCGCTGGTACACTCACAGGACAATTCCTTGTCTCACTAATAATTGACCACTACGGTATACTCGGCGTGCCCGTTCAGCACATCTCACTCAGCCGTATCGCCGGAATAACACTCATGTTTGCAGGCCTCTTCTTCGTCCAAAAAGGATGATGAATTACATAGATAAAATTTAGACTTAAGGGGTGCTTTTTTGGAACAAACCACCCCTTAACAACCCCTCAAAAACTCCTTTATCTATTTGAATAATTTCCCGTCCATGGAAGTTATTCCGCCGTTCGAAGAAAGAAGCTTCCTTCTCACTTACGCAAGCGAGCTTTCATCCATGAAAGCTTATACTAATCACACATTTGAGGATGATACACAACTGGCTTCCATGAATGGAAGCCCTGAAGGCGAAACTAAATTGAATTGTATTCAATTTATGTAGTCGGAAGTGCGAGAGGGCAAGGTTTCCTTGCCCGAACAACAATGGAATTTCCATGGATGGTAAATTCCATACATAATATTGGATGATGAATTTCCCAGATTACATAGATGGACAATTCCATAGATTATACTAAGACTAAGGGGAAATTTTTAGGGAAAACTTTCCCCTTAAGATCCCCTTAAAAACCCATTTAGTTAGTATTGGCTATTTTTTCACTTGTGACATTGATTCTGCAAACTCTTCATAAGTGATATCTTTAGTGTTCCTAGCATAACAAGTGTCATTTGAGATAACGTCAATATATTTTGAGAAATAGTTCTTATTAATATAGGTTTTTAGAGTAGACTCTTTCCAATCAGTCACAGCTAATATTTCAGCAAATGAAAAACTATCTCCACTGATTTCTTTACTAACGAGGAAACTATACAATTTTTCAATACTTTCTGTTTTTCTTCCCATCTACCACCTCAATGGCATAGTAAATCAAGCCACCATATTATTCATTACGTATATTTATTATACATCAAGCACCCTGTGTATCAATATTATAATTCCAAATAGTTATTTTTTCATTCAGTCATGCATTTAGCAAAAGCAGTCCTCAGTTACTGCAATATGGATCTAGAACGCCTATTACCCCTCAAGCTAACCTACACGGACTGATACGGATCACTTTTTTTGTAGCCATAACCATCAGTTGCTACACCACTTTATCCAGAATTATCACAACACATGTACCACAGGTCGTAATTCCGAGCGCTGTCACTTGTCCGGAACAAGCAAAGCAACGTACCCCATGCAGACCTATTTAGCCACTAACCTTAACTTACATATTTGAAGTGTTACGCCCACAACCCTTTCTTTGCTTACCCGAATGTTTTACAGCCGAATGAGCTCTTTTGGAACCGCCCGGAAGTTTTGGCCGCACGTGACAGATGAGGTAATCCTAAATATTGAATACTTTCATGTATGAGATGCGGTTACACTCCTCAGCATCAGCAAAACTTCAGGTGGAAAATGAGTGAAATGAGGGAACCGCCATCTTTTACGAATTTATGATAATAAATGAGTAACAATGGGGGATGTAAAACCCTGAGGGAAAGTTTTGCATACTTTTGCGCCAAAAGTATGGCGTGCTTTAGCACGAAACACATAAATTAGTGCCTTATTTCGGATGTGATTATGTAAAGAATAAGACTAAGGGGAAATTTTTAGGGAAAGCTTTCCCCTTAGGATCCCCTTAAAAACCCATTTGAAAGATAATTATAGTGGTTAATATATAACATGATCCCATCCATGAAAGCTTATGCTAGTCACACGCTTGAGGATGAAACCAATAAAGCCAACATGGATGTTGGCTCTGTAGGCGAAAGGAAGAACAGCTTTGCTGGCCTGACGAAGCCGGAAGTACGAGAGAGCGGGGTTCCCCCGCCCGAACAACGATGGAATTTCCATGGATGGTAAATTCCATAAATTAAATTAGCCAGAGAAATTCTCAGGATGATGAATTTCCCAGATAAGATTAGTCTGGCTTCCATGGATGGAAGCCCTGAAGACGGAATTAAATTGAATTGTATTCAATTTATGTAGCCGGAAGTGCGAGAGGGCAAGGTCTCCTTGCCCGAACAACAATGGAATTTCCATGGATGGTAAATTCCATAGATTAAATAGATTAAATCAGACCGGTGGAATCCCCCGCCCGGGGGTCAGACGGGCGGGGGAAATGGGTCATAAACACTAAGGGGTTACTTTGTTGCCGCTGCTACCCACTCGGGAAGCACATTTATCTCTACACCGAATACCGGTATAACAAGCAGATATGTCACTGCCACTGCAATAATAACTCCAATCACATTAAGCCCGATACCGCTTCTAACCATCTGCGGAATTGTTACATACCCTGAACCGAATACGATTGCGTTGGGGGGTGTTGCAACGGGGAGCATGAATGCGCAGGAAGCCGCTATAGCCGCAGGAACAACGAGAAGAAGAGGGTTCTGCCCAAGGCCTATGGCAACTGCGGAGAGGATTGGCATAACCATCGCCGATGTTGCTGTGTTTGACGTAAGCTCCGTAAGGAAGATAATGAGCAATGCAGTAACAAGGACAAGCACAAAGATTGGCGCATTCTCAAGGAGGCCTACCTGTGAGCCGATCCAGTTAGCAAGCTTTGTTGCTTTGAAACCAGCCGCCATGGAAAGACCGCCACCGAAGAGTATAAGAACGCCCCAGGGCATCTTGGAAGCCCAGTGCCAGTTCATAACAAACTCGCTCTTCTTCATATTGATCGGTATCACGAAGAGGATGAGTGCACCTGTCATGGCTATGGCCGCATCCGTAACAAGACCGGGATCGGGAAACATAAAGCCTATCTTCTTACGGAAGATCCAGCCGAGTGCTGTTATAACGAAAACTATAAGTGTATAGCGCTCTCCTTTGCTCATGGTGCCCATCTTCTTGAGCTCATCGTTGATAAGTTCTTTACCGCCGGGAACCTTTTTGAGCTTCATGGGGTTTGCTACCCTTGTGAGCCAGAGCCAGCAAAGGGGGAGGAATACAACAACGAGGGGCACACCGACCATAAGCCAGTTTGCAAATGTTATCTCATAGCCATAGGTTTTCTGAAGGTATCCCGCAAGCACTGTGTTGGGGGGCGTACCGATGAGGGTTGCAACACCGCCGATGGACGCCGCATAGGCGATACCAAGCATAAGGTTAAGACCAAATGCAAACTGCTCGGGGGAGAAATCGATATGTGAATCGAGCCCCTCTTTCTTACCTTCATCCACAACGTGGTGAACGATAGCAAGACCGATGGGCATCATCATAACCGTGGTTGCGGTGTTTGAAACGAAGGCGGAAAGTGAGGCCGCTGCAACCATGAAGCCGAAGATAAGCCTGCTGGGCGAGAACCCTACAGCCTTAACGATATTCATGGCGATCCTTCTGTGGAGGTCCCATCTCTGCATTGAGAGTGCGATGATGAAGCCGCCCATGAAGAGGAATATCAGGTGGCTGGCATAGGGTGCTGCCGCCTTTTTCGTATGCATAATCCCGAGAAGGGGGAAGAGGGTAAGGGGGAGAAGGCTTGTTGCAGGGATCGGAATCGATTCACACATCCACCAAGTGGCCATAAGCAGTGCAACAGCCGCCATCCTCTGAGCCGCAGGCTCCATTCCGGGGGGTGTGGGGGCCACAAGCATGAGAAGAAAAAGGATAGGTCCAAGGAAAAGGCCTATCTTCTGACGCTTGCTGTACTCCTCCGGTCCGCCGTCATTAACCCCTCCGGGTGAGGTTTTCACATTCCTGTGTTCCGAGGGAGCATCCTCCATCTCGTCCGCAAGATCCACATCGTCCTCTCTGGAGAACTGCATATTGTTGCCGAGGGCCTTCTTTACCATAGCCTTGGGCTTGAAAAGTACGAGTGCCTTTGTTTCGTGATGCATGTCCCAAAGGCGGTTCCATAATGCTGCAATCATAACAACACTCCTTATACATAGATATTATTGAGAAAAACTAACTATTAAGACTGTTTTCTATTCTAATGCAATGGTTGTGCCAGAGGTGGAATGCCTCCAAATGGGACAATAGAGGGTGTTTTCTGTATACTGCACACAGCAAGGGATAGGCATGTTTTTAGATTATGCCCCAGAGGAACTTTGTTATATTTTGATCACACAAAAAAGAGGGTTGGATAGGCGGGATTCCGCCCCCTGCTAATAGTCAATACTCAAAACATTGAGCATCAATCACCGCCAGACGGGGCCTTTGCAAGCTGGCGAATATTCGCCTCATCATTGCATGTAGTGGTGAATTTTAGTTAATATAAAATATCAGACGGGTTTTATTGGGAGGAGAGACCGAATTTCTCGATCTTATATCTGAGTGTTCCCCGGGCTACATTGAGAAGACGGGATGTCTGGGCAACGTTTCCATCTGTCATATCAAGGGCTTTTGCGATTATATCCCTCTCAGCTCCAGAGACAACCTCTTCAAGATTTATCCCCTCGGGGGGGATATTAAAAGAGAATGTTGTTTCGGACTGCTCTGTAAGTATCTCTCTGGGAAGCATATTTTCTTCTATCACCGTTGAACTGTACATTATGCATATCCTTTCCACCAGATTCTTCAACTCACGCACATTGCCGGGCCAATCGTAGTTCATAAAATGGCTAAGTGCTTCCTTGGATACATCTTTTATTTCCTTGTTGAACTCGGAGCTGTAGCGTTTTATAAAAAACTCGAGCAGATGGGGAATATCCCCCCTCCTTTCACGCAAAGGTGGGAGATGGATGGGAAACACGTTCAACCTATAGTACAGATCCTCTCGGAAGTCTTTATCTTCAATGGCTTTTCTCAGGTCTTTATTCGTTGCGGCAACTATCCGCACATCGATATCGATATTCTTCGTTCCACCGAGACGGCGTATCTTTCTGCTTTCAAGAACCCGCAGGAGCTTCACCTGCAGGTTTACATCCATTTCCCCTATCTCATCAAGGAACACAGTCCCCCCGTTTGCCTCTTCCATAAGGCCAGCTTTACGTGTTTTGGCATCGGTGAAGGCCCCTTTCTCGTGTCCGAAAAGTTCGGAATCCAGAAGTGTATCGGGGAGTGAACCGCAGTTTATTTCCACGAAAGGCTTAGAGCTTCTGGGTGAAAGATTGTGCACAGCTCTTGCGGCCAGTTCCTTGCCGGTACCGCTCTCACCTGTGAGCAGAACCGTTGCATTCTCGTGCTTTGCAACCTCTTCGATCTGTCGGAATACTTCGGCCAGTTGGGGGCTTGAGCCAACAATCTCATTGAATCCGTGGTGCTCCCCCACTCTCTTGAGGTTTCGCACCTCACGCTTAAGATGCTGTGTCTCCAGAGCCAGCCGAACGATAAGATGGATCGCATCCGCCTTAAACGGCTTTTTAATATAGTCGTATGCACCCAGTTTCAGAGCTTCAACGGCGGATTCCACTGTGCCGTATCCTGTTATTATGATGACGAGGAGATCCGGGTCTATGTCACGGAGAGAGCGAAGCACATCCAGCCCGCTTTCATCGGCAAGGTTTAGGTCGAGGAGAACAAGATCTATCTCCTCCTCCACAACTATATCCACAGCCTCACGCCCGTTCTCAGCCGAAATGGGGTGATAGCCGTCGTTTCTCAATACATTTTCAAGGTTTTCTCTGATGAAGGCTTCATCATCTACGATCAGTATACGTTCCATGGGTTCGGATCATAGTGCATGGGGTAGAATAACACAACATCAAAGTGGTGGATTTTCGCCACCTTCCTTCAATGGGAAGCTGATAGTGAACTCACTACCCTCTCCGGCCTTGCTTTTGACATCGATCCTGCCGCCGTGCTCAAGGATTATGTTATGGGTGATGGCAAGTCCCAGTCCGGTCCCCTCCCCTTTACTGGTATAGAAGGGTTCGAAAATGAAAGGTATTCTGTCCGCCGGTATGCCGCAACCTGTATCGGAGATGGATATGCTCAGGTTATAGCCGTTATCCCTCACTTTAACGACCAGTCGCCCACCCTGGGGCATCGCCTCCATGGCGTTGGTAAAAAGGTTCAGAAATGCCTGCTTAAGGCGGACGCAATCCATCATAAACTTCGGTGAAGCCTCGGGGAGATCGGTATAAAGCTCGATTCCGGATTTCTCACACTGCTTGCTCACGAAGAAAAGGGTGTCATTCAGAAAGCAGTCTATCCCGTTCAGGCGCATCTCAGAGGAGGAGGCGGTGGTGAAGTTCAGCAGTTCGTTCACCAGCCCCTCCAGTCGTTCGATCTCCTGAAGTGAACGTTGGATAAGCTTTTGGTCGTCCGGGTTCTTTATTAGCCTGTCGTGCAGACTGTCCAGCATAATGCTGACCCCTGTGAGCGGGTTGCGTATCTCATGGGCGAGCCCGGCGGAGAGTCTGCCCATGGAGGAGAGCCTCTCCATACGCTCCATCTGCCGGCGCATGCTCACCCTTTCGGTGAGATCCTCCACAGTGATAATCCGCTCCTCCCTGCTCTTCATGGGGAGAAATGCCACACGGTAGGTCGCAGGAACTCCCCCTTTCTCGAAGTCCACATACCTGCTCCATCTTGCTGAGGCACTTACAGTTAGCCCTTCGGCAACGGCAAGCCCCAGTTCGGGATAGTTTTCTGAAACAAGCTCGATGCAGTCCCCCTCTCCTATGCCGAAATACTCCCTTGCGGGTGCATTAATGTAGGTGATCCTGTTATCAGAGGAAAGAGCAGCGACACCTGTTTCAATATTCTCGAATACGGTGGTTTTAAAGTTACGCTCAACGATTATTTCCTCACGGGACAGCCTAAGCTCTGCCAGCGACTCATGGAGTCTGGCGTTCCTCTGCTCGAGCTCCTTTGCCATATCGTTGAATGATTCGGCCAGCAATCCTACCTCATCACCGCTCTGCACATCAACAAAGGTATCCAAATCCCCTTCGGCCATGCGTCTGGTGCCCGCTGTGAGCCTCTGCAGGGGATTGGTGATGCTGAAGGAAATACGATAGGCAGCTACAAGAACGATACCAGCGGTTATAAGCATAATAATAAAGGAGCTTTTGAAGAAATTCTTCACCTCATCCCCGATAACATCGGATATCATCTGGGCGGGCTGGTGGAAGTAGCGAACCTCTGCACCGATGGTTATCCCGCCGAAGTAGCCGGAATCTTCATACACACCTGTCTCATACTTTATCGGCGCATAGGCCATTATCTTCTTAGAGCCGCCCACATTGGTGACATCAACTATACCGGAGTACCCGTCCAAAACAGCATCTGCCACAACGGGATAGTTTTTGTGGATAAACTCAGCGTGGAAAAGGTTGTAGGGGATTATCCCCTTAGAGACGTATTCGGGGGGTGTGTCTTCGCTGTATGGAGGAACAAGCCTGCCCGAGGCGTCATAGCCACGGATATCCCAAGGCTTGGGGTGGGTTATAATCCAACCCTCATCATCGAACATGAAGGCGTAGTTTCCGCTTTCGTAGCTGGGCTCTGCAACATAGTTTTCACTGGCGGGGGTTATATGCTGGGTAAACTCCATGAGGTGGCGATGATCGACGGACAAAACGGCGACCCCCTTTATCTTATCCTCACCATCAAGCACAGCCTTGGCAAAGCGGATCACGCCTCTATATGCATGCCCCCGCTCAACCTGTTCACGGCTGACGTAAAGACCGGCAAGCCTGCTG
The DNA here is from genome assembly GCF_000421105.1 of Limisalsivibrio acetivorans. Classification (NCBI taxonomy): domain Bacteria; kingdom Pseudomonadati; phylum Deferribacterota; class Deferribacteres; order Deferribacterales; family Geovibrionaceae; genus Limisalsivibrio; species Limisalsivibrio acetivorans. Next base: position 1,438,962 of record NZ_ATWF01000001.1, read on the forward strand.
GTATATACATCTCCACCAAGCTCAACGGCTCTGTTGAAGTAATCCTCATTTCTGTATGTGGTATTATTCGGATCCGAAACGTTTCTAAGCACAGGGGCAGGCCGGCTCCCCACAAGGCGTATCGCCTCCTCGCCGTCCGGTTTTATGAAGGCGGTTTCGCTGTAGAGGGGTATCCTCTCCTTAAACTCACGCCCGTTCTTAACATACCAGATGCTTCCGCTGTGCTTCTCGGCAAAGGAAATGTATTTGGACTGTTCCGGCTCGAGGAGGGCAAGGGTTTCAAGATCATCTTCCACTTTTTTAAGAAACTGGGAGACCTCCGATGCCACAAGCTCGGCACGGAGCCGCAAAGCCTCCGCCGCCTGTTTATCAAAGGCACGGGAGGCATCCTCCCTGAGCTGATCCTCCACCTGCTGAAGATTGTGATAGGCATAAACCGCCAGTATCATCAGAGGGAAAAGCGCCAGCAGAAGGAATGAAAAAAGGACCTTTTTATGTAGGTTCAGTTTCTGCATTCAGGGAATATAATACCTTATAACTAAAATGTGTAGCCTAAGTGATGGTGAGGTACAGACATTTCAGGTACGCACCTTCTCTAAAACCTATCGGGTGGTCTTTGGAGTGAAACGTTCTGTCTATCTCGCTGAAGGTCCGCCCCGTCTTCTTAACCGCCTTGAAGGCTGTTTCGAAGAAGGTTTCCTCATCCACACGTGATGAACAGGAGGCGCAGACGAGTATACCTCCGGGCTTAACCGAGTGGGCGCCTAGCTGTATAAGTCTGTCGTATGCCTTGATCGCCCCTTCCACATCATCCTTTTTCTGGGCAAAGGACGGAGGATCGAGCACGACCATGCCGTAGCGCTGTTTGTCCGATGCGAGATAATCGAAGGCATCGGCGCAGACGGTTTCATGGTTTTTGGCGGGGATATCGGGGTTCAGCTTGAAGTTCCTTTTGGCTGCTTCGAGGGCTGGTTCGCTGATATCTAGACTTATGGCACGCTTCGCCCCGCCTCTTATGGCATAGAGGGAGAAGCCGCCGTTATATGCAAAAACGTTCAGAACATCCTTTCCCTGGGCGAGTTTCTCCACGTATTTGCGGTTCTCACGCTGGTCTAGGAAGAACCCTGTCTTCTGACCCTTAACGGGGTCCGCCTCGAAGGTTATACCGTTTTCGAGGAAGAGAACGGGCCCGTCAAGGGGTTCGCCGTAAACACTTCCGTCCGGAATATCCGTATGCTCCGCCACGTTCCTGCTCATCCGCAGAACGATACGTTCGGGTGTGAGCGTTTCGGTTATTATCTCAATTATAGCGTCGAGATGGGGGAGCCATCCGGCGGTGTCGAGCTTGAGTGTGAAGGTATCGCCGAAGCGGTCGAGGACTATACCGGGCAGGGCGTCATTCTCCCCGTGGACAAGGCGGTAGCCGTTTGTGAGCCTATCCCCCATCAGGGTTTCACGACGGCTGAATGCCCCCTCGAAACGGTCCTTGAACCATTCCATATCAAGGTTTCTGGGCTTACCTCTATGGAGCACACGCACACGTATGGGGGAATGGGGGTCGTATAGGCCGAGCCCCACGAACTTACGGTTCTTATCGTGCATTACGGCGAGGCATCCCGCTTCGCCATCCTTGTTCTGTTTGGTAACTGCGTTGTCAAAAACCCACGGATGCCCCGCACGGACATTCCGCACAGCCGCAGGTGTTAACTGCATTGAGATATTTTCGTTAAACATATGATTATCCTTTAAAACAAAAGGACCGGCGTAATGCCGGCCCGCTGTGTTATTTCTTCTTCGCCCAGCTGTCCTTGAGCGATACGGTCCGGTTGAATACGGGTTTGCCCGGTTCTGAGTCCGGGTCGGAGGTGTAGTAGCCTTTGCGCAGAAACTGATAGTTCAGATACGGTTTAACATCGGCAAGCGAAGGTTCCGCCTTGCAGTTCTTCAGAACCGTAAGGGAATCGGGGTTTATATTGTCGGTGAAGTCCCCCTCCTCCTCTGTTTCGTTAGGGTTCTCTTTGGTGAAGAGGTGGTCATAGAGCCTCAGCTCCGCATCAACGGCGTGGGGAGCACTAACCCAATGGGCAGTCCCCTTAACCTTGCGTCCGTCATCGGTCCATCCGCCACGGCTGGCGGGGTCGTGGGTGCAGTGTATCTCGGTGATATTGCCGTTTGCGTCCTTCTTATAGTCAACGCATTTAACGTAATAGGCGTGTTTGAGGCGCATCTCCTTGCCGGGGGCGAGTCGGAAATACTTCCTTGGCGGGTCCTCCATGAAGTCGTCACGCTCTATGTACACCTCTCTGGAGAAGGGGATCTCTCTGGAGCCGTCCTCCTCGTTTTCGGGGTTGTTCTCTGCTGTGAGCCACTCCACCTTGCCCTCGGGGTAATCGGTGATTATCAGCTTAACGGGATCCTGCACCACCATCACACGCTGGGCACGCTTGTTCAGATCCTCACGCAGGGCGTATTCGAGCTGGGCAAAATCCACGGTGCTGTTGCTCTTTGAAACTCCTATCATATCGGCAAAACTGCGGATCGATTCGGGTGTGAACCCCCTCCTCTTGAGCCCTGCAATGGTGGGCATGCGGGGGTCATCCCAGCCGCTGACGAACCTCTCCTCCACAAGCTTAATAAGCTTGCGCTTGCTGAGGACGGTGTAGGTAAGGTTAAGCCTTGCGAACTCTATCTGCCTCGGATGGAACACGCCGAGCTTATCGAGGAACCAGTCGTAAAGGGGGCGGTGGTCCTCGAACTCAAGGGTGCATATGGAGTGGGTAACCCCCTCGATGGAGTCCTCCAGACCGTGGGCGAAGTCGTACATAGGATAGATACACCACTCATTCTCTGTACGGTGGTGCTTCGCATGGGCGATGCGGTAGATGACGGGGTCACGCATGTTGAGGTTCGGCGAGGCCATGTCGATCTTAGCCCTGAGGACCTTCTCACCCGTGCCGAACTCACCTTTGCGCATCCTTTCCAGAAGTTCGAGGTTCTCCTCCACACTCCTGTCCCTGTATGGGCTCTCCCTGCCGGGTTCCTTGAGGGTTCCCCTGTATTCCCTAATCTGCTCGCCGTTCAGATCGCAGACGTAGGCATCACCCTGCTTAACGAGCTGTACGGCGTATTCATAGAATTTGGGGAAGTAGTCCGAGGCGAAGAAAGCCTTCTCCCCCCAGTCGTAGCCGAGCCAGCTAACATCCTTCTTGATCGACTCAACGTATTCCACACTCTCCTTGAGCGGGTTTGTGTCATCGAAACGGAGATTGCATTTACCGCGGTATTCCTCGGCCAGACCGAAGTTGAGGCAAATCGACTTCGCATGACCTATATGGAGATACCCGTTAGGCTCGGGGGGGAAACGGGTGTGTACCTTGTTAGAATATAGGCCGTCCTCGTTGTCCTTATCTATTATCTTCTTGATGAAATTAGAGCTTTTTACTGTTTCCTCTGATGACATCCTGCACCTTTCTCTTAGTTTGATTAAACTGCGATAATACTTGATTAAACAGAAGATTGCAACGTGCTTCAGTACCCCCTTTTAAAACACCACGCCCGATTTTGATTGACAATCCCCCATATCGCTATATACTTCACTACATAACGACAACACAGGAGATGAAAAGATGAGGATACTAAGCGTTATAGCCGTTTTTCTCATGGCAGCCACCACCTTTGCCGCCGATGCAACTATTTTCGCCGCCGCCTCCACAACCAACGCCATGAACGAGATAATAGCCATATATGAAAAGGATACGGGGAAGAGGGTCACCGCTTCCTACGCCTCCTCCGGCACACTCGCCAAACAGATAGACAAGGGCGCGCCAGCGGATATATTCCTATCCGCCAACGCAAAATGGATGAAATGGCTGGATGATAAGGGACGGATAGAGAACTCCTCACCGCTCCTTGCAAACAGGCTTGCGCTCATTGCTCCCTCCTCTGCGGATGTATCAGCAAAAAGCCTCGATGCAGAGACCGTCAGAAACCTTATAGGGGGTGGACGCATCGTCATGGCGGACCCCTCCCATTCCCCCGCTGGCATATATGCAAGAAAGACCCTCGAGTCCCTCGGCTTGTGGGAAAGCTTTGAGGGGCAAACCGCAGGGCTTCAAACGGTAAGAGCAGCCCTCGCCATGGTGGAGAAGAACGCCGCAACTTTCGGTATCGTTTATTCCAGCGATGCGGCACTGTCGAAATACGTTAAGACCGTCGGGCTTTTTAATGAGGATCTCCACGGAAAAATACGCTATCCTGTTGCCGTGGTTAAAGGCAAGGGGAGCGAAACAGTCTATGACTTCCACAGGTTTCTCAGCTCTGATACGGCTGGAGATATATTTAAAAAGTACGGATTTTCCGGGGCTGAGTAATGTTTGAGCTGAGCCCGGTTGAGCAGGAGGCCATACTGCTGAGTCTCCATGTATCATTATGGTCGGTGGCCGCAGGGCTTCTGCCCGGCATAGCCGCCGCATACATACTCGCCCGCTTCGATTTCCCGGGCAAGCTCATCCTCGATGGGCTCATCCACGTACCCCTCGTTATCCCTCCGGTGGTAACGGGCTACACACTCCTTATACTTTTCAACGACAACGCACCCGGCGGAAAGCTCCTCCATGCCGTTTTCGGATCGGGTATCGCCTTTACATGGAAGGGGGCGGTGCTGGCCGCTCTCGTTATGTCGTTCCCCCTGCTGGTTCGAAGTGTCCGCCTCTCCATAGAGCTTGTGGACAAGGGGCTTGAGGATGCATCAAGAACCCTCGGTGCATCACCACTGCGGGTGTTTATGACCATAACGCTCCCCCTCTCCGTACCCGGAATCATAACCGGCGTGGTGCTTGCATTTGCAAGAAGCCTCGGGGAGTTCGGAGCAACGATCACCTTCGTTTCCAATATCCCCGGGGAAACCAGAACACTCCCCGTCGCACTCTATACCCTCACTCAGACGCCGGGGACTGAATTCGCCGCCATGAGGCTCTGCATTATATCGATCATTATAGCCGTTGCCGCCATAGCCCTCTCCGAACTTCTCTCACGCAGAACCGCCAGAAGGCTGAGGGGGGAGCATGCTTGAGTTCAGCGCAGTAAAGACCTACCCCGATTTCAAGCTGGATGCCACCTTCTCAGGCGGAGAAGGGATGGTAACCGCCCTCTTCGGCAAATCGGGCTCTGGAAAAACCAGCATAATCAACATGGCCGCAGGACTCACAGAGCCGGACAACGGCCGTATTGCCATAAACAACAGAACGCTCTATGACAGCGGCAGTGGAGTAAACATCCCCCCGAGGCGCAGGAATGCGGGCTACATCTTTCAGGACGGAAGGCTCTTCCCCCATTTCACCGTTGAGCGCAACCTTCGATACGGCATGGGAAAGGGTAGCGACTCCTCATATTTCGATGAGATAGTCGGCCTTCTCGGTATCGATGACCTCCTGCACAGACGCCCCCATAAGCTCTCCGGCGGGGAAAAGCAGAGGGTGGCCATAGGACGTGCCCTGCTCTCATCACCTGATTTTCTGCTGATGGATGAACCCCTCTCCGCACTAGACAACGCCCGCAAGCAGGAGCTTATCCCCTTCATAACCCGAATGGTGGACCGCTTCCGCATCCCCGTTATATATGTGACCCATTCCCGTGATGAGCTTCTGCGCATATGCGACAACGTTGTGCTCATGTCCAGAGGTAGCTGTATCGATTCAGGGAGCGTTGAGGAGGTTGTGAGCAGACCGGAGAATATGGAGTTTCTCGGCCTGCAGGGGCGGATCTCCGTAATAAGGGGTGAGGCCTACGAGGGTAGCCGTGTACTCATAGAAAATGGCAGATTGAAGCTCCCCTCATCGAAATATACTGCAGGAACACCCATGCGGGCGGCTCTGCATTCGGACGACATAACCGTTGCTGTGAAAAAACCGGAGGGCTTGAGTGCGAGGAATATACTGAAATGCCGTGTAATCGGAATGGACGAAACGGCTGACGGGGCTGTATCCCTTGAGCTTGACGCCGGAATCAACTTCTACGCCACTATAACCAGACAGGCGGTATCCGAGCTTGGGATCGAAAATAATATGGAGATATACGCAATCCTCAAGACCATAGCCCTGTCGAGGCTTTCCGTACCTGTTTCCGGCTAGGTTTTACCTCCGCTCCTTGATGCAGTGACGATTGCGGCGAAGATGAGCGCAATGCCTATACCCTGACCGATGGAAACCTTCTCGCCAAGGATAAAATATGCCAGAACCGATGCCCCCACAGGCTCGCCCAGGGTTATAACCGCTACCATGCTCGATTTGAGATACTTCAGCCCCCAGTTGAAGGATGTGTGCCCGATGAGCTGGGGGAGAACCGCAAGCAGAAACATATACATATAAGATTCTGGGCGGTAGCCTGTGAAGGAAAGCCCTATGAAAAGGGATGTCACCACGAGTACCACTGCGCTTATAGTGTACACAGCGGTTATATAAGTCATAAGGCTAATACGCTCACGTATCCGGCTCCCGATAATCAGATACAGGCTCGCCATGAGCGCACCCGTCAATGCAAGCATATCCCCCAGAAGCGCAGTTGAATCGGTTATCTGCAACCCCTCCAGCCCGCTGTCGCTGAGGGCGAGGACGATGCTGCCTGTAACCGAAAGGATTATCCCTGCCACCAGAGCTATACTCTGGCGTTCCTTGAGGACAATATAAGAGATAAGCCCGACAAAGATGGGGTTCATGGTTACAAGAACTACACTGCTGGCAACTGATGTGTAGCTGAGGGATGTTATCCACGTAATAAAGTGCAGTGCCAGAAAGATACCACTGAAAAGACAACCAAGCCACTCCCTTCCATTCATCCTTTCAAAGGGGAGGCTTTTCACACGCATTATGCCGATTAGGATTATGGACGAAAAAACGAGCCGGTAGGCGGCGATCATAACCGGCGGAACATCGTGGGCAAGCTTTATAAGTATAGAGCCGAAGGATATGGCGAGCACACCCGAGCCCATGACCAGAAATACAGTAACCGGTGAAACCCTTTCGTTTTCCAAAATAAACCCCGCTTCAACCTAAAAAAGCCATAATAACATTATAATAATTAACAGATGTACAATAATTATTTTAAAATACTTGCCACATCTTTCAATATTCCCATTTCGTGATACAATTAGACAAACAGCAAGGAGGTACCAATGAAAGAACACCTTACTTTAACAAAGAAAGACAGACTAATCCTGATTAATCAGTACAAAATACTAAAAGAATTGACTGATAACGATATTGAAGAAAGGCAATATGATAAAAATATTGAGATTCTTCTAAGAGGCTATGAACTGGAATTTGAATATCTCTGTGAATTTGATGATAACATATTTGAAAGAAAAGAATGTGAAAAAGTTTTGGCAATTCTTAATTTGTACAGAGTTATTACAAATATTGTGAACCAAAACGATTACGATGAAGTGAAAGAACATAGTAGATTCTTATTTGAGGGTTTTGATGGAAATAATGAGACTGAATACTTACGTTATGCTAAATTTTATCTTGAAGACCCTGAAAAATTTGAAGAATTAAGCAATGGAAGAGAAAATGATTCATTTAACTCACACTCTCCCATGTTAAATGTTTACGAAAGAATGCTTGATGAGTGGGAAAACATTCCTACAGTAAAAAAGTATCAACTCACAAAAGAAGAAATCCTCAGAATTCTTGATGCAGGAAACAACTATTGAAAAAAAGGCTCCCCGAAGGGAGCCCTTTATATTTAATTATGAAATGTCAAGCCCGTGCTTCTCCAGCAGGGCCGCAGCGTACTCTATGGATACGGCATAGGAGAAGTTTGAATCGGGAAGCTCCTCTTCCTTCATAAACTTTGGCGCCGCCTCAAGAGGATCGAACTGTCCCGCTACAACTCCGATAACTCGCCCTTCTTCCACATCCACAAGGGGTCCGCCCCTTGTTCCGAGGTGTATCATCGTGTTGAAGAGGAATATGTTTGTCTCGTTTCTGGAATTTATCTTCGCAGATACGATGGCGGACTGTATCGTCTGGTTGAAGACATGGTGGAAACCGAAGGGGTAGCCCACGCATGATACGAGATTGCCTACCACAGTGTCATCGGGGGTTCCTATCATATGATCGGGCATCTCGATATTAACATCCGTGTCGAACTTTAACAGGGCTATATCCCTGTCGTAGTCCATATCTACCACATTCACCGGCATCGGGTAGTTTTCCTGGGAAACCACCGGCACAAAACCATCCCCCGTATCCTCTGCAACTGCGACAAGATTCTGCTGGGAGTAGAGTATATGGGCAACCGTAACAAGGTACCCCTTTTCGTGGACGATGAATCCCGTTCCCACAAAGGAGATCGTGTCCCCCTCCTTAACAAAAAGCTTGAGACATCCGTTTTTATATCTCAGAAATGTATCTGTAAGCATCTGCTGCTCCTTCTAAAACTATTTGATCCAGCTGTCCACCTGCCTCTGGTGGGTATTTATCCAGCGAACCGCCTTCTCGTAGGGGAAGTTCCCCTTATCCTGATGGATCCAGAGCATAACCTGCTCCATATCCTTCTTTTCCCATTGGAACCCGTCGAGGAATCTGTAAACATCAGGCATTTCCTCCTTAAGCCCCTTTCTGGCTAAGGTGGCGATGTGCCCTCCGTTACCGTAAACGTCCTTCGGATCCTCAAGGAACTTCAATCCCCATCTGGCAAAGATCCAGTGGGGCTCCCATCCTGTTATCACGATCCACTTCTTCGCCTTGATGGAACGCTCGAGCTCACGAACCATATTCTGCTCGCTGACATCCGCAAGATGGAAGTTCTCAAGACCGTATTCCAGCATCGCCTCGCGGGTTTTGATCATGATACCCGCCTCGGGGTCAATACCTACGATCCTGCCGCTAAGCCTGTTTCTGTTATCCTGTATGTCCTCTATGGAATCTATGTCCATAAATGGACGGTTGCGGATCCCCGTTCCGGAGGTGTAGCGTCCTTCGGGAACCTGCGGTATAACAAGACCGATGCGTGTGCCCTCAAGGTTTGCTCCGAGGTTGTCCACATCCTCGCCGTACTTTGCGTAATACTGGTCGTGGGTGTCGGGGAGCCATGCGGAAAGTATCGCATCCACCCTCCCCTGGGCAACTGACTTCCACATCTCATCTGCGGGCATCTCTATGAGCCTGCAGGGGATTCCCATCTTCTCCTCAAGCACAGCCTTAACAACATAGCTCGATGCAACGGAGCTGGACCAGTCCACATAGGCTATCTTAACCGTTTCTCTTGCCTGTACCACTCCGGTCATAAGGAGCAGAGCAAGCAGGGTCGTTGTTATTATATTCTTAATCAAAGCTTTACCCTCCTTTTTACCAAAGCCTTCTTCGGCCGAAGGTTTTATCCAGCGAAGGCTTGCGCTTCACCGTCAGGTTGCGTGACTTCTTCATTCCGGGTGCCGTTATCTTAAACTCCTGCGGACCGGCATAATCCGCCAGCCCCTTGTGCAGGGCGTAACACATCCCCAGCAGGACTATCGCAAACGGCAGACCGGTCGTAATCGCCGCCGTCTGCAGTGCCACAAGCCCCCCTCCAAGGAGAAGAGCCGCCGCCACTGCTCCCTCTAGTATAGCCCAAAAAAGCCTTGAGAGAACAGGGGGATTGGGGTTTCCGCCTGAGGTGATGATGTCGATAACCATAGAGCCGGAGTCAGAGGACGTTACGAAAAACGCAACGATCACAAAGACCGTTATGGTCGATGTTATCTTGGAGAGGGGAAAGTTATCCAGAAGAACGAACATAGATACGGGGATGTTCTCCTGTACCGCCGCTGCGATTCCACCTGCCCCGAACATCTCTATAAATATTGCGGTATTACCGAATACCGTTATCCATATGAATGTTACAAACGTGGGCACAAGCAGAACACCAAGGATAAACTGCTTTATCGTCCTGCCGTAGGATACCCTTGCGATAAACATGCCCACAAACGGCGACCATGCGATCCACCACGCCCAATAGAATATCGTCCAGCCGTGCTGCCACTGGGTGTGCTCATAGGTTTCGTTCCATGTGGAGAGCTGGGGGAGGAACTGTACGTAGTAACCTATGTTCTCCAGAAGAGCGTCCAGAATAAACAGGGTCGGACCGAGGAGAAAGACAAACACAAGCAGAATGAATGCGAGGCTTATGTTGATCTCCGAAAGCCTGCGGATACCTTTATCAAGACCCTTAATAACAGACCATGTGGCAATGCCCGTAATACACGCAATCAGCGCGACCTGTATCATCTTCGACTGGCCAATGCCGAGGAGATGATCAAGCCCTGCATTAACCTGCTGGACACCAAGACCGAGGGATGTTGCAACACCGAAAAGGGTCGCCACAGTTGCGATGATGTCGATGGTGTTCCCTATCCAGCCGTAGATCTTTTCACCGAAAATCGGATAAAATGCGGTGCGGATGGAGAGGGGGAGGTTCTTGTTGAATGAGAAAAACGCCAGCGCAAGACCCACTATGGTGTAAATACCCCACGGGTGAAGACCCCAATGGAGGAACGTTATATCCATCGCCTTGCGTGCCGCCTCTTCGGAACCGGCATCGGTAAGCGGGTTTGCAGTATAATGGAACATCGGCTCGGCAACGCCGTAAAAGAGAAGGCCGATACCCATACCCGCGGAGAATAGCATGGCAAACCACCCCATGGTGCTGAACTCCGGCTCCGCATCGGGGCCACCCAGGCGTATATCGCCAAACTTGCCTATCAACGTTACCAGCACAAAAACAAGGACTATGTTCATGGTCCATATGAAGAACCATCCAGCATACTTGGACATCGCCCCCTGCATATCAGCAAAGAAGTTGCCCAGATAGCTCTGGAATATGATTGTTACAGCCACAAAAAGCACGATGAGTGCGGCAGAGGTGAAGAATACCCATGGATGGATATCAAGGCTCATCCAGCTCCCTTCAGTCTCTTCCGCCTCGTACTCCTCCGGCTGACCCGGGTCTTCGTGTTCTTCCGGGTTTTCGTTGTTGTTTCTCTTATCTTCACTCATAACTACTCCCAAGTAGAAAGTTAATTGATGAATCGGATGAGGTTCTTATATGCAAATGACGACGCAAAGCCTCATAACAGCATATCTTATTATTAACAAATAATATTTTTGTTTGCAACGACCAGTACTACTATCGAAAAAGGCAATAATAACCCGATAACCGAGAAGGTGTGTCCCAAAAGGAAGTTATAGTTCATACATAAACTTTCAGCCGTGTAAATATTTATGCACGTTTTATAGCGATTAGTAATTTCTCTAGGTGAAAGGTTGCACAAGGTGCCTCAAACGGTCATTTCACAGGTTATAAGCCAAATTATGCACACCCATTTAATACTTAATGACTAGTTTCTGTTGGTTAATGTCCCATCACGGGGTAATATTTCTATATAATACAAATAAATTAGGAAACGTTATGGGATTCTACGCCAACACTTACTCAGAACTGAGCAGACAAGAGCTCGTATTCACCCTCGACTTCATTCAGCAATGCCTGAAAACCACAAACGAAGACAGGTTCCATGAGCTTCTTAAAACAGCCGGAGAATATCTCGGGTTCGAGTACATTCTTTATGTATATATGAAATCCTCCTATAGGCATGGAACAACGATCAACTTCGTGAACATATCCAACCCCGAGATGTGGATGGAAGAATACCACTCAAGGGGCTACCTTGAATCGGATCCGGTTAAGTTCGAGGTGGAGAGACGGCTCGCCTCCGATGACCGCTCCTCCTATATATTGTGGGATGCCTACGACAGACAGCTCTCCTCAAAGGAGGCAGAGGTTATTGTCAGGAGGAAGCATTACGGGCTGGAATACGGCTTTTCGGTCTATGACGATTCGAGAAGCAAGGATTTCACCTTTCTCATCTCCTTTGCCAGCGCAAAAACCACCCCCGGAAGAAGCTCCGAGATTATCGCAAAGATGATAGTTCCGCACCTTATGGTTATCCGGAAAAGGCTTGATACCCTTACTCTACTCTCATCGTTTTCCGCCAGAGAGAATGAGATAAGCGGTTGGCTCACTGAAGGAAAAACAAACTGGGAGATCGCTCAGATACTCAGTATAAGCGAGAATACGGTTAAGTACCATATCAAGAATATCTTCAATAAGCTTAAGGTGAATAACCGCCAACAGGCCATCGCCATATGCCTTGCGGGGCGGTATCTTAGTATGTGATAGAAGATACTCTAAAGCTTCTCCTCATCAAGGACACACGTATATTTAATGCTGATGGCATTGAAATCATTAATTAGGGGCAGTAATGATAAAAAAGGAGTACTGATACTCTTTGCTTTACTTTTTATAGGGTCTACTGTAAATCATCATTTTATGAATACCAAAACGCTTCAAAAGCTCGCCCTAATCATCGTTATTATCATGCATACAGCACTTGCATCCGCCCATCCCCATGTGTTTATGGATTCGGAGGTATCATTCGTTTTCAACGAACAGGGTGTTGAAAAACTTCTTGTTCACTGGGAATTTGACGAGATGTTTTCCTCCGGGATCATCATGGATTACGATGATGGCGACAGGGTTATCGATGAAGAGGAGCGAAAGCTGATCAGAAGGGATGTCTTTGAAAACCTCGTTCACCACGGCTACTTTTTGCGTATTGATATCAATGGTGAATCATTTCCGGTCGAGTTTGTGGATATGTTTGATGTTTCGATCAAAGGCAACAGGCTTGTCTATGATTTCAGCGTTCCGCTGGGTATTCCTGCGAAGGGGAGCGGCTCTTCCATTGATCTGAAAGTTCTTGACTCAACTAACTACACAGCAATTGTCTCCTTAAAAGCTAAGAAGCCAACACTCCATTCATCAGGGTTTTCGACTACAATTGAGTACGCCGAACCCGACACCTGGAGCAGGAATATGAATCCAGAGTCCATAGGCTCGCTCAGGCTTGTGTTTTCAAAGAAATGAAAAACATAATCACCCTTGTTCTGTTAGCCCTGCTTATCGGGATCTGCACGCCATCTTCAGCTTCGGCGAACCCCTTTGGGGCTCCCCCCGACAAGAAAGAGCAGAGCAAGCCTGCTAACGATGGATTTCAGCTTAAAGACTTTATTATATCGAAACAACTTATCCTTAAACAGAAGATAACAGCTCTCACCCGTGAGATTAAACAGAAGGACTACAGCAACCTCTGGTGGTTATTTGCTATGGCATTTATGTACGGCATACTCCATTCCGCCGGGCCAGGGCATGGCAAGACGCTTGTTGCCTCTTACCTGATTTCAAAGGGCGGAACAAGGCTTTCTGGAATCGTCCTCGGGGCGGCAACAGCTTTCTTTCACGGTGTATCCGCAATCATCATCGTGTCCGCTATCTATATGCTATCCCTCGGCAGGCTGACATACCGCTTCAGCGAGACTGGCGAGGCTTTGCAATGGGTCAGCTATGTAATGATTACGCTGATAGGGCTTCTGATAATTTTTCGAAGCGTAAAAAGAACGGGGCACTGCTGCTCCGCCGAATCAGAGAAAGGCAGGGAAAGGCCTCTCTGGGTGATTATTGCGCTTGGGATTGTCCCCTGCCCTGCAACAATGATAATACTGATATTCTTCATATCGATGCAGATGCCCCTGCTGGGTGCGATCCTTGCCGTTACCGTAGCACTTGGTATGGCGCTTACAGTGGCCTTTGTGGGAGGGCTTACGATAGTTATGCGGGAATACCTTCTGGAAAGAATCGGGAAAAACCCGGATACCCACTCCAGGTTCGCAGGGTATGCCGAAACAGTCGGCGGGGTTTTGGTGACACTCTTCGGCGCTGCACTTCTTTATACGATGGTCTGAGGGTTCAGTACTGGTTTATCGCTGAGCAATACATAGTAACTTAAAAATCTGAGTTACTGTACATTCATACACGCCTATCACCGTTATTCGGTCGATAATACCCCTTATCGCCCCACAAAGCAAAAAAGCCCAGCATTAGGCTGAGCTTGGATATATGCCGAAGGGGGGACTCGAACCCCCACACCCGCAATGGGCACAGGATCCTGAATTTTACGTATCTCTCGTATTATCATTCGCTTAGAGTATAATAATATGGACAGATCATTCTGATTGTCCAGATAATTTTTGATAATAACTTTCCCCAACTCTTGTAGGGTAGAACACTCTTTCACCTCTTTTACTATCAGACTCTCTTAATAAGCCGGCACCCACTAGATAATTAAGATCATCTTCTAAAAAATTTTGCTCTCTTCCTTTTGGTGTTCTTATACCATTCAATTCGGCACCATCATAGGTTCTGCACAAGGTGCTTGAATGCAGCCTATTTTCATAAAATTGCTTAAAAATATCTATCGCCTGCTCTGAAAAAAACTCTTCTGGTGCAGTTTCTTTAACCCAGGTAAAACCTTTAAAGTTGGAAAGAACCTCGGCCATCATTACTTGAATATCTTTAAGGCTATCCATAACATCAGAATGGTTCCCTTCGATGATATCCTTAATATGACTTTGAAGTTGAACCTGATTCTGCATAACTTCAACAAAGCCGGTGTGATTGTTTTCTTTCAGCCACTGCATGAAGTCATCCATTTTTCTGTTTCTTCCTTCGCCTTTGTAAGCTGATAAAAGGCCTGGTAAAGCAATTAATATAGTTAAAGTTAATGGATCCACATATTCACCTCATTAATTTATTTCCTGTGTTTTAGACCTTTCTCCCGTAAACTCTGGTCTAGTTTACGGGAGAAAGGTCACTCCACATATGCCCAATCTGGTTACTCGCTCAGCGCAATCACCCTTATCGCCCTACAAAGCAAAAAAGCCCAGCATTAGGCTGAGCTTAGATATATGCCGAAGGGGGGACTCGAACCCCCACACCCGCAATGGGCACAGGATCCTGAATCCTGCGTGTCTACCAATTCCACCACTTCGGCAAAAGACGTATTCATAAATGATTCAACAGCTTATATGTTTTTTATGCTGTCCTGTCAATAGTAAAATACGCCTCCAAGCCCCGATTCTCAAGAGTTTCAGCATCAATCTCAATATCACCTGCAAATACTCTCGCACGGCACTCCATCCTTATCTCCGTCCAGCCTTGTCAGGCCGCATTTCTGCGTAAAGCAATACGCCTCTGCACAACTACGCATCTGACCGCAGTAGCGCTTTGTTCCACACTTACAGGATGCATCCCCCGCCACCATTAACACCGGCTCAACATCAGCCCAAAGACCGACACCAGCCAAACGGGCTCCCTTCTCTGCAATATAATAGTCATCATCGGTGCAGTACCTTGGATAAACCCTGGCAAAGCCGCTGCGAACCATATCCAGGTTCACATCAGCACCCTGAACCTTTACGGTACCAACTATCCTTCCGAACCGGTCCATATCCTGTTCAACAATTTCCACCGTTTCACCGTCAAGGTACTCCTTAAGCGCACCCATCGATTCTTCGCCGAACACACCTCCCCTCTCAGGGGCATCGATACAGGCCATTCGAACACGAAGAGTCTCCATTTCGGCTGTACTCACGTCCACTGTATCACCATCGACCACCCTGCTTACTTCGGCCTCGAATGCATAAACACCTGACAAAGCAAGCATACAAAACAGAACTGACAAAAGAAAAAGCCGCATCTTTCACCTCCTTCTGTCAATTTTATACAAAATGTTTATGCTTTCCACGACCAACAGCTTCACGTCTCATACATGTTTTTGTCTAGCAGTATTCATGTAGCTGACCTATATGTCTGATAATAAGTATATTTTCTTCACTAGCAAATACTCACATTTAATAGACATCTGAGTTTCCGCAGGCTAATATTTAGATAAGGATTTTATGTATCATTATTTTAGTTAGAAGGGATGCCCCGGTCTTTGTTTGTGACACGTAGCTTGCTCACCCAGACCGAGCATGTGCACACATACCCCGAGGCTCCCGGAGGTATATAATGGACAAAGATAAGCTGATCAGGATCGATACCCTAGAGGAACTTTTTATGCAGGAATGCGTCTACCTTGATGGAAAAGAGCTTGGGAGGAAAATTTTCATGGCATGGTCCCTCCCCGAAACACTGGACAACTTCAACAAAGGAGTATACCGGAACCCTGATAAACGTGTAATGGAGATTGACGAATGGGACAGGGAGGAGTGCATACAGAGGATGGAAGGGAGCGATGAACAATAGGCAAAACTCCCCCGTTCACTCAAGCTAGCCCATCTTGCAACCCCCTAGGGCATTTTTTCTTTGCGCATACTCATTTTTTTCCGTCCTCAGGATCCCTTTCAATAGACCCATTCAGCACCCACTCATCATATTTAACAACTCTCTGACACTTCTTTAATCCAAACCTTACAATCTTCGTCTAAATGATACGTGTTTCAAAGTTGCATATCTAAGGAGGTAACAAAAACTATGAAGCGTTTCGCAAAACTGCTCACAGCTGCACTTGCACTTTCCGTGCTCACAACAGGATTCGCGTTTGCTCGCGACCAGATCAGAATCGTTGGTTCTTCCACTGTGTACCCTTTCTCCAGCTACGTTGCTGAGGAATTCGGTGCTACAACCAAGTACCCCACTCCCGTAGTTGAGTCTACTGGTTCCGGTGGTGGTCACAAGCTCTTCGGCGAAGGTGCTGGTCTTGACACTCCCGACATCACCAACTCTTCTCGTCGTATCAAGTCTAAAGAGCTTAAGAAGGACCACGAAGTTGGTATCGACCCCGTAATCGAAATCAAAATCGGTTATGACGGCATCGCAATCGCTCACAACAAAGCTGCCGCTGACATGAACCTCAGCCGTGCTCAGCTTGCTCTTGCTGTTGCAGAGGAAGTTCCCATGGACGGCAAGCTTGTTAAGAACCCCTACAAGAAGTGGTCCGATATCGATTCATCTCTCCCCAACGCAGAGATCCTCGTATACGGCCCTCCCACATCTTCCGGTACTCGTGACGCTTTCGAAGAGCTTGTTCTTGAAGAAGCTACTAGCGAAATGAAAGAGTACGGTGGCGACTACTCCAAGATTCGTCAGGACGGCGTTTACGTTCCCTCAGGCGAGAACGACAACCTTATCGTTCAGAAGCTTGTAAAGGACAAGGCCGCTGTTGGTATCTTCGGATACAGCTTCCTCATGGAAAACTCTGACAGAATCAAGGCAGTTTCCGTAGAAGGCGTTAAGCCCGGACCCGAGACTGTTGCATCTGGCGAATACCCCGTTTCCAGAAGCCTTTTCTTCTACGTAAAGGGCAACCACCTCGGCAAAGTTCCCGGCATGGAAGAGTATATTAACCTTTTCCTTTCCGAGAAGATGATCGGTGATGACGGTTTCCTTACTGAAATCGGCCTCATCCCCCTTCCCGCTGCTGACCGTGATAAGTACCGCAGCGTTTGGGAGAACCGCAAAGGTCTCCAGATGAGCGACCTTAAGTAAGCTAAAGCTAATAATCCAACTATATACAGGGCAGGTCGGCTTTTTGCCGGCCTGCTCTGTTTAAATTCAGATTTCCCCAGGGAGTCAGCCAATGCTGATAGCAACAATAATTATTCTTATCGCCGCAACTGTCGGTGCATATGTTTTCGGCAGGATGAAGGCAGGTGGATGGGAAAACAAGAAGATACGCCTAACTGCCCGTCCAGGCCATTATGGGATGTACACCCTTATCAAAACTACGTTTCCGGCATGGATTCTTCTCATGCTGGTTCTGCTTCTTAAGACCACAAGGCTTTTCGACACTCCCGGTGTCGCCGTTCTTGCAGGTTGCGCCCTACTTATGGCAATAGGAGCAATCATGGCGAACAAACAACTCTCACCGCTCTATAATGCGAGGATTGTTGTAGAACGCCACATAAGATATCTGCTCATAGCTTCCTCACTTATCTCGATCCTGACAACCGTAGGAATCGTACTCTCAATTCTTTTCGAAGCTATAAGATTCTTCAGTGATGTAAACCTTTTCCATTTCCTCACAGGAACTTCATGGAACCCCGACACCGCTTTCCTCCATGGAGCGGGCAGAGAGGGTGAGATGGCCGCAGAGCCAGAGTTCGGTTCAGTGCCTATCTTCGCAGGAACATTCATGATAACAATCATAGCACTATGTGTTGCCGTTCCTGTGGGTCTGTATGCTGCCATCTATCTTTCTGAATACGCAAACACTAGAATTAGAAAAACCTTCAAGCCCATCCTCGAAATCCTTGCAGGGATCCCCACGGTTGTATACGGTTTCTTCGCCGCGCTAACCGTGAGCCCCCTGGTTGTTGAGGCTGCAGAGTTTTTCGGGCTTGAAGCTGACTATACAAACGCCCTTGCACCAGGAATCGTAATGGGAATCATGATCATCCCCTTCGTTTCCTCCCTTTCAGATGACGTAATAAGCTCAGTCCCCCAAAGCCTCCGCGAGGGCGGACTGGCCCTTGGAACAACACGTTCTGAAACGATAAAAAGGATTATACTTCCTGCGGCTCTTCCCGGGATCATCTCCGCAATCCTCCTTGCCATATCAAGGGCTGTGGGCGAAACGATGATCGTTGTTATGGCCGCCGGTCTCAGACCAAACCTCACATGGAACCCCCTAGAGGGTATGACAACGGTTACTGTTCGTATTGTGGACGCCCTCACAGGAGACCAGGAGTTCAGCAGTCTCGAGACCCTTTCGGCCTTCGGCCTCGGTCTTGTGCTGCTTGTGTTCACCCTCTGCCTGAACCTTGTTTCCACAATAATAATCCGCAAATACAGACAGATATACGAATAAGGAGTAATGAATGAATCATCACAGCGACGAACACCAAAAGCTCCTTAAAAAAAGGTATGCCAAGGAGAAACGCTTCTCAATGTACGGCAAGGTGGCCATCATTGTAGCGGCACTCTTCCTCATTTTCTTCTTCGGCAATATTATATCAACCGGTTACAAGGCCTTTGTTCAAACAGAGGTGCTGGTGGACGTAACCTTCAACGAGAAGACCGTTAAGATTCCGCTCAAGGCGGTCAGCAGAGAGAATAGAGACATAGCAACCAGAGGCTTCCTCCGGATGATCCCCCAGATCGTTGAGCAGAACCCCGATTACATGGGCACAACACGCACCATGTGGGTTACTGCAAAAGGTGATGTTGATCAGTACATGAAAGACAAGCCAAACCGCCTTAAGGACAGCGAAAAGGAGTATGTGGACAAGCTTAATGATGCGGACAGGATAAGGCTCGCATTCAACACAGGCTTCTTCACCAGAGGTGATTCCAAGATGCCTGAAATCGCAGGTATCCTCGCCGCCGCAGTGGGTACAATCTATGTGCTTATAATAACTATGCTTCTCAGTGTGCCTTTGGGGGTTATGACAGCGATCTACCTTGAGGAGTTTGCACCGGACAACCGGTTCACCCAGCTCATTGAGATAAACATCAACAACCTTGCGGCTATACCATCGATCATATTCGGACTTCTGGGTCTTGCAATCTTCATCAACTTCTTCCACGTTCCACGCTCATCAGCACTAGTGGGAGGTATGACGCTTGCACTTATGACCCTGCCCGTTATTATAATCAGCACAAGGGCATCGCTAAGAGCTGTTCCCGATTCCATCAGGCAGGGCGCCTATGGAGTTGGTGCATCACCGTGGCAGGTGGTTGCGCACCACGTTCTCCCAGTGTCGCTCCCCGGTATCCTCACAGGAACCATCATCGGTCTGGCCCAGGCTATGGGTGAGACAGCTCCCCTGCTCATCGTGGGAATGATGGCATACATCCCCGATATACCGGACGGCCCCCTGCAGGCAACAACAGTTCTCCCCGCCCAGATATATACATGGTCCGGCGCAAGCCTCAGGCCCTATGTGGAAAGAACCGCCGCAGGAATTATAGTACTGCTCACAGTTCTTCTATCACTCAACTTCACAGCCATCTGGCTGAGAAACAAATACGACCGTAAATGGTAAACCAGGAGGTTGCATAAAATGACAGATACAGCAAGCCGTCCCTCAGAGACAATCAAGGAAATGGAAGGCCTTAAAATCAAGATGTCCGTTAAGGACCTTGATTTCTACTACGGCAACTTCTGCGCCCTCAAGAATATAAATATCGACTACCCCGAAAAACACGTTATCGCTATGATCGGGCCCTCAGGCTGCGGTAAATCCACACTTCTGCGCTGCCTGAACAGGATGAACGACCTTATACCCGAAACAAGGGTGGATGGAAAGATAACCCTCGATAACACAGATATCTACAGCCAGGAAATCGATGTTGTGGATCTCAGGACAAAGGTGGGAATGGTTTTTCAGAAGCCGAACCCCTTCCCCAAAACGATCTATGAAAACATCGCCTATGCGCCCCGTATCCACGGCCACGTTAAGAAAGGCGCAGATATGGACAACCTCGTTGAGGACTCCCTCAGAAAGGCAGGCCTCTGGGACGAGGTTTCCGACAGACTCGAAAGCATGGCAACAGCCCTCTCCGGTGGTCAGCAGCAGCGTCTCTGCATCGCCAGAGCAATAGCCATGCAGCCCGATATCCTCCTCATGGACGAGCCCGCCTCCGCCCTTGACCCCATCGCAACGGCAAAGATCGAGGAGCTCATATTCCAGCTTAAGGAGAAGTACACAATCATTATCGTTACCCACAGTATGCAACAGGCTGCCAGGATCTCCGAATACACCGCATTCTTCTACATGGGCGAGATGATGGAGTTTAACACCACAGAGAAGATATTCACCAACCCCGACAAGCAGGAAACCCAGGACTACGTTACCGGAAGGTTCGGTTAAGAGGAATAGGATGATCAGCAAAACAGAGAATAAACTTAAAGAGATGCAGGAAAAACTCGATCTCGCCACTTCTTACGTAAGCGGCATGGTCGAGGATGTTGGTACACTTCTGAACGGCTACGATCCCAAGCTTGCAGAAAGCATAATCGGCCGGGATGCCAGCGTCAATAAGCTGGACAGCGACATTAACAAGATCTGCGTCTACCTTCTTGCTCTCCATGAGCCCAAGGCGCAGGATCTCAGGCTCGTTATTGCCACCCTGAACATAATCGGCGAGCTCGAATCCATCGCAGATTACTGCGAAGGGATTGCAAAGGAGATCGTCCGCAATGGGGAAGACCTTTACAAGGTGGACTTCATAAAGCTCCCCAAACTCTTCAAAGAGACCAGCGCCATGATAAAGGACTCCATCAAGGCATTCCATGATAGGGATGACAGACTGGCGCTCTCCATCATTGAAAGGGATGACAGGGTGGATAAGATCCATAAGAAGATCCTTAAGAAGTCCGTGGAATCACTCACAGACTACTCCGAGATGGCACCGAGCACCGTATCGCTCATATTCATAACACGTTCCCTCGAAAGGGCCGCCGACCATGCCGCTACAATTGCCGAGCATGCCTACTACATGGCCACCGGGGAGATCATCAAAAACGTGGCAGTACGCGAAGTTAGAGATGAAGGGGAAAGCTCTTCTAGTAACAGCTGACAGCGATATTGAGAACACCGTAACACAGAGGCTCCGGGAGAGGCAGATAATGCCCGTCTCCCAGCAGTCCTGTTGTCCGGAGGATGCTCAGCAGTTCGACACATCCCCGCCGGATATAATAATCCTTCACCTGGACAGCTCAGGTGACTGGAAGAAAGAGATGGAAGCCAGAAGGAACAGCCCCGAACTCTCCGCTGTTCCTCTCATGGCATTTACAGTTAATAAAGACGATGCCCTCGCTCTGGAAGCTTTTGCCCATGGGGCAGAGGATGTCTACTCCCTGGAAACAGGGGAGCGTGTATTAGCGATTAAGTGCGAAAAGCTCATACACAGAGGGCTGGGGACCGGTTCCGGAAGGATTACCTATCGGAATATCACGCTGGATGAGTTTTCCAGACAGATCTTTGTGGGTAAGAGCGAGATCAAGGTAACCAACAAGCAGTTTGATCTGCTCCGTTTATTCCTTAAAAACCCTGACAGGGTTCTTACCCGCGAAAAAATTCTAGAGAATGTATGGGATGACGTGCCCAATGGTTCCACAAGAACAGTAGACTCACACGTATCCGGACTAAAAAGAAAACTTGGCGTACATGGTGACTACATACGCTCGGTTTACAGGAAAGGATATATCTTTCGTTAAAATCTCATAATTTGCCGGGGAACAGAATGAGAAAAGGAATAATTCGAAGCTTGAGCCTTAAGGTTAAGATTGTGTCCATGATCTTTGCTGCTCTTCTTCTTGTAACACTAATAACATCTACAGTACTGATAGAAAGAGGGAAAGAGGAGCTTATCAAGGGCAGAAAGGACCAGGCTCAGCTTCTGAAAAACGTTGTATCCGACAAGCTTCTACGTTATTACGACTCTGTTGACGATTTCCTTGTGACCTTCACAAAAAACGCATACGTAACCGAAGGCTTCTACAGCATGACCTCTGCTTTCTACAAGTTAAGACGCAGACCCTCTCTGGATACAGATATGCTGGTGAACGGTCTTCGTGAATTCTACGAGAAAACAGGAAACAGTAAGATGCTTGACTGGATGGAGGGGCGTAACTTCAAAAACAAGCATAATTTCCGCTCCCTTGTTCTTCAGTATACCAACATAACCGACATAGACAAGGAGGAGGCCGCAAGGTTTCCTGTTGAATACAACTTTGTACTCTCATCCTACGACGGCAGTTTCCGCATGCTCATGGAGCCCTACCTTATAGAGGCCCTCACCATAGTAGATTCGGACGGCTATGTGGTCTACACCACCGACAAGTCACCCGCCTTTGCCACAAACCTAAATGACGGCCCCTTTGCAGACAGTAGACTGGCAAAGGTTTATAAAAAAGGAATGGAAACCCCTAAGGATAAGACTCTGTTCACCGAATTTGCAGCTAAGGATATCGGCGAAGATAAAGAGGTCGCTTACATGGCACGCTTTATTAACGCCGATGATATTCGAACGGGGGTGGTCCTCGTCGAGGTATCAAGGGATGTTATGCAATCCCTCATACCCCCGCAGATAGACAAATTCACCCATGTACGTCTTCTGGATAGTTCCGGCAAGATCCTCAATATGGGTGAAAGCTCCGGCGAGGATACCGTAAGAAGCTTTGTCAAAAACTCTGGAGATGGTGATGCTCAGCTTGAAACCATGGAAGGTGCCGAAGGGGGGCTTATACTCTCCAAGAAGAGTGTATCTTTCAACGGTCAGAGATTTGATGTTGTCATAAAGCTCCTCCGCTCCGAGGTTCTGGGGCAGATACGAAACCTTATATCCAGCGTCCTTGTGGCTTCGGGGATAACATTCATCGTAATCCTCATCCTGCTCATCCTCCTGTTCAACAGGCTCGTCTTCCGCCGCATTGACTTTGTGGGCAGGGAGATCGACGAGATCGGAAACGACCTCAGCAAACGAATACCGATATACTACAAGGATGAAATCGCCAAAATATCAAGACACATGAACGCATTCCTCGTCCGTCTTGATGACCTGGTAAGGAACATCATGGTTGTCTTCGCCGAAACAGAGAACAGCTTCGACATCTTCGACAACAAGAAGAACGATCTCGAGGATGTATTCAGCAGACAGAAAAGCAATCTCGAGGAGCTTGTGGCCGAGATGGAAAACGTCCGTGCTGCGGGGGTCGAGATGCACCAAAACCTTAGCAGAACCATGGATCTCACAACAGAGAACGATGAGCGAACCAAGCAGGGAACCGAGGATATGACAGACCTTTCGGAACGGATGAGCGCCATAGGTTCATCTGTGGAGAAGCTGGCGGATACGGTTGGACGCATCGGCGAGTCATCCCAGGAGGTAGGAAACATACTGACGGTAATCGATGATATAACAGACCAGATAAACCTTCTAGCACTTAACGCCGCCATCGAAGCTGCCAGAGCTGGCGAACACGGGCGCGGTTTCGCCGTTGTCGCAGACGAGGTGCGCAAGCTTGCAGAAAAAACCAGAGGCGCAACCGGACATATAGGACAGATCATCGGCGGCTTCAACTCCGACATATCCGATGTGCTGAACAATATGCAGACAACGGAGTCCGAAGTTAAGTCCGGCTCCGAGATAATGGGCAGAACCACAGAGGTATTTGAGGGTATAGTACGCTCAAGCGAAGAGCTTTCAGAAACTTTCGCCACAATGCAGACAACCCTGCAGAGAAGGGATGACGCCATCGAAGGGGTCAGTACACGAGTTCAATCATCTGAGCAGATGGTGGGTCAGAGCTCCGAAAGCCTTGAAGAGCTCCTCAAAATATTCCGTGAGATGAAGGAATCGATGCACGAACTGCAGAAGTCCGTGTCGATCTTCAACACAACAAAGCAGTAACAACCTTTACCGATAGAACACCTTGACACATCTGAGGGGGAGCTGATGCTCCCCCGTTCTTTTGATCAGTAATCTATTCCGGCGGGCATAATGCTTTCGGGGTCGTGGCTGTGGCAGGGCGTAACACCGTAGGTCATCCCGCACCCGGGGCATACTCCCTCATAGGTCTGCATAGTAAAACTCTCCTCACAGTTGGAGCAGTATTTCTCCACAGGCTCCATAGGCATTACATTGAATCCCATCATCCTTATTTTATCCACAACCTGCTTGCCGTTATCGAATCTTCCTGAACATCCGTCATGCATGGCATATCCTCCTTTCTTGTACTAGGATAAATGTACAGCACCGGGGAGATCTTTTACTTGATTCCGGTCAATTTTGGTATTCTTTCATAATAAAACAAACGAGCCTGTTTTGTTTTTTTCAACATTTCCCTATACTAATGACTGGTGTTGGTAGTAACATTGGTAATGTGTGAGTGTATATTTTCAACCCTGTCCGGCTGGACGGGGGTATACAATAAACCCCAAAAATTCTAAACGGAGGTAAGCTTTGAAAAGACTGCTTCCCCTGTATATCAACAGGTTAAGCCCGTGCTACAGCCGTGATCATCTCGGCAACCACGGATGCTACGCCCGCAACGACATCCCCCGCTTCCTCTTCCTAACAAAGCTTGGAAGATTCGAGGAAGCCTTCTATGTCCTGAAGGAGACAAACCCCTTCAGCAGCGGATGCGGCCGCTTCTGCGATCACCCCTGCGAAACGGCATGTAACAGAACCAAGTTCGGCGAGTCTGTGGACATCAAAGCCCTGGAACGATTCATCAGCGACTGGGGATACTCCGCAGGGCTCAGCCCCAAGATGCTCTCACCCCACAACGGCAAACAGGTTGCTGTTATCGGTTCCGGGCCCGGAGGACTATCTGCGGCCTATTTCCTCGCAAGGTGCGGCTACAAAGTGGATGTTTTCGAGAAGCACAGCAAACCCGGAGGGCTCCTAACCGAAGGGATCCCCGCCTACCGCTACCCGAGGGAGATATTCGAGAAAGAGCTTGAGTTCATTAAGAAAACAGGCGTAAACATACACCTTAATTCACTAATAAATAAGGATTCCTTCCGCAACCTCACCTCTGAGTATGATGCTGTGATAGTCGCCACCGGTGCCCATAAGCCCGGTGAAATCAACATACAAGGGGAAACCCTCCCCGGTGTCGAGAATGGTGTGGAGTTCCTCCGCAAGCTCAACTTCGGTAAAGAGGATGAGCTTAACATCAAAGAGGGCGAACGCATCGGTGTAATCGGCGGCGGCTACACAGCCATGGATGTTGTGCGCTGTTCTGTACGCCTCGGCGCAAAGGCGCAGATGGTATACAGGCGAACCGCCGAAGAGATGACCGCCCACGATGGTGAGGTTGAGGAGACTGCCAGAGAGGGTGTCCAGTTCAGCTTCCTCCGCCAGCCCCTGCGCATCGAAAAGAACAAGGATACCTTCAAGCTCGTAACTCAGGTAATGAAGCTGGGTCCTGTGGATGAAAGCGGCCGCTCAAAGCCCGTTCCCGTCCACGGAGAAACCGAGGAGTTCGAGTTTGATCGCATAGTCCTCGCCATCGGCGATAAGCCGGACCTCTTCTTCGTAGGCGAAAGCTTCACAGTGGACTTCCCCCGTATGATATGCCCCGATCTCCCCGAAGACATAAGGGACCGGATATTCATAACGGGTGATGCCGCCATGGGCTCCACGGAGAATACGGGCATGGTTGTCCGTGTGGTGGGCCTTGCCCAGGATACCGCCAAAAGCGTTAGAGGCTTCCTCGGTGAAAGGTTCGAAGAGGAAAAGCCCAGAGATATTGCATACTACAGGGATCTCAATACAAAGTACTTCCAAAAGGAGGCGAGACTAGTTGAGGAAACCCTCCCCTTTGAAGAGCGTGAGGGGAACTTCAAGGAGATCGTCAAAACCATGGATGATGATATGGCCGTTCTTATGGCGGGCAGATGCTTTAACTGCGGTATTTGCATCCAGTGCGACTGGTGCTGGTACTACTCCGACGGCTCCATAGTTAAACTGAACAAAAACTGGAAGCCGGATATGGATGAGTTCTTCTACATGTTTCTGGATGACGACATTAAAGATGCCACCTTCAAGAGCGTCGAAGCCTGCCCAAGGGCAGCACTCAGCATACACGCCGAAGGCTCCAGATGGGACAGCTTAAGAAAGTCCCAGTACATCCAGAGCGAAAGCCTTGAAGGGAGGAACAAATGATGCTGAATGACAGAACATCCCGTTCAGGGGATTTAGGCGTATACGAGTTTTCCGGCGGCGAAGAGGGGCTTGCCCAGGGGGCTTGCGGCCTTCTGGCTGTGGCTGGTGATTTCAGCCTTGAGGCCCTTCTCAGAGCGGCAAGATGCCTGCAGTACAGAGGGCGTGCCGGAGCCGGAGTAACACTCAAAAGCCTTTACAAGGACACCAGTTTCTACAACTTCCACATCATGTTCCGCTCCAAGGACAGGATCGCAGAGCTTGAGGAGGTTATCAACAGCTGGGGTGTGCGCATCCTCGACAAGGAGGATATGGTCCAGCGCAAGTTCTACTACGAATACGACCTCCCCGTTATCATGCACTATTCCGTTGTACCCCCCTCCAGAGACGAAATGATGTACCGTGAGCGGATGGAGGATGAGAACACATATATGGTAACCATGGTGAGCCGCTTCAACAGGGCGTTCAAGGATGATGCGAGGATCTTCTCAAGCTCCAAGAACAACGCAACATTCCTCACCGCCTTCGAGCTTGAAGACACCATAAACATATACAATCTGAACAAATATGAGGACCACTTCTACGATGCCTGCCTGATCCACCTCCGCTGGCCCACAAGTGCCGGCAGAGGCCTTTGGTGGGGACCCCAGCCCATATCCCTCGGCGAGATAGCCGGTGTTCACAACGGACACCTTTCAAGCGACATGGCAAACGCCCGTGCCCTTGAACAGCTGGACATACCGCTTCATGTGGGAACAGATTCCGAGGCGATCTTCCTGCAAACTGGCTACCTACTCAGAGCGGGCTACACGCTTCAAGAGATAGAATGGATACTCTGCCGCAGATTCCCCGAGGAGGAGGCATCCATGCCCCTTGAGGAGCTTGAGCGGTACAAAAGGATAACAAACCACCCGATCCTCAACAAGATGAAGATAAGCGGCCCCGCCACCGCCATCAGTATGGTGGATGACGTGGTCATAGGCTATACGGACAGGGACCACCTCCGCTCCTTCAGCATAGGCACCAACGAAAAGGTAGCCCTGCTGGGAAGCGAGCAGAGGGCTGTTATCAGTGCGGCATACTTCATGAACGAAGAGCTTACCATGTACGACCCGGAGGCGGGCAAGATAGTCGCCTTCGAGGTTAAGGACAAGGAAGTTGAATGCCTCAGTTACGGCTGGAGGAACAATGGCTGATATAGTTAGACATAAAAACAACGTCGTAACAAGACGTTCCATAAAATACACCGAACCGGACAAAACGGGGATCTACGCCCAGGGTGCAAAATACTGGGTTGAAGTAACCGATGAACTCACAGAGCCGGGGCGTGGATGTGTTCACTGCGCAACATGCGTGGATGCCTGCACCCACAACCTCGCCAAACCCGAATCACCCACAGGCGTATTCTCCATGGAGGTTCGCTATCTGGACGAGGAGGGGAACCGTGTGAACATGGAGGCGGGGGACAGCGTTGCATTCATGGAGAAGATCCTCTGGATCAACCCCGATGAGTGCTGTAACTGCAAGCGATGTGTGAAGATGTGTCCCCAGCGTGCCATCAAGGTATACGAAAACCCTGACTACAACGATGTAGGGGTGAAGCTCACAGGCTCCGGTGTGATAAACGATATCATCAACAGGGCAAGCAATAAATCCACCGTATCGAGTGCTCACCTCGGTGCAACCCAATCCAAGATGGACAACGACTGGCTCATCGATGCGGCGGAGATCCTCTCACCCCAGCGTGACCACCTCCACGAGTTCGCCGGCCAGATTCGCCGTATGACGCTCGGCAAGAGAAACGCACGCTTCGAGTGCGACACGCCCATATTCGATGTGCACCAAAGCTACGGCTCCAACAGCCACGAGGCGATCCTCGCCCGTATGATGGCCAGTATCAAGCTGGGGCGTCCATTCTTCACAGGTGAGGGATACGTCCATCCCGATATGATGCCCGCCGCAAAATACTGCATCCTGCAGTTCGGCTCCGGAGGCTACGGCCCATGGCTGGAGCTGGACAAGTTCGCCGGAGTATCGATGAAGTACGGTCAGGATGCCAAGAAGGGTAAAGGGGGCAGGCTTCAGGACAAGAAGAACGATTACGAGATCGCCCTGCTCCGCTGTGTCGAGGCGCTTCGCCACCTTACAGCACCAAACCCCCAGCATCTCCAGTATTCCATCGAAGAACTCCCCATGCGTGTGGAGTCCCTCCGCTGTCTCCTTGGTGACGACAAGCTGATCGGTGCGGATGTATACGGAACGGCTTGGAACTTCCCCGAGATTGCCGTGGCCCTTGCAAAGGCAGGCTTCGACTACATAACCGTTAAGGCGGGGGACGGCTCCACCGGTGCGGCACACATGGTGGATATGCAGAACAGAGGACTCAATATCATATACCTCACACACATGGCGGACTACGCCCTTAGGCGTGAAGGTCTTCGAGAGCAAGTATCCATCATAGCCGAAGGGGGCGTTATGAACAGCTTCCACGCCTTCCTGACCATGCTCGCAGGTGCAGACTTTGTCGGAATGGGAATGCGTCATCTTCACGTACTTGGCTGTACCCTCTGCCGCAGATGCCATACGGGTCAGTGCGCATGGGGGATCACCTCCCGTAAGTACGGCCACCGCATAGAGCCGGAAACGGCCAGCGACAGCATGGCAAACCTTGTGGAATCCTTCCATGAGGATATGGAGGGACTCGCCGCAGGGCTCGGGATGACAACCCATGCGGATGTCGTCGGCGCAAGACGTTTCCGTTACCATGGAAGCGATCCACTCCTGTTCCAGACCTTCGGCCACGGGGAGTTCGATAAACAGGTGCCGAACTTCAAACAGACCGAGATGAACAATAAGCTCTTCCGCTCCGAAAAGGAAGTTGCAGAGGAACGCAGCGATAAATTCGAGGAGATCCTCTCAAATATCAAGGATGAGGAACTAACCATAGATATTGGCTTTGACCAGATAGAGAGCCTCGAGCTGAACTATATCATGAAAGAGGCTGTGCGAAGGGGCGTTAAGCGGTTCTTCCTCGACAACGTTATGGGTCAGCGTGTTATCGGAACCGGTATCGAGTGCGAGGAAATCACCGTGAGGGGACTCGCCGGAAACCACTGCTTCGGCTTCGTCCACGATGTTAAGATAAACGTGATACCAAACCATTCCACGAAGACCACCGTACCGGCAAATGCACAGGTGGGCGTTGCCAACACGTCAAACCCGTCAGAGATAAACATCGCCGGAGACGTGAGCGACCTTTTCGCCGCATACTCAGTGAGCGGTGTTTTCCGTGTGGCAAAGAGCGGCGGTGTGCGTAACCTACTTCTCATGAAAGCGGGGCTCCCCGATGAATGGAAGAATATAGATGTGGACCGTTTCGTAAACGCCGAGAAGGACGAGGTTCTCGCCGAGATTGTACGCAGGTATCAGAAACGTAAATCACTCAGAAACAAAATGAAGTGGCAGCAATTCCTCAAGATGTACGAGGAGAAACTCCTCAAGCGTACACCACCCGTCGCCATCTATGGCGTGGGCTCCGAAAGGAGGATGGGCGACTACTTCATGGAATACGCCCAAGGGGGCATAGGGATAATCCTGAACATCGCCAATAAGCAAAACCCCATAGGATACTACGTCTGCTCCGGCATGACAGCAGGAGCAGCCTATATAAGAGGTGAGCTAAGTGATGAACAGCTCGGTGTGGGGGTCCGCAAGATCGACTATCTCACGAGCGAAGACAGGGTGTTCCTACAAAAACATATCGATGACTATATAGCACAGTTCAAGGATGTGGATATCGATCAGCGTTTCAATAAGGCACTCAAAGAGTTCATTGAAGCGTATGAAAGCAACCCGGAGAAGATATTCTCCACCTTCTCAAAGATAATACCAAAGGCGACGGTCGCCGCGGTATCAAACGAATAAGATTCAATACAGCCCCCTGAGAACAGGGGGCTTTTTACGTTAAATAGTTCTTTATTTGTTCAAGAAGGATTGCGATCTCTTTAATGTCCACAGATACATAACCCATTGCCCTGTCAAAGATATTTGATATAATTGGAGATGCTATCACACTTAATATTTGATTAGTATCATTATTTACGATAATAGGACTATACTAGGTGCAAATGTTGCTGTAGCAGTAACAGTTGCTACAGCGGTTGCAATTGGATTATTTGCACAAGTCTCACAAGACCAGTCTCCAGAACTTGTTTTAACAGCTGATATTCCACCCTCTCGATCTGAAACAAACTCAGTTTCTAGCATTGAACCCATCGTCACCAAATCATCATGCATAGTATAACCTACCAACTGAACTTCTCACAAAGATGACAGTAACCTATCAATCTTTCTTTCTGCTCTCTATCTTTTCCTTAACAAGATTTCTAATATTCACTGCAGGTAGTAGCCGCATATCAGGAGGAAATGCTGAAAGTCTCTCATAGACTATACCTCTAAGAAGGCCGTAAATTATCGACAGACCACTGAGTATCAGATACTTCTTCTGCTCATCTTCCTCAAGATCTTCATCAACATCAAAGAATCCAGCGCAAACAATTCTCCCCTTAACATGTCCGGTTTCCTTGTCGCCGTTTATAACAAGACGAACCTCCAGTCCGTGCTCTATTTCATCGTTCACTTCACGGCTAATTACAGAATAATCCACATCAACATTAATACCGACATTCTCAGACCTGACATTAAAGCTGAAATCGGATTCCACCACAAAAAAATCTGTAATGGATATTGGCGTTTTATACACACTCCACCTCTGGCTCTGTATCCAGAATATGCGACTCGTCTGTATCTTCGTAATAATATTTGATATCTACGACATTGTTTTTTCTGCTGGAGATATCCAAGTTTTTAAGCTTGATACCCATATGGATATCAAGGGCTACTGCAACTTTGGCAATGGTTTTAAGAGAAATATTGTCTCCGCCGAATATCTTGGTTACGTATGCAGGGCTTACTTCCATTTTCTCTGCAAGGATTTTCTTAGTGTAACCTTTGCTCTCCATAAGCTCCTTGAGTGCGGTCGAAACCTGAAGCTTAACCATATCTGTCTGAATATCTATCTTAGTCTCTTTATCGTAACCTTTGTAATAGTCTTCTAAAATCATCTTCTGTCTCCTCGCATAGCCTGCAAGCCCGCTTTATACTCTCACTCTTCGATTTGCTCGAATTGGCCTGAACCTTCCAGAAAGATAAAATAAGCCAACACCCGTTAACTGACAGTGCCCCAGCTCTAAATGGCTTTGATTTAAGCTCAAACGCCTTTCCACCAAGATGTTCTATCTTTTCTGGATGGTTAATCCTTCTTCCACATCCCAGTAAATTAAAAAGGGCAATATACTTTCTCAGCACTTTGCCTGGACTGCTAATATCAAATACTTCATTAGTAATATCATTAAACTCTGATATGCCTTGTTCCGTTATGTAGACCCTCTCATTTATCTGATAAAAGTTTTGTCCGCCAACCTTATGTCCTTTCACAAACCACCGCTTAACTTATAAGTAAAATACGCACTGTGCGTACTTCTGTCAACAACTATCATCATCACAATACGAAACCTATTCACATTAGGCATAGTATCACAACAGGGATTTTTTGCCAAATATAGTGACTTATTTCGAATGTGATTCTGTGAAAAAATATAACTAAGGGGAAATTTTTAGGGAAAACTTTCCCCTTAGAATCCCCTTAAAAACCCATTTTGAAGATAATTATCAAGGTTGAAGCGAATAAAGCCAACATGGATGTTGGCCCTGAAGGCGAAGCTGAATTGGGCTCTGCTCAATTCACGAAGCCGGAAGTACGAGAGGGCAAAGTTTCTTTGCCCGAACAACAATGGAATTTCCATGGACGGGAAATTCCATAGATTAAATCAGCCAGGGAAATTCTCAGGATGATGAATTTCCCAGATTAATATAGAAAATCGCAGGGAACTTTTTAGGGAACAAAGTTCCCCGCACCCCTCAAAAACCCCTTTATCCGTCTGAATAATTTTCCATCCATGGAAATTTTTCTGCCGTTCGAAGAAAGTAATTTCCTTTACGCTCAAGAGAAAACAACGTAAGACGTGAAAAAGGTATTTCATTAACCGGAAGACTAGTAGTCCACAACCAGTTTTGTCACAAACGCTCTTAATCCTCCCCGAATGTTTTACAGCCGAATAAGCTCTTTTGGAACCGCCCGGAAGTTTTGGCCGTACGTGACAGATGTGTTAATCCTAAATATTGAATACTGGAATGCATGAGGTGCGTTTACACTCCTCAGCATCAGCAAAACTTCAGGTGGAAAAAGAGTGAAATGAGGGTACCGCCATCAATTACGAATTTATGATAATAAATGAGTAACTATGGGGGCTGGAAAACCCTGAGGGAAAGGTTTTGCATACTTTTGCGCCAAAAGTATGTGGCGCACAAGCGCAATACAAATATATTAGTGCCTATTTTCTAATGTGTTCTGTGAAAAAATATAACTAAGGGGAAATTTTTAGGGAAAACTTTCCCCTTAGAATCCCCTCAAAAACCCATTCTGAGGGAAATATTAAGGTTGCTACTCAACAGGCTTCCAGGGATGGAAGCCCTGAAGTGAAGAATATGGAGCTATGCTTCATATTCTGTAACGGAAGTAAGCGGAGCGAAGGCTTTGCCAGGTGTAGCGGCAGGGAAATTCTCAGGATGATGAATTTCCCAGATTAGTTTAAGGGAAAACTTTCCCCTAGAATCTCAACCCTCCCCTCTTAGCTTCCGTAAAGACCGAGACGCATCATCTCTTTAAAGATGCACTTATCCATAACGAAGGGTACATCGGCGTATTCGGCCATCTTCTTTGCCTCTTCGCTCTTCACCTCTTCCTGGAGCCAGATAAACCCTGCGCCCTTTTCGATAGCGGAGCGTGTTATATCCGGCGCATGCTCGCTTCTGCGGAAAACATCAACTATATCAGGGGTTACGGGAACTTCGGCGATGGAGTCATAAGCCTTAACGCCAAGCACCGTTTCCTCGACAGGGTTAACGGGGTAGCAGTCGTAACCGTTCTTCATGAGGTATTTCATAATACCGTTGCTGGCCCTGTCTTCTTTGTTAGAAGCACCAACAATAACAACGGTTTTCGCATTTGTAAGCAGTTCTTTTAATCTATCATCTGTGAGATTTCCCATGACAGCCTCCGTTAATATTCTTATATTATAATGTAACAGGAGGACATCAATGTTACAAGGTCTGTACAGCGCATCCACAGCGATAAACGCATATCAGAAAGTACAGAGTGTTACGGCAAACAACATCGCCAACGTGAACACGGGCGGATTCCAGGCCGGCAGGACTACTCTGGCCGATCTCCCCACAGGCGGAGTGCGCGTTAATTCCGTTGTAACAGATGACACCCCCGGCTACCTCATGAACACCAACCGCCCCCTCGACATCGCCATAGACGGTCCAGGATATTTCCGTGTGGAGAACGATTCAGGGCAGGACCTTACAAGGTCCGGCAGTTTCCGTATGGATGAAGAGGGGAACCTTGTGGATCCCGGCGGAAGCGTTCTCGCCTACGACATAGGCCCTGCTGATAGGGTAGAGATCGATAACGAAGGGAACATCTTTGCAGACGGAGATCTGAAAGGACAGGTAGAGATCGTGGATCGTTTCGGCGAACCGGTGGATAACCGTCAGTATGAGTTAAGAACCGGAATGCTTGAGGCCTCCAATGTAGATATGGCAAGGGAGATCGTGGACAGCGTGATAACCCTTGGCGGTTATAAATCAAACATCACCATGGCTCAGTCCAACGACGAGATGCTCGGAACCATCATAAACATGGTTGGCTAGTAGAAGAGACATCCCCGACAGCCGTTGTATTGCGACTCGGGAAGAATATCGATCTCTTTGTCGACCATATCCGAAAGCATACTGAACAGTGCCCCATTTGCCGCAACACCCCCGGCTGCATAAATCCTTGGGGCACGGAATCTTTTGATCAAAGGTAGAAGCCGTCTGGCGATGGACTCGTTCACCCCCGCCCCAATCTCTTCTGTAGTGCACCCTTCGGCAATCTTTCCGATAATCTCGCTCTCGGAGAATATGGCACATGTGGAGCTGAGTTTCACAGGTTTATCCTTCATAGCGGAAAGCTCATCCAGCGAAACATGCAGTATACTGCATGCGTTCTCCAAAAACCTCCCTGTGCTTGCGGCGCATTTATCGTTCATTACGAAATCTTCGATATAGCCGTCTTTTACATATATAACCTTGCTGTCCTGCCCCCCAACGTCAACGAGTATGAAGTCACTCTCACCCGTAGCTTCAAGCGCACCACGGAAATGCGCCTTTATCTCGGATATAACATTAGCGTTGGCAAAGCTCATCAGGTTGCGTCCGTATCCCGTTGCGGTTATAGCGGTATCATCCGGTAGTCCGGCGGCGGCAAGCTCTATGTACAGCTCCCCCCCCCTCCGCTTGACAAAACTGCGGTAGAACTCCGCCGTATCCCAGCGCAAAAGCTTAACATGCTCATCCCTGAGAACAGCCGCCTTAACGTAACGGCTCCCGAGATCTATCCCGACCCTAGACATGCTTCGCCTCGAGCATCTCAAGGAACGATTCCACCCTGATACGTGTACGGCTGTCTATCCCGCCGGGACCATCCCCTTCAACGGTAAGAACGGGGACATCGAGGTGCTTTCTCATTGTTATATCCTGCATCTGACGGTAGCAGAAGGACTGAACATAGTGGATAAGGCCGTGTATCTTGCGTTCCTCCACCTGTTTCTGTATATCCTCAAGGCGAGTGAATACATCATAGGGGTATGTATATTCGGCGTATCTCGCTATGTAGTCGGGGTTTGTGGAGGGTATGGAGAACTGTCGCTGAATCTCGTTGAAAACAACCTGTGCTCCCCTCTCCTCAAGGAATGCGTATATATCATCAAAGATGGTGGGAACACCGAGCACCCCAATACGAATGCTGTTTGTGGAGGGCTCACGCCCCCTCGCATCGTACAAAAGCGCATCAAGCTCCTTTTCGTAGGTATCGATATCGCCGTTGAAATCTGTGGAGCTGACAAGGGTTATATGGTTCTCAAAGCCGGTAACCCTCCCTTCCACGGTAAGCCTGTCCAGCTCGCGCAGTTTGGAGCGAACCCTGTCGGTGCGCTTTACGGACTCCATGGCCACCCCAACGGTGGTTCCGAGTGAGCTGGCCAGCCCTTCAAACTCGTTTTTCAGAAAGCTGAGACGGTCCGATTTGCCAAAGGGGTACGCAAAGCTGTGTACAGGTATCCCCTGCTCCATGAAGAGCTCTGCAAGTGCGTGGGAGTTGCTGCAGTCACCCTCGGTTACGGCGATAACTTCGTCAACGGCACCTCGCACAACGGCGGTGTAGATCCCCTTAATCCATGCGCAGATATTGCGGGGAAGCCCCTCACTTTCGGCGAAATCGATATATTCCGACGGATTTTCCGACGTTATAAAGACGTTATTCAGATCACAGGGAGCACCGCCGGAGGCCATGACAAGCTCAACGGGGATTGTTGTGGTGAAGCCGATTCTTTTCATGAAATGCTGAAGTCGATATACCTGCGGACCTCGTTATGAAGCCCCCTGCGGTTACGGAAGATGATGCCGTTTTCCTCGAACATCTTATCCATCTCGGAGAAATCCACTATATCATAGATCTCATCGGTCATATCATCCCGAACACGGTACACCTTTGATACCTCATTGCTTTTTTCGATTATGCAGTCCATCTCCTTCCTCTTTTTAGGAAGGAAGACGCTGCACTCCTCACCATTGATCTCAAACTTGACCTCATCCCAGGTCATATCCTCTCGAACAAGCATCCATCTAGGTTTCAATTAATACTCTCCTGATTATTAAATGCGGATATTAGCATAATATGAACATAATTGGCAAAAAACCACCATAAAGAAAAAATACATATATTTATTTAGTAGTAGGATACAGTTGTGCTATTATTAATTGTCGGAGGATATTTTGCCAAGCGAGTCATTCCTTAAAACACTTTTCGATGAAATCAATGAGGCGTTCGTCGTTTTCGATGATAACGGCCATATAAAACTGCTGAACCCTGCATTCACCAAGCTGACCGGTTACACAAAGGAAGAGATGAACGAAAACGGCGGCTTCCTGAAAGGGGGGATGCTGGGTGCTAGCTTCTATGAAGAGCTTTGGGGTGAACTAAGGGAAAAGGGACACTGGCGGGGTGAACTATGGGATGAGGACAAGGGGGGCGGAATATTTCCAAAAACCCTCGCCGTGACAAGGGTAGACAAGGAGCTCTACGCCGGTATCTTTTTCGACCTTTCCAAGGTACTCGAAAGCGAGGATCAGCTTCGACATCTTGCATATTACGACAGCCTCACAGGACTGCCGAACCGGACACTCTTCCGTGAAAGGCTTAACCAGAGTATACTTTACGCCTCCAGAAACACATCCACCCTCGGAATAATTATGCTCGATCTGGACAACTTCAAGTATATTAACGACACCTTAGGGCACACCGCCGGCGATGAGCTACTGAAAAAGGCAGCTTCCAGATTACACTCATGCATCAGAAAGAGCGATACGGCGGCAAGACTGAGCGGGGATGAGTTCGGCTTCATAATCACGAATCTGAACAGCCCTGATCACATCAATAAAGTTGCGAATAATATAATATCCTGTTTGTCCAACCCTTTCCGAGTACACGATACAGACATTATCGTTACTGCAAGCCTTGGTGTAACGCTGTATCCAGAGGACGGCGATTCATCCGAAAGCCTTATGCGGAAGACCGATTCCGCCGTTTACCATGCAAAAAGTGAGGGGAGAAACAACTTCCAGTTCTTCTCGAAGCACATGAGTGAACGCTCTAAGGAACGGCTTGAGGTAGAAAGCGGTCTGCGCAAAGCTCTGATGGAAAACGAGTTCATACTGTATTATCAGCCCAAAATCGATATAAAGACGGGGAGTATGGCATCTGCGGAGGTGCTTGTCCGCTGGGAGAACCCTGATCTGGGAATAGTTTCACCCGGCAGGTTCATACCCGTTGCCGAAGAGACGGGGCTCATAGTGGGTATTGGCGACTGGGTGCTGAAAACCGCCTGCGAGCAGAGCATTATCTGGCAGGAACAGGGTTTCGAGCCCATAAAAGTATCCGTAAATGCCTCCGCCAGGCAGTTTATGGATCGAAAGTTCTACTGGCACATCCACAACACCCTGACCGAAACAGGACTCCCTCCTGAGCTCCTTGAGATAGAGGTAACGGAGAGCACGCTCGCCCAGAACATCGATCTCACCATCGAAACATTGCGCCTCATTTCGGATCTCGGCGTTACGATAGCCCTTGATGACTTCGGGACTGGGTACTCATCCCTCAGCTACCTCAAACGGATGCCCATCGAGACGCTTAAGATCGACAGGGAGTTCGTTAAAAACATCCCCGGCGACAGCGAAAACGAAGCCATCGCCGAAGCCGTTATGGCGATGGGAAAAAGCCTGCAAATGAGGGTTGTGGCCGAAGGTGTGGAAACGGCGGAACAGCTCCGGTTTCTTATGGAGAGGGGGTGTTCTGAAGTTCAGGGATACTTCTTCAGCAAACCCCTCCCCATATCCCATTTCACAGAGCTTCTAAGATACGGAAGGGATTTCAGCTGTATGATTCAACCCTGACGAAGCTTCTTCTTTTCTCTGTATACCTTTGAAAAGTCTTCAATATCTTTCAGTATAGCGATATTGTACCGATCGGAGAACTCCTCCGCCTCCTTAACTCCCATAACAACATCAAAGAGATCGTTGTCTAGAATACCCTCAAGGAGTTCGTTAAGCTCTATCATCTCCTTTTCGCCGTAATGTTCGGGGAGGTTGTTCTGAACAAATTCACGAAGAACAAGCTCGTTCTCGAGCATCGCCCTTCTTGCCGCCTGGAAAACAGCTTTTTTATAGAGGGGTGTATCTTTCATCTTTTTTGCACCTCAGCAGTTAATCACAAGAATTATCAAAGCTGGAGGGATTATACAGCCTTAAACCATTATTTTTCCAGAAAAATCATGCACGGAGGTGTCTTTTAATTGTTTCGTACAGTGTTTCAACGCTTACGGGCTTTGCAATGTAATCATCCATACCTGCGTCTATAAACCGCTCTCTGTCGCCGCTTATGGCATTCGCCGTAA
Source organism: Limisalsivibrio acetivorans (assembly GCF_000421105.1). Taxonomy (NCBI): domain Bacteria; kingdom Pseudomonadati; phylum Deferribacterota; class Deferribacteres; order Deferribacterales; family Geovibrionaceae; genus Limisalsivibrio; species Limisalsivibrio acetivorans. Next base: position 1,477,691 of record NZ_ATWF01000001.1, read on the forward strand.
GGGCTATCACCGGGACGTGATCCCTGCCCGTATCTACCTCGTACTGCTTTATCATCTTAGTCGCCTCAATACCGCTGAGCTTGGGCATGTTTATATCCATAATAACCATTACAAAGTCGTTTTCCTTGAATTTGCTGAGCGCCTCGTAGCCGTTATCTGCTGTTTCCGTCTCAAAACCAAGCTCCCGGAGAAGCAGGCTTATCATCCTCGCATTAACGGGATTATCCTCCGCCACTAGAGCCGTCCCGCTGAACGTTCCCCTGCGCTTCTTTTCATCTCCAGTGACAGACTCCACATAGTCCTCATCCTCCAGCATGCTCACTGCAATATATATCGTCTCATAAACAGCTGAGAGCCCCAAGGGCTGATAAACTATGGAGGATGCTCTGTCCTGGAGCTCCTTCGCCTCATGTCTCTCATTAACGTTCATCACCATAACAAAGGGAACGGCTTCATGGGTACGCCTGCTGCTGAGGAAGCGGTCCTTTGTTTCGGGGTTGTAGACGTAGTAGATAACATCCAGAAAGGCAAGCTTCTCAAGGTCGGAGATGGAGGAGAAGAAGGTCACCTCGTTGCCGAGCTCACTGCAGTAGCGCATGAGGAGTGCTTCTGTGGACTCGGGTTCTCCAAGCTCATCGCTGACATAGATAGCAGCGTAGCAGTCACTTACCCTTTCCGTATCTATGACCCCTTTGCTGTCGCACACGGGGAAATCAAGCTCAAAGAAGAATGTTGAGCCGCTTCTCTCCATGGATATATAGTCAAGCTCTCCCCCCATAAGGCGCACAAGGCCGGAGGATATACCAAGACCCAGACCGCCAATCTCTTCGAATTTGTTCACGAAGTCCGTAGCGCTGGAGCTGAGGACATCGTTTATCTCTCTCTGCTTCTCGGGTGATATACCGAGACCGTTGTCCTTTATTTCGAAACGTACCCTGACGCTGTCCCCTGACTCTCCTGAACTGGTGATATCGAGGTAGACTATCCCTTTATCCCTGTTATAGAGCACGGCGTTCTCCACAAGGTTCGAGAGTACCTGATTAAGGCGGAGTATGTCACCCTCAAGCTCCTTGGGGAGGGATGGATCAACATACAGGATAAAGCTCATCCCCCTGTCATAGGCCATGGCGGAGAAAAGTTCGCTTATGGATTCGAAGGCGGACAACGTCTTGAAAGGAGCTCTGTTTACCTCAAGGCCGCCCTGCTCCATCTTTGAAAAGTCTAGGAGGTCGTCCACAACACCTGCGAGGTTTTTAGAACTCCCCTTGATTATATTCATATACTTGCGTTGCACTTCATCAAGGTTGGTCTGTTCCAGAAGCTCCAAAAAGCCCACAACACCGTTAAGGGGGGTTCGTATCTCATGGCTCAGATGGCCAAGAAGCCCGCTTTTCGCCCTGGAAGCCCTCTTCGCCTCCTCAAGGGCTACTGTGACCTCCTCATCCTTCCTTTTAAGCTGGGATGCCATCATGTTTGCATACCCTGCAAGGCTCCGAAAATCATCGTAACGGAGTTTATCAGCATCCATCTGCACATGCTCCACAGCCGCCCTTTCAAAGAAATCTGCAAAAGCTGCAAACTCCCTCTCAAGACGCATGGCGTTGAACCTTGTAAAGATAAGGGTTAGGACAGATACACCGGCAAAGGCGAAGATAAAGATAAGCATAAGATCCCGCATATTCTGCCGAAGCTCTGCACGTCCATCATCAATAACCTTGCGCATATCATCAACGTACAGTGCTGAGCCGATAACCCAGTCCCACGGGGCGTAGTATATATTATAGCTTGCCATGGAGAGCAGGTTTTCCTCACCAGTTCTCTTCCAGTTAAATCCGTAAAACCCTTCATGTTCACTTACGGCATAGCGGAGTATCCCCTCAAAGGCCTTGGCTGCAACCTCATCCTCAAGGTCATAGCAGTTTCGTCCTATATAGGAGGTGTCCGTATGGGTCATAATTCCGCAGTCCCCAGCTATTATGTAATAGAAGCTGTTCTCTTCGGCCAGGAGGGAATCTATACGAAAGAGTGAGCTAACCTTAACATCACGCTCAATCTCATCGGGGTAACTCCCTGTGCCTATGATCCACCCAAGCGGTTCGAAAATCTTTATATAGCTGAGTTTTTTATAGCTAAAGTCGCTGAAACTGGGTTTCTTCCAATGATAGCTCACATAACCCTCACCCGTATCTTCGGCGAGTTCCGCCATCTCCTGAATGAAGAGCTTCCCCTGCATATCCTTGAGATCCCCAATGTTTCTCCCCTCAAGACCGGGGCTTACTGAATTAAAGACCGATTTCATCTCTTTATCAATAACAAAGAAATACCCCCTGCCCATACCGAACTTATAGTTACGGAATGTTTCGAGAATCTTACGTTCTATCTCTTCTCTAGGGAGTGTGTCTTTATATTTATTGTATATGGATGATGCGTAGGAGTAACCCTCAAGGAGCGTGCTTCGGACATCCTTCTTCATGTTGCTTTCGGCGATCCTGCGCTCATGCTCCAGGAAGGAGGCGATCTTCTCCGCCCTGTTGCGGACACGCTTCTTACCCTCTTTGAGAAGAAGGCTGTCTATCTTTACCGATTCGTCCTTAAACGTGTTGTACTGGTTCCAACCGAGCAGAACTCCAATGGTCAGCCCGAAAACGGCTATTATCAGAATTGTGCTCAGCAGTCCGGCACGGCTAAGGGTTGTGGGTTTTAAAAAATTCAATACGCACCTTTTATCCGCTGGGTCATAAAGATAAAGATATGTCTTTAATTATATATTACCATAACACTTCCGCCTGTACTATTGATTTCGGGATTCATCTAAAAGCTCTTCCTCGCTCATGGGTTCAACGGTTACAGAGCTGAACTTGTGGTAGATAACAAAGCCGGGCGGAGTATTCTTCGGTTTCTTTACATGTTTTTTTCGGGTGTAGTCAACGACAACCTTTGTGTCATGCTTCGCCTTGCTGTAGCCTGCAACGATACGGGCGGCTCTGATTATGTCCTCCTCGGTGGGGCTTTCGTCACAACGAAGGATAAGATGGGATGATGGGATCTTCTGGGCGTGGAACCACAGGTCATCGGGGTTTGCATAACCGAAAACGAGCCTGTGGTTGCTTACGGAGTTGCGCCCTGCATAGGCCTTACCGCAATTCATGGAGAATGTCAGGAACTGCTTCTCCTTGTACTGCTGTTTCTTCCCCGTCCTGCTCTTTGCGTTCATCTCCTCCTCAAGCTCAAGGAGGTCACGCTCTCCTGCGGATTCCTCTATGAAGTAAATCTGTTCGTTTATATTCATAAGAAGCTGGCGAACCTCTTCCATCCGGTTGTTTATCTTGTTGATGCTCCGCTCCAGCTTTGCGGATCTGGCAAAGAGCTTGTCCATCCGCTCTCTCGGGTGCACACCCTCGGGGAGTGAGTAACTTACCTCCTCGACCCCCTCTTCGGTATAGCGGTTCAGGGTCATCTCCCCCTCTCCCCGCTCAAGAAGATGCATGTTATCCCGCACCAGCTCCGCCTCTGCCTGTATCCCTTTCCATTCCTCCGCCCTTTTCAGCTCCTCTTGAAGCTCCTTCATAAGGGATGCGTACTTCTTTCTCTGCTTTGCATAGAAGCTGAGGAGCCTGTCCTTCGCCCTTCCTTTGCGCTTCTCACGTGATACGGTGAAGAAACTCTCCAGTTCTTCGGCGGAAACCTCCCTCTCTGCGCCGGGTGCGGGGAAGGGGACAAGCTTACTCCTTGCATCCGCATAGAATTTTGCATCATCATAGATACAGCTCTTTATGTATATGCAGGTCTCCATGAAGCTGAACTCCTTTTGGTTCATGATGCTCTCGGCGTATTTTACTGTGAGGGGGTAAAAACCGGTCATAAGGCTGAAATCCTCGACTGGTGGGGGATTATCAAGGGAATACCGCTTGTTCATCTTCGGCTCGGTATATACAGAGCCAATGCCTATATCCCTGTCAGGATCGGGGTTGTTCCTGCTGTGCATGTATATAACGATACCGTTCTCATCGGTAACAAAGATGTTTGCCATCCTGCCGATGAGCTCGCAGATAACACGGTATGAGACTATCTTACCGCTGGGTCTGCGTTTAAGCAGTTCCATATGCATGACACGGTCATACTTCCTGCATCCTAAGCTTTTAAGGGTTGCTCCATTAAGGGTTTCAAGGCGTTTCTCCACAGCTCCATCGGGCTTTTCAGCTTTCAGCAGTGCGGGTACCCCGTCTCCCGTGCGCACACGCAGAACCATCTGCCCTTCGCCGAAAAGGGAGAAATACAGGGAATCATCCGTTACGGTGACCCTGTTAAGCCTGGAACCCCTCAGCTTCGGGCCTGTGATGTGCACAAGCTTTGTGAGGGTCAATCCATCCATTATTCGCCGCTATCCTCCGGTTTTTCCTTGAGATACTTGGCGAATGTCTTTTTGTCAAAACATTTCGAATAAGCCTCTTCGGGGCTGATGATCCCGGCTTCAAGATGGTCCTTAATTGCCTGATCCATGAGCTGCATACCCTCACCCCTTCCCGTCTGGATACTGGAGGGGATCTGGAAGGTTTTACCCTCACGGATGAGGTTGGCGATGGCACCGGTAACAAAGAGAATCTCAAGGGCTGCTACACGCCCACCTTTGTCCACCCTTTTGAAAAGGTTCTGGCAGATAACCCCCTTCAGAGATTCACTGAGCATTGCCCTTATCTGCGCCTGTCTCGCCGTGGGGAAGACATCGATGATCCTGTCCACCGTTTTGGCGGCGGAGTTGGTGTGGAGTGTTCCAAAGACGAGGTGCCCCGTCTCTGCGGCGGTGATGGCAAGCTCGATGGTTTCCAGATCACGCATCTCGCCGACGAGGATAACGTCCGGGTCCTCACGCAGGGCCGCTTTAAGCGCTGTTGCAAAGCTCTCCGTATGCGCTCTGACCTCTCTATGGTTCACCAGACACTTCTGTGGTCTATGCACAAACTCCACCGGGTCTTCCACGGTGAGGATATGGTCCGCCCTTGTCCTGTTGATATAATCAATTATCCCAGCGAGGGTTGTGGACTTACCGCTACCAGTGGCTCCGGTGACGAGGATAAGTCCCCGGCTGTAGTTTGCAAAGTTAAGAACCTGCGGCGGCAGACCGAGCTGTTCCACAGTGAGTATCTGCTCGGGGATAATCCTGAAAACAGCACCTATGCCGCGTTTCTGATACATATAGTTAGCACGGAATCTAGCCTTGCCCGGTATCTCATAGGCAAAATCTAGGTCTTTATTCTTCTGAAAGTTCTCCCATTGCAGAGGAGTGGCTATCTCCGATAGGAGCTCCTTGAGCATGTCGTTTGTGAGGAAATCGTATTTGAAGGGTATCTCTGTAAGCTCTCCATCCTTTCTTAGCAGTGGCTTAACTCCTGCTGAAAGGTGCAGGTCGCTCCCCCCCTCTTCCATCATATGATTAAAGAAAGCATCTATCTTCGCCATGGGCCTACTCCTGTGGTGTTGATTTGTGTAATACCCCGGAGGGTTAATTAGAATAATACACCATAAAAGCCCTCGATCAAAGACGCATCACTCAATGCCCGGCTACAATATTAATTATGTTCTGTTAATAAATTGTATTGACACGGGGAATTGCGGACATATTTTGTAATTAAAGGAAACGTAATAGTTTTCCCTCCCCTCCTTAACACACATTGGCCGGTCGCCAACTCCCCAAAAGGACCGGCCTTTTTTATGCCTAAATAAAAAAGCACACCCGTTGAGGGTGTGCTTCCACTGCGGTTAAAGCCTTTATTTAACATACTTTTTAAGGGTTTTCATAAGCTCTTCGACTATCTCCGAGCTGTCCCCCTCTTCCATGGATCTTTTTACACAGCTGTTTATATGATTTTCAAGGATGATGAGTGCGGAGCTGTCCAAAGCTCCACGTACCGCCGCAATCTGGTTTACAATATCGATGCAGTAGCTCTCATCCTCCACCATACGTATTATCCCGCCAAGCTGTCCGTGGGCTTTCTTAAGCCTGGCAAGGGTGTTTTCGTGTTTCAATCCTTAACCTCGTAGCCCTCTTCCTCGATGGCTTCTTTGATATCCGCAAGACTGCGCACAGAGGCATCGTACTTAACGGCCGCCTCACCCTTTTCAAGGTTCACCTCAACGGATTCTACTCCGTCAAGCTCGCCCACACCTTTCTCCACTGCCGCCTTGCAGTGTCCGCAAGTCATTCCGCTAACTTTAAGATCGATCCTTTCCATTATTGTCCTCCTTCTGTTTTTAGTTCAAAGCTCCACCGCTTAAGCCGGAGTGCGTTAAGCACAACGGAAACGGAGCTCATGGACATCGCCGCACCTGCGACTATGGGGCTTAAAAACCCTGCCGCCGCAAGGGGTATGCCCACGGTGTTATATATAAGAGCCCAAAAAAGGCTCTGCTTGATATTACTGAGAGCTGCCCTGCTTATGGCTAGGGAGGCGGCTATCTCACGCGGCGTACCTTTCAGGAGGGTAACGCCGGCGGTTTCCATCGCCACATCTGTGCCAGTACCCATGGCAACGCCCACATAGGCCGCCGCCAGAGATGGTGCATCGTTGATACCGTCACCCACCATAGCGGTTTTGCTCCCCTCTTCGGTGAGTTTTGCGATATGATCACGCTTACCCTCGGGGAGCACTCCGGCGATAACGTTATATATACCCGCCTTTGAAGCAATCGCCTTTGCGGCACGCTCGGAGTCGCCTGTGAGCATCCATACATCCATACCCAACCCCTTCGCCATGGCAACCATCTCGGGAGCTCCCTCCTTAAGCTTGTCTGCCACACCAAGAAGACCGGCCGCCTGACCGTCCACCGATACATAGATAACCGTCTTCCCCGCCGAGCCGAGCTCTTCCCCCATCCTTACGAGGGAACCGAACTCCACACCATCCATCATTGAGATGTTCCCGGCGGCAACGGAGCGACCCTTAACGGTGGCTGTAACACCCTTGCCGGGAACCGCCTGGATATCCGTTGCTTCGGGGTAATCATCGCCGTAATAGCGTATCACAGCACCGGCCAGAGGATGCTCCGAACCGGACTCCGCCGCCGCTGTGAGGGACAGCAGTTCGTCACGGCTGAAATCCCCCGCCATATATATATCCGTAACCGAGGGTTTCCCTTCGGTGATAGTACCCGTTTTATCAAGCACAAGGGTATCGGCCCTGCCCAGCTTCTCCAGATGCTCACCCCCCTTGAAGAGCACGCCCATTCTGGCGGCTCTCCCCGTTGCTGTCATAACAGATGTGGGTGTAGCAAGACCGAGGGCGCAGGGGCAAGCTATGACGATAACGCTGGTGAATATTATGATAGACTTGGTGAAGTCTCCACCGGTGAGCCCGAAATACCACACCAGAAAGGCCAGAGCAGCAAATATAACAACTGCTGGAACGAACCATGCGGAGACCGCATCCGCCATCCTCTGGACTGGCGCTTTGCTCTCCTGCGCTTCCTCCACCATCTTGACGATACGGGAGAGCATGGTGTTCTCACCCACAGCCGTTGCCCTAAAGCGGAGCCTGCCGTTTCCGTTAACCGTAGCTCCCGTAACCGCAGAGCCCTCCTGCTTGAATACAGGCACGCTCTCTCCGGTTACCATCGATTCATCTATATAGCTGCTTCCATCTATAATCTGACCGTCCACAGGTATCTTCTCGCCGGGGCGGACAACTATGACATCACCCTCTTTAACCTCTGCGGCATCGATCTCAACCTCGCCCCCCTCACGTTCCACCCTGGCCTTTTTTGCGCCAAGCTCCATGAGGCTATGAAGGGCAGAGGCGGTTCTGTCCTTTGCGGCGGATTCAAGGTATTTACCAAGAAGAACAAGGGTTATGAGCATCGCCGAGGTTTCGAAATAGAGGGGCCCGCCTGTAAATACATTGAAAACACTGTATACAAAGGCAGTGGTGGTTCCCATGGCAACAAGCACATCCATATTCGCCGAGCCGTGCCTGAGATTCTTGTATGCGCCTATGTAAAAGCGCCATCCTCCTAGCACCTGCACAATTCCTGCAAGGGCAAACTGCACGGGTGGACTCATTATAAAATCGGGGTATGCCTCGAAACCGACCACATGGGCGAACATACCCAATGAAAGGGGTAGAGTGAGCAGGATGGATATAAGAAGAACGGGCTTGAGGAGCCTGTCACCAACCTCGATCTCGCCGGACTCCTCCCTTGCACCGTAACCGATGTCGCTTATGTATGAGGTGATATCATCTACGTTCAGGGCATTTTCATCGTACACAACACGGGCTTTACCAGTGGAGAGGTTGACAGCAACCTCTGAAACTCCATCTTTTTTAGAAAGCTTCTTCTCGATTCGGGCTGAGCATGCAGCGCATGTCATCCCCGTCACATCGAGTCGTATTTCATTGGTGTTTTTTGTATTATCACTCATGCAACCGCCTTTCTTATCTATTGTAATGCCGGAATCCAGCAGAGTATACCTATACCCCGTATGGGTATCTTCATGGGACTAGAATAATCCTTTTACCGATTCAGTTCAAGGGGACTTTTGTAATTTTTTCGTAGTCAATTCCTGAAGGAAAGTCAGGCTGGGCATATACAAGCATCATCGAAAGATTCGCTTCAGCGGCATCCGGAATATTGCCACTCAGGGGGCTCAGTAAAACCCAAAAGGGGTTCCGGGATGTGAGGAATCAAACCATGCAATAAACAGCCAACAAACAGAGCAAATAGTTATACTCAGGGAAGGAGACAGAGGAAACAGCCTGGGCAGGTTTTGTCAGACGAGCCCCTTTGTCTTGGCCGCTTTGGTGGCAACATGAACAAGGCAGTCCTCAAGGTCTTCAAGACAGAAGGGCTTTTTGAGGAAACATTCGATATTGAGACCCTCCACCTGCTTATCGTAGTTAGGTATATCATAGGCAGACATAACAACCACAACGCTGTCGAGGTTAAGATCACGTATCTCACGTATCATATCTATACCGCTTTTCAGGGGCATCCAGAGATCTGTCAATATTATATCGGATTCTCTGTTCTTGTATATTTCAAGACCTTCGCAACCATCCGCCGCCAGCTCCACCCTGCCGAAGATCTGGCCGAGTATGACAGACATGGATTCACGGGCGTTCTTGTCATCCTCCACAAAGAGCACAGAAAGCTGTTTGAAGGCGGATTTCATCGCCTCGGAGACGTTGAGAGCCACATTCACCTCCTCTCTTACTAAGAATAGTATATACCCCTGACCCTGTTATCAAAAGACTTTTTCATCTGTTGCCTTTAGCCTTTTGGAAAGGATGTTGATTATCCTGTAGGAGAGTGCATGATTGATCCGCAGAAGCTCATCAAAAAGATCGGGATCGAGGCTGAATATAACGGAATTCTCCGCCGCAACCGCCGTTGCCGTTCGGGGGCAGTCTATGAGATATGCCATCTCGCCAAAGATCTCCCCTTTGCGTACACTGCTTATCGAATCAGGCGTTCCAGCCCTCCTTATCTCGACGGAGCCTGTGTATACGTAATAAATAGTTTTAGACTCGTCCCCCTGATGGAACAAGACCTCCCCTTCACGGTGGTAGTCCGCATACCTTTCATATACAGCACCAAGCCTGCCGAAAAGGAAGCTCTCCAAACGCTTTCTCCCACCCGACATATCGATGTCGAGGATCTTGTTTATAACCAGCAGGTCAAGGCTGTCGGAGACGTAGGTGAACTCCGCACAGATAAAAAAGAGCTGACAGGCGAAATAAACCCAAAGCAGTAGGAGGATAACAGTTCCGATGAAGCCGTAGATCATACTCAGATCCGCCGTCTGGGTGAAAAGAGTATAAAAGAGCTTCAACACCATAACCAGAACAATAAACAGGCCGGCCCCCTGCAGAGCGGCATTATTGCTGGGCTTTTTTACGGGTAGGAACCTGTAGGTGAAAAAGGCGAAGGCGAAGGCAGCGGAGGCTGGAATAAGAAGGCCCACAAGGCGCAGGAAGCCGGAAAGACCAGCGGAAAAACCTATGGACATGAAAAAGTTCTCTATGTGTATCGCCGCAAAGCGCAGCAGTACGAATGCTGTTATTACGATGAAGAGCCCCGGTATTATGAAGATAGAGATAATGTTCGTCATAAAGAAGTTCCGGCTCTTGCTGCTGGGGAAGATTACATCGAACGCCCGCTGGAAGGAGTTCAGGATAAGCCTGGACATCCAAAGCAGGTTCAAAACACCAAATACGCTGAAGGCTCCCTTAATCTTCGAACCGATACCCATCTCATGCAAAAAATCCTCGTTAAGGAAAGCACTTATGGAGGTTAAAAACTCAAAGAATACCCTGCTGAATCCGGGGTAGCTCTTAAGCACCGTATCAAATATTGTCAGCATCACCAGTATAATGGGGATTATTGACAGAAGAAAGTAGTAGGCAACAGCGCCGGCGTGGTTTGTCAGTTCGTTTTCGTAGTATCGGTTGAAGGCGATATATAGCTTTTGGCTGAAGGTTTCGAGTATGCGCACGGCTCCTCTCTAAACCACTTTGACGTGCCACGGCTCAAAACGGACGCCGTAGGGGTTTTTACGGTCATAGCGGATCCTCATGTAGCCGGATTCCAACAGTCTCGAGTACTCCCTTGTGGTGGCAAACTTATCTGTGAAGTTGGCGTACCCCCAGCCTTTTATACCCACATCGAAGTCACTGCATCCGTGGTACGAATACCCCGGAGGAGCGAGTGAACGGGAGGCCTGGCTGAGGTTGCCCTTAGTTTCCACAGCCTTACTGAAGAACAGGTACATCTGCTTTACAACGCTTCGTACACCGGAGGTTAGGGTCAGCGTCTTCATCTCTCCGGTTATCTTTCGATACGTATCGTACGCCTCGCCTTTATAGATATAATGTCCAGTTCCGGGAACCTTGACCATCCTGTTCTCATCCACCCTGAGGGTGAGTTCCGTAAGGATCTTTTCACCGTAGAAACCGTATTCGGCGGCGTTCCTGTAAAAGGTTCTCTCTATAAAATCGTGCTCATCCCTTGTGAATGTATCAAGCCTTCCAGCCCTGTCCATAAGGGTGAGTGCGTCATCGAAGTTGAGGATATTAAAGTTACCGTAGCCCACATACCCCTGCAGGGCTTTCAGCTTCTTCTGTACGGAGCAGAGTAGCTTAAAGTCATACATGGAGGCGTGGATATCATCGCTGTAAGTCCTGTCGAAATCCTGGATTTTTTTGAAGTATTCCCTGTTGAACCTGTTCTTATCGGTTTCTCTGCAGAGGGGTTCCGGCTCTTCTCCCTCACCAAACCCGGGGAACATGGAGGCGGACACACCTCCGGCGCTGAGCATTAAAGCTCCGATTGCGCCGGCCTTCAAAATGATTCTTCTTGATGAGTCCATTAACCAAAATCCCTGGGGAAGCTTCCCCTGTTTATACCCTTACTTTTAAAACATACAGAGTTGATTTTCAAGCATGATCGTCATCTGAGCAGTGGTACGGATACACCTGCATACCCCTCGGTCAGGGCGTAGGCGGCGAGCTCCTCCCCTCTGAGACTGCATTCCTTTGAAGGGTGTGCGAAAACCATACCTGTGGGAGGCCTGTTTTCTGAGCATGGGTCGTGGAGCACAACATCCGCCCCCTCCCCTTTACACGACAAGGAGGCAGCCGCACTAAGCTCCACAACGCCCCCTGTTTGGGGCGTTCCACCTTCACAAACAACGCTTTCCGCCATATGTTCCGGACACTCTCCGCAGACGAAAACGGGCATGCCAAGCTCCGCCCCCCTGTCGGTATATTCTTTTATATCGGCAAAGTTCGCCCCTGGTAAAACAAGAATCCCCTCCAGGGAGCTGTCCACTGGTATCAGCTCATGGATATAGCTGAGGGTTCCGTTATCGAAATCATCGTTGTCGCTGTCGTTTATTATCAGCTTTGCGTTCTCCGTCTGCAGGAACAGGGAGAAGTCGCAACCCGATGTCATAAACAGAGCGGTAAGCACGGTTATGATAACTATCTTCATATTTATATTATAGCTTAAAAATGGGGAAAAGAAAAAGGGGCCAGAAATGGCCCCTCGATAAAATTTAGAACTTGTATTTAACGTTCACAGCAAAGATGTGAGCGTAGTTGTCTTTGTAGGTTCCTTCCATATGCTGGGGAACGCCTGCGGGGTACTCGAAATCACCCGCCTGGTTATCGTAATCCCTAGCCTCATCCTGGAGGTAGTTATATGCAAGGTCGATACCGAGGTCGCCGAAATTAAGACCGGCACCGATAGTGTAAAGCCATCTGTCGCCGGAGGGGAGCATGGGGTCAACGGTTTCATCGGGTACGGGGGAGTAGTCCCTCACAAGTCCGAGACGGAGGTCAAACATCTCATTAAAGCTGTACTGTCCGCCGAGACGGAGCGCAAGGGCATCATTCCAGTCCTTGTCCTTACTGAGACCCACCTCAACAGACTCAAGCTGGTCGTAGCTGGACCATTCAGTGAACTGAATATCAAACTCCACAGTGAGCTTATCCCTTGTGTATGCTGTTCCGAGGTACGTTACGGCGGGGAGTGTAAGGTCAGCCGTTACATCGGTGTTGTAGGCATCATAGGGACGTGCTCCAAGGGCGGGTATAAGCTCGTTGTCACTGGTTTTAACATCACCCTTCGTGGTGTGCTTAACGGAGGAACGGTGGCTGAAGCCTACCTTCCAGTTTTTGTTAACCTCATAGAGCAGGCCGACATTGTAGCCGTATTCACCGCTTTCGGTGTTGAATATAAGATCGGTTTCCCTGTGCAGCTCACCGAGAACGGGGTGCATTATAGGAGCAAGCCTGCTTTCAAGGTTTACATCTACCTGCTGATAGAAGAAGCCGAAGGAGAGGCTCAACTTGTCCGAGGCCTCAAGGGCAACAACGGGGTTCAGCGTGTAGGTTTTGATCTCTGCATTTGTTCCGCCTATGAGGAATGAACCCTCCCAGTTATCGGGCCAGTCCGTTCCGAGGCCGAAGTTTGTGAAGGATCCGAGACCGATGCTGAACCTGTCGGAAACCTTATGGGTTATGTACATGTTGGGAACGATGAAAATCCTGTCCTCGGTGGTTGTGTCCTCACCGGCGTAGGCTCCGGGTACGGTGGTTGTACCGTCACTTTCGAAGCTTACAGAGGGTGTAATAACAGCAGCACCGATGGAGAACTGGGTCCCCTCAAGCTGGGTTATACCAGCGGGATTATAGTAAACAGCAGTGGGGTCATCCGCCTGAGCGGCAAATGCTCCACCCATTCCAAGGGCCTTTGCCCCCTGCTCGTTAATAGCAAAACCGCTTGCTAAAACCGTTGAAGGCACAAGCATCATAAGAAAAACAGCGTATAGAAACATCCGCTTAAGCATAAGCATCTCCTGTAGTAAATAGTGTATGGACAGTCATGGTGAGTCAGTTTCAGCTTAAGTTAAATATTTTGCGAACCTGCTCCACAAAGCCTTAAAAGTTTTATGATAAAGTTTTAATATTTGCAAGTGGAAAAATTGTGACAACTTATGAAGCATAGCCCCTCATTCCTAAACCATTCAAATATAGTCCATTCTCCCTTATAATGAACGTTCCAAAGCTATGTAGTAAGCTAGAATTGACACATTTATCCCAATATTAGGAGTTTACATCTTTCTATGAAAATCCGTATTGATAGTATATAATTCCCTTACTAACAAATGATTCCGTAATCCAGCCTGAGAGCTGAATAACAATACTCATACTCCAAGGTGAGAAGCATGGATACTCAACCGCAGGTAAACAAGTAAGAATATGATTATCAACAATATACGCAACAGTATAAGAAATAAAATCCTACTTGCCACCTCCTCGGTTACGCTGTGCATTCTTTTTATAAGCGGAATAATCCTCTACCAGTTTATTAAGTCGGAGATTGAAGACAGGATCGGCAAACAACTGGACAGAACCGCAGAAAGCCTTGCTGAGTATATAGAAACAGCCATTGAAACAGCTGCAGTACAAAGGCTTGAGGGTATAAACTCCGAACGCCTCCGGCAGCTTAACTACATTAATGAACTTGAATCCACCGGCGTGATTACCCCCGCCGAAGCCTCACTACAGATACAGGAAAGAGCTGTAAACAGCCCCATGGAAGGGGGGTTTGCTGTCATCAAGAGTCCCGCCGGCAAGCGGCTCAGCTATACCGGCGGCATATCACCACCTGTGATGCCGGATACTGAGCCTGGTGAATTCAGGCAGATTCTTTTCAACGGCGAGCCTTACATGACCCATACCGTTGTAATACCTTATCGCGGATGGATCATGGTTACGGCTGTTCCACTCAAGGCCTTTAAAGACAGCATCCGCAGTGATTCTGTCCGCCGGGATATACTATCCAGGAGATTCGGAACCAGCGGATACTCCTATATCATCGATACAGAAGGCTACATCGTTGTGCATCCCGTCCTCGACAATACCTCGGTAATGGAAAGCAAGGATGCCACAGGGCGTTATTTTATCAAAGAACTTGTTGAGAAAAGGAATGGACGAACATACTACCCGTGGAAAAACCCCGGTGAGGACGCTAGCAGGGAGAAGGTTGCCAGCCACCGGTATATACCATGGCTCGGCTGGATTGCCGCAACCTCAAGCTACATAGATGAAATATACAGCCCTCTTTACACCATCCGGGCATACTTTGTGGGGATCCTCACCCTCTCCCTTGCACTCATGATTCTCGCCTCCCTATGGGTATCATCATCCATCCTGAACCCCATCAAGGAACTGACCCGGACCCTCAAAAAGGCAGAAACGGACACATCCGTGAGAATGAATGTACGTGCAGAGGATGAGACAGGCGAGCTCGCCGAGATATTCAACTCATATATGGAGAAGCTGGAGGAGTACCAAAGCAGGCTTCAAAAGGATATCCTGAAAAGAGAGGAAGCGGAAAAAAACCTTATCCGCAGCCTGGAGATCGAGAAGGTTGTCTCCGACATATCCACCAGATTCATAAATACAACAGGGGAAAACTCCGGAACATCAATTATCTTCGCACTGGAAAGGATATGCAGAACCCTGGGCTCGGGGCGTGTCTCCATCTTCTCCATGGTGGACAGCAAAACTGCAAAATGCACATACTCATGGAGTGTGGATGGCAGATTCTCCAGCGGGGAGAGGATCCCCATGGACAAATCCCTCCCATGGCTTGAAAAGAAACTCAAAATGTTCAGAAGCGTCCACATCAAAAGTCTAAGCGATATTTTCGGTACGGCAGATACCGATGCCGAGTTCTTTAAAGGACGAGGAACTGAGTCCTTCCTCACAATCCCCATGAGTGTGGAGACCGAGAAGGATTCATTCATCCTGTTCGAGTTTTTCGAAGAAACGGGAAGGGATATAGAGAATAAAACAAACTCCCTTAAGATCTTCAGCGATATAATCGCAAACACCTTCAAAAGAAGGATCTGGGAAGACTCGCTCCAAAGCGCCTACGATATACTTGAAAAAAGGGTGGACGAAAGAACCGAGGAGCTGAACGAAAAGAACAAGATGCTTGAAAACTTCAACCGAAACCTAGAGGAAAAGGTCTATGAGGAGACTTCAAAACTGAGAAAACAGGAACAGCTCCTCACCCAGCAGGCAAAGATGGCCGCAATGGGGGAGATGATAGGGGCGATTGCGCATCAGTGGAGACAGCCCCTCAACGCCCTTGCAATCATCATTCAGGATATCGAGGAAGCGCAGGAGTTTGGAGAACTGGATGAGGCATACATAAAAGAAGCTGTCCCCCTCGCCATGAAACAGATAAACCATATGTCCATGACCATAGACGATTTCCGCAACTTCTTCCGCCCCAGCAAATCGATGGAGCGTATGGATGTAACACTGGCCATAATAGAGGTCATAACCCTCGTATCCTCCTCCCTGAACAACAACATGATCGACATTAACCTCACCAGCCGAAGAGGTGAGCGCATCTATCTCGATATCGCCCAGATAACAAAGCTCATCGAGCGGGGGATGCTCCACAGGCAGGCACACCACAGCATATATGTGGACGGATACCCAAACGAGTTCAAGCACGTTATCCTGAATATCATAAACAACAGTAAGGACGAGATAATACACCAGCGCAAAAACCATGGACACGATTACCAGGGGCTTGTTTTCATAGATGTTAATGCAGAGGGGGGCGACGTAAGGATCGCCATCAAAGATACCGGTGGGGGGCTCCCCGAGAGTGAGCTTACAAAGATCTTTGAGCCCTATTACACAACAAAGGATACCCAGAAGGGAACGGGCATAGGGCTTTATATGGCGAAGGTAATCATTGAGAACAATATGAACGGAAAACTCACCGCAAGAAACAGCTCAAAGGGTGCGGAATTTATCATATCGCTCAAGGAATCCACGTAAAACCCTGCTCATCTCCAAGCCTACAATCAGGCTAAACTATTAGTATCATATATCTTCTGCAACCACTGGCTCAAGCCATCAAGCTTTTTCAATACTATTCGATAATTATTTTCCGGTTTATATTGACAATACCCTAGCTGTGCAGTATATTTAATCATGTTAGATGAGTAAAACTTATTTAGGGAGGTCACCATGACCGTATCAGTAGTAGGCGGACTCGACAGACTGAAAAGGGATTACATAAAAGCAGGAAAGAAGAAGGGTGTAAGAACTAAGGTCATCCTGAAAAAACAGAAGCACATAGATGATATACTTTCGAACTCCGATGCCATCGTTCTGCTCACCTCAAATATAGCCCACGGTGTAGCAAACAAAGCTAGGAGCATAGCAAAGCAGAAGGATGTCCCCCTCTTCCAGATCCACAACTGCAGTGTAAGCAGTGTGGAGGACAGTATAAACGACTGCATCACCTGTATGGAGCAGGGCGTATGCTCTGTTAACTGTCTCAATTGCGAAAAATTTAAGGAAGCTTCGAACCAGTAAGCTCAAAAAGTTAAAAAGCTTTCAAAGCTCAGAACCTCCTGAGAATACCACACAGCATTGCTGGAGCCCCTAAAGCTCCGGCTTTTTTATTTCAAAAAGGTCAATAATGTGCTAGATTTATTTTAAATAATAATACCATTTTACATGTTTTTATTTCCGGCGGTGAAAATGAGACTAATAGCTGCACTTCTCTTGCTGGCACTAGCCTTCTCAACGGTTGCGAGTGCTTCTGAAAAGATGGTAGTAAATGTCGGGATATACGATAACCCCCCTATGATAAGCCTGAACAAGAAAGGGGAGGCTCAGGGGATAGGTGTTGATATCCTAGACTATGTCGCAGATAAAGAGAACCTGAAGATCAACTACATCTTCGGCACCTGGAACGAGACCCTAAACCGACTTAAGCAGGGAGAGATCGACGCCCTTTTCCCCATCGCATATTCAAAAGAACGGGCAAAGATATACCAATACAACGAAGAGACCATCCTGACAAACTGGGGACAGGTATACACCCAGCCCGAGCTGAAAATCCAGTCCATACCAGACCTAAACAAAAAGACCATCGCAGTCCTTGAGGATGACATCTATTTCCGCAGCGACCAAGGACTGAACAGGCTCTCCAAGGCCTTCAACGTTAAATGTGCCTTCATCTTTGCGGAGAGTTACAAAGAGATTATCGAGATGGTAAGCACAAAGAAGGCGGATGCTGGTCTGGTAAGCCGTCTCTTCGGGCAGCTCTACGAGAATAAATACCGTGTCACAAGAACCCCGATCCTTATACACCCCATAGAGATACGCTTTGCAATGCCCCTGGGCAGTCAGAAGGGAGTTCTTGTTGCGGATCTCCTCGACAAACACCTTAAAAAACTGAAGGATAACGAGAACTCAATCTACCATCAGTCGCTGGACAGATGGATGGGCGTAAGCGGCATTAAGAAATACTTCCCCTACCTTAAATGGATCTTTTTAGGTCTCGGTATACCTCTTATTATCGCCGTTCTCACAGCTATATACCTTGAACTAAAGATAAAACGTAAAACGAGGGAGCTTCTCAAGAGCAATGTCTCCCTGAAGGATGAGATCGAAGAGCGAAAGCGTATCCAGGATGAGCTTGCCAAGAGCGAGCAGAAGTTCAGCAACCTGTTCCATTCCTCCAACGATCCCATCGTTATCTTCAACTACGAAGGCTACATCATCGACGTTAACAACGAACTCCTCAGCCAGATGGGCTACACCTTCGATGAGCTTGTGGGGCGCAGGATAACCTACGTATTCTCAGATGCCGAAACATCCGATGGAAGCGACCTCTACCGCCAGGATGAAAAATCCGTTTACGAAAGGGATATGTACCGGAAAAACGGCGATAAGTTCACCGCAGAGATCTCCGTAAGCAGCTTCAAAACCCCCGAGGGGCCCCTTGTGCAGATGATCATCAGGGACGTTACCGTACGGCGCAAAACACAGCAGATCCTCGCCCAGAAGAAGCGGGATCTCGAAAAACGTGTACAGGAAGAGGTTGAGCATAACCGAATGCAGGAACAACTCCTTATGCAGCAGTCCAAGCTGGCCTCCATGGGACAGATGATCAATGCCATCGCCCACCAGTGGCGCCAGCCCCTTACAACGATTGGTCTCTATATCCAGGATGTGGAGGATGCCTACGACTACAGCGAGCTGAACCGGGAGTATATAGAGTCCTTCCGCAACAAATCCATGGAGCAGATCTCCTACATGTCTAAAACCATCGACGACTTCCGAAACTTCTTCAAGCCGGACAAAGAGAAAGAGATCTTCGACCTGTGTGAGATTATTCGTGAGGTCCTTTCCCTCGTCCACCCCCAGCTTATAAATAACAGTGTGCAGCTAGCTGTATACTACATGGACGAGGAAGTTAAATTCACAGGAAACAGCATAGAGATACCCACAGGGATAGAATGCGTAACATGCTACGGCTACCCCAACGAATTCAAGCAGGTTCTTCTTAATCTCATAAGCAACTCACGGGATGCGATCCTTGAGGCACGCTCCAATAACAAGAATCAGGAACAAGGCATAATCAAGGTCATCGTCACGCCGGAAGGGGAAACGATAAACATCACCGTTTCAGACAACGGAACCGGGATTCCCGAGGATATCAGGGGAAGGATCTTTGAGCCCTACTTCTCCACCAAGGACGAGGGGCAGGGGGTAGGCATAGGTCTATACATGTCCAAGGTTATCATCGAAAACAATATGGAGGGTCGAATCATCTGTGAGAACACAGAGGAAGGGGCCAGCTTCACTGTTACGCTTAACAAGGCATCGGTCTTCGGTAAAAACTGATAAAGGGGAGCCTGAGCTCCCCTTTTTTATTAATCAACCTTTCCTTCTTTCCTAAGCCTTTCATACCAGAGCCAGTGCTTCTCCTTAATGTGCCCAAGCGTTGTTTCTCCTGTTCGAAAGATCGCCCGGTTGCCACAGCGGTTAAGGGGATGCATGCCGAAATACATATGTGCGATCAAGGCAACACCGATGAGTACGAAGAATACATCGTGAACCATCCTTGCGATATACCACATCTCAGGGCTGAAAGAGCCTCTGAACATCATGACAACTCCAGACCACACCATCGCAGCGATACCTATTATAAAAAGCCATGCAACGGCCTTCTGTCCGAGGTTGTATTTACCCACATCCTTCGTTCTCCTGAAACGGAGATAGGAGTCCGCCAGTGCGTTTATCCCCTTGCCCAGGTCCATGGGGTTCAGGCTGTTTGGCCAGATATGCCAGCCTTTTATACCTTTAAGCATATGTATTGCGAAGGGGATTGTCACCAGCGCAAAGATAAGCGCAGTAACCCTGTGGATTACCCTACATGCCTGTATACCTGTGGCTAGTATCTCGCTCTTGAGGGCGGCATCGGTGAACCAGCTAACAGGGTAGCCGAAGATATAGGCTATCCATCTGAAATTCTCAGAGAACAGCGGCAGACCTGTGAGTATGAAGAATATCATAAGATGGATAATATGCTTATGATACCAGATCTGCATCTCGCTGAATGCGGTTACGATCCTTTCATCGTTATTGTTAGTCATGGCTCTCCTCCGTCACACTCTGCTTTCTCTTGCCGAGCCAATACATAAAATGCCCGAATGCAGCCGCCACTGTGAGCGGTGCAAGGATTCCCCCCGCTTTTTTCGTAAAGTCACGCATGCTTACAGCGGCTCTATAGGGTGACTCGTCCAGCCCGTAGGCCTCCGCATCCTTCGCAGGGGCTATGGTTACCCAGCCGAGTGAGCCCACGAAGGAGTTAACAGTATCGGCGCCGTAAACCATATACTCCTCCCCTGTGATCTCTGAATACCTCGCGGCCCTTTCCCTTGCCTCCGCAATCACTTCTTCACGTTCTCCGGAGAACATTGCGGAGGTGGGACACGCCTCAACACAGGCCTGTTTGAGCCCGTTTTCCACTCTGTCGTAGCACTTTATACACTTATATGTTCTGTTGTTTGCATGGCTGTAGACGGGTACGTCGTATGGGCAGGCATCCATGCATGAGCGGCAGCCGACGCATGTCTTCTCGTTGATAACAACGGTACCCTCACCCCTCATAACGATGGCGTTAGAAGGGCATATATCCATGCATCTGGGTTTCTCACAGTGGTTGCAGTGGTGGAACCGGGTAATCTTCCTCGATTCGGGGTAGCCCCCTATCTCCATCACATCGGGCTTTATATAGGCAAGGTGCTCCCTGCGGGAGTTTGTTCCCCTTTCCACACCGAGCTGCTTATCCCTCTGCAGGCGAAAACGGTTCTCCGCAGAGCAGTTCACCATACAGGAGTAGCACCTGATACAGCTTTGAGTATCGTAGCAGATCGTCATTATGAAGACCTCCTCACCCTGACGATGAAGTCCTGGGCAAGATGCCCTGCATCGAGGGGTGCAAAATTAAAGTTCGAAACATGGTTGGGGTTAAACCCGTACTGGGGAGCATACCTCTGCATCTTCGCCGATCTGTTGAGGTATCCGGCTCCTGTACCGTACCATGTAAACAGAGCATCAGGGTGCACAGTACTGCTGAGCATCACCCTGGCCTTTGTAACCATCTCCGGCTGTTCAATGTTGAATATGTCTACCATATCACCGTCGCTGAGACCCATGGCCGCCCCCTTCTCCTTGTTTATAAAAACAGCATCCCAGTCGATCTTGTCGCCAAACTGAGCGAGGAGAGGGTTGTTTTTGGTCTGGGAGCCACCGAAGGAACCGAGGGGGCTGAATCCTGTAATTGGTATGAAGGTGTCGCTCTCCATGGCATCCATACGTCCGTGCCAGTAGGGCTCTGTCCACAGCGGCAGGGGGCTTCCGTAGTCAGCAAGCTCGGTGCCTCTCTGAACCAGCTCTGCATGGGTTTCTGCAAAGAAAGTGGAATAGAGTTCGATACGTCCGGTGGGGGTTTTCGCCTTAACCTTGCTGTGGGTCTCACCGCACCACATGCCGTTCTCCTTGAGCCCGGTTATGGTGAAATCCTGCTGTTCCCTTTCGTTAAGCCCCTTGATGGAGGCGAGCTGTGCTTCCCATATGGCATCGATTCCCCTGCGGTCAAACTCACCGAAAAGCTCTTCATATGTATCTGCATCCAGAACATTTCGTGCGATCTCATTCATGATCCAGGAGCCTTCCTTTGTATCAAAGAGGGGGTCAACGGCCTTGAAATGCCCTGCAACGGTGGGGTAAGGACTCTTCCATTTCGTCCTGTATTCCTCATCCCTCTCCATGAATGTTGCATCGGGGAGGATCACGTCTGCATACATGCAGGTCTCGTTATAGAACGGGCTTACACATACAACGCTGTCCACCTTTTCAAGAGCCTCTGCAATCTTATAGCCTCCGGCGGAGCCGCCTACGGGGTTCTGTCCCCATGTAAACACCATCTTCACAGGATAAGGCTTCCCCTCAAGGATTGCCTTGAACAGAAGACGCCTGTAATGGGATGTGTCGTGGAGGTAATACTCTGAAAACTGCCTGAAATACTCACCAACGGATTTAACCTTTGATTTGGGTGCCTTACGGTAGCTTCCCACCTTCATCTTTCGTGGGGTAAGCATTCCACCCTCTGCGGCAATGTTACCCAGCATAACGTTGAGCATAACGATAATCTTCTTATCGTTCATAGAATTGGCATACCTGGTGGTTCTGTAGCCCCTCTCGATGAACACAGCCGGCTTGTGTCTGTTAAGGTTTTCTGCCACCCTTCTTATATCAGCGGCTTTAACATCACAGACCTTCTCTGCCCATTCTGGCGTATACTGCTCAGCGGTTTCGGCTATCATCTGGAAGCCTGTCTTCACCTCACGCCCTTCATGCTCAAAGGTTCCGAAGAGCTGGCTACTTCCGGATACCTCTCGGTAAACGATATTTCCGCTGTCATCTGCAACCATATAATCGGCTTTTCCATCCACATCACGGAGCCCCAGTGGGAGTCCGGTGGCAGTGTCCACAAGCATGTCCGCATTCGTGTATTTTCTTATAAAATCTTCATCATAATATTTGTTCGATATAATAACGTTCATTACGCCTAACAAAAATGCGGAGTCTGTTCCGGGACGTATGGGGAGCCAGTCCTGATCGCTCTCACCTGCTTCGGAGGGCCTTCTGGGATCCACAACTGTAACACTGAGCCCGTTCTTCTTACCAAGGCCGAACATAGCCGCCCAGGGGAATGCCACGAGGCCACCGCCGGGGTTTCTGCTTATGAGAACACCGTACTTCGCCCTCTCGTAGTCCGGCGTCCATGAGGCTGAGCCCGACTTGGGCACACCCTTCTGCACACTTCCCCCCATGATGCCGCCGAAACTTACACCGAGGGAGTTTGCAAAACATGTATCGCCGTAGCCAACCGTATTGGGTGTTCCGTATGCTCCGAAGAAGAGCTTATCCAGCCCTGCGGAACTTGTGAAACGGGGGAGATACGACACAGCCTCGGGATGACCTTCATCCCTGTATGATTTAAGCTTGTCCGCCACAAGAGCTATAGCTTCGTCCCATGTCGCCTTTCGGAACTTACCTTCCCCTCTTTCACCAACTCTTATGAGCGGTGACTTTATTCTGTCGGGGTTATAAAGGGCACCCATGGCGGCTCTACCCCTTCCGCAGATACTGGGGTGTGGGCTGTTCTTATTCGATTCGATGCGAACAAGCCTCCCCTCCTGAACATGGCCTACCATAGGACAGTGCTGTGCACACATACGACAACGCATGGAAACCTTTTCCATTATGCCGTAATCAACGGGTGTAAGCTCTGCGGCACTAGCCCTGGGCTGAAAACTCCCCAGGCCAGCACCGGCACCCACAGCAACAGCACTTTTCAGAAAAGAACGTCTGCTGAGCTTTGTCATTCTCTTTCTCCAATAAACCTTTTTTGAGCCCTGTGAGCTCATAGTGTAAGAACCTCTCCTGCGGCTACAGAAAAAACCCAATGAATATCTGCCAGGATACGAACACCTGAAAATACTCATGATTCCAAGTACTTTCATGCATGCTAAAAGACTGAGCCAATACCTGTCATTACACGCATTAATAATATGCATGACTATGGTTAATTTTTCCATAAAAGGTTAAACCAAGGTTAAATTACAATGGGTTTCTTAAAGGAATGAAAGTCTATCTGACTGGTACACATATTGGATTAAAGGATATTCTGAACCATTGTTATGTAAAATACTTGTTAACCCTGCTTTATAACTTTGTTTTATGGAGCGCGGAAGGGCTTATTCATTAATATGTATACATAATATTGTTAAGATATTTATTATCCGCTCCTTTCCCACTGTCTATCAAAATTTGACTATACTTAAAATAATAAACTTAGGCTTAACGGCATACCCGGAATCAGACACGTATCCTAGCAGCAAGGTTCTTAAATACCGGCGGATATATGAGTGCTGTGACTATGGCGGCAAGCACTATCGCCCCTGTGTCTTTGGGGGTATACCAGCCGAGTTCGCTCCCTATTCTACCCACCGCCACGAGCAGTGTCAGCGGGAAGGCCGTGGCAAATGGTATCATGGGCAGGTGCGCGGGGCGAAGGTTTGAGAGCAAAAGCAGCGGGGTTGCGACAATCCTGAGCAGGAGAACCACCGCTGTTATCTCAAGGGCGGCCAGCAGTACCGAGACATCCTTAAGCACACCGATATCGAAATTCATACCCACATCGATGAAGAATACGGGAACGAGGAATCCGTACCCGAAGGTTCCGAGCCGCTCCTGAATCTCATGCCTCTGCCGAAATACAGCGGCAAAGATAAACCCGCCGAGGAACGCTCCGATTATCAGCTTGATATGGAATATGGCCGCAAGGGCTGTGAAGATGAGCATGTTTACCAGCGCACCCCGAACGCCCGTTTCGGTGACTGTACCGGTGGAGAGAAAGAACCTCTGCGTTGCAGGAAACCACCACATATAGAGGGTGAAAAGCTTTATTATTATGAATGCGATGAGCCCGAATCCAGCAACCTGTGCGAGATAGAGCCCGCCGTCCACGCTAAACCCGTACTCGAAGAGGGCGGTTGAAACCATCAGTCCGCTGAGGGTAACCACCTCGCCGATGCTTCCCATGATAAGGAGCATGCTCCCCGTTGGGGTTCCCATGAGGTTCATCTCTTTGAGTATGGGGAACAGAAGACCTATTGCTGTAGCAAGATAGATGAGGGAATACGACGGTTCCCTACCTGTGACCGATGCCGCCGCCACAGCCAGCACCGCCACAGCGATGAAATACAGGAAATAAACCCCAAGGTTCCGTTTGCCGGTTTCTGCTATCTCATCGACATCTATCTCCATACCCGCTAAATACATAAGCAGTATGAAGCCGAAGTCCGATAGAAAAGTGACTATACCCGTCTCAAGACCGGAACCTATGAATGTTCCGATGACGATACCGTAGAGTATCTCCGCCACGGAGGATGGGAGAAAGTCGAACCTTCGCCCAATTATGGGCATAAGGAACGCTCCGGCGGAGATTAGCATCAGGAGTACGGCTTCGTTGGTATGCAAGTATCACTCCCCGGCGAGGTAGAAATCCGCCTCTAGGATATCGTAGCTTATCCTCTCGGGGAACACCTCAATATTATCCCCTACCCTGTAGCGCTTACCCGTTCTTTTACCGAAAAGGGAGCCGGAAGAGTCGTCGAGGACATAGTAGTCATCGCTCAGGTTCTCCATGCGGACAAGCCCCTGTATCATAACCTTCTCAACAAATATAAACAGACCCGCATTGCTCACCCTGCTAATAAAGGCAGCATAGGGCTCGGTGTTGTGTTTTTCAAGGTACTCAAGAGCCTTGAACTTCTGTATCTCTCGTTCCGCCTGTTCTGCGTTCTGCTCGGTTTTGGAGGACTGCTCCGCCGCCCCCTCGAGGCTCTGCCTGTCCACGTTCCAATGGTCTCCAAAGAGCTCGGAGGCTAGAAGCCTGTGGATAACAAGGTCGGGATAACGCCTGATAGGACTGGTGAAATGGGTATAGGAGGCGGAGGCGAGGCCGAAGTGGCCGATGTTGTTCGTTGCATACTCCGCCTTTGCCATGGAGCGCACCAGCATATTCCCCAGTATATTACCGTATCTGGAGGCGTTTACAGTATCGCACAACTCCCGCACACTCCCCGGGTTCACATCCTTGATCGGGTGAACATCAACACCAAAGGAACGGCAAAGCTCCACATACTGCTCAAGTTTACGCTCGTCGGGGTTGCCGTGAACCCTGAACAGGGATACATCCCTCCTCTGCTCAAGGAACTCGCTCACAGCCTCGTTGGCCTCTATCATGAAGTTCTCGATGAGCCTGTGGGCCATATGCCTCTCGAGTGGGCGGATATCCTCAATCTCATCATTCTCGTTGAATACGAATTCGGGCTCGGGGAGATCGAAATCGAGCATCCCTTCCCTCGCCCTGCGCTTTATGATTATACCCGCAAGCTCTGCGGATATGGATATAAGATCTTTGAGCCTCTTGTCCCTCGGCTTCTCCTCACCATCCAGAACGCCTTTGACGTAGGTATAAGTGAGCCTCTTGTTACTCTGGATAACAGAACGGAAGAACTTCGAGGACTTGCGTCTACCCTGTTTATCGAACTCCATCCTTGCGGACATCGTCATACGCTTCGTTCTTGGGCGCAAACTGCAGAGGTCGTTGGAGAGCTTTTCGGGTAGCATCGGTATGGCAAATTCGGGGAAATAACAGCTTGTACCCCGCCTGAACGCCTCCTTGTCCAGCTGGCTCCCCGGCCTGACAAAGTGGCTCACATCTGCGATATGAACCCAGAGGGTGTAGCCCTGAGCGGTTTTCTCTATGGAGACGGCGTCATCAAAATCCCTCGCCGTTTCGCCGTCGATGGTTACGGTGTAAAGCTCGGTGAGATCGGTGCGCTTACCCTTGTTGCGGACCATCTTGGCTGCATTATCCGCAACCTCCTTCTCCACACGTCCTGGGAATTCCCTGGGCAGATCGTATTTCGCCATCACTATCTCGTTATCTATACCCTTCTCGCCGAGCTTTCCGATACGGCGGACAACCTTCCCCTCGGGGTTTCTGTTTTTATCTGGGTATACGAGTATCTCCACCTCAACAACGTCATCCTCCTCTGCACCGAAGGTCTGCTTGGGGGATATGATGATATCGTAGTTGAACCTTTTCTCGAAAGGAACGGCAAGGATATACCCTCGAACACGTTCTATGCGTGCCACAACGGTGGTCATGGAGCGCTTGAGGATAGTCATCACACGCCCCTCCTTCTTACCCTTGTATTTCTCGGGGCGGATGGCAACCCTGTCTCCGTGTACAGCGCCGTTCATCTTCCTTGCGGGGATAAAGATGTCGTCACCGCCCTCATCGGGGGCAAGGAAGCCGAAGCCGTCCGGATGCACGTCCAGCTTCCCGTTTATGGTCTTCTCGTTTCCGGCGGCGGCGTATTTACCCGATTTATGCCGGAATATCTCCCCGCGCCGCTCAAGTTCCTTGAGAAGACGCTTAGCCTGCCTTCTCTCGAGGCGGGCCTGCTTCATTATCATATTAAGGGAGACGGGTGATTTGCTTTTTTCTATAATTCTCAGAATCTTAGTTGAGATATCACTCAAGATCGTGGTCCTTCACCTTTTTACGGAAGGTGTTCCGGTTTATTCCCAATAGTTTGGCGGAAACTGACTTGTTCCCGGAGGTTCTGTCCAGCACAGCCTTTATCAGCGGATACTCGACAATCTTCATGTATTCCTCAAATGCGTTGTAGCTCTCCGCCAGTGCCTCACTCTCAAGTATATTAGAGGCGAGCTTGCTGAGCTCGGAGGAGAGGGAGCCTCCCCCCGATTCCTCAACGGTCTTAAAGAGCTTCTCCGGCAGACACGAGGGGGTTATCTCCTCGGTCTCCGAGTTCACAATAGCATACTGTATAACATTCTCAAGCTCACGGATGTTTCCGGGCCAGCGGTACTTAGTGAGTGCGGTCATACTCTCCTTGGAGAGGGCAAGGACACGGTTCTTTATCCCGCTGTGCTTGCGCAGGAAATGCCCCGCAAGGTATGGAATATCCTCCTTACGCTCCCTTAGAGGAGGGAGGTCGATGCTCACCACATTGAGCCTGTAGAAAAGATCCTCACGGAACTTTGATCCCCGTACAAGCTCCTCAAGATCCTTGTTGGAGGCGGCGATAATCCTCGTATCTAGATTAACTGTCCTGCTCGAGCCTATGGGTGTTATCTCCTTCTCCTGTATAACCCTGAGCAGTTTGGACTGCAGCCCGAAATCCATCTCAGATATCTCATCCAGAAAAATGGTTCCGTGATGCGCCTCCTCGAACTTACCCTTTTTATCGGTTATCGCCCCTGTGAATGAGCCTTTTATGTGGCCGAAAAGTTCGCTTTCCAGAAGCTCCGAAGGGATGGCGGCCATGTTTATGGGGATAAAGGCCCTGTCGTTGCGGTTGCTCTGCTCATGGATCATCCTTGCGATAACCTCTTTTCCTGTTCCGGATTCACCGTTTATCAGGACATTTATGTTCGCACCCGATATCTTGCCTATAAGCTTGTAGATCTCAAGCATCTTCCGGTTCTTGGTTTCATAATCGTAAACCTCCGGATCCAGCTCCACACTAACCGTTTTCCCGCCGGAGAGGGAGTATATCTTATTCTTGAGTTCAACAAGATCAAAGGGCTTGGGGAAGAAATCCGTAGCGCCGGACTTAATGCTCTCAATAACATTGGAGCCCGTATCCTGTGCGGTCATAATGAGGAAATGAACGAGGGGAAACTTCTCCGACCATTCACGCACAAGCTCTATACCGTTCACATCGCCGAGGAATATGTCCACAAAGCATATGTCTATACTCTCACCCTCAAGCACAGCCAGACCGTCAACGCTGTTGTCTGCGGTGATGATGTTCACTCTCTCGTCGGAGAGGCCTTCCTTAAAGAGCCACAGGATGTTCTCTTCATCGTCAATAACAAGCACGTTTACTCTGTTCTTCATCAAAAAAATCCCTACCGTTAAAGAAATAATTGTAACAGTACAGTACTCCCCCGAAAAAGGAGGGATCTATACTGTTATTCTACACCAACCGCACTCGTTTATGATCCTGAAATAATAATAAGTGTACAATATTTAATCAGTCTTTCAGCTCGGCTTCAACAGTAAATATCTTCCAGCCCTCATTACTC
The DNA here is from genome assembly GCF_000421105.1 of Limisalsivibrio acetivorans. Classification (NCBI taxonomy): domain Bacteria; kingdom Pseudomonadati; phylum Deferribacterota; class Deferribacteres; order Deferribacterales; family Geovibrionaceae; genus Limisalsivibrio; species Limisalsivibrio acetivorans. The sequence goes on from NZ_ATWF01000001.1 coordinate 1,506,274, forward strand.
TTCACACTAAGCTCACCGTAAACCTGATCCACAAGCCCCGTAACCAGCTGTAGACCAAGGCTTTCGCACTCCTCTGGCCTAAAGTTATCGGGTAAAGGTTTACCGTTATCACCGATGGAAAGTTTTATGCGACCATCTTCCTTTTTCTCAAGCTTAACACCAATTACCCCTTGCTTCCCTTCGGGGAAGGCGTGCTTTAGGCTGTTTGAGATGAGTTCATTGGCAATCAGCCCGAAGGGAACGGACATATCTATTGTCAGATAGACCGTATCGCATTCGAACTCCGGCGTTATCCTGTCCGATGCGCTGAAGGAGGATATAAGCCTGTTTGCAAGATCCACAAGATAGTTACCGAAGCAGGTTCCCGAAAGGTTTTCAGACTTATAGAGCATCTCGTGTATCAGCGCCATGGCGTGGATACGGTTCTGGCTTTCGGTGTAGAGCTCCTGATTCTTTGTGCTTGTGTCCTTCTCCGCTTCCAGACTCAGGATACCGGAGACAACCTGCAGGTTGTTCTTTACCCTATGGTGTATCTCTCTCAGAAGCACATCCCGCTCCTGCAGACGCTCACGCAGCTCCTGCTCGGTATGCTTCAGCTCGGTGATATCCTGGGCGACACAGACGAGGTAGGGCTTGCCACTCGGTTCCTCTGCTATCTCCGAAACGGACCAGTTGAAAACACGCCAGTCACCGAACTTGGTGACACACTCCGATATAAAGACACCCTCCGCCCTGCCGCCTGAGCAGATGGCAGTGAACTTACTTCTGAATTCTGCGCAGTCCAGAACCTCCAGGATATTCCGGTGGGAGGTCTCCAGGCTGGACCAGCCCAGTAGTCGCTCACAGGCAGGGTTCCAGCTCTCAACCAGCCACGCTCCCTCATCCCTGTGGCAAATGATTGTACAGAGAGGACTGTTCTGCATATAATGGCTGAGAAGCCTCTCATTAAACCTTGCCTTCTTGACACGGGAGAGATCACGCAGGCTTTCGACTATGCCTGTCATATTACCGGAAGAATCACGCATGGGAGAGGATGTCACATGAAGGGGGATTTGCCTGCCAGCGGCACCCTCCACAACCTTCTCGAACTCGATAATCTCCTCACCCTTGTCGATAAAAAAGCGCAGGGGGCATTTATCCGTATCACACTGCATGCCGGGAAGAACCTCACCGCATTTCGACCCGCGGTAGTCATCCTTATCACCACCGAAGAGTGTCACAAAGGTGTCGTTAACATCCTTGATAGTACAATCTCTATCGATAACGGCCATTCCGTCGTAGGTTGTATTAAAGATCCGCTCAAGCTCATTTCTGGAACGCAAAAGCTCCCTCTGCCCTATGTTCCTCATATATGAGCCAGCCTTGAAGATAAGCATAATAAGCAATCCCAGCAAAAACAGGACTATATTCTGGATTCTGTGAAAATTCAGTGATTTGTGTACATTCCGATTGATCGCTTCAAGAAGAACTGCCTCCGTCTCGGAGTTGAATCGGATAAGCTTATCCAAAACCTCCACAGCACCCGCAAACACATTAGTGAACTCACTGTACACATAGAAGAATTCCGCATAGCTCTCTGCCTCGGCAATCAGTTCGGCGTATCCCCTAACCTCCCGGGTATAGATAGAAAAGCTCTCCACAAGACCTTTGTACTCCGACAGCTTATCACTCCGAAACCTTGGCAGGATAACACGCAGCATATACTCCTCATAGGCTCTGTGCCTCTCCTGTGTCTCTACAAAATGTCTGGCAAGCCTTAGAGAACTCTTTTGAAGATCCAAGCCTGTATTGGCAATCTCAGGGCTTATGAGTCTGTTAGCCGTATCGTAGAGCTCATAGGTAACGCTTATGTTTTCCCGCCCGTATCCCTCCACAATGCCGTGGAGATCGTCCATATAGTCGCTGGTGCGCTCATTATGAAAGATCATTATCAAAAGGAGGAGAATGAGGGCGATCACAAGAACAAGCTGGATCTTATAGAGAAATCTATGATTGGGTAGTAACTCTTTTATCTTCAATTGGCCGCCCCTTGTTGTGTCTCCACCTATAGTAACACTCAGGCAGCATATGCGCCAGATACTAATTACACCCGATTCCTGTTGTAAAGAAATTGTTTAAGGATTATTATTATTTTTGAACACACAAGCAAGGAGTCCCATGAAAACCGAAGAGAAGATACATATAAACGAACTTAAGCCCGGAATGACAGTTACCAAAACCGACAAACAGGGGCTTTACTTCCCGTTCTTCGACAAGGAAATCACCGATCAGCGCCCGATAAATGTACTCAAGAATTCCGGCGTATCATACGTTTACATCCTAAACGAGGCTGAACACGACACAGAGGAAGAGACCGCCGAGATCCTTGGTGAAACATACTCCCAGCTCCTTGGTAAGCCAGTTGATAAATCGGATTTCATCTTCACAGACGCACCCGGCCTTTCCGATATAATGGAGGCGAAGGAGGTTTTCGGCAGGGCGAAGGAATCCGCCAGAAAACTACTGAATACACTCCGGATGGGAGGCAAGCTCGATGTGGCAGGAGCCAGAACACTGACACGGGAGATGGTCTCCTACTGTTCGGAGAAACCCAAGGTTTTCTCAACAATGACCCAGCTTCGTGTTCAGGATGATTACACCTTCAGCCACTCCCTCAACGTCTGCATCATATCCATAGCCCTCGGCAAAAGGCTCGGTAAAGGGGGAAAGGATCTTGAGAAAATAGGTCTTGCCGGGCTTCTGCAAAACATCGGGATGATGAAGATACCAGAAGCTATAGTAAACAAGCCGGACAAACTCACAGACGAAGAATATACAACCATCAAAAAGCACGTGGAGATTGGTGCAAAAATGCTTCAGGATGCCGGCTTTGATAAGGATATCGTAACAGCCGTTCTGCACCACCACGAGAAGTCCGACGGCTCCGGCTATCCATACGGCTTAACCGAAAGGGATATATCACCCATTGCAAAGCTTACCTCAATCGCAGATGTCTACGATGCCGTAACCTCTAAGAAATCCTACAGTGAAGGCAAAACACCCTCCGAAGCACTCAAGATGATATTCAGCTGGTCGGGGAGGCACTTCAACGAAACCCTCGTTAAGTTCTTCATCAACACTGTGGGGATCTATCCGGCGGGAACCGTTGTTCTGCTTGATTCTCAGGAGACTGGCGTTGTTCTCGAACAGGGGAAAGGGGATCTAACAAAGCCGAAGATCCTCATCGTTAAGGACACCGCAGGAACAATAGCACACAACCCCGTTGTCTTTGATCTGGGAAGGATGAATATAAAGACAGGAAAACCGCTCAAGAAGATAATCTCAAGCATAAACCCCAAGGACGCCGGTATCTCTCCGGAGGAGGTTATAAGCTCCTTCACAGAGAGATACAGAAAGTCCATGGGCTGATTCTTTTCCTATATTTCGAGTATCTTTATCAGGTTCGTGGTTCCGGGTTTTCCGAGGGGGAAGCCTGCGGTTATAACGAGTCTGGACCCTTCAAAAGCGATATTATTCTCAACACACCACTTCGATGCGAACTCGAACATGTTGTCTGTATTTGTGAATTCCGGCGAGATGACCGGCATAACCGCCCATAACAGCCTCATCTTGCGTACTGCCTCCACATCGGGGGCGAGGGCGATCACCGGCAGGGATGGACGGTAGCGAGATACACCCATGGCTGTAAAGCCTGTTCTGGTATAGGTAACAATGGCCGAACACTCCAGGTTTTTGGCAATATCCGCCGCCGCACTACCTATGGCCAGGGATATCCCGTCATAGGTGCTCCTGACCCTCCCCTGACAGTATTGGTCGCAACGCTTCTCCGTGACCAGAGCGATGGCGCAGAGGGTTTTCACAGACTCCACAGGATACTCGCCCACGGCTGTTTCATCGCTGAGCATCAATGCATCGCTACCGTCCATGATGGCATTCGCCGCATCACTGGTTTCCGCTCTAGTGGGCCTGGGGTTCTTAACCATAGAGGAGAGCATCTGAGTAGCTGTGATAACAACCTTCCCCGCCTTCATTGCAGAATCGATAATCTCCTTCTGCACAAGGGGAACCTCCTCATGGGGCATCTCAACACCCAGATCACCCCGGGCAACCATGATTCCGTCCACATGGCGAAGTATTCCTTCCATCTCAAGGATAGCCTTCGGCTTCTCAATCTTAGCGATGAGATAGGGGGAGCGGCCAGATTCGTTTATAAGCTTCCTCGCCTCGATAACATCCGCCTCGTTCTGTACAAAGGAGACTGCAACAATATCGATTCCCTGCTCCATGCCGAACTTGAGATCGCTCCGGTCCTTCTCCGTGATAGCAGGAATGCGAAGGTTTGATGTGGGGAGGTTAATACCTTTCTTTGAAAAGAGCCTCCCACCGTGGATAACCTCGCAGTGGACCCTTTCATACTCGATGCTTTTAACACGCATCTCCATGGTTCCATCGGCGAGGAGTATCCTATCACCCTCACGAACATCGTCTGCTATATAGCGGTAACTCACGGGGATACTCTCCCCGTCATACTCCTCACCAGATCTAAGCACTGCTGTTTCACCGGGAACAAGGCGCAGGCCCTCTTCGGGGATGTGCCCCACCCGTATTTTGGGACCGCCCAAGTCCTGCAGTATCGCAATCTCTCTTCCGCAGTCCTCGGCTGTTTTTCTTATTTTCTTGATAATCTCTCTGTAGGCATCCTGATTCCCATGGGAAAAGTTCAGACGTATAACATCGAGACCGGCCTCAATGATCTCCCTGAGTTTACCCTCCCCATCAAGGGACGGACCGTAGGTGCATACTACTTTAGTTTTTCGGTGTATATGCTTCAAAGCGGGCCTCCTTCTTTTAAAGAAGGTTAGCATGGCGGGGGGGATGTTTTCCACAGAAGAATAGTGATATAAATGTCAGGCAGGGTATTAAAGAGCAGCCCTGTTCAGCTCCTCTTCCTCAACTTCGATGTTTACGCAGATATGACAGACAACGCCGGTTTCAGCACATTTCCCCGCTTTATAAACGGAGCTTGCGCCGTATGTGCTTTCCATAGCCTCTTCAACAGCCTTTTTCACTGTTTTAAGGAACCCCTCTCTGTTGTCCACAAAGCTAAGATCCCGCTCATGCAGGCCACGGAAGAAATCCTCAGGGCTTTGGCCGCTGATGAACTCCTCTGAGTAATCAAAACTGAAAACACCGGGCGCTGTCTTACACCCCAGAAACAGTTTTATCGTCTGCAATTGTCTCTCCAAAAATAAACTAAAAACGGTGCAGTTTCGCTCTAAAAGGGCAGAATTCATGCTCATACCGAATGATAACCGCACAATGGTTTAATGAACGTTAAGGGTGGAAAAAACCGGATGACAAACCGATTCGCAAATACACACAACTCTTTTATAGAACGAATAAAAGAGGCCGTGCAAAACACACACCCCTATACATCACTTCTTCTCTATAGATAACCTTATCACATTTGAATTGTGCATGCGATTTTTTTTATAAATGATGAGAAAAAAATTGCTTATACCATCGGCGTTGCAGTATAGTTCTCAAATGTCAGTTGGAGTTTTCGATTCCGGTGTCGGCGGCCTTACGGTCTTCCGCTCCGTATCCGCAGCCTTTCCTGAGCTGGATCTGTACTACCTCGGCGACACCGCAAGGGTCCCCTACGGTAACAGATCCAGGGAAACCATCATCCGCTACAGCATGGAGTGCGCCGGTCATCTTATCAATGAATGCGGATGCAGCGCCGTTATCGTTGCATGCAACACCGCTTCCTCTTTCGCCCTTGAGGTTCTAAGGGAGAGGTTCAGCATACCCGTTCTGGGAGTTGTACGACCCGGTGCTTCAAGGGCGCTCTCCTTAAGCTCAGCAGGAAGGATTGGAGTTATCGGCACAAGGGCAACGGTGCGCAGCTCCTCATATAGAAACACGCTTAACGAAATGAACGGCAGGGAGCTGGACATAATAGAGAAGGCGTGCCCCCTCTTCGTACCTCTCGTGGAGGAGATGCTTGTGGAGGGGGAGATACCCAAGCTTGTTGTTAATAGTTATCTTGATGAAATGGTCAACGACAGGGGGATCGACACCCTCATCCTCGGCTGCACCCACTACCCTGTTCTCAAGCCCCTGATACAGGATATATACCCGGAACTCAGAATAGTGGACTCCTCCGAGGTTATCATTGAACATATGCGCGAGGCCGGTCTAAATGGTTCAGAGAAGGGTGTAAGAAGGCTTCTGGTAACCGATGAATCCCCAGCCTTTGAGCTCCTGAGAAATGAGCTCGCCGGTGATGCAGAAACCGAGCTCATAAGGCTTGCCCAGAATATTTACTGAATGTTCAAATATCCATATCGAATAAAAACGCCTCCCCATATACTACTAATACAAAAAGATAATGCCACCATTTTGCTCATATAATATTTTAACATTATCCCTTGAAAAGATATGTACTATTCATATATTATAAACTGTAACAAACGAACGCTAGTTCACACAGGAAGGGCCAAGTTGTTAATAACATTTAAGTAGCCCCCGATGTCGGTAATGTCATCTCTGGATGGCTTCGTGGAGCCGGCAAGCGGGGGCATTTTATTTTGTTTAACTATTCCGTATATGACCAGTGAGCAGGATTGTATGGGGACTTGAAATTTTTGGAATGTAAGCCATACGGGCAAGCGTATAAGGAGCTGGACTACTCCTCCGGCACCTGGCTGAAACGGAGGGACGCTCTTATGATCTGCCCACTTCGAAGACCCATATTTATATTCTTCTTGATCCTCTTCTCCGCACGGCGCAGTATCCTCTGAACCGTCAGCTCCTGTGCCTCATACTCCTCCAAAAGCTCCACAGCCTCTGCGCTGATTCTTTCCGTCTTTTCCACAAGCTCTTCGTTCACAGACTTATGGGAGGGCTGGAGCAGGAGATATGCGTTAAATGTGTGTCCATCTCGAAAGTTAATCGTGCCGACCTCCAGCGGATAAACACCAACCACGCCGGAATATCTGTTTTCTGTGGTAACGCTCCATTCGGCGGACATCTTGAACCCGCCACCTTTGTTTTCTTCTGTCTTGAATACTGTTTTCGCCTGCACCGAAAGAGCAAATGATATGATAATAAGAAGAACAGCTGCTTTTTTCATTATTTACCTGCCTATATACGCATGGAGATTGGAGAAGAGATTCACCGTAAAAGCCACAAGCTTCTGAAGCATCCATGGCGAGAATATGATAACCGCACCAACAACGGATAGGATCTTGGGGATGAAGGTAAGAGTCATCTCCTGAATCTGGGTAACAGACTGAAAGATACTAACAATAAGCCCAATGGCAAGCCCCGAAAGAAGCATGGGGGATGCAATAAGGATCGCCATCTTAAGCGATTCCGAAAGAAGGGTGATAACCATATCCGAAGTCATAGATTGCCTCCTCCACTAATATAAACTTTATGAGGATCGCTGGAAACAGAAAAATTAAAGGAAACTCTTCACAAGGGATGTGACGATAAGCCCCCAACCGTCCACAAGTACGAAAAGCAGGATCTTGAACGGAACAGAGATCATAATCGGCGGTAGCATCATCATACCCATGGAGAGAAGAACGCTCGCCACAACAAAATCTATGATAAGGAACGGAAGATACAACATAAAGCCCATCTGGAATGCGGTCTGCAACTCACTCACCACAAAGGATGGAAGCAGAACCGAATCGGGGATATCGTCAACCGTCTTAGGCCGCTCTGTACCAGAAATATCCAGGAAAACACGAACATCCTCACGACGGGTATTATAGAGCATGAACTCACGTATCGGCTTACGAACCCGCTCATACATCTCGTTGAATGTGATCTCTTCGTTGAAATACGGTGCCAGACCCTCCTCATAAACCTGGTTGAATACCGGGGTCATGATGAAAAACGTGAGAAAGAGAGTAAGCCCAATAAGAACCTGGTTGGGGGGCATCTGCTGGGTTCCCATGGCCGTACGGAGGAATGAGAACACGATGAGGATCCTCGTGAACGATGTCATAAGCACGAGTATGGCAGGTGCAAGGCTCAAAATGGTTATGAACAGTATTATCTGCAGGGTAACGGCCACATCCTGCGGGTTCTGCCCCTGTTCCACCCCGAAGGTGAAGCTCGGAAGGGGGAGAGGCTCTGCGGCGAAGGCGGATGTGCTTAAAAGAAGCAGAAAAACTGTTATCAACGCTCTCTTAGTGATTTCAGCTTCTCCTTTATCTGGTTTCTCGAAACGTCTATATCGGCCTTAAGCTCTCCACCTTTCTTGAAGAAGTTGAAGTAGCTCGAGAACTCTGTCTTGCGGGAGAAGCCGGCCTTGATCACCTCTATCTCCTCCTCGTCGGTTATCTTATCCACAAGGTTTATCCCCATGTCTGTAACACCCATAATGTACAGTGCGTTGCCCAGCTCATAGAAATATAGGCTCTTGCGTATCTCAAGATCCGCCTTGCCTAGCAGTCTCCCAGAACCGGGGATATCGGAGAAAACCTTCCGTTTCATAAAGCTTTTAAACATCCAGAAGATAACGAGTATCATGATAACAACGAAGATGAGACCCGTAACAATACGCAGGTAGGACCCTGCGTTTATCTCCTGATTCCCCTCACCATCGGCGGTCTGAACGCCCTCCAGCGGGAAGGAAACGGTGAGCTTGCCGTTGTTGGAAAGAACATCCGGCTCTATAAGAGTTCTCTCAAAGTCTACTATAAGTTTCTTACGTGTGCCGTCGGATTTTATATAAGCCTTATCTACGGGGCTATCCCAGAAATCCTCACTGTACTCAATATCTTCGGCTGTATCAAAGCTTATGATGTAAGAGTTATCCAGCTTGATACTGCGGACATTGGAATATCCCTTCTCAAACTGGATGGATATGTACAGGTGCTTATCCCCCAGCTCTGACTTCACCTCGGCAGAGTGTGCCGGAATGGTTATGTACAAAACAATAAGAAGAATCGCGGGGAGGAGCCTAGTCATAAATTCCGTCTTTATACATCTCGGTGAGGGTTTCCTTATTGAGGATCTCGGTGATCCTCACCGCAAATCGATCATCAAGGACCATAACCTCGCCCAGTGCAAGAGGTTTATTGTTCACAAGATAATCCACAGGCTCACCCGAGGTTTTATTGAACTTAAGGATGGTTCCCTTCTCCCAGTTCAGCATCTCACGTATGCTGACCTTCTTACGGCCGAGCTCGACCATAACGTCAAAGAGAACCTCTCCGAACTGTGATTTTACGTATTCATTATCGTAATTCTTCTCGGAACTCACTGAACCACAAACTCCGTAAGATAAACATTAAGCACCTGCCCCTTGGTGAGCAGGGAGTTAAGCCTTCTGGTTATCTGCTGTTTTAGTATCATCTTCCCCTGTGAGGAATTGACCTCCTCAAAGCGCTTGGATGAAAGTATAGTCAATATTGCATCCCTCAGCTGGGGCTTTCTTGCATCCATCTCTTCCTTGAGCTCCTTGGACTGGCCAAGCTCCACCTGCAGGGTAACACGAAGGTATCTGCTTCCACCCGGGTCCGCAAGGTTTACTATAAAGCTGTCAAAGGGATAAAGCTCTCCTATCTGCTGAGGCTCATTTGTGGGAACCTGCTCGTTCTGCTGTGCCGAAGGATTCTCCGCAGGTTTCTCCTTAAAGAGGAACATATAAGCTCCAAATCCGCCCCCTCCGAGAATAATCAGGACAACGAGGAGAATGATAATAAGCTTCAGCTTGGATTTCTTTTTCCCGCCCCCTTCCTGTTGGGCATTCTCTTCATCTGCCATTAAAATCCTCCATCTTCCTCTGTGTTTTCATCTTCGAATATATTCTTTCTACTCTCGGAAAGTTCGGGGCTGACAAGGTTCACCTCAACTCTCCGGTTCTTAGCTCTGTTCTCCTGCGTTATATTCGGCAGAAGTGGATGATACTCACCGTAGCCTGATGCAGCAAGTGTCTGGGGATTGACCCCCTGGTCTATCATAAACTTAACCACCGAAACAGCCCTTGCCGTAGAGAGCTCCCAGTTTGAGGGGAACCTTGCGGACCTGCTCGGCGTGTCGTCGGTGTGCCCCTCGACCAGTGCATTATACGGCGAGCTTTCGATCACCGCAGAGAGCTTTGAGAGAAGCGGTCTCGCCTCCGGTCTCAGCTCTGCGCTGCCGGGTCCAAAAAGTACAGAATCCATAATACGTACAGAGACGCCCTTCTTGGTCTCCACCACGGTCACAACCTTTGAGAGGTTTGCAGATTTAACATAGCTCTTGATGGTGGCGATGGTTTTTGTCTGCACGTTATTCTTCGTGTCCACAAAACTGATGCGGGACACGATATCCTCAGCGGTCATCTCGGTTTTACTACCGTGCTGAAGTATACCCATAGAGCCCTGCAGAGAGCCGAGGGCCTCTTTAATCTTTCTTTTATCCATGGAGGACATAGCTAGAAGGAGAACGAAGAACGTAAGTAGAAGCATATTCATATCGGTGAAAGTGGCCATCCACTTGGGTGCGCCCTTTTCACACTCGGGGCATTTCTTCTTTCCCACACGGCCTCCTAGTCAAACTGGGACTTGCGCTTTCCGGGGGATAGATAGGCATTGAGCTTCTGTTCCACAATCCTGGGGTTGTCCCCCGCCTGGATAGCCATAATTCCTGCTATCATAATCTCCCTCATGAGGATCTCCTCTGCGGAGCGGACCTTGAGCTTTCCGGTAATGGGCCCTGCAAACATGTTCATGATTATGGCGCCGTAGAATGTTGTAAGCAGTGCCACAGCCATCGAGGGGCCGATGGAGGAGGGGTCGTTAAGCGACTGCATCATCGCCACAAGGCCCACAAGGGTTCCGATCATACCCATCGCAGGTGCAAAGTCTCCCATCGCACCGAAGATGGAGGCTCCCAGCTTGTGCCTTTCCTCCATATAGTCTAGCTCTGTTTCCAGAATCGTTTTTATAACCTCAGGCTCAGTGCCGTCAACGGCAAGTCGTATGCCCTTCTTCAAAAAGTCATCGTCAAGCTCATCCTCTGCAGATTCAAGGGAGAGGATACCGTCACGCCTGGCCTTGACAGCAAAGCCAACCAGCTGTTGTATAAGCTCGCCAAGGTCCTCGGACTTATGGAGAAATGCCTTGCTCAGCACCTTCCCCATACTGGCGATCTGTGCCATGGGGAAGTTGATCATAACAACACCCAAGGTTCCCCCGATAACGATAAGAACCGATGGGTAGTCGATATAAACACCCACTCCGGCTCCAATAATCAGAGCAACAACGATCAGAACGTAGGCCAGCACAAATCCAATTATCGTAGAAAGATCCATAGACTTCTTCCGTGACTATTTATGAAGAAACAGCGTTATAAGCATCTTGTAAATTTTCACTAATCTAAAGATACAGGATGAGAAAAGAAACATCAATAGAAATGTAGAGGTGAAAAAGGCGGGGAAAACCCCGCCTTTATGATTATTTATTAACGTTTAAGGGTGAGAAGCTCCTGCAGCATCTCATCACTGGTTGTAACCACCCTGGAGTTCGCCTGATACCCTCTCTGGGTCGTGATCATACTCACAAATTCCCTGGAGAGATCCACGTTTGAGTTCTCAAGGGCTCCCGAAGCTATGTCTCCGCGGAAGCTTGTCTGAGGCTTCCCGATAGCTGCTTCACCAGAGTTGCCTGTCTCGGCAAAAACCGTATCACCCACCTTCATAAGACCCTGTGGGTTTGTGAAGATAGCAAGGCTCACCTGGGCAAGGGTTCTAACGTTTCCGTTGGTATAGTAACCCACGATCTCACCTGCAGGGTTGAAGAGAGTCTGCTCAAGCTGCCCCACAGAGTAACCGTCCTGCTCTGTACTGCTCACCGAGGACTGCTCGGCGGAGATGTAGATCCCGTCATACTGGGAGGGGGTTCCAAGATTCATCTCGATGTCGCTGATGGTTCCGGCCCCGTTTGCTGTATCGTAGTTGAAGGTAAGGTCCGCCATTCTGGTTCCGGCTGTACTTGTCACATAGTTGAATGAGCCGTCTGCATTGAAGTGCAGCAGGATCTCATCACCGCCGGTCTGGTTGAATGAAACGTTTGCGTTCGGGTCCGCTGCCTCAATGTTCAGTTTCCAGATGTTATTGGTGGAGTCCTCAAGGGTATATTCATATTTAAGAACGTGTGATTCACCCTGGGCATCGTATATGGTCTGGGATGTGTTGAGTGAACCTCCGTCTGCACTCTGGAGCGTCTGATACTCGAAATAGTCGTAAAACTTGGCGTAGTCTCCGCCGCCTACAACCTCAAACTTCATCCAGTCGATCTCGTTCGGCTCACCATCCTCACCGGTAACCTGAAGCTTGCCGCTGTTCTCCTCGATATCACCCATATACTTAGCCAGCTGTGATTCTGTGGCGGAGGGATAGCCCATATAGTCCGCCATCATCTTCCGCATATCGTCCAGAGTCTTGCCGTCTGCTGGTATTGTACCCGTGCCGGGTATGGAATCCCCGCCTACGGAGGCATTGAACTGGAGAATAGCTGTATCATCCAGGCCGAGGGATTCGCCGGAGCTGGTGTAAAGGTTGGTGAGCTCGTCCTCACCCTTAGCGTATCGGTAGAACTCTTCGGAATAGCCGAAATCGTTCGCTTCAATAAAACCTGGGTCGTTATCTGGGTCTGAGGGACCGAGGCTCATGGAACCTGAGGGGATCATGTTGTTCTCGAATACGGAGCCTGAATACGCCTTATCAACCATAAAGCCTGAGAGGTCCATTCCGCTCACTGTTCCAGTGGCTGAATCGTATGTTCCAAGGTTCTGATACTCGAAACGCCCTTTATCCTCGTCGAACTGAACTGCGAAATCGCTGGCACGTAGAACGTTACCGTCGATGGCCTGCTCAATGGAGGCCGCCATCTCAGAAAGGGTGCTGAAATCCCTTCCAGCGTAGACGGTGTCTTCGAAGAACATGTTATCACTGCTTCTACTGGTTGAGATCTCATTATAAGTTCCGGAGAGGGACTGCATTATTACCGAAAGATAGGGGCTTCCGCTGAATGAGTTAACCTGTACATCAACGCCGTTGTCCGTTTCTCTGGTTATCTTGAATGTACCATTAGTTATATCTACATTAAAGTCTGTGCCTGCCGCCGCTGTGGTGTCAAAAGTAATGGTCTCACCCGCTGCCCATGAACCTCCCCAAGCTGCACCGGGGATAGTTACATAGGGTCTGTCGGTGGCGGGGTTCATGGGTGAGAAGTCCTGCCCGACGATACCGGTACCGATAAGCCCCTCTGTGGCTCCGGTCACTGTATAGCGGGTGGGATCTGCGGGATCGATCTGGATTGTCCAGTTATCTGTAACCGCACCATGACTGCTTGCGCTAACCATCGTTTCGTCAAAGGTTCCGCCCACGGTGGTCTCAACAAAGTTGTTAGCAACGGCATTATTGCCTGCGGCCCCTTCCATCAGATCCTCTATCCTTGTACGAAGCTGACCCATGGTTTTGAAGTCCGTTCCGTAGGTGAGTGTCTCGGGATTGCCGTTCACATACATAAGAAGCGATGAATCAACCTCAAGATTAAGGTTAACGTCGGAATCATTATACATAAATCCCATGTCGGTAATCTCGGTACCGTGTGCCTTGATCCTCACAGGCTCGTTATCCACAAGGTCCATCTTGATACCGTTTGTACTGAAGATTGAAAAAACATCGTTCGCTGTATTTGCAGTATGTAGTAGAGAGGGATACTCAAGGATAGAAGGATCCGCCTGTGTATTAAGAACCGCGTTCATGGAAACCTCGGAAGTTGGGTTCGCCTGAACGGTCTGGTAGTTGGCATCTATGACGATGTCGCTAACCTCGGTACTGTCCTGCACCTCTCCGGTGGCGGGATCCGCCATCCATCCCTGCACAGTGTAACCGGCGGGGGTAACAAGGGTGCCGTGACGGTCGAAGTTGAAGTCACCGGCCCTTGAATAGTACATCTCATTCGCCCCCTCGCCTCTCACAACAAAGAAACCGTCACCCTGAATTGCAAGGTCTGTGGTCTTTGAGGTTGTGGAGAGTGTACCGGGTTCGAATATGTTATCCACGGCGGCGAGGTAGCCACCAAGACCAACCTGCCTTGGGTTGATTCCGCCGTTGTTGTCCGTAGGGGCTTTACCCCCTGTGAGCGTCTGGCTGAGGAGGGACTGGAATATAGCTCTTCCCCCCTTGAAGCCCGTTGTATTCACGTTTGATATATTGTTTCCGATAACATCCATCGCTTTCTGGTTAACATCCAGACCTGTGATGGCGGAATAGAGTGATCTCATCATAAGGACACCTCCCTCACCTAACTTCCTCTAACCGAGATAATCTTGTCTGAACCGACCTTTTCACCGTATACGCTGAAAACGATCTTTCCGCCGTCCAGTGTTGCGCTGTCCACAACGCCGTTGGCATATGTCTGTGTTTCAAGCTCGTTGCCATCCACATCAACTGCATTGACCCTGAACTTATAAACACCGGGCTCAACCATATTGCCTTCCGCATCGGAACCATCCCAGTAGAAGGTGTTTTTGCCCTGATCGTAGGAACCTGCCTGGAAAGTGTTTACCACCCTCCCCGCTTTATCCATTATCGAAATCTCGGTTTTAAACGATGCCTGATCGGGAAGCTCGAACTGCATTGCTCCGACCTCACCGTCGAAGACGATATTGTTGCCTTCGTAATCAACGGTCTTACCTATGAAGCTGGATGCTGAGAAAAGGTTATTTACCCCCTGGGCGCCTGTCATGGTATCGCTGAGCTTGCTGATGGATTCATTCATATTAACAAGCTGCTCGAGCTGAGAGAACTGGCTTGTCTGACTGGTGAGCTCAGAGTTCTTCATCGGCTCAAGGGGATCCTGGTTCTGAAGTTCAGTTACCAGAAGGTTGAGGAAATCCTGTTGATCCATTTCGCCGTGATCGTTATCGACGTTGTTTTTTTCCTCAGGAGCCTGCCCGCCATTGAGCAGCTCATACATATTTTTGTCCACGGTTGTTCCGTTGGATACGTTCATCATGGTAAATCCTCCGTGATGCTCAAGCAGCTTTAGGCGTATATACCTCTGCTGCTGTCGTCCTCTTCATCCTCTTCGGGGGTGTCCCCGCCTGCGTCGGCGGATGATGAGCCTTTCTTATTTGAGCTGTCCTGCTGAAATTCTTCCCTCGGGTCCCTGTCTGCGAAGAGGAATTCCATCTTCTCCAGGATTATCCCCTTCTCTTCAAGATGCTGACGTATCTGATCCGTATGCGAGCTCATAAGGGCCTTCGCTTCCTGACTCTCAAAGCTTACCTTTGCGGTTATCTTGCCTGAGTTGTCCACAAGCTCGATATTCATCCTGCCCAAATCTTTCGGAACAAGCTGAATCGAAAGCTTCTTTGCCTCCTGGCTCTTAGCAACCTCGATCATCTCTGCAATCTTCAGGATCTCCTTTGGGTTTCTTACCTCAATCTCTTGTGGTATCGCTGTGGGCTTTGCGATCTGCTGTTTCTCTCCACCTCTTATAGTCTGGTCGAAGAGAGAGCCGTCATTAAAGCCGGTAAGCTTAGGTTTTTCATCGGAACCGGGCATGTTTGCCTCAATGGTTCCCTCTGTGCGGACAAAGCGGAAAACCTGCTCCTTCTTCTCGCCATTCTGCTGTGAGGCAAGCTCTTTCAGCTTTGCCTCAAGAACCTCCAGCTCTTCCTGGGTGAGCTCTGTGCTCATCTGCTCCATCACATTGCTGTTCTGCATAGCGAGTGCCAGATTTTTGTTCTGCTGGTTTCCGGCGGAATTGCTGAAGCCTTCAGCATTCTTTACGAAGAGCGTTTCGGCGAGCTTAATCATAGTTTCCTGCACACCTATTCCGTTCATCTTCAGGACCTCCTGCAGATGTTCCAGAAATTCAGCCGCCTCCTCCTCAGAATCGATACCCGCCAGAGCCTCTTTAAGCTCCGCCTTCTGTTCCTCGGGGATATCCAGATTATCTATCACCTCTTCGGGCGTTTCTGCCTGCGTCGATTGTTCACTGCCGCTATCTCGCTGTCCGTTTCCTGCCTCTGTGCGGTTAAGGTATTTCTTCATCATACCTTCGAAAGCGCCTGGGCCGTCATTCGGTACTGCGGATATGTCTTTGCCGGGTGCAGCGGATGTCTGCTGCATCATTCCAATCATGGACAATAGTTCCATATCCACACCTCCGGCTTCTCAATAGAAAAAAAAGTGCCAAAAGTTTTTCAGCTTTCTGCCGATAGTATTATACGGGTCAAAACATACGGTCCTGCACAATATAGTCAAGCTTCACCAACACCTTATGACTATACCTCAACTCTGCGAGCATCGATAGCAGTCCTCCACGATGAGTCTAAGGGATCAGGAACATATTTTCCGTAATTCTGAAATATTGAAGAGAATAGGCTTATGCAGTAGGCGTATAGGCTGGTTTATGAATGGATCAGGAGAGTTTTTCCCTTTCCGAGAGGAAGGAATAAATTTCCCAAGCCGCTTTTTCCGAAGGATTGAGGCCGATAAAAGGCTCTGCCACTCTCTCCAGATCACTTTTAACCGTTTCATAGGATCCGAAAACCTTTTCGGTGCTGTCTATAATTCTGGAAGGGACAAGATCCTCCTGAAGGCATTCGGGCACAATTCCTCTACCCGCTATAAGGTTAGGCAGTCCGAGGAACTTGATCTTTAATACTATCTTTCCGATTATCTGGCTTACGATTCCCACCTTATACAACACAACCATGGGCGTACCCAGCACAGCAGCCTCAAGGGTGGCCGTACCTGAACAGATCCAGAGCAAATCGGCATGCTTCATTATATCGTAGGTGAGCTCGGCAACTTTGAAATTCTTACCCCTAAGGTGCTCCATTATCTTCTCATCGGGTACAGAGGACGCCTTTGACACAATAAACTGGTAATCTTCCCCCATATTTTCTGCACTCTTCAGCATTACTGGAAGCAGAGTGTCCACCTCACGAAACCTGGAGCCAGGCAGAAGACCGATTATCTTTTTAGAAGGATCAAGACCGGCATCCTCCAGAAAGGAGTCCCTTTCGGTGTATTTGAGTTCAATACTGTCTACGATAGGATTTCCAATAAACCGTGCGTTTATACCCTCTTTTTTGAAAAGCTCCTCCTCAAAGGGGAGTATGCAGAGAAGAAGATCTACGCACTCACGGATTGTATTCACCCGCTTGTAGTTCCACGCCCATACCTGTGGTGCGATAAAGAATATGACAGGGATACCCTTTTCACGAATCTTTTTGGCAAAACGAAGATTAAAACCGGGGTAATCCACTAGCAGAACAGCATCGGGCTTCACTTCATCGAGTTTTTCCAGAAGATCATCACGCACTTTGAAAAGGAAGGGGAGTTTTTTCAGGATCCCGTCAAGACCGATGACGGAGAGTTCATCTATACTGTAGTACTGAACCTGCCCAAGCTCGGCAAGCTTTCTGCCGCCTGTACCGTAAAGCTCAAATGCACAATGCCTGGCCAGCTTCTTAAACATGCTGGAGGCATGGTTATCGCCGGACTGTTCGCCGGCGATAACGAAAAACTTCTTACATGTCGACATAAGGTGTTATGAAAACAAGAAGTTCGCTTCTTGTAACCCTTTTCGTTTTACCCTTGAAAAGGTATCCAAGTACAGGGATGTCCTTGAAGCCGGGAACGCCGGTATCTATTGTCGACTGCTCATCCTGATACAGTCCGCCGATAACCGTTGTCTCTCCATTCGCAAGGAGCACCTTTGTCTCGGCCTTCTTCTCATCGGATGTGGCTGTGTTTGCCGTTACCTCGCCGAGGGAGCTTTTCTCAACATCGATATCCAGAAATACCATCTTGTTTGATGTTATTTGAGGCCTAACGGTGAGCTTGATTCCAACATCGATCTCCTCGGCCTCGGCGTTATCCCCCGAAGGAACGATAAGCGCTGTGCTTCCGCTCTTAATAGTGGCTTCCATGTTATCAAGGGTTGTCACACGGGGGCTTGATATGGTCTTGGCCTTGTTCTGGGTTTCAAGGGCGCTGAGCGCAAGGTCCAGCCCGAAGGTTCCCGTGCGGTTAAGGAGCGAAAGACCGATAGTACCCACAGCACCAGCTGCCGGGATATTCACCATGTATCCGCTGGAATCCCCTCCGACATCTACCTGATTAGGGAAGTGAACCTTGGTTGTATCGTTAACGGAGGCACCCCACTGTATACCCAGCCCGAGGCTGTTAATGTCCGTAACCTCAACTATGCGAGCCTCGATGGTAACCTGGGGCGTTCTTTTATCAACACTCTTCATAAGGCGCTTAACTTCCTGAATCGCCTCTTTGGTATCTGTTATAACAAAGCTGTTTGTACGGGCCTCAACCTCAACCTTGCCTCGGTTTGAAAGGACCGATTGGATAATACCCACAAGCTCACCCGCAGTGGCGAAATTAACACTAACGACCTCTGTCTGAAGAGGTGCAAGGTTTTTCGCCTCCATCTCGGCACGTTTTCTCGCCTCTATCTCCGCCTGACGCTGCTGGTATCTGGTTGAGGAGATAACCCAGGCAATGTTCCCTTCTTCAACTAGGGTTAGGTTTCTGTCCCGCAGGATAAGTTTAAGGGCTGTCTCGTAATCAACATCCTTCAAAAAAAGGGTAACCTCTCCTTTGACTCCTTCGCCGAAGATGAGGTTCATGTCCCTTCCATAATAGATAAGACGGATCGCCTCACGGATATCCATTTCCTTCATGTTAAGGGTTATGAGGTTGTCCTTGTTCACCTCTTGCTTACTATCTCCCTCTTTCTTTTCAGGGGCCTTTGCAAGCTCCATAGCTGCCCTTGCAAACTCCTCGTAGCTTGCGCTTATGAGAAGGCCCTCGGGGGTTGTATCCACCCTTGCGAAGATATCCGCAGAGGGCTCGAGGACGAGAACGGGCTTGCCGTCTATCTTAACAAGCTCTATCTCGCTGAATGGCATATTGCTGAAGCTGAATCTGTTCTTAACGTTGCCGAGCATCTTTACATCACTTTCAAACTCAAGGTGAAGGGCGTTGTTTACTATCTTTTTGGTGTAGCTCACCCGGCCAACAAATTTGACCACGATGCTCTGTATATTCTTGTAGTTAAGGGTATCTATGGATGCTATATAGCGCTCCTCTTCGGGAGCTGCCGCCATGTCGCTGGTTATAGTCAGCTTGGAGCCGTTCTGTCCTGCGAAAACAGGTACCCTGCTGAACACATCCACGAGGAAGCGAACCTTCTTGGGGGGATAGTATTCGCCAACTTTAATACCGGAGACCACGCCGTTTCCGGGGTATGCCTTCTTACCGAGACTGCTTTTGACATCGAAGAGGTCCACAAAGAGGGTGTTATCGTCAAGGTAGCCGTAGTCGTACCTAGCCACACCGTCCAGACCTATCTCAAGGTGGAGAGTTCCGTCATTGGATTTATCTGCGAATGATTTAACAGCATCTGCGAGACCTACCTTTTCGGGGGCTAGGTTCTCAACATCCATGCCATAGCTTCCAAGGGTATCTGATTTCAGATCAGGGAGTGCAGTGCGGAAGGTTACGCCGAGGGTGTTGTTGTCATCCATGGAGTAATCGTAATCCACATTCTCTGTAAGCAGTATCTCAATCTGGCTCATCGCCTTGCCGGGGGTAAACACAATCCCCTCGACGACTGTGTCGGAGAAGTTGTAGTGAAGAACCTCTTCGCTGAATTTTGCGTCCGGGGCAAAGACAACTATCTTATAGGGGCTCTTGGAGTAAAGCACACGAAAGCCCACCGGCTCACTCGCTCGAACCGTTGCTCCGTATTCACCGTCTCCCAGATCTACAATCCTGAAATTCTTTATCTCCGTTGCAGGCTTCTCATCCGCAACAGGCTGCTTGCCTGCGCAGGATACAAGAAGCATAACTGCAGCTATAAAAATTGCTAATCTGTATGCCCTCATGACTTCTTCTCCCCGTTTTCTTCGTCCTCTTTTTCCTGATAAGGATCTAGCTGTATCTCACGAACTTCGGTTTTCTTGTTGCCGAAGATATCCTCGGTTACGTCCCTGAGCCTTATAAAATCAGAGCCGATGAACAGTATCCTGCTCCTGTTTAAGCCCATCTCATCCCCGGCACGAAGATAGTAGGTGTCTTTGCCGAGGGAGGCCACTGCGATATTACCCACCTCGCCGGTGAGAATACCCCTGATCTTGATCTCATCAACACTTGCCAGCAGAAGCGGGTTGCTGGTTTCCTCTTCAAGCTCCCTGCTCTGCTTATATTCCTCCACGACGCTGTAGAAGGGATCCTTCTCAAACTCGTAGTCGGGCTGGACATAGTTTATGCTGAACAGCTGAATAAGCTCCTTTTCCTGATCCAGGAGCTTCTGCTTATTCACCTCAATAGGCTTGGCTGGCTTTTCCTTTGCCCTTTGGCGCATGATCTCATCCCGATCGATATCAACACAGGAAACCACAACCATCAGGGCCGCAAGAACTGAGATTATCCTCATCATTGTGCACCCCCTGAGTCGAAACGGTATGAATTAAGCGTCGCATTAACACTCAGACCTCGGTCTCCGTCTTTGGTCTTGGTATTAATAAGGCTGAAGCTCTGAACGTTTACGATCTTGTCCAGATAGTTCAGATCATACAGATAACGTACGAGGTTCTGATAGTCCGTAACCATATTCATGCTGAAATTGACGCTTGAATGGAAGTTATCCACCCTCTTCTCACCCGCCGGCTGGAACATATTAACCTTGACCTTGTCCTTTTCGGCAAGTCCGACAACTTCGTCATAAAGAAGGTAGTAGCTCTTCTCGTTGGGGAGAACCTGCAGAACCGTATTGAACTGTCTTTGCAGTATCTCCAGCTGTTCTTTAAAGTCATCGTAGCTCAATTCGTAGGGGCGGAGCTTGTTTATCTGGACGATGAGCCCGTCGTACTCCTCCTCAAGGGAGGTGAGTCTCTCTTCCTGGGGGATATATTTAAAGTAGTAGTATCCGCCCGCAATGGCGAGGAGGAGAATTATCTCAATGATGAGTCTGAATCTGAATGGGATATTCTGCAGTTTCTTCATTAATCCAACCTCACGCCTGCGGCAATCACAAAGTTGTTCACCTCAACGTTGTCCTTGGTGTCCTTATCCGCCTTGTTCAGGTCGATATTGGTGAACATGCCTGTCTCGTAGAGATTCATCACGAAGTTATTAACAGAGGCAACCCTCAACGAGCTGCAGTTCAAGGTAACGCTGGCACCGGAGTAATTGAGCTTGGAGAGCCACACATCCTCCGGGAGTGAATGCTCTATATTAGTAAGTATCTTATAATAGCCTTTCTGACCTTCCTTAAGGGAACGGACTATGTCGATCTTCTTCTGAAGCTCGGCCATCTGCTTCTGGAACTTATCAACATCCCGCTTAACACGCTGAAGCTGCTTGAGCTCCCTCTGCTTCTTGTTAACCTGCTCCTCAAGGAAGGCTGTTTTCGCCTTCATAGTCATATCAACAACGACCACAGCCGCAATAACAGCACAAACGGCAAGCACAAAGGCGAACAGCTCAATATGTATCGCCTTAAGCTTCTTCTTCTTTTTTCTGCCGAGCAGGTTAACCTTTATCATTTGTCCTTCACACTCCTGAGCGCAAGTCCGGCGGCAACGTTAAAGGAATACAGGTTTTCCTCAAGCATACCCCTGTCCACAGAGCCTGAAATGTCCATTCTGGCAAAGGGATCAAAGAAGCTCGCATCCGCTTCAATTACCTCTTCCACTCTTTCTCTCAAGCCGTCCAGCGAGCTGACGCCTCCGCAGAGGAAACAGCGGGAGGGCTTGGTCTGGCTGTTAGATTCGTACATTTCGATTGTATTTTTAATCTCAAGAGCTATCTGGTTGTTGAAGCTTTCCACAATCTCCTTAAGCTCGGGTCTACCCTGAACAGCTTCGTTGTCATGCTTAAGCTGTTCCGCCTCTTCATAGGGAACTGTGAGCCCCTGGCTGATCATCTCGGTAAGGTTTCTTCCGCCCTTGAGGATCTCACGGGAGAACTCGTAGTTGCCGTCTCTTACAAAGATTAGGAGTGTATTTGAATGTCCAATATTAACGATCATCGAGGCTTCTTCATCCACCTCGTAGTTGGCAATAAAGCAGTTCATAAGCGCAAAAACCTCAAGGTCCACCACAAGGGGCTTGAGCTTTGCCGCTTCAAGAACGGATTTGAAATCTACAATGAGGTCCTTTCGTGCAACCGCCAGAACAAGGTCTGTCTCCCCCTCTTCATCGTTGATATGAACAACCTCGTAGTCGATGCTTACATCTTCGATATCCATCTGGATATACTGCTCAGCCTCCCACATAAAGGTTTCGCTGAGCTCATCGGGATCGCTTATGGGCACTGTGAGGCGCTTTGCGATAACACTGTTCCCCTTCAGGGCGGTGGCAACGTCTTTGGTGGAAAACTTACCCTGCTTAAAAGCAGCGGTGACAGCTTCGGTTACCTCGCCGTAATCCATAATAGTGCCTTCCACGATAACATCGGGGGTAAGCGGCACTTCCACGGCACTTTTCACCGTATAGCCCTTCCTCTTCGGCTTCAGCTCCACAAGCTTCACAGAACTGCTTCCGATGTCGATTCCAATTAGCTGCTGCTTTGAGCTAAACATCTATTCTCCCTGATAGAGGTTAGTATAAAAGCAGGACCACTCGCCCGTGTGACAGGCAGCACCTTTCTGATTTACAACATAAAGGAGCGTATCACCATCGCAGTCAAGGGCAACACTCTTAACAAACTGAAGGTTTCCAGAGCTCTCACCCTTTTTCCAGAGGCTCTTTCTGCTTCTGGAGTAATAATGGGCAAAGCCTGTTTCCTTTGTAAGCCGGAGTGCCTCCTCATTCGCATAGGCGAGCATAAGCACATCCTTGGTGTCTGCATCCTGAACCACAACAGGAAGGAGTCCGTCCTGTTTTACCCAATCTATTTGCGGTACTTCCATAGCCTTACGTCTCTTTTCGTCTGATTTTTTTTTTACTTAACTGAGAAATTCTCGTAGAGAACCTTTTTAACACGTTTCTCTTCGGATTCAGTCAACTTAAGCCCACGCATTTTCATGCCGTAGACCAGCCTATCCCATTCGGATTTGGGTCTTTTTTTTGCATATACAACATCGGGGGCATGACACGTCCCGCACTTGTTATCAATTATATCAAATTTTTTTTCAGATTGCCCGCTGCACCCGTATAAAACACTAACAAATACGAGGAAGCAGCTCGCCAGCAGGCATGTCCACAACACGCCGACCACCGATTGACGTTTCAATAATAACACGTTTATCCCCTGTTATCGTGCCGACGAGGGCACTTTTTTCACCCTCCGGCGTTTCTTTCAGAGTGTTAAGCAGTTTCGTGGAGTCATCAGATGATACAATTATAACAGCTAATCCTTCGTTCGCAACACTCAGAGGGTCGAAGCCAAGCATATCACATAAATTTGCAACATCCTCTGACAATGGAATATCATCCTCCCTAAGCAGTATGCCCATTCCGGACTGTTCTGCAATCTCGTTCAGAACCGCCGCCCCACCCCCTCGGGTAGCATCACGAACGAACTTGACATCGTAATCCCAGATCCTCTCAAGCATTCCGTTAAGCGGAGCGCAATCCGATTCTATGTTACCGGAGAAACCAAGCTCACCCCTCTCTATAAGAACCGATACCCCATGTCTTGCAATATCCGAGGTGAAGATAACAGCATCACCCTCACACACCCGCTCAAATGAGGCAGTGTCCATTATGACCTCGCCTATGCCCGCAGTGTTTATAAGCAGGCCGTCAGCACCGTTTCTGTCCACAACCTTTGTATCACCGCAGGCTATAAGCACGCCCGCCCTTTCAGATGTCTCCTTTATTGAATCCAGAACCCTTTCGAGCTGCTCAAAAGGATAGCCCTCGGGGATAATAAGCCCGAGCGAAAGGAAACGGGGCCTGGCACCGCTAACAGCCAGATCGTTCACAGTTCCGCAGACGGCAAGCTTTCCGATATCTCCGCCGGGGAAGAATTCCGGACGTACAACATAGCTGTCGGTGGTGAAGGCGACCTTCCCCTTTATGTCAAGGTGGGCCGCATCTGGTAGACCCTTGTTATATTCATTCCCAAAGCGGGTCTGGATCATCTCCTTCACGAAGGAAGCACTGGCCGAACCGCCGCTTCCAAGGGAGAGGGTAACTCTATCCAACTCTCCATCCTCCTTTCTTTAACTGCCCAGACTATAAACCATTTTCATCAAACATTCAAAGACTGTGTTAGCAATAAAATCCCTTTTTTGCTTTATTAAACCATAAGAAAATTGTATGATTATCAGATAATAATTATTGCATATTTAAAAATGACAGTTATCTTTGACATATAAGCACCACATTATGCAGCAGGTTTGATATGAACAATGATTTATCCGGCGAAGAAACGCTAATCCAAGAGCTATCGTACTGCGGTCCTCTTCTGAAAACACTTCTGGACAACACAAACGATGGCATTGCCCTCCTCAACAAAAACCGTGAAATGGTTATATCTAATGCAAAACTGAGAGAAATTGCTGGGAATAAAGATGTATCAGAGATCAAAGGCCTTCTGCCGGGTGAGATCTTCCAGTGTGTTGCCCTTGAGGACGAATCCCATGTTTGCGGAAGAACCGAGTTCTGCACACAATGCGGAGCAAACAGAGCCATAAGGAACAGTCTTACTGGAAATGAAGACGAGCAGGCGTGCAGCATCCTTAAGAAAAACGGCGATGCGCTGGAGCTGATGGTCAAAACAGCCCCTATAAAACTGAACGGACAATACTATATTCTTGCCGTTATCCGTGACGAAAGCAGAGAGAGCAGACGAAGGATGCTTGAGAGACTTTTCTTTCATGATATCAACAACATCCTTTCCGGATTCCAGACAATTGTAGACATGCTCGGCGATGACTGCACTGCGGAGGAAGCCTCCGAACTTCTTCAGCTGCTAGGCAGAACATCGAACTCGTTTATCGATGAGATCAACTCCCAAAAACTGCTCTCAGATGCAGAGAATGGCGAGCTGACTACCCATAAAGAGGAATTTTCATCACTATCAACGCTTAATAACGCTGCCACCTTCTATGAGAAACTTGGCGTTGCCAAGGACAGAAACATACGAGTCTCCATCGACGGCGATGATTTCAAGATCGTTTCCGACAGAACCCTCGTTAACCGTGTTCTCGGCAATATGATCAAAAACGCACTAGAGGCTACCCATAAAGGTGGAACCGTAACCCTAAGCTCAAGCCAAAAGAACGGCAAAGGTATTTTCTCTGTCCACAATCCCGGATTCATGCGCAAAGAGGTACAGCTCCAGATCTTCAAACGCTCATTCTCAACAAAAGGAATCGGCAGAGGGCTTGGCACATACAGCATTAAGCTTCTCACAGAAAGGTATCTTAAGGGCTCGGCCTCATTCAGCACAGACGAGCAATCAGGGACCGTATTCTCCATAGAACTCCCCTTATACTGAATTGAGAGGCACAATCAGTTTTTTTTCTCGTCATTTTTGTTATACTTTTTACGAATCTGCCGATTTTGAAAAAGGCTGTACCTATACCAAATATAAACGTTCTACACAAATAAGGGGTGTACCTATGCGTATCAAAGGGTTGTTACTCGCCGCAATGGCTTTCTTCGTCATATCATGCGGTTCCGGTTCCGAGGTTGAAAACAAACAGACAGAAACAGGTGGAAGCGCTGCTCTTAATGAGATTCAGTATATGTTCGAGGACGGGATATACAAGCCCCTCGGAACTCTTGAGGACGACGGTGACGGGATACCGCTTGCAACAGCTGAGCTGGATCAACAGGAACCGGTTACTCTATACATTGAAAGCCATAAGCTCTGGTTTGTGGTATGGGAGGACTGGAGAAACGAAACAACCACCGGCTCGGATCTCTACGGAAAGTTTGTAACTTCCAGCGGAACAACATGCGGAAATGAGTTCATCATATCAGGCTCACCCGGACTTCAGACAGCACCCGATATAGCGTACAGGCCCTCAAGTAGTTCTATTATCGTCTCGTGGCAGGATTCAAGGGGGGATGACGACAGCGGATACGTATATTACAAGACCATAGATATACCAGCCGGCTATCCCGACACCTGCGATGAAAGCACGCTCACCCACGGGAATGAGAAAGAAGTAGGCTTCACACCCCTAACCCAAAATCTCCAGCTAGTTGCCACAGACGGACTAATCCTGAGAGAAAAGCCCTCTATTTCGTACAACAAGAACAAAGACACCCTTGTGATGGTATGGATCGAGAAGAGAAACACTCCCCATTACCTCCAATATGATGCCTTCGACAACGATACGGTTATCTACCCCTTCAACAGCGGAAGAAACAAGTATGTCGGCTACGTATCCGTTGATGCAACAGACCTGGATCTGGGCGGTGCAGGCGTTATTCCCGGTAGCAATATTATACACAGCTCAAACCCCCAGATAAACGATGGAACAACATCACTAAGGGTCTATTACAGGCTCATGGGCTGGGACCCCGAACTCATTCATTTCGAAGAGTTTGTTGACCTTAACAACCCTGATATAGACTGCGACGACTCAACAGGTGAATGTACAGCGGTATTCGAAGCTAAGCGACTCGCCCACATACTCCAGTGCGACTTTAACAGCGGCCTTATATCCTGCTCATTCAGCGAGGACTCTGAGGTTAACCAGGATGTGAAAACACATATCTACTCACTCACAATGAATGAGTTCCTCTCCTCTGCAAAGACAAGTGAGAGGATAGACCACACCTTCGAAGGTGGCGTTTATAATTACACCACCACAGAGGCATACTACCCCAGCATCATGTTCGACAGTATCTCAAACCGCCACCTCGTGGCATGGGAAGATGCCAGAGATGACGACAATACCAAGATATACGGTCAGCTCCTTTACAGCACAGGAGGACTCTACAACCACAACATTCAGATCGGGGTAGACCCCGGTGACTCAACCCATAAACAGACCAACCCCGTTGTAACCTTCGACCCTGTAAACCAGCGCTACTTCGTTTCATGGCAGGATGCACGTACTGGTGAGAACTCCATAGAAAACATCGATGTTTACGGACAGTTCCTCGACTACGACGGCTCACTCAGGGGTGACAACTTCCCCATAGCAACTGCACAGTTCAACCAGTACAGCCCCTCCGTTGCGTTCAATACGTCCAACAGTCAGTACCTCTCAGTCTGGAAGGATGCAAGGAGCCTCGACAATAACACATGCGGAGCTGGCGAAGACGAACCCTGCGGTTCTGACATCTTCGGAATCCGCTTCACCCTAGGCCAGCCCCAGTTAAAGCTCATAAACCCCGATAATGGAAGTGACCTCAACCCTGCACTCCTTAACTTCGGAACAACCGCCACAGGCGAAACCGTAACTAAATCCTTCACCATCAAGAACAGCGGTGACGACATGCTCGAGATAAAGTGCTTCCAGGAGCTGGACTCACCCTTCGAGTATAAGAACATACCCGAACAGCTTGTTTCCTGCGACTCAGGCTCCCTCGAGATTGTCCCCTCATCCTCGCAGAGCTTTAACGTAGACTTCAAGCCTACGACAAACGGAACATTCAACTCACAATTCACCATATACTCAAACGCCGGATACAAAGATATATACGTTTCCGGTTCTGCGCTTACCGCAGATATGAGCATAACCGAAGGTGACAATGCAACGGACGGTACCCTTAACTTCGATAACGTTACCGTGGGCCAGGGGAACACACTCACATTCACCATCAGAAACACCGGCTCTGTGGACTACACCATAGACTCCATAACAGGCGTTGCCTCACCCTTCACACTCAATCAGGCGGCATCACTCCCTATAACCCTTGCCGCAACCCAGAGCCAGCAGTTCAGCGTCACGTTCGTCCCCACTGCGGCTGTAAACTACACGAACAAGATCAATATCAACACCAGCCTGGTCGGAACATCAGGAACTCTCACACTCAAGGGAACAGGTATCGAGGAAGATACCACCGGAGACGGCGGTGATAACGATACCGACACTGGCGGAGACGGTGACGGCGGTGATACCGGCGGAGATGGTGATACCGGAACAACAACGGATACCGAGCCACAGGGTGGATGCTCCGCAGGTAGCGGCAGCAACTGGCTTATCGCACTCCTCGCACTGGCAGGAATGCTCAAGCTCGCCAGAAGAAGGGAAGCCTAAAAGTTAGACCATAATTCGTTATATAGTGTTATCAGAGCCCCCTCAATTGAGGGGGCTCTTTCTTTATTTATCTACGTAATTTCCCAGATTAATTAAAAAAACATCGCAGGGAACTTTTTGGGAACAAAGTTCCCCGCACCCCTCAAAAACTCACCTTAATCTATCTGAATAATTTCCCATCCATGGAAATTATTCTGCCGTTCGAAGAAAGAGGCTTCCTTCTCACTTACGCAAGCGAGCTTTCATCCATGAAAGCTTATGCTAATCACTCAAATAAAGATAATCATCAATGTTGATACACAACAGGCTTCCAAGGATGGAAGCCCTGAAGTGAGGAATATGAAGCTATGCTTCATATTCTGTAACGGAAGTAAGCGGAGCGAAGGCTTTGCCAAGCGTAGCGGCAATGGAATTTCCATGGATGGAAAATTCCATAGATTAAATCAGACCAATTACGACGCAGATCGTTATAAGGCATGCTGTCACGTGCCCGATGCGAGCAAAACAACGTGCCCCGTGTGAACCTGTTTTGCCAGTAATCATAACTCACGACACTAAGATATTGTGACCACGTCCCTTTCTTTTCTTCCCCCGAATGTTTTTAAGCCGAGCAAGTGCTTACTTTTCCGCCAGGAATATTTCCCGCACGATAACCATTGCTGAATGTATGAATAATGGCTTCGGTTATCTGTGATAAGTTAATAACCTCCTCAGAATCAGGAAATATTCAGGAAAAGGGAGTACGAAGCGAGGGAACCGTTATCAGTTATCAGTATTTTATTTAAATGCTGATAACAATGACGGATTAAAAACCCTGAGGGAATAATTTTGCATACTTTTGCGCCAAAAGTATGGCGTGCTTTAGCACGAAACACATAAATTAGTGACTAATTTCTAATTTAAGTATGAAAGCAAAAGATCGCAGGGAACTTTTTAGGGAACAAAGTTCCCCGCACCCCTCAAAAACCCACCTTAATCTATCTGAATAATTTCCCGTCCATGAAAAATATTCTGCCGTTCGAAGAAAGAGACTTCCTTCTCACTTACGCAAGCGAGCTTTCGTCCATGAAATTTTATACTAATCATGCAAATAAGGTTGATACGCAACAGGCTTCCATGGATGGAAGCCCTGAAGTGAGGAATATGAAGCTATGCTTCATATTCTGTAACGGAAGTAAGCGGAGCGAAGGCTTTGCCAAGCGAAGCGGCAATGGAATTTCCATGGATGGAAAATTCCATAGATAAAATCAGACCAAGGTAAATTCCATAAATAGATTATCCCTGCACTTTCCCTTGTATGCATTCCCATGATCCTTTATAAATTCATTACCTCAAAATTTAATTCATGGGAGGATTATTATGGATATTTTCAAGGAATCGCTAAACTACATGCCCGGCGGTGTAAACAGTCCGGTGCGGGCTTTCGGCTCAGTAGGGGGCGACCCTGTGGTTATAGAGAGTGCGAAGGGCTCTAAGGTATACGATGTTGATGGTCAGGAGTACATCGATTATGTAAGCTCATGGGGGCCCATGATCCTTGGCCATCGTGACGAGGATGTCTACAAAGCCATCGTGGAAACCGCAGACAAAGGCTCAAGCTTCGGCACACCCACAAAGCAGGAGCTTGATATGGCAAGGATGATAACAGAGATGGTTCCCGGCGTCGACATGGTACGCCTCGTAAGCTCCGGCACAGAGGCACTCATGAGTGCCATACGTCTTGCCAGGGCATATACCAAGCGTGACAAGATCATCAAGTTCGAAGGCTGCTACCACGGCCACTCCGACAGCCTGCTTGTTAAAGCGGGAAGCGGTGCGCTCACATTCAACCAGCCCAGCAGCCCCGGTGTACCCGAGGATTTCGCAAAACATACACTTATTGCCCAGTACAACGACCTCGCCACCGTGCGTGACCTATTCAAGGAGAACAAGGACGAGATCGCATGCGTACTTGTGGAACCTGTTGCAGGCAACATGGGGCTCGTACTCCCCGAGAAAGGTTTCCTTGAAGGACTTCGTGAACTTTGTGATGAAAACGGCGCAACACTTCTCTTCGACGAGGTTATCACCGGTTTTCGCCTCAGCTCCGGCGGCGCACAGAAGTATTACGGCGTAACTCCCGACATCACAACAATGGGTAAGATCATCGGCGGCGGTCTTCCTGTTGGTGCTTACGGTGCAAAAAAGGAACTCATGGAGATGGTTTCACCCACTGGCCCCGTATATCAGGCTGGAACCCTCGCCGGAAACCCCCTTGCCTGTGCTGCTGGTATCGCAACGCTTAAAAAGCTTAACCAGCCCGGCTTCTATGAAAATCTTAAGTCAAAGGCTGATATACTCTGGAACGGCATGCGTGAAAACAGCGAAAAGCTTGGCCTTAAATACGCATTCAACAGCATAGAATCACTCGGTTGCCTCTTCTTCGTTGAGGGTGGTGTTCACGCTTTCAGTGACGCTGTAAAGACCGATACAGACAAGTACGCCAAGTTTTTCCACGCCATGCTTAAGAGGGGAATCGCCCTCGCCCCCGCACAGTTTGAGTGCATGTTTGTTTCTGCGGCTCACAGTGAAGCGGATATCGAAAAAACACTGGCTGCACATTACGACAGCCTCAAAGAGATTGGATGAAACTTGTAATTATCGTTTTGAACAAGACAGAACTTCTTGAAGAAGTTATCGAATATTTCGTGGAATCCGGCGTTAAGGGTGGTACAGTCGTGGACTCGGTGGGGATGGGAAAGATCTTCGCCTACGACATACCGATCTTCGCCGGCTTCCGTGATCTTATGGTGGGCACGAGAGCTAACAATAAGACTATCCTCACCACCATAGACGATGCCCTTGCGGAGGACTTCATGGAGGGGCTCGACAGGATCATCCATTTCGACGAGCCCGGAACAGGGGTAGCCTTCCTTCAGGATATCCATAAAACCTACGGACTTTCAGGGAGATAAACAGGAATGCTGAATAAGGATAAAGAGAGCAAAACCAAGAAGGCGGACAAGCTTCTGCACGCCAGTTCAATTGGAATGTCCTTTGTTTTCAGTATAGTTATAGGAACGGGGATGGGAGTCTGGCTGGACAGCACCTTCGGTACAAAACCGTATCTTACTCTGATATTCATGGTTTTAGGTATCGCCGCAGGATTCAAAAATATGTTTTATTTCATGCGCAAGGCTGGGCTGTTCGATGAAGACAGCGAATAAAATTTTCATTATATCGTTGATCTTTTTTCTTATATTGTATACAGTATGCAGGTTCAAGCTGGGAATAGAATTAGCAACCGGGGTTCTATACGGCTACATATTGGCTGTATTGAACTTTTACGCCCTCGCCCGCAAAGTCACTGGAATGCTTGAAGGGGGTTCCTTCGGGTTTGCAGTCCTGAACTCTCAAATCAGGCTGCTTATCACTGGCGCAATCCTCTGGGCTGCCATTGAATTTTACGGTGCGAACGTGGTCGGACTGCTCGTTGGGCTCTCCATAATACCCATTAGTATACCGGCGGTTGTGTTATATAAAAGCTTTCGGGAGAACGACTAATGCAACACCCACTTAACATTTCCATGTTGCTGCCCATGGGTATATCGCATACCTATTGGCATGTCATCATGACCTTTATCGTACTTTTACTAACTCTCCTTCTCGGAACCATGGCCATGCGTGCCAGTAGTGAGGTTCCCGGAAGAGGCCAGAATGTCTTTGAACTGCTGGTCGGCGGTGTTTACAACATGGGTGTGGACATCATGGGAGAAGAGGGAAGGCCCTACGTACCCCTCATTTTCGGAATCGGAGTATACGTCCTATTTTCAAACTGGATGGGACTCGTACCCGGATTCCTTGCCCCCACGTCAAACCTTAACACCACCATTGCACCTGCCGTTGTGGTTTTTCTTACCTATCAGTTCATCGGCTTCAGAAAACACGGTGCGGGCTATATCAAGCATTTCATGGGCCCTGTGGCTCTGCTTGCGCCCCTTATGTTCGTTATCGAGGTTATCGGCCACCTTGCTAGGCCCCTTTCGCTCTCCATGCGTCTCTTCGGTAACATCTTCGGTGAGGATCTGGTAATCATCATCCTTTTCATGCTGGTTCCCTACATTGTACCTCTGCCGATGTTTTTTCTCGGTCTTTTCACAGGCGCCCTTCAGGCGTATGTGTTTATGATGCTCTCAATGATCTATATCAGTGGTGCACTTGAAGAAGCACACTAGGATAAACATAACCAGGAGGAACACCAAATGTCCAAAGCAGTAAGAATCGTACTTAACGTAGTAGCAGTAATGGCTCTTTTCTCAGTGAGCGCTTTCGCAGCAGAGAACGGCGGCGAAACCTACAAGTGGGCTCACTACATCGCAGCAGGCTTCGGTATGGGTATCGCAGCATTCGGTACCGGTATGGGACAGGGTAAAGCTATCAGCAGCGCAGTTGAAGGTATTTCCAGAAACCCTAGCGCTTCCGGTAAAATCTCCACTACCATGATTATCGGTCTTGCACTTATCGAGTCACTCGCTATCTACGCCCTCGTTGTAGCACTTATCCTGCTCTTCGTGGTTTAATCAAGGCTTTAATCAGGGGCTTCCCAGCGGGGAGCCCCTTTGTTTGTTATTTTCTAGGAGGCTGTTATGTGGCGGAAACTAAAGGAATTCAGCCGTAAGGATCCTCTCATATTTGTTCTGGCTATTGTTTTTATTGTAACTGCCGGAGCTGTGGGCGGAGTGCAGATAATGCATATGACCAGTACGGCAAAGTTCTGTAGAACTTGTCATCCCGAGGAACATGTTGGAGTCTTGGGCGAATACTACACTTGGGATAAGAACATCCACAGCAAGGTTGATGTAAGCTGCCTTGACTGTCACGGCGAACCCGGAGTAATGGGTTACCTTTACGCACACGTTGTTGCAGGCACAAAAAGCCTGGTTTATGAGGTTTTCGCTTCAGAGGAAACGAAGATCGAAATGCTCACCCATGCTGCCAGCGATCCCCATGCAGCGGAGCATGCCGCACCTGATGAGACCTGTCTCTTCTGTCATACGGATAAATACAATGAAAAATTCCGCAGAGAGAACATCATGTCCATCGGTGCACACTTCAGACATATCGATGAAGTTTACAACCCCGATTACAGAGAATCCTACGGTATGCCCGACATACTCTCCGACGGCGTGACCGGCGGTGTCGAGCCTAACCATAAAGTACATACAGAAGATGCCGGCCTTGTCTGTGCAGAATGCCACCTCGGCGTTGCACACGGCGGCGAACTCTACAATCGTCCCGAAATGGACACATGTTTCGAGTGCCACGATGAGGTCCGGGCGGAGTATGAAACCATACCTGCAAACGAAGACTGTGCCGCGTGCCACACCATGAACGAAGAGGTTCAGAACGGGACACTTGTTGAGGGCGTGGAAGAGCTTCCCTGGTATATGGCAAGCCTTGAATGCGGTGACTGCCACATGGATGCCTACACTCCCCCCAACTCCGACGGATGTATAAACTGTCACGGAGATGCCTTCTACGGCCAGATGCTCTTCGATATCCAAAAGGACTATGAAGAGAAGCTTAAAGCTCTTAACAAGAGATACAAGCCCCTCTTTGAGCAGAGAGAGCATATGGAGCCCGGCAGAATGGCTATATTTAACGAATACAACGATATCGTGAAGATCCTTCAGAGAGAAGGTTCCAAGGGTGTACATAACCCAGAGTACTTCGACATGCTCTTCGAAAAAGCCGCAGAGCTTGAGGAAGAGATCCACAACTGGACAGTTCCCGTTGAGGACAAACTTCTTCCCCATGCTGATCAGCAGGCTATGCACGAAGAAGAGGAGAAGGAGGAGGAGCCCGCAGGACCGATCAACTCTCCCGAGCACATGGAGATTGTGGAGGCTGTGGACACCATAAATCTTGCCGAAAGATACGTTGCAGACCCCTCAAAGCCAGCTGTTATATTCCAGCACAAGATGCACGCAGAGAACCTTGCATGTACCGAGTGCCACGCCGAGCCTGAAATGGGCACACTCAAGGTAGAGATTGGAGAGGTTAAGGGGATGAAGAACGCATTCCACGATAAACTCTGCATCGACTGCCACAAGGAAAGAAGAGTGAGCAGATCCTGCAACACATGCCACGCTAAATAACTTTCTTTAACAATTAATAACTTAAGGGCGGCTCATTAAGAGCCGCCTTTTTTTTGTTTATAATCGGTAAAAATCATTACGTTTACCCATCTGCTCAATATATTATGCCTTAGAAATAATGAGTTACAGGTGTACTATAATTCGCTCTAAAGCGAGTGTTCTTAACCTTGGTTTAACTTGCCACATATTCGATTAAATGATAGATTAAATGATAATTTTTGAATATAGGGGTTCTGAATGGGATTTTTCAGCGGTAGAAATAACGATGAAAGGGATGTACTGAGAGATATTATCAGAGAAGAGCTTGAGAAGGGCTTTTTCATTACCGATGATAATGTGGAGAAGACAATAAATGAAGGCTCTGCAAAGGAGCTTGCAGGTCTTTTCAGGGATATTAAGCAATCCGAGGCAGATTTCTTTAAAGCCCCCCTCAACGACTTCCCTTCGGCTGTTTTTGCCGTTAACCCGAAGAGGCGGTTTCTTTACTACAACAATGTACTCCTTGACATGATAGGTTGGTCCGCCTCTGAGGTAGAACAAGTGGAAGGGCCGGCGGATGCTGGTCGCATGTTCTCACCAAACGACCCTACAGACTGTCAGGTCTGCAAAACTGTTAAGTATTTTGAGGATGAAGGACATTCCGGTTCAAAGGAAGCACAGGTAACCAGCAGAAACGGTCATGTGATACCCGTGTTTGTAACTGTAGTACCCATATTCAAAAACGGACAGCTCTCCCACACCTTTGGCTTTGTACAGAGTCGTGAGGAGGAGTTTGAGCGCAGGCGTGAATACATGATGCAGGAGTCTGCCCCCATAATCGCAGCCCTTGAACAGATCGCAAACAGGAACATCACCGAAGAGCTCCACCTTAGTGAAGACAGCGAGCTGAAACAGCTTGAGGAGCCGGTTAATCAGATAGTGCACAACCTGAACGAAATACTTTCTGCAATCAATGAATCCTCCGCCTCCGCCTCCGATCTCTCCTCAAAGATAAACAGTGATGTGGACATAATGACAATGTGGCATGAGAACGACTTCGTATCGGGTCTCGGCTCCCTTGAGGAGATAAGCAACGCTCTGGAATCCTCCTCTGCTGAGATTGAGGGGATCGTCGGGCTTATCAAGGATATAGCTGATCAAACTAATCTGCTTGCGCTAAACGCCTCCATCGAGGCTGCAAGGGCTGGTGAGATGGGAAGGGGCTTTGCTGTGGTTGCAGACGAGGTAAGGAAACTCGCCGAGCGTAGTCAGGCATCCACGAGCGAGATATCCGACATCATCTCAAGCATAAGAGGGAAGGCGATTACCATGGTGGAGAACGTGGAGAACTCCAAGGAGCAGGGTGAGAAGCTCAAGGACTACTTCGACAGCATCCAGGGGAACTGCCGGAATATCGATGAGGCAACCTCAAAGCTGAACTCCTACCTTGAGGAATTCAGCTTCTAAGGTATTTACAGACCTGCAAAAAGCGGTGCAAGAGCGAGAACAGCAAAGCCGGAGACGATGAGCCAGAAAGAGTTCAGAGATACTCCGGATATGCTCACTATATTAAATTCCATAAGTAGCCCGAGAACCCCAAGAAAGGTTCCTAGAAGCCATGTGATAAACTTAGGTGCGGTAAGTTTCATTATCTCCCCCCGTATTTTTTAGCGCCCTATTCTATTCGGCTTAAGGGGCTCTTTCAACAGTTTTAAAACAGATGTACCCCATCCATATAAAAAAATAGATTTTCTTCACGCCGAACATTATGTATAAATGCCCATGGTCAGAAAATTCGCCGTACTAC
Organism: Limisalsivibrio acetivorans; assembly: GCF_000421105.1. Lineage (NCBI taxonomy): Bacteria > Pseudomonadati > Deferribacterota > Deferribacteres > Deferribacterales > Geovibrionaceae > Limisalsivibrio > Limisalsivibrio acetivorans. Next base: position 1,542,420 of record NZ_ATWF01000001.1, read on the forward strand.
TAACAATTTTTCTTATCGCTTCTTTTTCCTATGCAGAGCAGAGGATTATAAGCCTTGCGCCTAACATCACCGAGATCCTGTACGCCCTAGGCGCTGGTGAAAAGGTGGCGGGGGTTACCGAATTCTGCAACTATCCCCTGGAGGCGGCTCAAAAACCGAGTGTGGGTGGATACAGCAGACCCAGCCTTGAGAAGGTTCTGAGCCTGAATCCTGACTATGTACTCGGCATGCGTGAGGGATACACCAAGGCCCTCAAGGAGAAGCTGGACAGCCTTGGGATAAAGAACCGGTTCTTCAAGGCGGATAACCTTGGCGAGATCCTGAATATGATTGATGAGATCGCCGGAATAACCGGAACCGACCATTCCGATGTTATCCAGCCTATACTCAAAACCTTCCGCAGTAAGCCGGAGGAGACCGTTCAGGGGCTTTATCTGGTGTCCACGGACCCCGTTTTCGCAGTTGGCGCAGGAAGCTTTATCAACGATACCATGAGCTGTGCCGGGATACGGAATCTGCTTGAGGCGAGCGGAGCGAAGTATCCTAAAACCAGCCTCGAATCGATATACAGGCTCAACCCCGATGTGATCATAGTTCCCGGGAGCGCATCGATTAAGGAGTTTGAGGACAAGCTTGGGCGCCTTAAGCTCACCTCAAAGGTTATAAAGGTGGACGCTGACCTTTACAGCAGAGCATCCTCAAGGATAGGCAGGGCATGTCTGGATCTTCGGCAAAGACTGGCGGAATAACCCCCACACGCCTCACAATCCTTTTTTTGATACTCTCAGCCCTATCTTTTGCCGGGTGCTGGCTCGCACTCTCCTTCGGAGGGGAATTCATACCCCCACACAGGATCGCTGACGGCGGAATAATAATTTCAAAGCTCAGAGTACCACGCATTATGGCGGATTTCATGGTGGGCGGCGGCCTGTCCATTGTGGGACTCGCCTTCCAGACCTATTTCCGAAACCCGCTGGCTGAGCCTTTTACACTCGGCATATCGGGTGGAGCAGCCGTGGGTGTGGTTTTGGCAATGCTCATCGGGGCGGAGTTCATCTTTGCAAGGCAGATATTCAGCTTCGCCTTTGCCGCATTAACGGTTTTCGCTGTCTACGGCTTTTCCGGGAGGTTCCGCAGTTTCAGCCCATCGACACTTATACTAGGCGGAGTTGGGCTTAACTTTCTGTTCTCCGCCGTGATATCCCTTGTTAATTCTGTCATGAGCGAGCACTTCACAAAGAACCTCGTACTCTGGTACATGGGGGATACAACCCTTGTGGGATTTAATTCTGCGGTGATATCTCTAATAGCCGTATCCCTGCTCAGCCTGCTTCTGTATCTCGATTCCGCCCGCCTTAACATATATACCCTTGGTGATGAAACGGCTGTGAACTCCGGGATAAGTGTAACCAGTCTGGGTAAGCGCATATTTCTCACCGGCTCGGCTATAACAGCCATAAGCGTCAGCCTATGCGGCTCCATCGGCTTTGTGGGGATCGTGGTTCCGCATATTATCAAACGCTTCACAGGGGGGGACCACCGCATATCCATGCCCTTCGCCTTCTTTATGGGTGGTCTCTTTGTGGCTGTGACAGATACCTTCTTCAAAACGGTTTTCTTCCCCGTTGAGGTTCCCGTGGGTGCTGTTACTGCTCTCATCGGTGCGCCTGTGTTTATCCGTGTGCTCAGGAGGGAGGTTCTGTGATAGAGATAAACGGCCTCAACTTCAGCTACGGGGATTCCTTCACCCTCGATGTGGAGAGCCTCAGCCTTCCGACGGGTGAGATCGGCATGATAATTGGTCCAAATGGAAGCGGAAAGTCCACCCTGTTGAGGCTTATATGCGGAATAATCAAAGATTTCGAAGGAAAGATACACATCAACGGGCACAATATAAGTGAGCTTGACGAGCGGGAGACTGCCAAGCTCATCTCCTATGTGGGTCCGGCAAATAGGGGCGTGGCGGGGCATACAGTACAGGACATCGTGGCCACCGGTCGCTACCCGTATACGGGTGGATTCGGCATACTCACCGAAGAGGACAATCGGATGGTGGAGCACGCCCTCGATGTTGTGGGTCTGCTAAAACGCCGTGGAGACTGTATAACAAGCCTCTCCTCCGGTCAGCAGCAGAGAGCTTTCATAGCAAGGGCTGTGGCGCAGGATACCCCTGTTATTGCCCTCGATGAGCCCACAGCAAACCTTGACCCACGTTACCGCAAACGTATCATGGAGATACTGCTTGAGCTCAAAGTGAGACGTACCGTGGTTATAGTTGAACACGACCTTAACATGGCAGTCCGGATGGGCAACACCCTGACAGGCTTCGTTGATGGTAAAAAACTTCTTGAAATGAAAGAGCCTTACAGCGGTCTCAAAGAGAGATTGAGCGAGCTCTACGATACAGACTTGAATATATTCTACGTTGATGGTAGATTCTTCATAGACTTTTGAGCCAAACATTTTCCGTTTCGGGGAAGTCCGGTGAAAATCCGGCACTGTCCCGCAACTGTAAGCCGGACGAAAGCCCGTTGGAACCCACTGCCTTATGGCGGGAAGGGGGGCGACTAGGAGGATGGCGAGTCAGGATACCCGGACGGGGGATCTCAAAGTACTAAAACCTTACGCGGATAAGGAGGTACCCATGCTGTCATTCCGATATTAATCTTCAATTAAACCCGTTCAATCAAGCACCCGTATACCTATAATCTTACAAAGGAGTTCTACATTGAGAGTAATAGCCTCTACACTCCTCATTATCCTGTGTGCTGTCAGTGCCTTTGCATCTTTCACAGGATTTGAGGATATAAGCCTGGACAACGAATCATACTGGAACGGCTCCGACGGTTCCGGTGATCTCATAAGCAACGGAATCATCTTCGGCAACAACTACAACGCAGACTGGATGAGCTGGGACGGCTTCGCCTGTTCCAACGTAACCGACAACCAAACTGCGGACTGGTCAAACCAGTATTCTGCAATCACAGGGAGCGGAATTAACGCCTCAGACAACTACGGCGTTGCCTACAACGGCTACACCGAAGCCCCTGAGATAACCATGCCCGAGAGCGGCAGGGTCACAGGCTTCTTCATAAGCAACTCCACCTATGCCTACAACTCCATGAAGCACGGAGACGACTTCGCCAAGAAGTTTGGCGGTGAAATAGGGGAGGATCCCGACTGGTACGCCGTAACCGCAGTGGGATATGACGAAACTGGAACCGAAACGGGGAGAACAGACTTTTACCTCGCAGATTACCGCGGGGAGGATGACTATATCGTCAACAACTGGCGGTGGTTCGATCTCTCAGAGCTGGGCAGCGATGTGAAAACCGTTGAATTTGAATTCGCCTCTTCCGACATGGGTGACTTCGGTATGAACACCCCCGCCTATTTTGTTCTGGATAACTTCAACGCAAAAACGGAACAGATCAGCTTCGAGGATACTTCCACAACTGCGGGTTCCTACAAAAACGGCTCGGATGTTTCCGGCGAATACATATCGGGTAACCTCCGCTTTGCAAACAACTACAACGCAGACTGGATGAGCTGGGAGGGCTTCGCCCTTTCATCGGTGGATGCACCCGCAACGAAGGGCTACATGAACCAGTATGCCGCCGTAACAGGGGGAGGCGTACTATCCGACACCTACGCAGTGGCCTACAGCGGATACACCGCCGAGCCCGTAATAACCCTCCCTGCAGAGGGGAGCGTATCCGGTCTCTATATAACAAACACCGCCTACGCTTTCTGGAGCATGCTTGAGGGTGATGATTTTGCCAAGAAGTTCGGCGGTGAAACGGAGGACGACCCCGACTGGTTCAAGGCAACCTTCACAGGCAGGGATGCAGAGGGTAACGCCACGGGGAGTGTTGATGTTTATCTCGCCGATTACCGCTTCGAAGAGAGTGGTGATGACTATATCCTCAGAAGCTGGAAGTGGGTTGACTTAAGCCCCCTCGGCGATGTGAAGGATGTCACGGTGAGCTTTTCCGGCTCGGATATGGGCGATTTCGGGCTGAATACACCCGCCTACGCCGCCCTAGACTATATCAACTCCGCAGAGCTTTCAAACAGCGACCTCAACGGCAACGGAGTTTCCGATGACCATGAAGCTCCCGCAACGGCGGATCTCGATGATGACGGAACCCCCGATGCCTTCCAGGATAATGCACTCTCAACCATAACTAACAACGGTGAGACCATTACAGCTACAGCACTTTCAGGAACGCTTAAATCCCTGAGTGCCGAGGCAGTTACAGAGAGAGCCGCCTATACATTCGCTACCCCTTCGGTGAGCATAACAGCCGAAGGTCAGCAGGCGGATATAAATATATATCCCGAAAACGGGCTTAACGGCGCCGATACGGTCTTCATCCGAAAAGCAACAGGATGGCAGGAAGCTGAGGACGGCATAACCGCCTCAAACTATTTCGGCATAACAGCCTATGACGGCGGGGTATACGATACCGACGGTCTTGAAAACGGCGAGATCAACCTTATCCTTGCCGCCGGAACCGTTGACGAAGATACCGGCACAGATGATGACACCAGCTCCGGCGGTGGCGGGGGTGGATGTTCAGCGGGTGGAGGCGACTCCCTCGGCTGGCTCCTGCTCGCACTCTCCCTCGGAGTAATAACAATAAGAAGGAAAGAGCAATAAAAGCCATATATTCGCTCTGTATAGCACTCACAATGCTTGTGATCCCGGTCGGAACCGCAACCGGCCGGGATCGTTCCTACACCCTTGAGGAATACGTTGTAACCGCGGGAAGAACAGGTTCCTATGCGGAGAATATCCCTTCGGCGGCGAGCGTCATCACACCAGATAATATTGCCGAATCGGGCGCAGTGAGTGCAGGGGAGCTTATCGCCATGTACACCGGCGCAACGGTTCGCAGTCTGGGGAGTGGAACGGTAATCGATCTCAGAGGAATGGGGGACACAGCCGCCTCATCGGTGGTTATCCTCGTGGATGGTGTACGTATCAACCATGCTGACATGAGCGGTGCAGACCTTAAATCGATCCCTGTTGAGGATATCGAAAGGGTAGAGATCCTCAAAAGCAGCGGGCAGACATCCTACGGGAACGGAGCTGTCGGCGGTGTTGTTAATATTATCACCAAAGAATCATCTAAATCCTCCCTCAGTGGTGAATACGGAAGCTATGATGAGAAGTCCGCTGCATTCATTACAGGTGGAGAGAGTGATGGCTTTATTTTTAAATTCCTCGCAAAGAGCTATCAAACCGGGGGTTTCAGGGATAATGGATGGGAGAAGCACAAGACAGGCTCCGCCTCCTTCACCTTCGAACCGGACTACACCCTCACCTACGGCGCCAGACTAAGCTTCACAGACAGCTCCTACGGGCTCCCGGGCGGTGTTTCCATCGATGACCTTGATGGTGACAGAGATTCAGCCGGCCGCCCCGATGATTACGGCGATACATCGAATGAACGTGCCCTGTTCCATGTGGAAAAATTTATCGGAGAATACCAGATTAACGCAAAAGCGGGCTTCGCCAAGCGTCATTCCCCATTCGTAATGGGCTATTCCCCCCTGCTCCCCATAGACGAACAGAGGGGGCTTACTGAGGAGGATACGGCGGATCTGAGCCTTGTTCTCACAACGGAAAGGGAAGTTTTCGGCAGAACTACTGAGATAAGTGCAGGTGGAGATATATTCATGTCGGATTACGTAAGGTCCGACCCCTCCTCCGGCTCCAGACATAACTCCAATACCAGAAGCGGCGGTGTATTTATAAGCGCAGAATCGGAAATAGCCCCCGGAACACTTCTGACTGCAGGGATAAGATACTCCATCCATTCCGGCATTTACCGTGAAGACTCACATAAAAGCTTCTCCGGCGAGAAGATCTGGATAAACGGTGAGGAGCACCGCAGGGAAAACTCCGAGTACTCCTGGGAGCTCGGAGCAGTGCACGATATGGGGGATTATAACCTTTTTGCATCCTTCGCCCGCTCCTTCCGCATGCCTAACACCGATGAATACGCCAAGGCGGCGGAGGAGCTTAAGCCCCAGACCGGACTCCATGCAGATGCAGGAATCCGCTACTCGGCCAATGACACAAATCTCTCAGCATCCCTCTTCGCCATAGTTATCGATGATGAACTGTACTACGGCGAGGATGAATCGGGTGAACCGCTGAACAGAAACTACGGCGACAAAACAATGCGGAAGGGAGCGGAGATTTCAGCATCGAAATCATTCGCACAGCTGAGGCTTAAGGGAACCTACACATATACCGATGCAAAGTTTAAAAACTCCGGCAGACAGATACCTCTGGTACCTGAACATAAAGCAACGGCGGTTTTAAAGTATTCTCTTGGCGAGGGTCTTCTCTTAGGGGCCGATGCCGTATACGTTTCCTCTAGGCTGGATGGAAACGATACCGGCTCCCGGGATTACGCCGGTCTCGATGCCTACGGAGTGTTTGGACTTAATATATCTTACAAGTACAAGAACATACGCCTCACAGCCTCGGCGGACAACATATTCGATGAGGGATACGAATCCGCCGCCTACAGCGAAACATACTATCCCATGCCCGGCAGGACGTTCCGTGCCGGAGCGGAGGTTGAATTCTGATGAAAGTTCTATATACGGCAATCCTTCTCATAGTATCATCCCTCGCCTTCGCCGGCCCCTACACCGATGAAGGGGGAATACCCTTAGACTCTGAGGATATAGCAGGCTGGGCGCAAACGGTCATAGACTACTCACCCGGCTCGGAGGTGGATTCCACATGGATGAACACCGCAAACGCCCTCGGTCGTGCCGAAGGGAAAGCGGACACCGTTGTATCCCTCGGCAGAGGGGGGAGCATTACCCTGAGCTTTGAAAGACCATTCATAGACGGCCCCGGCTGGGATATAGCGGTATACGAGAACTCCTTCGCACCCGATTTTCTGGAGCTTGCTTTTGTGGAGATAAGCGAAGACTGCGAAAGCTTCCTGCGGTTCCCAGCTGTATCGCTAACACCCGGCCCCGTCTCCGCCTACGGCAAAAGCGACCCCACGGATATATACAACCTCGCAGGGAAGTACAAGGCCGGTCTCGGAACACCCTTTGATATATCCGGCATCGAAGAAGCGCCTGAGGAGATAAACTGCCTGCGCATAGTTGATATAATAGGTGACGGCTCCTCCACAGATTCCGAAGGGAACATTATTTTCGACCCCTATCCAACGGTATCCTCCGCAGGTTTTGATCTGGACGGAGTATCCGTTCGATACTTCGCGGAATCCGAGGGTTCACCACCGTCACCCCCCGAGACCAGTATCTCTTATCCGGAGGGTTATGCCGCCCTCGTATCCCTTTCGAACTACAGCGATCCGGATAATGAGCCCATGGCCGGGGCAAAGTTCACGGTTTATAACGATACCCCCATAATCCATACCGAAACGGAGAATCCTGTTCTTCCCCTCCCCCGCTCCCTTTTCATCAACGGCGATGAGGCATGTGTTCAGGCCATCTTTGTGGATGCATCGGGCTTATCCTCCGTAATCGGGGAGGAGGTATGCTTCACCCCCGAACTGACAGAGCGGAATGGATACGGCATAGAGACCGCATCACTAATCACCGATGGTTCGGACCTCAACGGAAACGGCATGGCGGACGCTGATGAAATGGCTAGCGGAGTGGTTCCGCTGACAAACGGTGAAATATCCCTGACCATCACATCGTCCGATCATCTGAACGCAGCAGGTTTCGAACAGGGGAGCTTCATACTCAACTATGAAACACCTGAGCTGAGCGCTGAGGCATGCTCCAGTATAACCGTCGGAAGTATCAGGACACAGAGTAGTTCCGGTGGTGTAAAAGAGCATAACCTTACGGACGGATGTGCAGAATTATTTATTTCAGACGGCTCCAGTCTGGATGCGGACGGCGTTATAAACGGACGTGTTATCGTGATTGCAGAGGCCGAAAGTATAGAGATACCCGAAAACGGAAACGCAGGTGTCGGAGGCGGGGGGTGCTCTGCCGGCTCATCATTTTTCAGTGTTCCATTACTTCTTCTCGCTGTTGTATTGCAAAGAATGCTCCAAAAGCTTAATATATTATCATACAATAGAGACAAGAGGGGAAAAAGACATAGACACAAGAACAGCCCTCAAGGCTTTGGAGCTGGTTGATGAGCCTGTTATCATTTGCTCACCCTGCGGAGATATTCTTTTTGCAAACAGGAGCCTCTATTCATTAACGGGATTCAGCGATAAGCTTGAGTCCACCAAGGAACTTGGGGAAACCTTTGCGGATGACTTCCTTAATGAGGCTGGTGAAGCTGATACCTTAAGGGACTACAGCTCGGTAATAATTAATTCATCTGGAAGTGTTCTCATTGTCTCTGTTCATATGGAGAAGAGGGAGGATATTATCCTGACCCTTGAGAAGTCAGAGGTCAAGCCTCTCCCTCCGGAAGTATCCTATCTGACACTGCTCACCCAGCATGATTCGCTCCTGTTCGCCGTAACTGTTAACGGTATTATCGAGTATACCTCCTCCGGACTCTCTAAGCTTCTGGGCTATTCGAAGGCGGAGGTGCGGGGGACAAGCTTCAGCGATTTCGTGACGGAAGAGAGCAGGCCCCGCATTTCTCTATTTGCAATGGGCACAAAGATGCCTGCACCCACCGTTAGCATAACTACAGAGAGTGGCACCGTTGAGGCGGCGCTGAATGCCAGCTACGGCGAAGTTAATGGCCGTGTGGCCGCTGTTATAACCGTTAAGCCCTTTGAAGAAGCTCAACAGGAGAAGATGGAGGAGAATGAGCGTCTTCCGCTTATAAGCATCAATAAAAACACCGGTCTCATAACCAGAGTAAGCCAGGCGGCGGCTCATCAATTCAGTATCAGAGCAGGAGAAAGTGCGGCAGAGATCTTTCCAGGGTTCAGTACCAGCCTCTTTGAGAGGGCAGGTGAGGTTTCATTATCTCTTAAAACAGCCGAAAGAATCCTGCGGGTTCACCTTTCTCTGTCCTCAAGCTCGGGTGGTGAACTCACCTTTCTTATCAGGAATATATCAGACAGTAAGTATTCAAAGGCGGCCGCCTCAATGATGGAAAGGTTTGCCAGGAGCATCAAATCCGCTTCGGGGGTGGGTGAGGTAAGCCTTAATATAATTAGCATTGTAAAGGAGATTCCCTTTGTTAAGTATGCCGGAACATACCTGAGAGAGGAGGACGGATCCTACAGGCTGGGTCACCACTTCGGTATATCAGAGAATTTTGCGGTATTAACAGAAACAGTAACCCAGGAGCATCCGGCTCACAGGTTCCTATCCTTCAAAGACCCTATGATAAACTTCACACACATCGATCCCAGGGTACGAAGCCTTGTGGAAGCCGAATCGATGGAGACGTTGATCTCAATCCCCGTTCACCTTGACGGGAAGACCGAGATATCTATCAATCTCGCATCGGATGAATTGTTCGACATCCCCGAGGAGATATTCTACCTTCTCAAAACCATATCATACGGAGCCGGCTGCGCCCTTAAACGGATAAAAACGGACAAAGGTGAGTTCGGAAGCGACATCTCCGCACTTAAGGAACAGCTCATAAGGGAAACACGTGAACTGAAGAAGGTGAGTGAAAGCCTTGAGCGAAGCGAAAACACCTTCCGGCAGATGGTGGAACAGACTCCCGAGCCTGTTATCCTCCACAGCTTTAGCGGCGGGATTATAATGATTAATGATGCCGCATCGCTGGCTTTGTCCATCAATCCTGGCTCAGTTGAGGGATGGAGCATATACGATCTTAACTGGAATGCCGATAGAAACGACCTGCAAAAGACATTCCTCCGTCTCCAGCCCGGCCAGCGTACAACGCTGGAGTGCTCTTCGGGAAGCGGGGAGGATGAGCGGTTGCTGGAATTCAGTATAGGTCTGGTGGATTACGACGATGCCCCCGCCTTTCTACTCATGGGCAGGGATATAACGGAGAAAAGAAGGAGCGAGACACTTCTGAGGGAACGTGAAAGGCTTTTCAGGCTACTATCAGAGAACTCCCCCGCAGGGCTTTTTATCGCCCAGGATGGTGAGCTGGAATACAGCAACCCGGCCTTTGAGGCGATGCTGGGCTATGTTCAGGGGGAGCTTAAAGGGGAGACCTTCCCGGAGGGGATAATCGCCGAGAAGGACATCGGTACTCTGCTATCCTCAATGGAAAGTGTTTTAACCGGCCGGATGAGGTACAGTGCTTCATCTTTGGAAGCTCTGCACAGGGAGGGTTCCTTTAAAAATCTTCGCATATTCGGCTCTGCCGGATTCCTAAGCTCCAGACCATGCTTCATCGGTCTTGCCGTTGACATAACCGAGCAGTCTATACAAGAGAGCATGGTTATGCACAAGGCGAAACTTGCTGCTATGGGTGAGATGCTGGTTAACATCTCCGGACAATGGAAACCCTCACTCAATAAGGTTATCAAAGGGACGGAGGATATGCGCACCCATATCTGCAAGGAGCCGCCGGATATCAAGTCCCTCTCCGAAACGCTGGAGGAGATGAACCGGATACTTGTTTTTATGGATGAAAGGCTTGAGGATCTTGATACGGTAACCGCACCCGACTCAGGTACAGGGCATTTCAACGCCGCAGAGGTTTCCGCAAAAACAGCCGCAGTTGCCGAGAGTATTATGAACAGCAGAGGGATCAGCTTTGTTCAGGATTTCAGCTTTGACAAGAGGGTAAAGGGGAATCCTTCCCGCTTCTCCCAGGTTCTTATGAATATATTGACCAACGCTGTAAACACCCTTACCGAAAGGAAAATTACCGAACCAAGGGTTCAAATAGAAACCTTTTCGCTGGATGGCAGCATCGCCGTAAGGATATCCGATAACGGCGGCGGTGTGCACGAGAAAGACTTTAACAAGATATTCGAACCTTACTACTCCGGCAGCGGAGACTCCCACGGGCTCGGTCTTTATATAGCCAAAAGGATCATTGAAAAGGATATGGACGGCCTCCTCCATGTTAGAAATGACAGCAGGGGAGCTGTTTTTACCATAGTCCTTCGGAGCTGACATGGATAAAAATATTATAGATGAATTCAACCTCAGATTTAAGGATATCCCGTTGGCCGCCGCACTCAGTAGGAGGGGTAGTTGTTTCGAAGCGGTCAACGCCGCCTTTTGCTCACTTCTGGGCTACAAAGAGGATGAACTTACAGCCCTCAGGCCTTCGGATATCTCTCACCCGGGGGATTATAAAAGGGAAGTTGAACGGATTATCAACATGAAACAGAACGAAGAAGAGAGCCTGCGCTTGGACAAGAGATACATCCATCGCAGAGGGGATATTATACACTGCCGCTGTGTTTTTTTCCCCTTCGGCAGCGAAGGGCATGTTGCCGGCCTAATAGAGGATTACTCAGGAATCATTGACGAATACCGAAGCTCTAATTCAGAGATGGATAAACTCAAACGCTCAGACAGCGTAAAATCCTCCCTCATCTCCGGAATAGCGAAGGAGTTGAGGGAGCCTCTGCATATGATACTGAGCTACTCAGCCTTTGGTATAGAACGTCTGGACAAGGTTTCGTCCGAAAAAATAAGAAGGTACTTCAAAAACATCGATTCCGCGGCAAAGGATATTCTCAGGTTCTCCAACGAGCTCTTTGATCTGGGTACACTAAGCCTTTTCGAAAAGCTGGAGACTGGAACTGCGGATATATATGGCGCAGTTATGAAGTCGGTCGATGAAACAACCGATAACTATCCCGGGTTTGTGCTGGACATAGAGCGCCCTCCAGGCGAGGTAACCGGTGTGGTGTGTGATTCTGCAAAGCTTGAGAGGATCGTTACCATACTGCTCGATAACGCCGCCTCCTTAAGTGGCGAGAAGAAGAGGTGCAGGGCTGAAATAGAAAAAGACCCGGAGAACGATACACGCATCATTTTAAGCTTTCGATCACCTAAATGTCTGGAATCCATGTCATATGTAGAACTCACAGAGATGATAGCCCGCGATACCGTCGAAAGGATGGGGGGGTGGCTTGAAACGGAAACATCCGGCGGGGAATATATCCAAAGGATTATACTGAACAGAGTGTTATAGGATGAGCAGAAAAGAAACGATACTGATCGCCGGCGGCAGCATGGTGGAAAGGGAGATACTTGAGGAAACACTTGGGGAAGAGTTTCACGTTCTTCAAAGCAGTGGTTACTCTGAAGCGGTAGAGCTGTGCTCCCGTGAGAATCCGCTCCTGATACTGGCGGATATCGATCGGGGAATAGAGCAGAGTGCGGAGCTTTTCAGCCGTCTGAAAAAGAACCGGGTTACAGCGGATACCCCGCTTATTGCGCTCACTGCATCCTCAATGCCCGATGATAAGCTGTTGATATACCGCTCTGGTGCTGATGACTGCATTATCAAGCCCTATACATCCGAAGAGATACGGATAAAGCTATCCCTTTTCAATACAAGGACTCCCCAATGTATGAACGGATATACCCTTGATACTAAGGAAGGAATAATGAATCTCTCCTCTCCGTGGAAGAGTTTGCTCGGTATATCACCATCAAGAAAATCTGCGGATGTTGAAACATTGCGGATGATGATGGATGAAAAAGAGAGGGACTTTCACCTTAAACATCACGAAAAGGCTCTCAGAGACAGGTTTTCCTCCATGGAGTATACCCTCGAAGTATCAGGAGAGTTTATCAATGTTTTTGAATCTGCCAGGAGCTTTTCCGATGATGGGGTTCTTTACTGCTCAATGGGGGATATAACTCATCTATGCAGGAGGATTGAGGGGCTTAAAGGGGAGAACTCTTTCTACGAAGGGATACTGGAAGAGCTCCCTATGCTTGTCTCTGCAAGGGATGAAACGGGGAGGTACAGATACGTTAACAAAGCCTTCATGGAGTTCACCGGTAAAAAAACCGAGGAGCTCTACGGAAGATACCCCGAAGAGGCATGGAGCAGAGAGATCTCGCTTATCCATATGCGTGCGGACAGGGAGCTGCTGGAGAAGAAGGAGCCTCTCGAGTACGAAGCGGGATACCCTTACAAAGATGGCTCCTCAAGGACTGTTTTTTGTCATAAAGCCCTGGTGCCATACAACAAAGGCAGAAGTGCAATGATAAACTCTGTTTTTGATCTTACAAACTTCCGCACTGCTGAAAAGCTGAACACGGACATCAAGGCGATGGCCGCCTCCTCCAGAGGGATAAGCAAAACGCTTGATTCCATAATACTCCCCGCTGCTTTCATATCCAGCCAGGGTCATATACTCCATTCTAACATGCTCATGGAGGCGGCTTTCCGCAAAGGAAGCGTTATTAGGGGTTCTGAGATTGCAAATCTGTTCGATGGGAACGAAAAGAAGAAGGTTCAGCAGATCCTTGACTTGGAGAAGACGGGCTATGCGATGACCTCCATAAGCTCGGGCTCACGCAGGAGTGCGCACTTCACCTTCATAAGCGATAAGGACAACGTATTCGAAGGCTTTATCGTGTCCTTCTCCGAGGAGGAGAGGGCTAGATAACCCTTTTCAGAATCATGTACAGGATAATGAGAAGAAACTGGGCGTAAATAATTACGCCCAGTAGATTCATGTTATCCTTCTTTATAAATTTCTTAAACCTTTCCAGCATATCTACCTGTTATATATTGAACTTGCTCACCGTGGACTGCAGGTCAGAGGCAAGCTTGCTTAGCTGTTCCACTGCGGCTGCTGTCTCCTGTGATGCGAGGGAATTCTCGCCAGCAATATTGGAGATATTCTCGATACTCTCCGCCATCATGCCCATGGCGCTCGCCTGCTCATCGGTGGCCTTTGCGATCTGCTCGACCTCAGAGGACACAGACTCCACATTTTCCTTAATCACATCAAGGGCCTGTCTCGCCTCTCCAGCTTTGACCTTACCCTGTTCCACCTGCTCGACACCTTCATGCATGCCCGCAACAGCTCCGCCTGTATCAGCCTGGATGCCCTGGATCATATCAGCGATCTCCTGGGTGGCCTTAACGGTTTTCTCAGCCAGCTTGCGAACTTCATCGGCCACGACTGCAAATCCCCTTCCGTGCTCACCAGCTCTGGCCGCTTCAATGGCGGCGTTAAGCGCAAGAAGGTTTGTCTGGTCGGCTATATCATCGATTACCTGAATGATCTGGCCTATCTGTTCGCTCGACTCGCCAAGCTTGCGTACGGTTTCGGAAGCATCCTCAACGGTTCTTGCAATCTCCTCCATCATATCTCTGGTTTCATCCACAAGGGCGTGCCCCTGCACAACGGATTCCCTCGCCTCGTTGGCACTGCGGGAAACGCTTCCGGCATTATCGGCAACCTCGGCCACCGTAGCGTTAACCTCCTCCACTGCCGATGCGGTACTTGCAACCTGCTCAGCCTGATCCGTTGCACCTTTGGCGATGGTTTCCGCATTGCTCGAGAGCTCTGCGGAGGTGGAGGCGAGGCTGTCTATACTGTCCACTACGGTACGAAGGGCGTTACTGCTGGCATCCACCATACGGTTAACGGCCCTTCCAAGCTCACCAACCTCATCACTGGAACCGGCTTCAACGCTGACGGTGTAGTCACCCTCGGCTATCTTTTCGAAGACCTTGCCCATAGCCTCCAGCCTGCGGAAGATGAAGCGGCTGTTTATAAGGTAAAGTATTATAATAATTGCGATGGTTGCGGGGAGCATTATCATAAGCTGCTGTATAAGTCCCTTATGGATGGCCGCAAAGACGGGTGCTGTGGGGAGAAAGACCTCGAAGGCTCCATGTATCTCACCAGCTCTCCAGTTTTCCATCTTTGTCCCTGTGGGGTCTCGTCCATCATCACGCCCCCAGTACTCGGAGGATCTGGCGGGGTCACCGTGGCATGTCTCGCACTCGGTCGTCAGCCTGATAGCCTTGAAGTACCGAAGCATGCCTGATTTCTTATCGTGCACAGTATATTCGGGAGTGGTCCCTGAGCCGGTATCGAGCTCCTTGAGTTTATTAAGTACTTCGGATTCAATGGCATCTGGTTCGTTTTTCGGATTCCTTGGAGATACTTTGGGAACTTTGAACTTAAGGCCAGCCTCTTCGGACTTAAGCTCCATAACTGTTATGGAAGCAATAATAGGAACGGTGAGAAGGAACTTATCCACGTCCTCCCTCGCCTCTTCCATATCAAAAACACCTTCGTTAAGCTGTTTTGCTCCCCATTGTCTGACACCTTCGGAGGCAAGCACAAAGCTTCTCGCCCTCTCAAATTCAGCTTCAAACATATGCTCTTTTGTCAGAAAGTAGTTGAATACAAGGATTGCACCAACACCTAAACTCACAATCAAAGCCACGAGAATAGCTATCTTTGCATTAAGCTTCATCAATAACCCCCTAAGGTTGTCTTAATTAAATCTACACCACATGGTGCAGGAAAGCAAAAGAAATCAATCTGCTGAAACTGCCTAACTTTCAGTTACTCAAACATTATATTGATATTCCATACCATAAAATGAAATCCCCGGGAAATCCGGAAGGAAACCCGGGGAATTATTTATTCATAGTTCAATTACTAAACTCCCTTATCGGCCACCTTTTCCGCCTTCTGGTCCTTTCTGGAGAGATAGCGGTTCATGGCATTGAGATAAGCTTCTGCACTGGCAACGACAACGTCCGTTGAGGAACCTCTGCCTGTAACATCGTATCCGCACTCTTCGAACTCGGCTGATACCACGACCTCACCCTGGGCATCCTTACCCTCGGTTACGGCGTTTATACGGTAGCTCTTAAGCCTGCCGGCTATATCTGCGATACGCTCGATCGCCTTGAAGCATGCATCCACAGGCCCGTCACCGATGGAGGCATCGGTAACAGTTACGCCGTCGCCGTTGGAGAGCTGTACGGTGGCGGTGGGAATGGCGGAGTTACCGCTGGAGAAGCTTACGCTGCCGAGGGTGTAGAACTCCTTGCCACCCTTGAACTGCTGTTCGATGAGGGTTTCAAGATCTTCGTCATAAACCTCTTTCTTCTTGTCCGCAAGCTCCTTGAACTTGTTGTAAGCCTTCTCGATCTGATCCTTTTCAAGGGTGAAACCGAGGTCCTCGATACGCTTAACAAGGGCGTGTCTGCCAGAGTGCTTGCCGAGAACAAGGGCGTTTGAGGGATAGCCCACACTTTCGGGGGTCATGATCTCATAGGTGGTTCTGTTCTTGAGAACGCCGTCCTGATGGATCCCCGCTTCATGGGCAAATGCGTTCTTACCCACAATCGCCTTGTTCGGCTGAACTCCGACTCCTGTGATGGATGTGAGCAGGCGGCTGGTTCTGTAAATCTCTTTAGTGTTCACACCGAGCTCGATGTCATCGAAAAGGTCCTTACGGGTGTTTATGGCCATAACAACCTCTTCGAGGGAGGCGTTTCCGGCACGCTCACCGATACCGTTCACAGTACATTCGATCTGGGTCGCTCCCGCCTTAACGGCAGCGATGGAGTTTGCAACCGCCAGCCCGAGGTCGTTGTGGCAGTGGACGCTTATCCTTGCCTTATCAACGTTGGGAACCTTGTTCATGATCGTGGAGATAACCTTCTCGAACTCCATGGGAACCGTATAGCCCACTGTGTCAGGTATGTTTACTGTGCTTGCGCCGGCATTGATAACCGTCTCCACAACCTTGCAGAGGAAATCGAGGTCACTGCGGATGGCGTCCTCTGCGCTGAACTCCACATCCTCACAGAGGTTTCTGGCGAACTTTACAGAATCTTCGGCTATCTGCAGAACCTCTTCGGGTGATTTCTTGAGCTTGTGTTCCATGTGGATGTTGCTGGTGGCGATGAAGGTGTGGATGCGAGGGCGAACGGCATGCTTAAGAGCATCCCAGCCCACCTCGATATCCTTTTTGTTTGCACGGCAGAGCCCTGCCACAGCAGAGTTTTTCACTGTCTGGGCAACCTTTGATACAGCCTCAAAATCGCCGGGGGATGATATGGGAAAGCCCGCCTCCATAACGTCCACGCCAAGTTTCTCAAGCTGGATTGCCATACGGAGCTTCTCATCCACGTTCATGCTGAATCCGGGTGCCTGTTCGCCGTCTCTCAAAGTTGTGTCAAAAACCATTATCTTTCTGCTCATTGTATTCCTCCGATTATTTTTATCTTTATATTTAAAACATTCTGCCAATTTGTTCTGTAATCGTCAAAGTATAAACGGCTTCATAGCCTATCTACCCCCTATTTCTATCATCTCTGTCCCTTTCTAAGGGAAATTTTCTGCATTTATCCATAAAAAAAGCCCCTTTCCTTAAGGAAAGGGGCTCTTGAAACCTGTTTAGACTATATAGACTCTTTTCTATATATTCTGCGCCTCTTCCTCAAGGTGTAGTCGATTCTTCCTGAATAGAACATAGATTAGGCCGCTTAGGGCATAACCTAGGGATAGTAGGAATAGGAAAACCTCGGGGTACAGGCCTAGTACGAATATGATGAGAACAACGCCCACAAGGGTATTAAAAGGCTTTGAGCTTATGCCTTCAATGTTTTTAAAGCTGTAGTATGGGATATTGCTCACCATGAGAAAGCCCACGATATAGATCATGAACGTGAACCAGAGGGGTACTTCGATGCTTGAAGGATCCCCGAATATATGATTGGCAAAGAGCACGCTTGTAACGATAACACCCGCAGCCGCAGGGCTGGGGAGACCGATAAAGAACTTGCTGCTGAGCCTTTTGGTCTGCACATTGAAGCGGGCAAGCCGGAGTGCGGCGCACGCTATGAAGAGGAAGGCGGCCATCCAGCCGAGTCTTCCGTAGGGCTTGAGTGCCCATTGATAAACGAGGAGTGCCGGAGCAACGCCGAAGGAAACGAGATCCGCCAGAGAATCGAGCTGAATGCCGAAGTCGCTGGAGGCGTTCAATATTCGGGCTACCTTACCGTCCATTCCGTCGAAGAGGAAGGCGAGCAGGGTTGCATAGGCGGCTATGACATACTCTCCGTTCAGGGTCGCAACAATACTGTAGAAACCGCTGAAAAGACCGAGAAGAGTAATAATGTTGGGGAAAACCAACGTCTTTTTCATCATAACCTGAGCCTGCCCTCCTTATTTATTCGCCGCCGGTGCCTGTATATTTAGCAAGTACACTCTCACCCGCTTTTACAGTATCACCCTTTTTAACGAGTATGTCAAAAGAAACGGGGAGGAAATGGTCCACACGGGAGCTGAACTTGATTATCCCAAGCCTGTCGCCGTAATGAACATGATCGCCCACATTCCAGTAGCAGACGGTTCTGCGGGCAACGAGGCCTGCGATCTGCTTGACGATCATCTTGCCGTACTTAGTATCAACATGGATTATGTTTTGTTCGTTGCGCAGGGGTGCATCGGGTCTATCTGCAGGAACGTACTCGCCCGGCTTGTGGACTATCTTCGTAATATCGCCGGCAATGGGCATACGGTTCACATGCACATTGAACAGATTCATGAAGACGCTCACCTTTCTATAGGCGATTCCGTCCACCTCGGTCTCCTCAATGTCGATAACCTTGCCGTCTGCACCCGAGACTGCAATATCGTCATAGGGTGGGATGTCCCTCTCCGGATCACGGAAGAACCAAAGAAACATGGCAAAAAGAAAAAAAGCAACAGCCATAAGGAGACCTTTGGGGATAAGCCAAAGGACAAAGAATGCAACCAAAGCGCCGATTATGAAAGGAAAACCCTCTTTAGCTATCAAGACTCTATACACCTCTTATTTAATACCGAGCACAATCTATGCAGATATGAAACCGCCGAAGCGCTTATTCAATACCCGGTGCTGTTTCTAAGTAAAAACTACCGGTTCCTGTTAATACCCGGTGCTAGTACTGTAAACAAAAACTGCCCGGACTGCTTACAAAACGGGCGGCCAAGAAAGCCGCCCGTTGATATCTGTAACTAACCTTAAATTAGATTAATTTTTGTCTTTGTCAACTATCTTGTTCTTTCCGAGCCAGCTCATCATCCCTCTAAGCTTGGAGCCAACCTCTTCGATGGGATGCTCCTCGCCGAGCCTTGTGAGTGCGTTGAAGTTGGGGCGGTTTGCCTTGTTCTCAAGCATCCAGTCTCTGGCGAATTCGCCTGACTTTATCTCGTAAAGGATCTGCTTCATAGTCTCCTTGACTTCGGGAGTGATAACTCTGGGCCCCCTAGTCATATCGCCGTACTGGGCGGTGTTGCTGATGGAGTAGCGCATGTTGGAGATGCCCCCTTCATAGAGAAGGTCTACGATGAGCTTAACCTCATGGAGGCACTCGAAGTATGCCATCTCGGGTGAGTATCCGTCCTCAACGAGTGTTTCGTAACCGTACTTGATAAGCTGGGTAAGACCTCCGCAGAGAACAACCTGCTCGCCGAAGAGATCCGTTTCGGTCTCTTCCTGGAAAGATGTCTCAAGAACGCCTGCTCTCGCACCGCCGATTGCTGCGGCATAGCTGAGGGCAACCTCACGGGAATCGCCTGTGGCATCCTGATGGATAGCGATAAGGCAGGGAACGCCGCCACCCTTCTCGTATTCCGCACGAACGAGGTGACCGGGGCCCTTGGGGGCGATCATGATAACGTTCACATCTGCGGGGGGTACGATCTGGTTGAAGTGTATGTTGAAACCATGGGCGAAGGCGAGGTATGTATCGGGCTTGATGTTGGGAGCGATCTCCTCTCTGTAGAGGTCACCCTGGATCTCATCGGGTGCGAGAATCATTATTACATCCGCCCACTTAGCCGCCTCTGCAATCTCCATGGGCTTGATACCGGCGGCTTCAACCTTCTTCCAGCTGGAGCTACCCTTTCTAAGACCGACAGCCACATCAACACCGCTCTCCTTGAGGTTGTTGCTGTGTCCGTATCCCTGGCTTCCGTAACCTATAACTGCAACCTTTTTCCCCTTTATGAGTTCAAGGTTTGCATCCTTCTCGTAGTATGCTTTCATTATGTTCCTCCGACAAAATATTAAAGATTTTTATATCATCTATAAACTAAATTCAAAGCTTAAAAAAGGGGGGCTTTACCCCCCCTGCATTTTTATCTGTCGCTGGTGGCCTTGCTGCCCCGGGCTATTGCTACACTTCCGGTGCGAACCACCTCGATAACTCCATACGGTTCAAGGACATTCAGAAAAGCCATATTCTTGTCCTTGCTTCCTGTTATCTCCACCACAAGGGAATCGCCGTTGAGATCGATGATCTTACCCCTGAAGGTGTTTACAATGTTGAATATCTCAGGCCTTGTTCTTCCGTTGGCATGGATCTTAACGAGGAGCATCTCCCGCTCGATGTGGTCCATCGTTACAACATCACGAACCTTGAGCACGTTTACAAGCTTGCGAAGCTGTTTGATAATCTGCTCCACAACCCTATCGTCACCCCTTGTTACGATGGTCATAACGGAGAGTCCGCTCTCCATTGTCTCCCCCACCGAGAGGCTCTCGATATTGTATCCCCTTCCGCTGAAGAGTCCTGAAATCCTTGAGAGAACGCCGAACTTATTTTCCACAAGTATGGATATGATATGTCTCATCTGCTCAACCCCCTACTTGAAGACCATTTCGTTTATGGCTGCACCGGCGGGAACCATGGGGAAAACGTTCTCTTCCCTGTCCACACGGAAGTCAAGCAGCACGGGCTTGTTCTCTATCTTGAGTGATTCCTTGATGACACCCTCAACATCCGCAGGGCTCTCCGCTCTGAGACCGGGGCATCCGAAGGAATCGGCCAGTTTAATGAAATCGGGCTGGCAGTCGAGACAGCTGTTTGAGTATCTCTTATTGAAGAAGAGATCCTGCCACTGGCGTATCATGCCGAGGAAGCGGTTATTAAGGATGGCGACCTTTACACCGACCCTGTACTGAACCGCAGTACAAATCTCCTGGATGTTCATCATGAAGCTGCCATCACCTGCAATGTCAAAGACATGCTTATCGGGGCAGCCGAGCTTGGCTCCGATAGCAGCAGGGAAGCCGTATCCCATAGTACCGAGACCGCCGGAGGAGATGAACTGGCGGGGCTGTTTAAAGTTGTAGAACTGCCCTGCCCACATCTGGTTTTGGCCGACCTCTGTACATATGATGGCGTTGCCGCCTGTCAACTCGCTTATCTTCTCAACAACAAACTGGGGCTTGATCACCTTGTCGGAATAGTCGTAGCTGAAGGGCTTTTCGCTGTTCCACTTCCTCGTCTGTTCTACCCATTCTTTTCTCGGACCTTCGTTCTTTCTCCAGTCGTAGTTCTCTATATCGTCGAGAACCTGCTTGAGAACAACCTTGCAGTCGCCAACTATAGGTATCTCAATGGGAACGTTCTTACTGATCGATGCAGGATCTACGTCGATGTGCGCTATCTTCGCATTCTGGGCAAAGCCGGAGAGCCTGCCTGTGGAACGGTCGGAGAAGCGTGTTCCGATGGCTATGATGAAGTCCGCATCGCTCATCGCCATGTTGGAGGCGTAGTTTCCGTGCATTCCGTACCATCCGGTGAAGTTCGGGTGATCGCCGGGGAAGCTTCCAAGGCCGAGGAAGGAGGATACAACAGGTATCTCCACCCGTTCGGATAAACGCAGAAGCTCCTTGTTCGCCTCGCTTATGGTAACACCGCCACCTGTGAGGATAACGGGCTTTTTAGCCCCCTCCAGCAGACGGAGCATCTTCTTAATCTGCCCCGGATGCCCTTTTATGTTGGGGTTGTAGCCGGGGAGGTTAACGGTGTCCTTCCATACGAACTTGGTCTTGTCTGTGGCCACATCCTTGGGAAGGTCGATGACAACGGGACCGGGACGGCCTGTTCTTGCTATATAAAACGCCTCTTTAATGGTGTCCGCAAGCTCACGAACATCCTTAACGAGGTAACTGTGCTTAACAATAGGGCCTGTAATGCCCACTATGTCCGCCTCCTGAAAGGCATCTCCTCCTATGAGGTTTGTGGGGACCTGGCCTGTGAAAACAACGAGTGGTACGGAATCCATATGCGCATTTGCGATACCTGTTACGAGGTTCGTAGCTCCGGGACCGGATGTTCCAAAGCATACACCCACCTTGCCGGTGGCTCTTGCGTATCCGTCTGCAGCGTGTATTCCTCCCTGTTCGTGTCTGGGCAGTATGTGCAGGAGATCGGCATCGAAAAGTGTATCGTAGATACCGAGAAGCACTCCGCCCGGATACCCGAACAGAAGATCGACTCCTTCCCTCTGAAGGGATTTTACTAATATTTCAGCACCGGTTATCGGCATATCATTACTCCTTGAACCTTACAAAAATGATTAATCTTCGTCACGTTTAAACACTGCTCCCTCCGCTGCGCTGGAGACGCCTCGGTAGTACTTGAGCAGGTAGCCCTTTTTGATCTTAGGTTCAGGTTTCACATAGCGGGCCCGACGTTCCGCGATAACTTCTTCTGGAACATCTAGGCCGATTCTCCTGCCGGGGATGTCTATTGATATGGAGTCCCCGTCCTCCACGAGGGCGATAAGCCCCCCTTCGGCCGCTTCGGGGGAGATGTGGCCCACGCAGGGTCCTCTCGTTCCGCCAGAGAAGCGTCCATCGGTGATGAGAGCAACCTTGTCGAGCCCCTTGCCCATGATGGCGGCTGTGGGTGCAAGCATCTCTCTCATACCAGGCCCCCCTTTGGGACCTTCGTATCTGATAACGACAACGTCGCCGTTTGCAATCTTATCCGCACGGATGGCTTCCATCGAGTCCTCTTCGGTATTGAAAACCTTTGCCTTCCCTGTGAAAACAAGCATATCGTCATTTACAGCGGACTGCTTGATAACGCAGCCGTCGGGTGCGATGTTTCCTCTGAGTACGGCGATCCCCCCCTCCTGATGGAAGGGTTTATCAAGGGGTCTCACGATGTCTTCATCCATGATCATTGCCTTATCCGCAATCTGTTTTACGTTGAAGCCGGAGACGGTGATATTGTCTTCCAGCTTGTTAATAAGGCGTTTCTGGAATGCGGGGATACCCCCTGCATAATCTATATCTTCCATAAAGTAATCACCGCCGGGGCGGATATTTGTGATATGGGGTGTTGTTTTGCTTAGTTCATCAAAGAGCTCAAGGCCGAAGGGAACCTCCGCCTCGTAGGCGATGGCGGGGAGGTGCAGTGTTGTATTGGTGGAACCGCCGAGAGCGAGGTCCATCATAACAGCGTTGCGGAAGGCCTTTTCATTTAAGATGTCACGGGTGGATACACCCTGACGCACAAGCTCGCATACCTGAACGCCCGATTCAAAGGCTATGCGCTTCTTCTTCGCAGAGCCGGCAAGGCCCGTTCCGCATCCGGGGAGGCTCATCCCCATAGCCTCGGTGAGGCATGCCATGGTGTTTGCCGTATAAAGTCCCTGACAGGAGCCCTGACCGGGGCAGGCGTTCATCTCAAGATGCCCCATCTCCTCATCATCTATCTTGCCGGAGCGGCACTGCTCCATAGCCTCGAAGGTGTCCCTAACGAAGGAGCGTCTCTGCATCCGCCAGTTCCCGCTAGCCATGGGCCCCGCCGTAACAATGATTGCTGGCACGTCAAGACGTGCCGCCGCCATGAGCATTCCAGGGGTGATCTTGTCGCAGTTGCTAAGGAACACAACGCCGTCAAGGGCATGGGCCTCAACAACGCATTCAACCATATCCGCAATGGCATCCCTGCTGGGGAGGCTGTAATGCATGCCGACATGCCCCATGGCGATGCCGTCGCATATGCCGGGAACGGAGAAGATAAAACCGTGTCCGCCGCCGGTGTGGATTCCTTTGTCGATGAACCTTTCAAGCTCCCTCATGCCGGTGTGCCCGGGGATAAGATCCGTAAAGCTGGAGCAGATACCTATGTGGGGCCTCTCCATGCTGGATTTTGGAACGCCGGTTCCGTACATGAGCGATCTTGCTGGAGCTCTGTCCAGTCCCTTCTTCACCCTGTCGCTTCGCATTACGCACTCCTTTTTAAAAAAAGGCCCTGAAACCCTTTATGGGGAGGCCTTTCACTGCGGTTATAAGAACACCAGACACTTAAGCCTGACTAAACTTTGTTAAGTTTAGATGATAACACAGATGGTGTCAAGGGATCAACACTAAAACGGCGTTATCTGATTAAAGTTGACTGCAATGGTACGTTTTTACCATCACCCTGTCAAAGGGAATATTGCTTTTTAACCTCCTAAAAAGTATACTTGCCGGATGGAACATGACGATATTTTCTCACAGGAAAAATTTGAAGAAGATAACCTGACCTCAAGCATCCGCCCCGACGATTTCAACAGCTATATTGGGCAGGAGAAGGTTAAGGAAAACCTCAAGATATTCGTTCAGGCGGCAAGGAAGAGGGAGGAGAGTCTCGACCACTGCCTCTTTTACGGCCCGCCCGGGCTTGGTAAAACAACCCTTGCAAACATCATCGCAAACGAGATGGGGGTTAATATAAACTCCACCAGCGGCCCCGTTATAGAGAAGCAGGGGGATCTAGCCGCCATCCTCACAAACATGCAGGAGGGGGATGTGCTCTTCATAGATGAGATACACCGCCTTCATTCTAATGTGGAGGAGATTCTCTATCCCGCCATGGAGGACTTCAAGCTCGACATAATCATTGGACAGGGTCCTGCGGCAAGAACCATTAAGGTGGATCTCCAGCGATTCACCCTGGTTGGCGCAACCACACGTGCAGGACTGCTCACCTCCCCCTTGCGCGACCGTTTCGGTGTAATCATGCGCCTGGAGTTCTATACCCCCGAAAACCTTGCACAGATCATCACCAACGCAGCAGATATACTTGATCTTAATATTGAGCCGAAGGCATCCCTTGAGATAGCAAGGAGGAGCCGGGGTACACCGAGGATCGCCCACAGGATCCTGCGCCGTGTACGTGATTTCGCAGATGTGCTTAACAACGGCCTTGTGGATCTCGAGATCGCCAAGCAGGGGCTTAGCAGGTTGGAGATAGACGAAGAGGGGCTGGACGCATCGGACAGAAACCTCCTTCTGGCGGTTGTAAATAAGTACGACGGGGGACCTGTCGGGGTGGAAACATTGGCCGCAACCCTCTCCGAAGAGCGGGATACCATCGAAGACGTTATCGAGCCCTACCTTATATATAAGGGCTTCATAAAGAAGACACCCCGAGGACGAGTTGTGACAAGGCTGGCATATGAGCATCTTAAGCTGGATCCCAGACAGAACAGCCTCACCGTTGACGACTTTCTGGAGGACTAGGGCGTGGCTAAGAAGAGAAGTACATACGTCTGCCAAAGCTGCGGAGCCGTTTCCCCTAAATGGGTGGGGAAATGCCCCGAGTGCGAAACGTGGAGCAGTATGGTGGAGGAAGCACCCGAACCCGAGGCAAAGAAGGGCTCCATCGCAGGGCGCGATGTTGAGCCCCAGATACTCGGCTCCATCAAGGGTGTAGAGGTAGACCGCACACCCACAGGGATCGGCGAGCTGGATCAGGTTCTTGGCGGAGGTCTTGTGCTCGGCTCTGTGGTTCTCGTAGGAGGAGAGCCGGGAATTGGCAAGTCCACCATCATGTTACAGGTGGCTGGCATCCTCGGCAACACCGGTAAAAACACCCTTTACGTCTCCGGCGAGGAATCCCCTTCCCAGATAAAACTCAGGGCGGACAGGCTGGGTGTTCATACCGAGAACGTCTCCATACTCTCCACAAACTCCCTTGAGGATATAATCGCCGCCCTCACAAAACAGAGGTATGATTACCTCGTGACCGATTCGATCCAGACCGTGGCGTCGGAGGAGCTCACCTCTGCGCCTGGTACTGTGGGGCAGGTCAAGCATGTCACATATAGAATGGTGGAGATAGCCAAACAGAAGGGGATCACAACCTTTATCGTAGGGCAGGTAACCAAAGAGGGTTACATCGCAGGGCCGAAGGTTCTTGAGCATCTTGTGGACACGGTGCTTTATTTCGAAGGGGATTACTCCAGAGGGATCAGGATCCTCCGGTCGGTGAAAAACCGGTTCGGACCCACCAACGAAGTGGGGCTTTTTGAGATGAGCGACAAGGGGCTAATGGAGCTTAACGAAAGCGGTCTTCTTGCCGGTGCGGAAAACGCCGCCGCCGGAAAGGTCTTTGTAACACTAATGGAAGGAACCAGAGCGTTTCTCGTGGAGCTGCAGGCGCTGGTAACCCCCACGTTTTTCCAGTTTTCCCGTCGAAACGCCATGGGGTTTGACGCAAACAGGCTTAATATGCTATTAGCCGTTCTCGATAAAAAAGCGGGGCTGAACCTTGGAGCCTCGGATGTTTATATGAACGTCGCCGGCGGTATGAAGATAAGCGAAACGGCGGCGGATCTTGCCATATGTGCTGCTGTTGTGTCATCATTCCGTGATAACGCCGTCTCCACCGACACAGTATTCATCGGTGAAGTGGGGCTCACAGGGGAGATACGCAACGTTTCCAATATGAAAAGCAGACTTGCGGAGGCTTCCAAGTTCGGCATCAAAAGGGCATTCCTACCTGAAAAGGTGGATTTTGACGGAAAAATTGATATAATTCCTGTTAAAAATGTCACTGAATTTATAGATAAGTTCTAGGAGGAAATATAAATGGGTATACTCGAAGGAAAAAAGGCTCTTATATTCGGCATCGCCAACAATAAGAGCATAGCATACGGAATCGCCAAGCGGTTCAAAGAGGAAGGGGCCGAGCTCGGTTTCTCCTATGCAGGTGAGAAGATGGAAAAGCGGGTTACACCCATCTCCGAAGAACTTGGCGGGAAGTTCTGTGTATCCTGCGACGTAAACAAGGACGAGGAAATAGAGAGCACATTCAAAACCGTAAAGGAGGAATTCGGAACATTTGACATCCTCCTGCACTCCATCGCCTTCGCACCCGCAGATGCACTCAAGGGCCGCTATATCGAAACCACCAGAGACGCCTACAACACCGCCCTTGAGACCAGCGCATATTCCCTCGTGGCACTATGTCGTGCGGCGGAGCCCCTTATGAACAAGGGTGGAAGCGTCATTAACCTCACCTATTACGGGAGCGAGAAGGTTATACCCAACTACAACGTAATGGGCGTTGCGAAATCAGCACTCGAGTGTTCCACACGCTACCTCGCCTACGATATGGGAGAGAACGGAATCAGGGTGAACTCAATATCCGCTGGTCCCATAAAGACTCTTGCGGCATCCGGTATCGGCGGATTCAAGAATATACTCGACTTTATCGAAAGGAACTCCCCCCTCAGAAGCAATGTGACCATTGATGATGTTGCCGGCACAGCCGTTTATCTGGGAAGCGAGCTCTCCAACAAAACCACCGGCGAGATCATATACGTGGACGGCGGATACAATGTTATGGGAATCGGTCTCTAGGAAAAACTAAGGATATACTTTCAGGAATTATACAGAGGAGCCGCAAGGCTCCTTTTTTTCTATTATCTCAAAATGATTTGCTAAATCCTCATTGTATGTAGTAACTGTAATAATATCACGAAGGAAGATAATAACATCCTCTGTGGGTGATGCTGTGCTTGTCTCTTTTCCTGGATATTCAGTTGTTAGAACAAGCTCTTTAGTGTCAGCCTTTCTATAGCCGCTTAGTATTGGAGTTATAACGACAATCTTTTCATTGTAGTCTATCCAGTTTGTAACATCGTAATACCTGATAAAGCCAATATAAACCTTGTCGTTTGACAGTGTAACCATTGCAGGTTCAGCATATAAAATCATGTCGTTGATTCTTTCATAAAGCCTCACCTCCGGCACACGCAATTCTCCAAAATTTTTTTGATAAAACAGGTACAACAAAGGGTTAGCTATAGCAGGCAGAACTGATGCAATAAATAACTTATCATACATCTCTGTTTCAGAAGGAAACAATGAATTGCATTGCGTGTATACTGCAGGCAAAAAAAATTCAACCAGTTTAGCTAAAATAAAAATTGAGAGGAAATTAATGCCTCCAAAAAGAGCTGTCCTAAACACAAGCTCCCACCCTTGAGGCTTAAAGAAATAGGTTTCAGTCTTTTTCGAATAGTACAGCCAGAATGTCAGATACCCTGAAATGCAGAGGAAGATAATGGACGCCACAGGTCAACCCTTAGAAAGCTTTAGCTTGCCGAGGATTCTTTCTCTAACTTCATCTCTTCTCAATTTATCCTCTTCTGTATCCCTTGAGCCATATCCGCTTCCTTTAAACACTACCTTGCCCTTGGGCTCCCTCTTACGCATAACAGCAGACTCATTTATATCAATCTTCTTTTTAGCAATTGGCATATCAATTCACCTCCAGCTATAAATAGCATAGTGATGTATGTTTTATATAATAATTATCGACAGTATGCAACGCAACTGAATATTCACTGGCGTTTATTTCAGTCTCAGGCGGTACTTCTTGAGCATCTGATCGGGGATATAGCTGCTCTTTGCCATGCGAAGGGCGGTTTTGCCCAGATCCTGCTCGAAGTTGAGGTAGGTGTATCGCTCGGGGAGTATCTTTGCAAAGTTGTTAAACAGGAACTGATAAACACCCTTGAAGTCCACAAGACCCTTGGCGAAATGGATAACAAAAGTGTGCCGGTTCAGCTCCTCGCCTAGAACAAAGCCGGCCGGCTCCTCATCTGCATAATAAACGAGACCGCACAAGTTCAGTTCCTTATTAAGCTTGAGCGCTTCGCAGCAGGCGTGATAGTCCGTATCTTCCTTTGCCTGACCGCTCCCCTCCTGCCAATCCTCAAGGATCTGCTTGGCGGTTTGCACATGATCCCCCACCATGGGAAAGGCCATGTGCTCATAGTTCTGCCTGAACTGCTTCAGAAGGTTGCGCTTCTTGTGGAGCTTGCGACCTTTGTAAGTGCACATCTTCTCCACGGTGTATATGTAGTCGGAATCACCCTCATCGTTGGTCTGCTCCGCCTCGTCCATATCAAATGATACTGACCATTCCTGCGGTATTGGGAAGAAGAAGTCAACGTCCTTCTGCATCTCAAGGAGGGTCTCACGATCGTATTCCCTTATATCCTTCGTGGGTAGGTAGAAGGTGCTTCCATCATAGGTCGCTCCTCGAACAAAGACGTCTCCCTCGTTTTCTGCCACCTCATACTTATGTATGTGGCGGAAAAGATACAGGTTTGCAAAACTGAACTCCGAAAGTGGGACAGTTATCGCTTTAAGTTTATCGTAGAGAAGTTGTTTATGCTTTAAATCAATCTTTTCCCAATCCATAGCACGTGAAAAATACATCAATGCTCCTATTTATTCAATCAAAACATTTTTCCTCTTATTTAATCATAACCGAAAGAAGCTTAAATGTAAGTAAAGATAAGTTCCAGTATTAAATTCCCTGTAATCTGGTGTGATTTACAAAATTTGCCTTTTCAAAACGGGGCAGTTTTAGTATCTTATTAATGTCAATAAGCTAAGGAGATACGATGCTCTTTGATTTAGCGCTCGCAGCCTCAATACTCGCTTTTTTGCACATTACGCTATACTTTTATCTTGGTTATGAGAACCTTAAGCATATAACGAACCTCTTTGCCGTGCTTGCTTTTCTGTTCAATACCGCTTCGCTCATATACCGCTGGCATGATATAGGGCATTTTCCATCAAGCTATATGTCCGATCTGTTTATGCTCCTGTGCCTGTCTCTTTCCCTCACATACATAATACTTTACATGATATTCAAAAGACCGCTCCTCGCCCTTTTCATCTTCCCGGTGATTATGGCCCTTGGTCTTTTCGCAAAGATGATGCCCACCACAGGCCCGAGCGATGTGATAATCGAGAGCGTTTGGCTGTATATACACCTACCCTTCACAATACTGGGCACAGCGCTTTTTCTTTTCGCAACGATCTCAAGCATCATGTACTTCGTACAGGAAAAACAGCTTAAAAAGAAAAACTTCGGGTTTATATTCAGGCGTTTTCCACCCTTGGATGTTATAAACAGTCTCACAACATCCACGCTGATGACCGGTTTTTACTTCTTCAGTATTGGAGTGTTCTCAGGAATTATATGGATGGGATACGAGCATGGGCGGATGGGAATATTCAGCCCGAAGATGATATTTGCAATAGTTACATGGTTTATTTTTGGAACTATAACATACTTCAAACAATTTAGAGGCATGACACCGAGAAGCACCGCATATTCCACTGTGGCTGGCTTTGTATCCGTTGTGGTCACCTACATCGGTGTTGCTATCTTTCTGATGGGCTGACAAATATATGCAGTTAGCAGTAGTTGGATTAAACCACAATACGGCACCTGTTGAGGTGCGGGAGACACTCGCCGTTGCGGACGAGATGCTTGCAGAGCTCTATAAGGGCATCCTGACAAACGACCGCATATACGAAGCGATGGTTATCTCTACGTGCAACCGTGTGGAATACTACATCGTCACCGATGACTTCCTCTGCAACGTAGAGAGTGTACTCAGGATCGTTTCCGAAGTCTGTGGAATCTCCAGGGAAGAGCTCCAGAAATATACGTATATCCATTGCGGCTCCGATTCTGTTAAGCATATATTCCGTGTGGCTTCCGGTCTCGATTCCCTCGTGCTGGGCGAACCCCAGATTTTCGGTCAGGTGAAGGACGCCTTTGAGAACGCCCGCAAACTCAATGCATCCAAGACCTTTCTGCGGAAGCTTGAGGAATACGTCATAAAAACCACCAAGCGCATCCGAACCCATACGGGCATAGGCGACAATCCCGTCTCAGTAAGCTCCGCCGCCGTTGAACTTGCAGAAAAGATCTTCGGCAAGCTGGAGAAAAAGGCCGCCCTTATCATCGGCGCAGGTGAGATGTGCGAGATAGCGTGTAAGCACCTAATATCCTCCGGTATCGGCGAGTTAAAAGTTACAAACCGAACCTTCGCAAAGGCTCAGGCGCTGGCAGAAAGTACAGGCGGAAAGGCTGTTCCCATGGAGCATTATAAGGATGAGCTTGCCAATGTGGATATCGTACTCAGCTCCACGGGTGCTCCGTGCTATATGGTTGAAAGCACTGATATAAAGAAGGTAATGGCTAAGCGTAAGTATAAGCCGATGTTTCTGATCGACATTGCCGTACCCAGGGATATTGACCCCGCCATAACAGATATCGAAAACGCATATGTATATGATATAGACGACCTCAAGGCTGTTGTGGAATCTAACAAGAAACTGCGGCAGAAAGAGGCGCAGAAGGCGATGGAATACGTTGAGTCCGGTTTGGAGAGCTTCTATCACTGGGTTGAATCTATGAAGATCGTGCCTGTGATAAAATCCCTTCGTGAGTATTTTGATGACAAAAAGTACCTTGAGCTGAACAGGTTCTGTGATAAATTCAAGGTGACGGACAAAGAGGAGAGGCGTAGGCTTGAGTATCTTCTCTCGGCATACATGAACAAGGCGCTGCACACGCCTTTGAACAATCTGAAAGACAAGGGACCCAATAAGGGGAAATACACCCTGGATGAGGCTCTGGAAATAATATTCGATCTAAAGGATAGTTGAAATGGATAAGGTTAGAATCGCCACAAGGGGGAGCATGCTCGCCCTTTGGCAGGCGGAACACATTAAGGCGCTTCTGGAGAAGGAGCATAACGTTGAATGCGAACTTAAGGTAATCAAGACCATGGGGGATAAGATTCTTGATGTCCCCCTCGCCAAAATCGGCGGAAAGGGTCTTTTTGTCAAAGAGATAGAGAACGCACTCATAGAAGATGAGGCGGACTTGGCTGTGCACAGCATGAAGGATGTACCCATGGAGCTCCCCGAAGGGCTTACACTCTACGCAAGCCCCAAGGGTGAATGCCCCGAAGACGCCTTCGTTTCCAATAAATTCAAGACACTGGACGATCTCCCCGAGGGCTCCGTTGTGGGCACCAGCAGCCTGCGCCGCAAGGTCCAGCTAATGAAGGTGCGTCCCGATCTGGAGATTAATGATCTCAGAGGAAACGTTAACACACGCCTGCGTAAGCTGGACGAAGGGCAGTACGATGCTATAATCCTCGCAAGGGCTGGCCTTGTCCGCCTTGAGATGGACGACAGGATCGCCTCTGTTATCCAGCCGGAGCAGATGCTACCCG
Organism: Limisalsivibrio acetivorans; assembly: GCF_000421105.1. Classification (NCBI taxonomy): domain Bacteria; kingdom Pseudomonadati; phylum Deferribacterota; class Deferribacteres; order Deferribacterales; family Geovibrionaceae; genus Limisalsivibrio; species Limisalsivibrio acetivorans. The sequence continues at coordinate 1,574,423 of NZ_ATWF01000001.1, forward strand.
CTGTGTGTCAGGGTATCCTCGGTATAGAGATACGTGAGGATGATGAGCGGATGAAGGGGTATCTCAACTTCCTGCGCCATGAGGAAACCATGTACCGTGTTGCATGCGAAAGGTCCTACCTCCGAACCCTTGAGGGGGGATGTCAGGCGCCCATTGCTGGTCATTCCATCATAGAAAACGGACAGATATCCATGAAGGGGATCGTCGCTGATCTTAAGGGTGAGATGTTCGTTGAGGCTGAAAACAGCGGAAGTGTGGATGACGCAGAGAGCATAGGCAAGGCCCTTGCAGATACAATACTCGCTGCAGGCGGAAAATCCATACTCGATGAGATATACGGAGAGGAAGAATCAAACCGATGAATGTTCTCGTCACCAGGCAGGAGAAACAGTCCGGCGAAATGATGGAGATGCTCAAAGGCATAGGATGTGAGCCGTTCCTCCTCCCCCTGATCGAAACTGTGTCCGTAAAGGCTGATATACCTGATCTGGAGTTTGACGTAGTCGTGTTCACCAGCACAAATGCAGTGGACAGCTTCGTACCCTACTTCCGCTCCACAAAATACAAGTGGGTAGTTGCTGTGGGGATAAAGACCAAAGAGGTTTTGGAAAACCTCGATATTCCATGCGACGGCATGCCCTCTGAGTTCTCATCCGAAGGTCTTAAGCGCTACTTTGATGAAATAGATGTGAAGGGTAAGCGTTTTCTCCTTCCCGGGCCCCGTAAACGTATGGGCAACTTCATAGAGTATCTCGAGGAGAGAGGGGCAGAGGTGCATAATGTGGTCACCTATGAAACACTCCACAAGATATACCCCGACGGCTTCGTTGATAACTGTCTTAAAGATAATGATATAGATATTATCACACTCACATCCCCCTCCTGCGCCCAGAGTCTGCTCAAGCAGACAGAGGATCTTGGCGGGTACAGGGTAGTATGCGTTGGTAAAACCACAGGAGAATACCTGGAGAATAGAGGCGTTAAGGCATATTGGCCGGACAGATACACCGTCCGGGATATGGTTGAGCTTATCGCTGAAATGAATAAAGGAGACTGATATGCCATTCCCCATAGACAGAGGCAGAAGACTTAGAAGAAATGATACAATACGCCGCATGGTCCGAGAGACAAAACTTTCCATCGATGATTTCATCTACCCTCTCTTCGTCTGTGAAGGTGAAGGCGTTAAGAACGAAGTCCCCTCCATGCCCGGCGTGTACCAGATGAGCATCGATAATATAGTACATGAATGCCTTGTGCTAACGGGTCTGGGCGTTCCCGCAGTTATTCTCTTCGGCATACCGGATCATAAGGACCCCCAGGGGAGTGAGGCATACAACGACAACGGAATCATACAAAGAGCGATCAGAGCGATCAAGAAAGAGGTTCCGCAGATGTATGTGGTCACCGATGTCTGCATGTGCGAGTATACGGACCACGGCCACTGCGGGATAATACACGACAACGATGTTAATAACGATGAAACGCTGAAGTACCTGGGGCTCGAAGCGCTATCCCACGCCAAGGCGGGTGCGGATATGGTTGCACCAAGCGATATGATGGACGGCCGTGTGGCCGTTATCCGGGATACTCTCGATGTTGAGGGCTACACAGATATACCCGTAATGAGCTACGCAGTTAAATACTGCTCTGCATTCTATGGACCCTTCAGGGACGCCGCAGACAGTGCCCCCTCCTTCGGCGACAGAAGGACATACCAGATGGATCCGGCAAACCGTCAGGAAGCGATAAGAGAGGCCGCAACGGATGTTGAAGAGGGTGCGGACCTGCTTATGGTTAAACCTGCGCTTCCCTATCTAGATATTATCAGAGAGCTCAAGGATAACTTCGATAAGCCGATTGCCGCTTATAACGTAAGCGGTGAATACTCCATGCTCAAGGCAGCGGCGGAGAAAGGCTGGCTCGACCATGACAAGGTGGTTATGGAATCCCTCCTCTCCATGAAGCGTGCCGGAGCGGATCTTATACTCACATACTATGCAAAGGATGCGGCAAGGCTACTGGGATGAACAGACCGGCCGCATACCGCTGGAAAAACGGAGGTCTTGAGCCCATAGGGGCGCTGGAGGATGTGTACAGAACTGATCTGGTTGCCCTTGAGCGTCAGATAGATCTTATAACAGCCAACATTGAGTCGTTTATAGAAACAGGCTTCGCACTGGACATTCTACTCTGGGGTGAGCGGGGCGCTGGGAAATCGTCCATAATAAAGATGGTTCTCACAGAGTATGCAGAGAAAGGCCTTCGGGCTGTGGAATTCCGGCAGGAAGATATTGCGGATATCCACGACTTATACGCTGTGATACGAAAGGATCCCGAGCTCCGATTTCTCATCTACTTCGATGATATTTCATTCGACAGTGACGATATCCTATTCAGACGCTTCAAGTCGACCATAGAAGGGGGGCTTGAGACAAAGCCCGCCAACTGTATCTTCACCGCAACATCAAACATGCGCCATATGGTTCGTGAATCCGCTGCAGATACAGAAGATATATACGACAGAGATGCCGCAAACGAGCGCACATCCCTCTTCGCACGTTTCGGCTTATCCGTGGGATTCTACCCTGTTCCCAAAAAGGATTACCTCGCCATAGCAGAGCATTACCTCAACAAGCTGGATGTCAGGGACAGAATCGACTGGGAGCGTGAAGCAGAAAACTTTGCCATAAACAGGGGAGGAAGAAGTGGAAGGATAGCGAAGCAGTTTGCCGTCTGGAAGCTGATCGAGTCTCGTGCATCGAAAGATGGTTAGGGTTCTAGAAACCTGCCGAGTTGTTCGATAAAATATATGTCGGCTGGTGCTAGCCTGTACTCATGCAGTTCATTAAGTGAAACCCATGCTGTTTCGTCATGTTCTTTGGGCACAAGCCAGCCGTCTACCCATCTGCAGATGTAGGCCCTGAGGTTCACTGTCCAGCCGTCGTAATCGTGGATATTCTCGCCGACGTAGTCCTTTACTTCAATGTTAATTCCGAACTCCTCACGTATCTCACGCTTAAGGGCGGACTCGGAGGTTTCCCCCTGCTCAACCTTACCGCCGGGAAACTCCCAGAAACCAGCAAGACGCTGGGTCGGCCCCCTTCTGGCAAGAAAGATCTTTCCATCACGCAAAATAACCGCAGCCGAAACATCCACAGACATAAAGAACTCCTTCTTCAGACAATATTACTATAAGTCATCCCTCATTTCTAGACAGTTATTACTATTTTCATAAATGATAGCTTGAAGAAAACCCGACTCTTCAATAAAATAAGTAATATAAAATACTCAATGCGTCGGAGTCCAAATGCTCAATAAATTCAAAAATATGGTTGGCAAAGGCCAGATAAAAAGAAAACATCCCAGGGCGGACAGCAATTTTCGGTTGTGCGTCTCAGTATTTGAGATGGACAAAAATTCCGGTGTTAAAAAGTCCGGCAAATGTTTTATGGCTATGGTTAAAAACTTCAGTGCAGGTGGACTTTGTATAGTACATGGCAACAACCTGCTCATCGATGAAACTATAGAGATTGGAAACAAGCATTCTCTTAAGCGTATGGAATGCGTTAACTGCCCTAATATGGCATTAACTGCTGATAACTTTGCCAGCGAGGTGATTACTGGTAGGGTTGTGTGGCGTACGCATAAACTCTGCGGAATAAAGTTTACAGATATAAGGAAGAAGGATCAGGAACGTATTGAGGACATGGTAATGAAGATCCTCACCGGCGACAGTAAGGGGTGAGAAAGGGAGAATAATTTCCATGGATGGAAAATTATTCAGATAGATAAAAATGGGTTTTTGAGGGGCTGTTAAGGGGTGGTTTGTTCCCTAATATAATCTATGGAATTTACCATCCATGGAAATTCCATTGCTGTTCGGGCAGGGAAACCCTGCCCTCTCGTACTTCCGGCTACGTGAATTGAGCAAAGCCCAATTCAGCTACGCCTTCAGAGCCAACATCCGTGTTGGCTTTATTCGCTTCAACCTTTATAAATCCCAAAAATGGGTTTTTAAGGGGATTCTAAGGGGAAAGTTTTCCCTAAAAATTTCCCTTTAGTCTTTATTTTATCTATGGAATTTACCATCCATGGAAATTCCATTGCTGTTCGGGCAAGGAGACCTTGCCCTCTCGTGCTTCCGGCTTCGTCAGACCAGCAAAGCTGTTCTTCCTTTCGCCTTCAGGGCTTCCATCCTTGGAAGCCTGTTGCGTATCAACTTTATTTGCATGATTAGCATAAGCTTTCATGGGTTAAGGCGCACTACACATCAATCATTATAATTATCTTCAACGTGAGTTTTTGAGGGGCTGTTAAGGGGTGGTTTGTTCCCTAATATAATCTATATATAATCTATGGAAATTTTATCTATGGAATTTACCATCCATGGAAATTCCATTGCTGTTCGGGCAGGGAAACCCTGCCCTCTCGTACTTCCGGCTAAGTGAATTGAGCAAAGCCCAATTCAGCTACGCCTTCAGAGCCAACATCCGTGTTGGCTTTATTCGCTTCAACCTTTATAAATCCCAAAAATGGGTTTTTAAGGGGATTCTAAGGGGAAAGTTTTCCCTAAAAATTTCCCCTTAGTCTTATTTTTTACAAACTTATACTCGAAATTAGTCACTAATGTATTAGTCTTGCGCTTATGCGCCACATACCTTTTAGAAAAGTATGCAAAATAAAAGCGGCCCCTAAAGGCCGCTTATATATAGTTTGAATTGATTATTTAGCCCAGTATCTCCACACCGGGGAGCTTCCCGAATTCAAGATACTCAAGAGATGCTCCGCCACCTGTGGATATATGGTCGATTTTGTCTGCGATGCCTGCCATTTTCACTGCGGAGACGGAATCACCGCCGCCAACAACGACTGTGGCATCACTATCACCCAGAAAGTTTGCGATGGCAAAGGTTCCTGCGGCGAACTGTTCCTTCTCGAACACACCCATGGGGCCGTTCCAGAGAACAGTTTTGCACTCCCCAAGGGTCTTAGTGTAAAGCTCGACGGTCTCATGCCCGATATCGAGCCCCATCATATCATCGGGGATATCCGGATCCCCCACATCGATACCTTCAGGAGAGTTAAACTCCTTTGCAGCAACGTGGTCCACGGGGAGAAGAAGCTCAACGTTCTTCTCCTTCGCCTTGGCAAGGATTCTATCCACAGTATCCTTCTGGTCCTCTTCCACTAGCGATTTGCCCACATTTCTACCCATAAACTTGAGGAATGTATAGGCCATCGCACCGCCGATAAGGATCCTGTCCGCTCTTTCCATAAGGGATTCGATAACACCTATCTTGTCAGAAACCTTGGCTCCGCCTAGGATAGCCGCAAAGGGTTTGTCCGCACTTTTAAGAAGCTTTTCGAAATAGCTGATCTCCTTAGCAACAAGGAAACCCGCACCCTTTTCTTCCATTTTGGCCGCAAGGCCGTAAACGGAGGCGTGCTCACGATGGCATGTACCGAAAGCATCATTGACATAAACTTCTGCAAGCTGCGCCAGTTCATCAACGAATTCGGGATAGTTCTTCTCTTCCCCTTTGTGGAAGCGAAGGTTTTCGAGGAGGGCAACCTCGCCGTTATTGAGCTTTCCGGCCGCTTGCGCCTCGGGACCGATACAGTCTGCGGCGAAGGTCACGGGGAAATATTTTTCTGATATATAGTCTGCAACAGGCTTGAGCGACATCTCCGGTACACGCTCCCCCTTCGGCCTGCCGAGGTGGGAGGCTAGGATAAGCTTTGCACCCTGACTGCGGGCATATTCGATGGACTTCATCGCCTCCGCAATGCGGGTATCATCCTGTACCTTGCCGTCTTTGAGGGGGACATTGAAGTCCACCCTCATAAAAACTTTCTTACCTTCGAGCTGAAGGTCGGTTATGCTCTTAGCCATATCTGCAAAGCCCCCTTACATTACCTTGGAAGCGAGTTCTGCGATTCTGTTTGAGTAGCCCCACTCATTGTCGTACCAGCTGAATACCTTAACCATTCTCTTGCCGATAACCTTTGTAAGCTCAGCATCATAGAGGGATGAAGCGGGGTTTCCGTTGAAATCTGCGGAAACAAGGGGCTTGTCCACATACTCAAGGATGCCCTTAAGCTTGGAGTCAGCCGCTGCTTTAATAGCCTCATTAACCTCTTCTGCCGTAACATCTTTATTAAGATTTACAGTAAGGTCCACAACGGAAACGTTAGGTGTGGGTACACGAACAGCAAGACCTGTAAGCTTGCCCTGAAGCTCGGGGAGAACGAGGGAAACGGCCTGAGCAGCACCTGTAGAGGTGGGGATCATGCTTACAGCACAAGCCCTTGCCCTTCTGAGGTCGCTGTGGGGGAGGTCGAGGATGCTCTGGTCGTTGGTATATGAGTGGATAGTTGTCATAATACCGGATTCGATTCCGAAGGAGTCATTAAGCACCTTAGCAACGGGTGCGAGGCAGTTTGTTGTACAGGAAGCATTCGAGATAATGTTGTGCTTTGCCTTATCATAATCGCCGTCGTTAACGCCGATAACAACTGTAATATCAGGATCACCGGAGGGTGCAGAGATGATAACCTTCTTAGCACCGGCCTGAATATGCTTGGAGGCCTGCTCGTGCTTTCTGAAGATACCTGTTGATTCTATAACAACATCCGCACCAAGGTCTCCCCATGGGAGTTTTGCGGGGTCTCTCTCAGAAGTAATATTTATCTTCTTACCATCAACGATAAGCGCACTCCCGTCCGCTTCAACATCGAAGTCGAAGATACCGTGAACGGAGTCGTACTTAAGAAGATGAGCAAGTGTAGCGGGGTCAGTGAGATCGTTAATTCCTACAACCTCAACGTCAAGACCTCTCTCGAAGATAGCCCTGAATGCACAGCGGCCAATTCTTCCAAACCCGTTAATTCCGATTTTTACTGCCATGTGAAATTCCTCCTTAATATGTTGCAGAAAATTTTATAATAATTTAACTACTATCTTTTACAGTTTTTTCCTCAGAATCGGAACCATTCTTTTCCTCTTCTTCGGAATTTTCCTCATCATCTTTCTTTTCTAGCGCCTTCGGCGCGTTCTTTCCCGCCTCTTTCTCTCTGCGCCTCTTCTCCTGCTTCTCAAACTCCATCTTAATGCGCTCTATCTCGCTGTTTGCAAAGGCGAGGCTCCGCTGGATATCCTCCTGCTTGAGCACATTCTTATTATTAATGATATTGATCAGTCTTTCAAGCTGGTATGTGGTCTTCTTATTCAGCTCGCTAAAGCGGTTTGTGCTTTGTTCCAGATTTGTCTGGTAATTACGCAGAGCGCTGGCTGCACGGGAGAGTTTATTTCTAAGCTCGGCGTTCTCGGCTCTGGTTCTGAGGAGCTCGTTCATCTTATCCTCGGACAGCAGCTTCTCCATCGCCTTACTCATCTTCTGATACTTTTCCATGAGCGAGTCATAGTTTTCACTAAGCTCGCCATAGGCCTTTTTCAGCTCCTCCTTTTCGTTGAGGTCACCGAGTTTTGCCTTCTTGAACTTACGAACCTGATCCCTTGCGCTTTCGAGGTTGTTGATGATCTCATACTGCTCGGTCATGTCGACAAGATGCTCGCCAATCTCGTCTATGTTCCCTTCACGATCATGGATAGGGTACATATTCTGTTCAAGCCGTAGTCTCTTACCGTCTTTGGTTACTTCTATATGTTCATTGGTACTATCCAGACCTTCCTCTACAATGGAATTCATCTTACACCACGGGCAGGGCTCATCATAGCCGAAGATCACCTTGTAGCATATCCCGCCGACCATCTCGTTCAGCTTATCAACCTCGGCGAAATCACCGGAGGCCTTGTTTACGTTGCGCACCTTATAATCGAGCCCGATGGAAAATAGCGGCATGGGCATTCCATCAAGCAGTTTAAGCATCTTTGAGCGGCTGTTTCTAAGGATATCAACGGATTCCTCATTCTCTACCAGTGCCTGGGTTTTCTCCTCCAGCTCAAGCTCAAGCTCCCGAACCTTATCATCGGATTCGGCAAGGTTGGTTTCGTATTCGTCTATCTTTTTCTCGAGGATCTTACATCCTTCGGAATCACCGGCAACCTCTTTCTGCAGGGCCTTGATATCTTCGTTTTTCTCATCAAGGAGCTCTCTGAGGTCGCCCATCTCAAGCTCCATCCTGCGTAGGGCACTTTTGAGATTCTTCATCTCATCGGCATCGTCCCCACCCTTCTCAAGCTCTTCAATGGTCTCCTTCTGCTCCATGATGGTGCGTTCAAGGTTCTTAACCTTTCCCTGACTACTGGCGAGCTCAATCTCTGCATCGGTGAGTTTATCAACCATCTTACGGAGCTCCGCCTTGATATCCTCATCGGCGTTGAGATGGTCGAAGTCGGAGATATTGCGTTCCTCTAGCTCCTGTTTGGTTCGCTCAAGTCTCGACTTGGCCTCACCCAACTGGGACGAGTGCTCCTCCGCTTCTGCTCTGTATTTCCTCGCCTCAGAATCAAGCTGAACGGCTTTCTTCTCAAAGTTGTTCATCATGGAGGTAACGGTGGCCATGAATATGCCGGCTCTTCCGCCCCCCCTCGTGTCCTGAATAACAAGAACAATGTCTTCGTTATCCATTTTCATGCGGATAAAATAGAAGACAACGTAGTTGTTCCCTTTCTTGAAATAACTGATATACCTGCCGGAATCGGTAAGAGGACGCTTAATGGGTGCGGGCACTTTCATTGCACGTGCTTCCCCATTCTCTAGGTGAAACATGGATGAATCACCCGGGAAATATACAAAAACCGGAAAACCCAGCCCGCCTGTGTATTCAGCGAGCTTCAGAACGAGATCCTTCAAAGGGAACCCCCTAATAAACGGAATGCGCCGGTGAACGCATATACATCAACCGTATCAGCACCTTTCCGTTTCAATACAGCAGAGCATTCATCAACGGTTGAGCCTGTAGTGATTATATCATCCACCAGCAGAATTTTCAATTGGTTGCAGTTCTCATCAATGCCGAAGGCACCCTTTACGTTGTGTCTGCGGACATCCTTTCCGATGCTCCACTGATAAAGCGTTCTTCTCTTCCTGTACAGAGCATCTGAATACTGCACCCCTGCCCCTTCGGCGATGAGCTTTGCAGCCGATGTTGCGGGGTGTACAAACCGCCTCAGCCTCCTTGTGTAATGGGAGGGGACGGGTATTACTCTATCATAGTGCTCAAATCTTTCCATATTGCCGATAAGCCCGCCAAGGGAGTAAGCACCCCGTATGCGGTAGCCGAACTTTATCTCTTTCAGAAGCCTGCGCACCGGGGTGTGGTAGGCGTAGTCCACATGGAGCCTGTCCCACTTCTTCCCACCTGCGCATACGGCACAGGCAACAACGTTCTTCACCCTTGAAGGGGTTCCGCATCCTGAGCAGAAGTTCTCGAAACCTTCGCACCTTTCAACGCATTCACTGCAGAACAGTACCTCACCGGAAACAAGCCTCCCGCAGCCTGTGCAGAATGGGGTAAAGACCTCGGAAAGCATTACTTTTCCAGCAAGCTTTCGCCTGTCATAGCTTCAGGTTTTTCAATGCCAAGCATGTCGAGGAGCGTGGGTGCTATATCCGCCAGCTTCCCACGCTTATCCTTAATACGGCATTCGTGGTTGTACACAGCAAAGGGAACGGGATTCAGCGTATGGGCGGTATGTGGCTGATCGTTCTCAAAATCCCACATCTGTTCGCAGTTTCCATGATCCGCAGTTACCACAAGGATAGAACCCGTCCTCTCTGCTATCTCCATAACCCTGCCGAGGTTTTTATCCACAGCGGCGCAGGCTGCAACGGCGGCCTCTTCAACACCGGAGTGCCCCACCATATCGGGGTTTGCAAAGTTCATAACAGCAACATCGATACCCTTATTTATGAAAACATCCTCGAATGTGTCTGCAACGGTTTCAACGCTCATCTCGGGTTTTTTGTCGTATGTAGGCACATCCTTGGGCGACGGGATCAGCTCCCTGAGCTCTCCGTCAAAGACAAGCTCACGCCCGCCGTTAAAGAAGTAGGTGACATGGGCATACTTCTCCGTTTCCGCAATACGGAGCTGCTTAAGCCCTTTTGCGGATACTACCTCACCAAAGATCTCGTTAAGCTCAGCTGGAGGGTACGCCACAGGATAGGGGTAGTCCTTCTCGTAGCGTGTCATGGTCATGTATTTTATCTGGGGGGCCTCTACCCTCTCGAATCCGTCGAAGTCTTTCTCGTTGAGAGCTTCGGTGAGCTCCCTTGCCCTGTCCGCACGGAAGTTGAAGAAGAATCCTGAATCTCCATCACGTACATCACCCTCTGCATCGTCTATGATGGTGGGGCGGATGAACTCATCGGTTTCTCCTCTGGCATAGGCATCGCTGACAGCCTGGGCTCCGGTATCAGCCTTAAGCCCTTCACCTCGGCGAACGGCACGGTATGCCTGCTCTATCCTGTCCCAGCGCTTATCCCTGTCCATGGCGTAGTAGCGCCCTGATACTGTTGCGACCCTGCCGACACCCTGCTCCGCAAGGAAAGCCTCCAGCTCCTTCATGTATTCGATACCGCTCTTAGGGGGTGTGTCGCGACCATCCATAAAGGCATGGACAAAGATATCCTCAACTCCGATATCCTTGGCAAAGCTTATGAGCCCCTTGAGGTGCTTTATATGACTGTGGACTCCGCCATCGGACAGAAGGCCGAAGAAATGGAGCCTTCCGCCGGAGGAGGCGGTTTCCTCAAAGAATGATTTTATGTTCGCATTATTGCGTATCTCCCCCGATTCCACATCCATATTAATCTTGAGAAAGTCCTGATAAACGATGCGACCTGCACCGATATTGGTGTGCCCCACCTCGGAGTTCCCCATCTGCCCAGGAGGTAGCCCGACAGATTCTTCACTGGCATTGAGCAGGGTTTTGGGTGAGTTCGCCCAAAGGCGGTTGAAGTTCACGGGGTTTGATATATGAACGGCATTATGGCGGCTGTCCTCACGGTATCCCCAGCCATCCAGAATGAGCAGAATAAGTCTCTTCATAAACAATCATCTCCAAAAATATCGATATCTCCGCTGGGTGAACTACCACACAGCCCAATTCAAGATAATATCGTAATTGGTTTTCATCAACGAAAAAAAGGTGTGACGGGGGGTTAGGCATAAAAAAAGGGGCTTTTTAAGCCCCCTTGTAATTACATCTTAACAAGACCCTTCTTCTCAAGCTCGGTTTTACACTCTGTGCAGTAGCGGGCAAAGGGAACGTACTCGAGCCGCTTCTCCTCAATATCCTCTTCACACTCCATGCAAACGCCGTAGGTTCCGGCTTCAAGCCTCTGCAGAGCTTGTTCCACAAGGCGAAGCTTAAGGGCATCGGTTTCAACCTTGCCGAGCATAAGGTTTTTATTATAGATATTGTATGCTTCATCGGCGGAATCCTGGATTCCATCACCGCCGAGATCGATGGCTTCGTTGTATTTCTCGTTGAGCTTTCTTACAAGATCGGTGCGCATATCAACGAGTCTTTTTCTGTAGCGCTCCTTCCTTTCTACATCCATAACAAACCCTCCTATTTATGGTAGGGATGCCCCTTGATTATGGTCATCGACCGGTAAAGCTGTTCCGCCAGCATCACCAGACATATCCTGTGACCCATTGTCAAGCCTGTCAGGGAAATTAACTCATCGGCGTTTTTTTTCAAGGTTTTATTAAGCCCATCCGCCTCGCCGATGTAAAAGGTTACACCGCCGTGAGTCTCCAGCTTTCCGTTCAGCCATTCCGCAAAGGCCTCGCTGGATTTATGCTGTTTCCCTGCCGGGTCCATCCCGACCAGCCAGCCGCTACCGGCTTTCAAAAGAGCCTGTGCCTGCTTCTCCGGATTGGAGTTAGCAATCTCCTGCATGGAGCATTCGGCCCAGGCATTCGTCCTCTTAATGTATTCCGAGGCAAGTTCTTCCACCTGCCTGTCCTTCACCCTTGAGGACATTATTATCCTGAGTTTCATAAATTAACCGGAAATATCAGAACGGGGCGGGTATGTCAACGATTATCGCCTTTTTTTTAGCACTTTGCAAAACTACTACAGAAGGCTCAATCAGCCGTTTTGGTAAATTCCCCGCTCCATTCTTTTGGAGCAGGGTTGATTTTCTGTTCAGAAGGAGGAGTTTTACTGTTAGGCTTGGAGATATTTATTATCTGGAGGGTTTACCATGAAGCACTTTGATGCGGCTGTTCTGGGCGGAGGCCCTGCGGGGATAACGGCGGCGGTTCTCTTGAGCCGTGGAGGGCTGAAAACATGTATCGTTGAAACGAGCCTGGAGCGTATCGGAGGAACCTGCGTAAACGAGGGCTGCATGCCTACGAAGTCCTTCATACGGGCGGCGGAGGCTTGCGAGCAGATACGGAGCTGTGGTGAATTCGGTGTTTATTCCGGCGGTCTCAGGGTGGACTTCCCCGAGATGAACAGGGTCGTGAAGGCGAACATAGATCTTTTGAGTGCCGGCTCTACAAGGCAGATAGAAAAGTCCGATGCTGAATTCATCCAGGGGTTGGCAAGCTTCAAGGATGAAAGAACCATCACCGTAAAGGGTCACGAGGATACCGAGTTTACAGCAGACCGCATAGTTATATGCACAGGAGCAAGAGCCGTAGAGCTTCCGAGTATCCCTTTCAACGGCAAAGAGGTGGTGAACTCCACCGATATGCTCTATAACGACAGCCTCCCGGAGGAACTTGTCATAGTAGGCGGCGGAGCGATCGGGTGTGAGTTTGCAAACATGTACTGCGCCTTCGGGAGCAATGTCCGCATCGTCGAAATGGCGGATCAGCTCCTCCCCGGCGAAGACAAAGAGGCGGCGGATATCCTCGCCGACGTATTCAAAGGCAGACGTGTGCGGATACACACCGAGACCAAGATAACATCCTCACGCATAAACGATGGGAGGGTTACCCTCGAGACGGACAGGGGTACCCATTACTCAGCGGACAAGGTTCTGGTAGCCGCCGGCAGAAGGCCGGATCTGGATGCACTGAATCTGGAGGCCGCAGGCATTGATTCGGAGAAGGGCTTCATAAGCGTAAACGAGAAGTTCCAGACCTCAAAGCCGCATATCTATGCCGCCGGGGATGTCATAGGGCGCAACATGCTCGCCCACGCCGCCGAGTATGAGGCCATGGTTCTAGCCAAGGGGATCCTCGGCAAGGATATCGAGATGGACTGGGACAAGCCCGTGCCGAGAGCTGTTTTCACAACGCCGCAGGTGGCTTCCGTTGGAGATCTGTCAAAGGCTTCCGAGGTTAAGGAGTTCCGCTTCGCCCACAACGGCAAGGCAATCGTCACCCATGCAAGGGAAGGCTTCGTCAAGATAGGCATTGACGGGGATGGGATCGTAAAGAGCGGGGTGATCATAGGGCGCTACGCCGCAGAGATGATCCACGAGATAACCCTCGCCATAGACAAGGGGCTCCATGTTAAGGATGTGGCACTCACAATACATGTGCACCCCACATTCTCCGAGGCGGTGAACGGGGCGGCGAGGTAGCTACGCCTGCCTGTCCAGCACACGGTAATGCAATGCTTCAAGGATATGCCTGCTCTGTATGTCAGAGGATGATTCCAGATCCGCTATGGATCTGGCAACCTTAAGGATTTTTGCGTACGCTCTTGCGGAATAGCCGTATTTATCGCAGGCGTTCTCCAGCATCTTCATCGACTTATCGTCCAGCCGGCAGTGTTTTTTGATATCCTGCTCGCTCATTCCGGCGTTGAAGCCGTTTCCGCCGAAACGCCTGTTCTGAGCCTCTCTGGCGGCCAGCACCTTATCCGCCATGCTCTCCGATGGCTCACCGTCCTCCAGTTCCGCAAGCTCCTTAAGCTCCACAGCCTGCATCTCCATATGGATATCTATCCTGTCCAGCAACGGACCGGAAAGGCGCATACGGTATTTGTTGATGGTACTCTGGGAGCAGGTGCATTCCCGTTTCTTGTCGCCGAAATAACCGCACGGGCATGGGTTGCACGCCCCCACAAGCATAAACGATGAGGGATAGGTTACCGTCTTCCCCGCCCTTGCCACGGTCACTATTCTGTCTTCAAGGGGCTGACGGAGGGTTTCCAGAAGGGAGCGGTTGAATTCCAGCATCTCATCAAGGAAGAGAATACCGTTGTGGGCGAGGCTTACATGCCCGGGGAGGGCTTTACCTGTTCCACCTATGATGGCGGCGTTACTGCTGGTATGATGGGGTGCGATGAACGGCCTCTCAAGTACCGGACGCTCTATCTCCCCTGCCGTTCCTGCCACGGAGTGTATCTTTAGGGTCTCCAGCGCATCCTCCGTTGCCATAGGGGGGAGTATGCCGGGGAGTCGTCTTGCAATCATAGTCTTTCCGCTTCCCGGAGGGCCTATCATGAGGATGTTGTGCATCCCTGCGGCGGCGATTAGGCTGGCACGTCTGGCCGTATACTGCCCCTTAACGTCACGGAAGTCATGGGCCGACCCCCGTTTCGCCTCAAGGCGGGAGGCATCGCCGTAAACGGGCTTTATCTCCTCCCTGCCCATAAGCCATGCGAGAACCTGGGAAAGGTTCTCCACACCGACAATCTCAAGACCATCCACCAGGGATGCCTCTGTGACATTCCCCTCGGGGAGTACGATGCGTCTGAACCCTTTCTTCTGTATGGAGGAGGCAATGGGGAGTATACCGCTAACGGGGCGGATACGGCCGTCGAGGGAGAGTTCGCCGATGAAGATGGTCTCATCCGTGTCCCCCTCAAAGGCCTTGGCAGATTTTAGCAGACCCACCGCCATGGGGAGATCGAGCCTTGTCCCCTCCTTCTTGAAATCCGCAGGGGCGAGGTTCACCGTTATGGGGCGGGTAAAGATATTGAAGCCGATATTCTTCAGGGCGGAACGCACCCTGTCCTTGCTCTCACGAACAGAGGCCTCGGCCAGACCGACTATACCAAAGGCGGGCAGACCGTTTGAGGACATATCCACCTCAACATCGATCAATACCCCCTCTATACCTGAAAGATGGGCGCTGTATATCTTTGAAAACAATTCATTCTCCGCAAGTTATTCCACGCTGAGTATAGAAAAGACTTTGCGGAATGTAAAATATTTATTTCGCTTCTACATCCCCGGATCGTAGAGGTAGTAAAAATCAGGAACATCGCTCCGGCTGAAAAAGCCTTTATAGACGCCCATCATACGCTCCCAGACATCCTCTTTAGGCGTGTATCTGCGAAGCTCAAGGGTGTCTATGCCGATCTCCTTCTTCATCTCCTCAAAGGCATCACGCCAGCTTCCGAGGTTGTCCACAAAGCCGAGATCCTTGGCACGCTTTCCGGTGAAAATCCTTCCGTCCGCATACTTCCGGAGATGATCCTCCTCCATATTCCGCCGCTTGAGGATATCCGCAATGAAGAGCTCGTACATATCCATAACCGTCTGCTGGAGGATCTCACGCTCCTCCCTTGTCATTTCACGTGTGGGTGAGGCGATATCCTTGAACTCACCACTTTTGATGATAACGTTCTTGATGCCGATCTTGTCCATCAGCTCCTGTGTGTTGCTGAGATGCATGATAACGCCGATGCTCCCCGTTATGGTTGAGGGCATGGCAAATACCTTATCCGCTGCGATTGATATATAGTATCCGCCCGAGGCTGCCATTGTGTCCATGGCGGAATAGACGGGCTTGTTTATGGTTGCTATGTAGTCATATATCTCTTTGGTAGGTGTTATAACTCCACCCGGTGAATTAACCTTGAGGATTATCCCCTTAATGCGCTCATCCTCGCTGAAACGCTTGAGGATGTTTATATATGTATCAGCATCGGAGATGAGCCCCTCCATATCAAGGGCAACTACGGTGTTCTCGGGATAGTGCCTTTTATCCTGCCCTGTGAGAACATAGGCCATACGGCCGAAGATACCTAAAATAAGTATAATTATTATAAACTTAAGAACAAATCGTCCCCAGCTTCGTCTCATGCGGTTTCCTCCCTCAATGTTACAGAAAAACAATAACAGAACCCCGGCGGACAGACAAGACAAAGGAGGGAGCGCAAATAATGTTGAATATCATCACCGCTGGTGATATCTATATACCGCCGGAGGTTAGAATGCTTCGTTTAATGCGCTTCTTCTATGAATCAAGATGGGTTACATTCCTCGTATTCGCCGTTTTCGGCCACGGGATGATAAGACACGACCTCAGACAGGACGGCCTACTCTACGCCGCCGTATCCAAGAGTGTCCTGCATTCGCCGGATCCTCTCATAATGCACTCGGGGGATCTCGTATACCTCAACAAGCCCCCTCTATTCTTCTGGATAAACGCAGTATTCATAAAAATCTTCGGCAGTATCCCCTTTGCGGCAAAGATGGGGGGATTCCTTTCATTCCTGATACTCTCATGGCTCCTCTTCTACATCGCAAGAAAGATATTCATATCACGCCACACAGGCATCGTTAGCGTCTTTGCGGTCTGCACCAGCTACACCGTATACCAGAACACATTCACCAACCGGATGGAGGGGATGGTGAGCATGTTCATCGTTCTCTCACTTCTTATGCTGATGAAGTTCATGGAGGACAGGAAGAACAAGTGGCTGTATCTATGGGGATTCACAGCTGGGCTAGCCGTACTCGTGAAGGGGCCGCTGGGGTTTCTGACTATAATTACAGGACTGGCTTACTTCATCCTCTTCGATCGTGCCATCTTCAAGGAGAATTTCAAAGGGCTTACCAGCTCCCTTGTGATATTCGCCCTGACCTTCGCATGGTGGTACGCCTATGCCATTCTCAACTCCGATTTCCTCAATGTATTCTTCAATGAACAGGTTATGGAACGGGTTCAGGGTGAGGGGGAATTCAACGGAGGGCAGAATACCCCCTTATACGAATACTTCCGATTCATCGCCCAGAGGTACTTCATCTACATCCCCTTCCTGCTCTTCGGTTTCTACAAGGCTTTCAGAAACCATAGGGGCAAGCCGGAGCTGAGACTCTGGGCCGTCACCATGGTGATACACTTCGCCCTTATCCACCTTGTATCCACTCGGGATGACCGATACCTCTATCAGTTCTACGTCTTCGCCTCGATCTTCACCGCATACGGCATCTACTCCATCAAACACTTCGATTACGAAAAGGTGGTTATCGGCTTTGCCGCCATATACGCCTCCCTCCTCCTCGTTTACCCCTATCCGCTGAACTGGGATTCCTATAAGTGTCTTATAGAGGCAAACAGGATCTCTAAACTGAGCGGAATGCCGATAGTTGGTCAGGAACGCTGGCGGGAGGACATAGGCTACAATGCAGCGATGACATTCTTCCTAGACAGATACAGCTACAAAGCACCGGAGGACAGGCCCTATCTGTTCATTGCAGGAAGAGGCTACGAACCGAAGGATAGCGAACGAGTTATCGGACGCTCAAGGCGTGTGCGAACGGTGCTCGTGCGCCCTGTGGAGATACATGAAAGGGTTATAGAGAAGGAATGCGAACCCATAGAGTGCCCCCAAGGGGACAACGGAACTGCAAAGGGCATAACAGCGGACAATGGAACAGCACCAGTTAACGAAACAACATCGGATAACGGAACAGAAGCGGATAACCTGACGGACAACCTGACCATAGACGAGCTTAAGCGTGATCTGGAAAGGGAGATAGAAAAACCGGGACTTCATAGCACGAAGGACAACGCAACCTCTATCTAGCCCTGCATTATCTCCCGCTTCATCATCGCCAGAAGCTCTCTGTCCGTGCGGGTGAGCTTTTCGGCAAGGCCTGAACTGTAATCCAGCATCGTAGCCCTGTCCGGGAAGGTCTGCCAGAGATAGCCCGATTCCCGCATAAAGTCCGCCTCGAAGATGTCGCCTGTATTGAAGAGCTCCTGCAGATGCGCCGGACGCATTAACCTCGGTATAGCCTGAGTTCCGCCGAACCCTGTTATTATGCCGAGCTTAGGCCCCGGATGAGCAAACTTTGAATGCCTCACAGCCAGACGGAAATCACAAGCAGCGGCAAAATCCATACCCCCGCCCATGCAGAAGCCGTCGATCTCGGCAATAATAATCTGCGGCATGCGGCGCATGAGCCCGAAGAGGGAGTTTCCCAGAACGGAGAAGCCCTTGGCATCCATGCCGTCGTAGGAATACATTGTTTTCAGGTCAGCCCCCACGGCGAAACATCCACCCTCGCCGAGTATGCGGATAACCTTTGCGGGGCTGAACTCAAGCCGGCGCAGGACGGAACGAATCTCCTTGAGGGTGGGCACATCGAGCAGGGTAAAGCGTCCTTCGTGGGGAATAAGCCTTATATACGCCGTCTCATGCTCAAGCTTGAGCTCGATCATTCCTTATCCTCGAAGGATATGTCCTCCCAGCGCACCTTGAAGTCCGGCCGACGTTTCTCTATGAAGGCTCCCATACCCTCCTTTTTGTCGGGTGAGGAAAAGGAGAAGGTGAAGGCGTTCTGCTCAAGGAGGAGTGCCTTGTCCAGATCCATGCCGATCCCTGCGTTTATGGTTTCCTTAGCCAGACCGAGGGCGAAGGAGCTTCGTTTTGACATACGTTCAGCGAGTTCATCGGTATACGCCCTAAGCTCTTCAGATGTATCGAAAACCCTGTTCACTATCCCCCGTTCACGCATCTCCGCCGCACTCACAGCATCACCGGTGAAAACAAGGTATTTGACGAAGGTTTCATAGATCTTTCGTGTGAAAAGCTGTGTTCCGCCGAAACCTGGCACTATCCCCAGCTTTACCTCGGGAAAGGCGAAGGATGAGCCTTTGGTGGTGAGTATGATATCCGAGGCAAGGGCTATCTCAAATCCAGGCCCGAATGCCTCGCCGTCTATGGAGGATATAAGGGGCTTCTTCAATTCACGCATCCCCTTTATAAGCCTCTGCCCACGCACAGCATAGGCTCTGGCCTCCTTAAGGCCGAAATCGTTAAGATCCTCCACAGGCCTGCCTATGCAGAAACGACCCTCACGCCCCTTAAGGACAATAACGTCAACAGCCCTATCCCCCTCAAGGCGAAGGAGTTCCTCGGCCAGTAAAGAGGGATCGCCGCAAGTTCCGCCCAACGTTATAACGGCGATTCCGTTTCCGGTTTCGGTTTCAAAACAGTTCATCTAGCCCCCTTGTACAATAACTATTGCGAGCATCAGAAAGATAATAAGGCACATCAGCGAATACCTGAATGAGCCCTTCATGAGAAAATGCACCATCATATAGAAAAGCCCGCAGAGGGGCGTGATTATAAGAACGAGTACGCCTGCGTAAAGGGTCTGCACGGGATCGAAGGAGACAAGCCCTGAGAACATCTCCCCAAGATCTGTATACGGCGTATGCTCCATATCCGCATGGAGGAAGAGCCCCTCCCCGATGCCGATTATCATGAGAGCCACACTCAGAAGCCCGCCGGACTTAAGGACAACAGACAGGTTCCTTTCCATCATTGCAGCCCCTTTATAAACATCTGCAGTGCAACAAAAAGCAGGAACAGGATAAATATCAGCTTTACCTTCTTATCGGTAACCTTAGTGAGCTTTCTTGTGGCATATCTTGAACCGAAGAGAACCCCCACAACCATAGAACCGGCCACAAGCGGATTAACATACCCTGCCCTGAAATAGGCGATGCACCCTGCGGCGGCGGTGAAACCTATCATAAAATTGCTGGTAGCCGTTGCCACACGTATGGGGATACAGCTGACTATATTCATGGCTGGCACCTTGAATATCCCGCCACCAACGCCTAGCATGCCGGAAATAAGCCCCGCCGCTCCAGAAACGCCGAGGGTGGGTGCGATCCTTTTCACGCAGTAGTTCACATGCACTCCCCTCGACTCATCATAATAAAAAGAATCGAGAGCTCCGCTCCCCTCTTCCTGTTCAAGTGCTTCGGAGGGCTGGGATTTCTTCCACATGAAAACTGCTGTAACAACCATAACAAAGGCAAAAACAAGAGAGAGGGGTTTCTCGGGTATGGAGACGCTTATGAAACTGCCGATGATTGCGCCGAAGACCGTAACCAGCTCGAGGGTAACGGCGTATCGTATATTGATGATCTCCTTGCGCAGGTTCACCGAGGCAACCATGATGCTCCCCGCTATGATAGCCACAAGGGATGAGGCTATAGCCTCATGGATTGGATAGCCGAAGACAAGGACCAGAACAGGTACAATCAATGCACCGCCGCCAAGCCCCAACAGGTATCCGATAACCCCCACTGCGAAACCCATAATAAGGAGAAGCAATATCTCAATCATTACCAAGATATAAGACAGGGGGGTGCTAAAGTCAAGCGGGGTTATACTCGCTGGCGTTTCCTCTTCTCAGGGTGTCCTTAAGCTGGGAGGGTGTCGTGGTTCTAAGCAGATCGTCACGCTTCTTCCTAGCCTCGTCCATGGCGCCCTTCCCCGTAGGGTCGTGCTCCTTGAGCTCATGGTAGCCGTTCTCCACAGAGGCCTTAACGAATCTCTCCGCCTCCCTGCGGAAGATGGTGCAGTGTTCTTTAAAACTCGGCATGCTCATCATCTTATAAGCCTTAACCATATCCTGAAGACGGAACATCTTCTGATAGTATACCGCACGACGGATCGACATAGCCTCACGGTAAAAGTAATCCCTGTCCACACCCATTACACGCAGGAAGAGCTCGCCGTTTATATGCGCATCATCAATGAGGCTCAGCAAACGCCCACGATACTTGTTGTTATGGAGCGCCTCCTCCGCATACTCAAGGAGAAGGTGAGAACTCATCCTACCCTTGCCCATATAGAGCATGTGCTGGGGTACAAAGCTGTTGTGGGCGATGATATCCGCAGAGAGATGGGCGGCGTAGCCGTGGGCAAAAGCCTTCTCCGCATCGGTTTCCGCACCCTTAAACAAACGGCTTACAGTGCGCCATGAATGGGTCTCCATCGACCTTTTAACCGATGAAAAGTCCTTCAGGAAGTTGAAGAAATCGGGGAATATATTCCCGAGCAGAAAGTGTACGGGATAGCTTCTGAGTACAAGCATATCCGTATCTGCCAGTATCTTCGTTCCCATGGCTATATGTGTCTGAAAGCCCCACGCAAGGGCGTTTTCAGGAAGGAATATCAAAAAAGCGGTGAAAACCGCTGCTGCACGTATTATCATAATTATAGATAATAGTCCTAATACTGAATTGGTCAATCCCCGTTGACAAAATCAATTAGGATAATTATGGTGTTATTATAATTAATCGATTGTAGCCCCAAGAGAGAGGGGTTTAAGACCTTTATTGGAGGTGGAATCATGAAAGAGAGAGCACTTGAGTTAAGGAAAGAGATCGTTCACATGAAGGATGCGTGGGAGGAGCTCACCATCGGAGAAAGAAACGTTGTAGAAGACATGGAAAAGGAACTTGATAAACTCACCAGTGATATGAACGATATCGACCGCCAGTGGGTCGAGAATGAGTTCGGCAAGTGGTACGAGAAATATCTTGAGGTTGAAACCAAGGTGTTCATTAAGCCCCATGAAGGTTAATGCGGTTTGCCAAATCCCCCTTTTGGTGCGTATTATATAGATGCACTACATAATAAAGGGGAGGCATAGTGTATGCGTTTTATAAAGATAATATCGATCGCCCTTATCATTGGCGGCTTGGCCTGTGCTCCTGTTAAGCAGGGGAGAACCATTGATGATGCGAGCAAAGTGTACTTTACCCAGTACAGCTTCTATTACGTTAACTCAAGCCACAAGACCACCAACTACCGTGGTGGGAAGCTTCTGCCCGTAAACACTCCTGTGAGGGTTGTATCCTTCGGCGGCAAAGATATTCTGGGGCATGGAACCTATGTTATCCAGACCGTTGAGGGTAACAGGAAGATTACAGTTGTAAACTTCAAGTCCGAGACGGGTAAGACCCTCAATCAGGTTCGTGAGCTTATGCTTGGTGAGAAGAGTGTAAACCTCGGTCAATGGAGCGAGCAGGCGGCGGCACTGATAAAGCAGGGTAAACCCGCTATAAATATGGACAAGGAGATGGTTCTCACCGCCATGGGCTACCCTCCGGAGAGCATGACGGCGACTCTTGATAAGGATGCCTGGATCTACTATCGTGACAGGCTCCAGAAGACAAGGATCTATTTCAACGATGAGGGGAAGGTTACGGACATAGTCCACTAATCCCCATAGAAGACCTTTACTAATGTTAATCCATGGGCGGGTGCTGTTATGCCCGCCCTGTCTCTGTTCCTTGATGCAAAAACATCCCGTATATCCCCGGGGGTACACCCCCAAAGGGTGAAATCCACGCAGGTTCCCACAATGTTGCGAACCATCATATGGAGGAACCCGCTTCCGTTTATCTCAAGACTGAAGAACCCGTCTGAATGTTCCATCTGTAAACTGTTTATCCGCCTTACCGTATTCTCCTTCAAGCTCTGACGGACACAGAATGCGGCGAAATCGTGCTCACCCTCAAATACGGACAAAAGCTCGCCGAACAGTACATGATCCAGCGGCTTCTTTATCCACCAGAGCCTGTTCCGCTCCAATGCTGAGCCGTACTCACGGGAAAGGATGCGGTATCGGTAGGTTTTGCTGAGGGCACTCTGCTGGGCGTGGAACTCCAGAGGGGCATCTTCGGCATCCTTGATAACGACATCATCGGGTAGGAGGCTGTTAAGCCCGTACACAAGGGCCTTTCTATCCAGATACTTATCGGTAATGAAGCTGAAAACCTGCCCTTCGGCATGGACACCTGAGTCTGTTCTGCCCGAACCGATGATCTTCACAGGTGCCTTGTACATCTCGGTGAGCTTCTCCTCTATAACCTGCTGAACCGTCCGCCCCGTACTCTGCACCTGCCAGCCCGCAAAGCCCGTTCCGTCATACTCCACAACGCAACGCTTGTTATACAAGGATCACCCCCGCACAGAAAATGAGGGCAAGTCCAGCTGTATAGGCATCACTCGGGCCCATACCCGGCATACGGACAACCTCGTCAAAATTATCGAGTATCTCCTGCACGGATTCGGAGGAATAGTTCAACGCACCGTTGTAAAGCCTGCGAATCCTTTCCATGATCCCCCCCTCCCCCTTCGCCTCGCTGAGGAATCTTGGGAGGAAGCGCACGGCCACTAGCATCGATGTACTTATACCCTTTGCATCAACAAAGGGGATACGGCGGAGTATATGATAGAAGACCCCCACAAGCTCGCCTGTGGGGGTTGTGAATGTGAGCACCGAAGAGAATCCAATCAGTATCCCTATCCTGAGAGCAACCACAGCTGCATCTGCTATACTCCTCTCACCGAAGAAGTAATGGCTTATGAACGAAACGCCGAGGATCGGGATAAAAGGACGGAGTGCTCTATAATAGGAATAGGCGGGTATTTTTGATATACCAAAGGTGAGCAAAAGAAACAGAAGGGAAATAATGAGTGAAGCCTTAGTCTCAGCCCCACCTGCAAAGAGCATAACAGTAACGAGGGAGAAGAACTTAACGCCGGGGTGTGTCCTGTGAAGCAGAGAATCCCCTCCATGATAGCTTCCGAAGCTCACGCCGGTGTTTTCATAACTTACGCCGGTCAAAGGGGATTCTCCATAAATCTAGATGATTAAAGAAAAACGCCTGAAACTATGCGTCCTTCTTTTCGTCTTTTTCTTCGTCTTTATTTTCGGAACCGGAGATCTTTTTCTTATCGTCCTCTTCATCGGGTGTTATATCGATGGCGTCTTCGGCTTCCTTGGCGGATTTCTTGAAGTTGCGGATAGCTTTACCCATTCCTTCGCCGATCTGCGGGAGTTTGCCCGCACCGAAGATAACCATAGCGATGATCAAAACGATGAGAAGTTCCTGAGAACCTAATCCAAACATAGCTGCCTCCTGAGAATGTAGAAAACATTAATATACATTGTAGTTAAATTCAATACAAAACATTGCTTCGAGGGGCTTTCGCTCCTCTTATAAAGGGCAGAATCCGCCGGATTAAGCTCCTTAGTTTTTAAAGCGTCTTCGCCTCTTCTCCACCCTTTTTCTTATCTCCAGGATAACCGCAAGCAGAGCTAGAAGCGGCATCCAGAGATAGCCAAGGGTCCTGAAGGGGGTATCCGCCTGAACAACGGGAACCTGAGCATCTATGAAGCCCTTTTTCCCTATGCCCATAATATCCGCTAATCTTCCATCGGAGAGGATCACAGCGGATATGCCTGACTGCGTGGCCCGCACAACGCTTCGGTTGTACTCCGCCGCTCGCATAACATCCACAGCCAGATGCTGTATCCTGCCTGCTGAGCCGCCGAACCAGCTGTCGTTACTGAGGATAACAACCATCTCAGCACCGAGCTTAAGCTGCCGCCTCAGCTGGAAGCTGTACGCACCCTCGTAGCAGATCATCGGTGCAACCTTTATCCCGTTCACATCAAAGACCTGAACCTCACTGCCGGGGGTAAAGTCTTCACCCCCCTGAAAGAAATAATGCTCAATGGGCTTAAACATATCGCCGAGGGGGAAGTATTCGCCAAAGGGGACAAGATGCACCTTGTTGTAAACATCCCCTTTACCCTCATTGAATAGGAGTGCGCTGTTGTAGTATCTCCTCTTTCCGTCGACAACCTCGTAGCGCATCGCCCCTGTTATAACAGGAACATCATGCCCCACGGTCTTTAGGAGTATGTCGACCTCCGGATCGTTCTGAATAAAACCGGGATATGCGGTTTCCGGCAGGATTATCATATCGAAATCACCGTCCGCACTCTCCCTGAGCATTCCGCTTACCAGCGAGTATATGTTGTACTTCTCACTCCGCTCCCATTTAATATCCTGGGAGTAGCCGGGCTGTACTATCCTCACATCCGCCTTTTTCGTCTCCGCCGTCTGCTGGTTCATGTAATAGCCGTAGCCATAGACCAGTCCGGCGGTGAGGACGGCGTAGAAGAGGTACTGATATCTTCTGCCGTCGATGAATCTGTATACCAGCAGATTCACCAGAGCGATTATGAAACTCAGTCCGTATTCACCCGCAAGCCCCGCAAAGGAGAGCATGTTATATGAGCTGTACTGGGTCTGGGCAAGGGTAAGCCATGGGAAACCGGTAAACGCCCAACCCCTTATCAGCTCCGATAACGCAAGAGCCAGCGGTGGAATGAGAGCATTATGCCCCATCTTTGAGTAAGCCAAGGTAAAGAAATAATAGAAAAGTGATAAAACAAGCGCAAAAAGAAAAACTGCCAAACCGGAGAGAACCCAGGGCGCATGCCCGAACCGGCTGAGGGGTATGGTCATCCAGCTGAGGTTTGTGGCGTAGAATATTGTGCCGAACATCACAGCGGTTTTCAGAGGGCCTGCATATCCATGGTCGAGTATGTGGAAAAGGGGTATGAAGGCGAAAAAGGCCAAAAAGCCCCTGCCGTGGCCGGGAACCGCCAGAGTGAGCATAGCGGCGGAAACAGCCGCAAGGGCGAGGGCTACTATCAGTTTGCGCATAAAAGCATTCCTTTTATATTCATTATCAGGAAAGCCCCGTCTGCTCCTGTACGGAAACATCCCTGAGCCAGTCTATATTCTCCCTGTACCAGCGGATACTCCTCTCAAGCCCCTCATCCAGATCTATCTCCGGCTCCCAACCGAGAAGCTCACGAGCCTTGTTTATATCCGCTCTGGTTTCTGTCATATCGGCGGAGTGAAACTCCTTCCTGTCTATAACAGCCTGCTTGCCGAGGCTTTTCTCTATGGTTGAGATCACCTCATTCAGCTGAACAGGCCGCTTGCCGCCGCCGAGATTTATTATCTCATAGCCCACATCCTTCAATGCCGCAACGGTTCCCCGGGCGATATCCTCGACGTAGGTGAAATCCCTGCTCTGTGTTCCATCCCCGTAGAGGGTGAGGGGTGTCCCCTCGTCTATCCATTTTATGAACCGGAAGATACTCATATCCGGCCTTCCGGCCGGCCCGTATACGGTGAAGTAGCGTACCACAGAGACATCGATGCCGTAGTGGAAGTGGTAGGTATAAGCCATCACCTCCGCACCCTTCTTGCTCGCCGCATAGGGTGATATGGGGGTATTTACGGGAAGATTCTCGCTAAAGGGCATCTTCTGCCCTGCGTAGAGGGAGGAGGTCGAGGCGAGTACGAACTTCCTTATCCCGTGTTTGCGCATAAGCTCCAGCAGAACAAGGGTTCCCTGTGTGTTTGTTCGCAGGTATATGTGGGGATTCTCCAGGCTGTAGCGCACACCCGCTCTGGCGGCGAGATTAATAACCGCATCGAAGGAATGCTCGGCAAAAACACCCTCCATCGCCTCCATGTCAGCGATATCACCCTTGATGAAGGTAAAGTTCTCCCTCTCTTCAAGGTTGTTCAGGCGGTAGCTCTTGAGTCTCACATCGTAGTAGCTGTTCAGATCATCGATCCCCACAACGCTAATACCCTGCTCCAGCAGTAGTTTTGCCGTGTACCAACCTATGAAGCCCGCCGCTCCGGTAACAAGTATCTTTTTCATCTATCCTTCACCCGATTATTTAACCGCTCAGGGTTCAAGTCTTTTTCAGTACGTCCGGTTTGTCAAGGAATTTCTCCCCCGCTGTATAGGCGTAGACCTGCCCGAGGGATATTCCGCCGTCGTTGGCGGGTACACGGCTGTGGATATGCACATTAAAGCCCGCACCCCTCAGAAACTCCACACTCCTTCTCAACAGAAGCAGATTCTGGAACACACCGCCGGAGAGTACCGCATCGCAGATACCCGTTCGGGAGCGTATCTCTATGCAGAGATCGAGTATCATACGGGCAAAGCCGTTATGGAACCTCGCCGAGACCGTACCTATCGGTGTTTTCGCCTTTATATCATCGAGAAGCCCCGATATGAGGCCTCCGTGGGAGAATCCGTTTGTTTCGTAGAGTTCTGTAACCGAAGTATCCGCCGCACGCTCCAGAGCCATTGCAGCATGCCCTTCAAAATCGTTTTCATCTATCCCCAGCAGGAGTGAACCAGCCCCCTCGAAGAGCCTTCCCGCACTGGAGGTATCGATACAGTTCGTACCGCTCTTCAACATACCCTGCACAAGGGGGAGCATGTTGTTATCAATGTATTCCTCCGCTTTGTGCTCGCTGAAGCTCCGGATATACGACACCGCCATCATCCATGGCTTTTTGGCTGCTGCATCCATCCCGGGCTGGGGTGTGTAGGGGAGATGCGCCTCACGGCTTATTACACCGCCCCTGCGCAGAAAAACTTCGCCGCCCCATATATTTCCATCGCTGCCGAGCCCTGTTCCATCCAGAATAACCCCTATACAGTCGCCGGATATGCCGTTTTCCGCACAGCAGGAGTACATATGCGCCAGATGGTGCTGTACCTGTACAACCTCAGCCCCTTCGTCATGCGCAAAGCGTGTGCTGTGATAGTCGGGATGAAGATCGGTAACGAGGATATCGGGCTCCATCCCGAGAAGTCTTTTTAGCTTTATAAAGGTTTCATCGAAGAAATCACGTGTTCCCGGATTGTCCAGATCCCCTATGTACTGACTCACAAAGGCGTATTCATCCGAAGCGAGGCACACGGTGCTTTTCAGATGCGCCCCCATTCCGGCTATGCCCCTTTCCGTCTTCTCAGGAAGCATGACAGGCCACGGTGCAAAGCCTCTGGCACGGCGGATTACATAGGGCACACCATCCACACATGCGGTTACAGAATCGTCGAGACGGTTATGTATTTCCCTGTTATGATGAAGGAAATGGCTCGTATAGTGACCGAGATTCTCTTCCGCCTCATCCTCCGATGCGGCTATGGGTTCATCCCGCAGGTTTCCGCTGGTGGCTACTATATATCCGCTTGAAACCCCGTCCAGTATCAGCTCGTGCAACGGTGTATAGGGCATCATAAACCCGATGTCATCACCCATGGGGTTGATATACTCTGAGACGGATGCTCCCTCCGCCTTGAGAAGAACCACAGGCGCCTGGGGGGATTCGAAGAGACTCCGCTCACCCTCCCCCATCACCACGCCGGGCTCACGGCACATTACGGCGAAGGGCTTATCCCCACGTCTTTTCAGCTCACGGAGCCTAAGAACTGCACTGTCATTGCATGCATCACAAACAAGATGATACCCGCCAAGCCCCTTAACGGAAACTATCCCGCCGCTGTTTATAAGCTCCACGGTACACTTAAGGGCATCCTCACCTTTCAGCTCTCCCATACTTATCTCCGGGCCGCAAAGGGAACAGCAATCGGGCTGGGCATGGAAACGTCTGTCGGCCGGATCAGCATATTCCGAGGCGCAGTCGGGGCACATGGTGAATTCATCCATCACAGTATTAGGCCTGTCGTAGGGGAGGGACTTCATTATGGAATATCTGGGGCCGCAATTGGTGCAGTTTATGAAGGGATAGCGGTGGCGTCTGTCATTTGAATCGAATAGCTCCCTTCGGCAGTCGGGGCAGAGGGCACTGTCCGGCGGGATCAGGGTAAACCCTCCCCCCTGTTTCGATTCTATTATTCTGAAACCCTCGCCCGTATCCGCATCGGTTCTATCATATTCCACAAAGGAGATGTGCGCCAAAGGCGGGGCGAAGCGTTTTATATCGTTAATGAATCCTTCGGGGCTGGAGCAGTCGCATAAGATCTCAACACCGCCGCTGTGGTTGTGCACACTTCCGCTGATACCCCTCTCATGGGCGAGGCGGTATATGAACGGGCGGAAACCCACCCCCTGCACAATGCCTTTTATGCGTATTCGCCAGCTGATCATTTTCTCCAGAACATGGGTGTAAAAAGCACAAGTACCGTATAAAGCTCAAGCCTCCCCACAAGCATGGCGAAGCTGAGCACCCATTTAACATAGTCGGGATAGAAGGCGTAATTGTCCACAGGCCCCACAAGACCGAAACCGGGACCGATATTGCCCACCGTGGCAAGGGCTGTGGTAATGGAGGTTGTCAAATCCGCCCCCGATGTGGATACGATGAGCATAACCACGAGGAGCAGGAATATATACAGGTAGAAGAAGCCGGATATGGCGTAGACAATATTCTTGCGAACTGGGTATCCGCTGAGCCGGAGGATGAAAACACCCCTCGGATGGATAAGGAACTTCATCTCGTTAAGCCCCTGCTTAAGGAGCGTCACTATACGGATAACCTTAATTCCGCCACCCGTGGAGCCGGCGCATCCACCCACAAACATCAGCATGAAGAGGATCATCTGCGCGAAGATAGGCCAGTTCTCGTAGTTGTCCGTGGCATAACCCGTTGTAGTAACGAAGGAGGCCGCCTGAAATGCGGCGTAGCGGAGGGATTCGCTGTAGTCTTCGTATACTTTGCCGTAAAGGCCTATGGATATGGCTATACTTGCGGCGATGAATATCGCCAGATACGCCTTAAGCTCCGTATTCTTCCTCAGTTCGCCTAGATTACCCATCAGAAGCCTGAAATGTAGGGTGAAGTTAATCCCCGCAAGCACCATGAAGAGGGTTACCACCCAGTCGATGTAGGCGGAATCGAAGTGCTTGATGCTCAGGTTTTTGGTGGAGAATCCACCAGTTGCCACAGTTCCGAAGGCATGGGTGAGGCTCTCGTAAAGATCCATGCCGCCGAACATAAGCAGAACGGTCTCTATAACAGTGAACCCGATATATATGAGCCAGAGGTACTTCGCAGTAACGGCGATCCTCGGTGTTATCTTGTCAACGGAAGGACCGGGTGCCTCCGCCCGCATGAGCTGCATCCCTCCGATACCGAGCAGGGGAAGGATTGCAACAGCGAGAACAACGATACCCATACCCCCCAGCCAGTGGGTTAGGGAACGCCAGAAAAGAAGTGACTTGGGCATAGCCTCTATGTTCGTGAGGATCGATGCCCCCGTTGTGGAGAAGCCGGACATAGTCTCAAAGAAGGCATCCGCATAACCGGGGATCGCCCCTGAGATCCAGAATGGAAGCGCACCCACAGCGGAGGCTGTTATCCAGCTGAGGGTTACAAACATGAAGCCGTCCCTCGGAGAGAGGGTCTGTTTAACCTTTTTTCTCGTAAGGGCGAGTATTATTCCAGCCGCACCGCCGGAACCGATGGCGGCAAAGAGAAAACCTCTCATGGATAGATACTCACCGTAATAATAGGCAAGGGCTCCACACGCAAGGAGGAAGCCGTCCAGTATAAGAAGAAGGATGGCGATTATATTTAATACGGTTCGTATATGCATGGCTTAACCGGAAAACATCTCCGAAAGCTCCTGGGATGCCTCTTTACCGGAGAATGTTATGATCCTGTCCCCGTCCTCCAGCACAAAGCTCCCATCGGGGATATAGTTCTGATCACCCCTCGTCACCGCCACAATTAGCGCACCGGAGGGGAGCTTAACATCCTTGAGCGCCTTGCCGGTAAGCCCTGCGCCCTGGGGGAGGCTGAGCTCGGTAACCTCCGCCTGCCCCTCGAATATCTTGTATACGTTCAGTATGTTACCCCTTCGCATATACTTCATGATGGCGTTTACCGAACTGGATTTCGGGCTTACAGTGGAGTTCAGCCCCAGCTGGGCGGAGATGTGCATATAGTTCGACTTGTTCACAAGGGCTATCGCCTTCTTGATGCCGAGGGTTTTGCCGTAGATAGCTGTGAGGATATTAAGCTCCTCGTTGCTCGTTGTGGTTATGATAAGATCGCTTCCTGCAAGGCTCTCATCCTCAAAGACGGATTGATCGCTGATATCCCCGTTTATCACAAGAGCTTTGGGGAAGTCTGCGGCGATCTCCTTACACTTCTCATAGTCCTTATCCACGATACTGACACTTCTCCCCAGCCTGAGGAGTTTTTCAGCAACGTAGCGCCCTGTTCTGCCGCCCCCTGCTATGATAACGCTCCTGATCCGGCGTTTTGGGTTGCCTATTTTGGCAAAGACCTTTTCAAAGGTCTGGGAGGTGGCCACAACGAATACGTGGTCCCCCTCTTTAATCACTGTATCGCCATCGGGGATAGTTATCTGGTCGTTTCTGAGTATCCCCGCAACGATGAAGTCCTCCCTGAGCCTACCTTTAACATCCTTAAGGGCACGCTCTAAGAAGGGGTGCTCATCATCGATATAGATGTCCCTCAGCTGAATCTCTGAATCGTTGAAATGGAATATATCGCTCATGGCGCCGTGCTGGACATTGCTGACGATGGACTTCGCCGCCTCGATCTCGGGGTTCACCACGAAATCTATACCGCTGTGCACGTTGCCGTTGAAGAGCCTCGTTTTGGAGTATTTAAGACTGCGCACCCTGGCTATCTTGATGGGAACGTTGAACTCGCTCGCCACGATGAAGCATGAGATCATGTTCACCTCATCGTAGTCCGTGGCGGAGATAAACGCCGCAGCCTTACCCACGCCGGCTTTTTTCAGGGTTTCAACATTCGTGGCGTCATCGTTTATCACCATACAGTCAAGATGGTTTCCCGCATGCTTGGCACGCTCCTGATCCTTCTCTATGATAACAACGTCACGATTCTCCTGAACAAGCTGCTGAGCGATGTGGAAGCCGACCTCGCCGGCCCCCGCTATAACTATCTTCATCTACTCTCCGATGTATCTGGCGTCCGCCACCTTCATGTACTGTATACGTTCGAAGGTCATATGCTCACGGGAGTTCTTCTTCCCTGCGGTTCCGCGAACCTCATCAAGGGTCTTCTGCCTTGTGGCGAGCCAGCCGGAAACACCCTCAAGGATATCGCTAATGGTTTTGAACCCTTTCTGATAAACAGCGCTGACAACCTGAACGGTCTTTGCTCCTGCAATTATCTGCTGTATGAACGCATCGGAGGTGTGGACACCCGTGCTGGCGCTTATATCGATGTCGAGCTGGGGTGAAAGAGCCGCCACCCAGCGGAGTACCTTGAAGGTCTCCTCCTCACTGCTGTAGAAATGCATAGGCCTGAGATCAAGCGTGCGGGTGTCGATACCCATCTGGTAGTAGCGGTTGAACATAACAAGAGCGTCCGCTCCGGCGTTCTCTATCTGCTTAGCTGTCCAAGGGATAGAGCTGAAATTCTGGCCTATCTTTACGGCAACGGGGATCTTGATCCTGCTCTTAACCTCTTTTATAACATCAACGTATCTCTGCTCAACGTCTCTGGGGTTCTCGTTCACATCAAAGGGGACGAAGGATATGTTCAGCTCAAGGGCATCCGCACCCGCTCCCTCTATGTTTGAGGCGAAATCGGACCACCATTTCCCGCCGAGGCAGTTTACGCTGGCAATAACGGGCATGCTTGAAGCCTTTTTAGCATCCTTAATGTTGTCCAGATACTCCTTGGCTCCGTAAACCACAGCCGCCTCGCTCTGCATATACTCATACGCCTCGGGGTGGAAATCATCCCCGTATCCGCCGTCCTGCTTGCGAAGCTCCTCCTCGAAGAGGGATTTTAGAACCACTGCTCCCGCTCCGGCATCGGCTGCTGCTTTAACGTTGTCCATGGTTTTGGGCATGGTAGAGCTTCCGAGTATTAGGGGGCTCTCAAGCTCGAGGCCCATATAATTAACTTTGAGATCTGCCATTTCTATAAACTCCTTAATCGTTGTTTTTCTTTATAACTTCCCTTGGCTTGGATGTTCCATCACTGGGGGCGACTACCCCCTTCTGCTCCATGATCTCAACGATCCTTGCCGCCCTGTTGTATCCAATGCGCAGGTACCGCTGTATCATGCTTATGGAGGCGAAGCCCTTCTGCTGAACAAGCTCCAGCGCCTCATAGTATTTATCATCTATCTCGGATTCGTCAATCTCTCCGGGATCCGAGGTCTCCTCACGCACAAGATCCATATTGTATTCCGGCTCGCCAAGTGTCTTAAGATGCTCTACTATCCGGCCTACCTCATCATCTGAAACAAAACAGCCGTGCACACGCACAGTCTCACTCGTCCCGGGAGGCACAAAGAGGCTGTCACCCTTGCCGAGGAGAAGCTCCGCACCATTCTGGTCTATCACCGTACGGCTGTCTATCTTCGAGGAAACCTTGAAGGATAGCCTTGCGGGCATATTCGCCTTGATGATGCCTGTTATTACATTAACCGAAGGACGCTGTGTTGCAAGTATAAGATGGATACCCACCGCTCTGGCCATCTGGGCTATGCGTATGATCGACTGCTCAACCTCTTTGCCCGCAACCATCATAAGATCGGCAAACTCATCCACAACAACCACAAGGTATGGCATCCTCTCAAGCTCGGGGTCACGGTCCGCCTTCTGGTTGTAGGAATCGATATTCCTCACCTTCATCTGCGCAAGGCTGGCATAGCGCCCTTCCATCTCCTCCACAACATTCTTAAGAACGTTTGCCGCTTTGCGGACATCCACAACAACGGGTGCGGCAAGATGGGGTATACCTTCGTATACACTGAGCTCCACCATCTTCGGATCGATCATAACAAACTTAACAAGATCGGGGGATGCCTTATACAGCACCGAGCAGAGCATCGTATTCACCGATACAGACTTACCGCTACCCGTGGTTCCTGCGATGAGCAGATGGGGCATCTTGGCGAGATCGCTTATATATGGTTTACCCGAAGCATCCTTGCCCATGGCGAAGGTTAGAAGGGATGGACTTTCGGCAAATTTCGCAGATGTCAGAAGCTCACTGAGGCTAACAGCTCCCCTGTTACGGTTGGGAAGCTCTATACCAACCACAGATTTGCCCGGAATGGGTGCTATGATCCTGACGCTCAATGCGCTCATGGCGAGGGCGAGGTCATCGGAAAGGCCTGCTATCTTGTTTATCTTTACGCCGGGAGCCGGCTCATACTCGAAAAGGGTTACCACCGGGCCGGGACGTATCTCACGAACCTTACCGTCCACGCCGAAATCGGCAAGCTTCGCCTCAAGCTGTCTCGCCTTCTCCTTCAGCTGTTCGTCACTTTCCCCCTGCACGGAGACCGAGGGCTTATCCAGCAGATCAAGGGGTATGCTGTAATCCGTTTCCGCCTTTTCAAAGCTTTCGAGGGGCTTTATATCTATACCATTCTGGGCTGTACCCGCTCCGCTTGTAGCTGAAGCGGACCTGTCTTCATGGTCTTCGCCCTTCTCTGGTTCAGACTCTTCATTATTATTCTGCTCAGCCTCATCCAGAACAGCCTCCTCCATCATCTTCTCCTCGAGAGCTTCATGGATCCCCGTTTCGGGGTTTATACCCATCCTCTCGTAGGCGGGTCTTTCGCCGTCGTCGGAGGCTATGCCGTCCATCTCTTTGCCGTTATCCTTTCTTCCCCCCCTCTTAAGCTCGGGGATCTTGGGCAGCTCGGGCATCTTAGGTATCGATGAGGGAACACCCCTCTTAACAGCGCCGAAGAGCTGGCTGAGGGATAATGAGAAATACAGCATGATACTGATAACAAGGAGGAACATGGAGATAAGAACGCCCCCTGCCGTTCCCAGCAGTGAGGATAAGAAATCCGCCGAAACCAGTCCGATAAGTCCCCCTGTGGGCTTGTCGGTGAAGAAAACATCACTACCGCCTATGAAACCTGTGGTAACCGATAACAAAGCGGGGAGCACGAAGGCGGCGACAAGCACTGCTAAGGGGGTAAGCCTGCGCTCGATAATACCCTTCTTGATCTGATAGAGCTTCACGGGAACCGAGACGAGGAGAAGCGGGAGCAGAAGAGCTGTCCAGCCGAAGATGGTTCCGGCGAGGTCCCCAGTGTATGCCCCCGTTTTACCGAAGAGGTTGCGCACCTCCTGCTGATAATCGGAGAAGATTATATGTGAGTACGAGGGATCCTCCGGCGAATGCGAATAGATCGACATGCCGAGAAAGATTACCAGAAGAACGCTCAGGAGAAAAATTATGTCGAGGGTGAGACTCTTTCTTTCTACATCCATACTATGGCAGTTATCCCCACTACGAGACAGTAGATTGCGAATATTGTAAGGCTTGCACGCTTTATAAAGAATACCATAAACCCTATAGCAATGAAGCCGCTAATGAAAGCCGCCAGCATACCAACGCCGTAAGCCGGAAGGTGCTCGAAGGGAACATCCTTCAGGTGCCGGATCTGCAGGATTGCCGCACCGAAGATTGCGGGAACGCTCATCAAAAAGGAGAACTCCGCCATCTCCTCACGCTTTATCCCGAGGAAAAGACCCGCCGCAACGGTGGAGCCCGAACGGGATATACCCGGTATAACAGCAAACCCCTGCACAATTCCGATAAGGAACGATCTGGGCCCGTCTATCTCTCCCACTGTACGAACCTTGTCCGAAAGAACCAGAAGCACTGAGGTAAGGATCAGGAAATAACCCACATAAGAAGGCGTTGCAAACATCCCCTCCACTGTGGACTCAAGCCCGAGCCCCACAACGGCTGTGGGTATGGAGGCAATAATAATACCCCATAGAAAACGCTTATTCTCGAAATACATAACCTTATACTCCTGGGAAAATATCCCCAGAAGCGAAAGCACAAGCACACGCACCTTCTCCCTGAAATAGAGGAGCACTGCAAATAGTGTGGCAAGGTGGAGCATCGTATCGAAAAGCAGACCGGGCTGCTCAAAATCTCTCATTAAGGACTGGGCAAGAACAAGATGCCCCGAACTGCTCACAGGAAGGAACTCCGTAAGCCCCTGTAAAAGGCCGAGCAGTGCTGCGGTTAAAACCCCCATCTAAACCTCCATGACAGCGGCGGCCACCGCAGGCCTCCTGTCCATGGTTTTTCTGAAATGTCTGCGGACTAGTTTTTTGATGTACTCCTCAAGGAGTGGGAAGTCATCACCCGTTTCCTCAAGGAGGCTCTGAATATTGTGATTGAGAAACTTGCGGAGCTCAAACATCCGGTGATCCGGCATGGCGAACCCGGTGACCCGCACCACGGGAGGCATCTCCATCCCTCCCTTAGCCCTGTTGTAAATAACGGAAACGGAAACAGCCCCGTCACGGCAGAGGCTTTTTCTATCCTTCAGGGTTTCATCGTCAATAACCATCCGTCCACGGAGGTCTATATATACAGTACCGTGCTCCACTTCGTCAACGCCGGCGAAGCCCCTTCGATCAAATCCTATCCTGGAGCCGTTCTTGCCCCTTATGATCCCCCGGTTTTTCATATCTACGGATTCTCTGGCAAGCTTCCTCTGGCTGGCGAGGTGCATCTCTTCGCCGTGGACGGGGAGCAGGTAGCGGGGCTTTGTGAGCTTGAGCATGGTTTTAAGCTCATCCTGTGCGGCATGGCCGGAAACATGGATATGCCTGCTGCCGATATCCACAACCTCGCCTCCGTTCTCATATATATTGTTGATAAGCCTGTTCAGGCTCTTCTCATTTCCGGGAATAACCCTGGCGGATATTATGAACAGGTCCCCTTCTTTAACGTGCAGGTCCTTCCTCTCACGTGAGGCCACACGGTAAAGGGTGCTGTTCATCTCCCCTTGACTTCCGGTTATTATAAAACAGACCTTGGAATCCTTCATCTTCCTTGCATGGGAGAGGGGAATAATGGTGTCCGAGGGGATCTCCATATAGCCGAGCTTTGTGGCTATATTAACGTTCCTTTCGAGGGATGCCCCCTCCACAACAACCTTACGGCCGGTCTCCTTTGCGATCTCCATAATCTGGCGGATTCTATCGAGGTTCGATGAAAAGGTGGTGAAGAAGACCCGCCCCTCGGCATTCTGCATTATATCGCTAAGCTCCGAGCGGAGTGATGATTCGGAATCGGTACTCCCCGGCACATGGGCGTTTGTGGCATCCATGAGCAGAAGATCAAGACCCGCCAGGGGTGCAAAATCCTCATTACGGAAGGGCTCGCCGTAGGCGGGAGTATAGTCTATCTTAAAGTCGGAAACGTGGAGTGCACTAAAATCGGGTGTCTGCACTGCCAGGGCGTAGGTATCCCCTATGGAGTGGGTTACGGGGAGGAATGTCACCGATATATCGCCTATCTCCACAGTCTCCCGCTTCTCAACACGCCTCAGCTCATAGCCCAGCTTCCTGCGGGAGAGCTTCGCCTCAAGAATTCCGAGGGAAAGAGCCCCGCCGTAAACGGGGAGGTTGTACTCAGCAAGGAGGAAGGATATTCCGCCTATATGATCCTCATGTCCGTGGGATATAAAGATCCCCTTAAGCTTGTCCTTTATCCTTTCCAGATAGGAAAAATCGGGGATTATGTAATCAACACCCGGTGTGGAATAGTCGGCGAACATAACGCCGCAGTCAACTATGACCGCAGTGTCCATAGATTCGTAAACGTACATGTTCATGCCGATCTCGCCCACGCCGCCGAGAACCGTTAAATAAGATGACATTAAAACCTTCCTCTAGGCAGAAGTTTAAGGAAGAAAAAAAGAAATGGCAAGCTGTGTTTCTTTCTCAGGAATGCTCCCAGCCGATGAGTGAAACGTTTTTATCCCCCATATAAACGCCCTCACCGGAGAGAACCTTGCCGATACGGTGAACCGGCCTGCCGAGACTCCTATGAATTCCCCTTTCAAGCTCTTCCGCTTTGCCGGGGGGTACTGTAAAAAGGAGGGCAAACTCCTCACCGGACTGTACAGCTCTTTCAGGCGGATACATCGGGATGAGCTCGTGATCGATCATTATTCGTACGTTGCTCGACTCCGCAATGTGCCCCGCATCCCTGCCAAGACCGTCGCTTATATCTATACATGATGATACGCCGAACTCGCCGAGAAAGCTTCCAAGCTTCGTCTCCGCCTCGAAAAGATAGTGGGAGAAATCCTTACCCCCCCTAAGCTCCTTCTCCAGCAGTTCGAGAGCTCCACCCACGGGGCGGGATAAGTAGAGCACATCCCCCGCCTTTGCTCCGCTTCTGCGGAGTACATGACCGCCGGGTTCCCCTAAAACGGTGAGCGAGGCAAAGAAACCGTTCTTAGATGATGTTGTGTCACCACCGACTATCTCAACACCGTAGAAAACAGCAGCACGCCCCACAGCCTGGATGAGCTCCTCGGAGTTAAGGCCAGAGGGCTTTGCAAAACCGAGAAGAACCCTCTTTGCCCTTCCGCCCATGGCGGCTATGTCGCTTACGTTTGCTGTGAAAAGACGGAATATTATATTCCGGAGGGGGGCATCGGAGGAGAAATGTACACCCTCTGCCATGATATCCTTAGCCATAAGGACACCGCCGGAGAGGGCTGCATCATCGCCGATACCAATCTCGGAAAGCGGTTTATCAAGGCCTGAAGCGAGCCTTTTTATGAACTCAAATTCCTTCAAAGCTTCTCCACCATCTCTCTCAGTTCCGCTGCCGCACGCTCAGGATCCTCCGATGCGCAGATGCTTGAGGACACCGCCACACCTTTCAGATTCAGCCCGCAGAGCTCACCGCAGTTTGCGGCGGTTATTCCGCCTATGGCAATGGCGGGGACCGGGCATGAGGCGATAAGCTCACCTATGCCGGATGGACCCCTCAGCTCACGTAAATCCTTCTTCGTATCAGTGGGGAAGGCCGGCCCTGTGCCTATGTAGTCAACACCCGCACTAAGAGCCGTCTGGACGTCCTCCGGCGTATTGCAGGAATAGCCGATGATATAATCGCTGTTAAGACCTCTCACTGCCGAAGGGGGTATATCCTTTGCGCCCACGTGGACACCATCCGCACCAGAGCAGAGGGCTATATCCGCCCTGTCATTTATAATAAGCGGAACGCCTGTTCCCTCAAGCATCGATCTGAGGCTGAGGGCGGAGCGGTAGTTCTGCGCCCCGTTCAGTTCCTTGCTCCTGAGCTGGATACAGGTTACACCGCCACGGATAACCGCCGGAATGAACTCCTCCGGCGGGATCTTCAGCATCGGCTCCTCGTAGACGAGGTAGAGCTTCAGTATGTCGGTGATTTTTTGTCTATCTTCACTGCGCATAGCTTTCCGCACATTGAGCAGGAGTCAACATCCCTGTTCTTCTCGAACTTCTCTCTTGCTTTAACGGGATCGATACACTCTTCGAACATCCCCTCCCAGTCAAGCTTCTTACGGTACTGGCTCATGCGTATGTCACGCTCCGCAGCACCGGGTACACCTTTTGCGATATCTGCGATGTGCCCTGCGATACGGGATGCGATAACGCCTTCGTAAACGTCCTTCTCATCGGGGAGTGCGAGGTGCTCGGCGGGGGTTACATAGCAGAGAAAATCCGCACCGGCAGATGCCGCTATGGCTCCGCCGATGGCCGCTGTTATGTGGTCGTATCCTGGTGCGATATCGGTGGGGAGGGGGCCGAGGATGTAGAAGGGTGCATCATCGCACAGGCTCTTCTGGATCGTCATGTTCGCCTCGATCTGCTTGAGCGGAACATGGCCGGGGCCCTCTATCATCGCCTGAACACCCGCCTCTTTGGCGCGTTTTGCCAGCTCGCCGAGGATTATGAGTTCATCTATCTGCGCCCTGTCCGTTGCATCCGCAATGGCACCGGGGCGGAAGCCGTCGCCGAGGCTGAGTGTCACATCATGCTTGGCGCATATTTTAAGGAGATCATCATAGTATTCGTAAAGGGGGTTGTCCTTTCCGTTTCTGCGTATCCAGTCCGCCGTGATGGAGCCCCCACGGCTTACAATGCCGCAGACCCTGTCTGATCTGTCCATTCTGGCAACGGATTCCTTGGTAACACCGCAGTGTACCGTTATATAGTCCACACCAGATTCGCACTGCTTCTCAATACTCTTAAGAAGAACATCGGGGTCCATCTCGCTGGTGGATTTATCCTCTGCCGCAAGCCTGGC
The DNA here is from genome assembly GCF_000421105.1 of Limisalsivibrio acetivorans. Taxonomy (NCBI): domain Bacteria; kingdom Pseudomonadati; phylum Deferribacterota; class Deferribacteres; order Deferribacterales; family Geovibrionaceae; genus Limisalsivibrio; species Limisalsivibrio acetivorans. The sequence continues at coordinate 1,614,092 of NZ_ATWF01000001.1, forward strand.
CGCTACGGCGTATATGGGAACAGCCCCGACCATTACAGGTGATTTCTCCAGGATAACCCTGCGTATCTCGTCAAGGTCTCCCCCTGTGGAAAGGTCCATGACGCTGTCCGTTCCCGCCTCTATGGCGGCCTCGAGCTTATCCAGCTCGCATTCAATATGGGGTCTGTCGCCGGAGGTTCCTATATTGGCGTTCACCTTTGTGCGCAGGCCTCTGCCTATACCTCTCACATCCTTGAAGTTCCTGTTAACGTTTTTCGGGATAACAACCTTTCCATCGGCAACAAGATCACGGAGCTTTTCAGCATCCATCTGCTCATCAGCCGCTATCTTCTTCATCTCATCGGTTATAACACCGTTGAGAGCTGATTGAAGCTGGGTCATACTTCACCTCTGTTAATACATTTTTTTCTGGGGGAACGGCGGTGACTTGCATAAAAAAATCCCGTCCTGATTCGGCGGGATGCGATGTAAACCACCGTCTACCTACGCCGGCATTACCCGGATCAGGTTCATAGGGTATATCTCAGCCCGCACACTTGCGAGCACCCCCACGGTTGAACTTTTGTTAATTTACACCTGTAATGTCCTGATTGCAACAGTTTCCTGACAAAATACAGGCTCAGGTTGAGATTCAGACAGTTATGAGAAGCTCGGAGACACTGCCGCGCTTGTCCGCACGGCTGTTTATCATCCTACTCGCTTTAACCCTTTTTATGGTGAACCCTTCGTAGAGGTCATCGAAGAAGTTGTCATCGGGATCATTGTTTTTCGGATCGGAATTACTGAGCATCTGACGCACACCCCTTCCCGCAAGCTTACGGAAGGTTGCGGCAAGGCGTTCCTGCTCTGCATCGTCAAAACTGTTTGCACTGTATGATGTGAAATGGGATGTCCTGCTTATGGGGCGGTAGGGGGGATCATAATAGACGAAATCACCCCTTGCGGCGTTTGCAACGGAGTCGTCGAAATCATCGTTGCCGATCTCCGCCTCTGTCTCACGCAACAGGGCGCTGAAAAGACGCACATTCTCCGGCTCGACTATACTGGGGCTTTTGTATCTGCCGGCGGGGACGTTGAACTCACCCTTGCTGTTCACCCTGTAAAGGCCGTTGTAGCAGGTTTTGTTGAGAAAAACGGTCATCGCCGCCCTTGCTGCGGGACTCGCGGGGCATTCACGGTTGTAGGCCTGCCTTGTGTCGTAGTAGAACTCCGCCCTGCCTGCACCATCCAGTCCAAGGTAATAGTCCCGCATAGCGCAAGCTCGCTCTATGAGCTCCTCCGGTTCATCTCGAACAACGGTATATAGATTAACAAGTTCGGTATTAAGATCGTTCAGGAAGGCCTTCTTCACGAGCCCCCTTGAGGCAAGGTACAAAAATACCGCTCCACCACCGGCAAATGGTTCGTAATAAACGACCCCTCTGTTCGGAAAATACGGTTTATACTGGGGGATAAGCCTTGTTTTACCCCCTGCCCATTTGAGCAGAGGTCTAACGGGGTTCTCGCTCCTTTCAAGAGCAGTTCTCGCCTGCAATATTCTCTCCAGTGTGGCAAACAGATTGAATTGGGTGTAATCCCCTTATCTGTCAGAGAATATCGGTCAGTTCGCTGATATCATTAATGATATATGAAGGTTTGTATGAAAGGCACTCTTTTTCGGGCCCGAAACCGAAGCTCGCCCAGCAGGAGGGCATGCCGCAAGCCTGTGCATATGCCAGGTCCGGAATAGCATCTCCCACCATGAGGCAGTCCGCCGGCTCGATGCCGAAACGGGGGTATATGTCCATAAGAAAGGAATCGGGGGAAGGCTTGCCGAGGCGCCCTTCACGCTCGCCAAAAACATCCTGAATATAGGGTGACAGCCCTGTTCTTTTAACTGCTCTCTGCACACCGGGCTCGCTCTTGTTGCTGAGAACGGCAAGCTTGTAGCCCTTTTCATGCAGACCCTGAACAGCCTCTATAGACCCCTTGAAAAGACGGGTGAGCTCGTGGCCCTCTTTGGTGTAGTATTTACGGTAGGTTTCGGTGATCTGCTCCGCATCCCCCTTCCCTTTGGAGAGTATCTCTATCATCTCCACGAGGGGTGTTCCGATAAGGTCATACAGCAGCATCTCTTCATAGCATTCAAGCTCGTGATCACGGAAGGTCCACTGCATGCATTTATTTATGGAGTTCCATGTGTCCGCAAGGGTTCCATCGAAATCGAAGATTATAAGCTTATGCATTAACGGCTTATCTCGAATGCGGCGAACTCGCCGGAAGGGTTCTGCTCCTCCATCTCCATGGAGGTTACGCTGGACATCGCCGAGCCTTTCCTCGATTCATCCATCGCCCTTTCAACATCACCCTGCTCACCCTCAACAACGATCTCAACCGTTCCATCGGGAAGATTCTTAACGTATCCGGTAACACCCAGAGCTTCGAGCCGGGACTGAACGGCGGCTCTGTAGCCAACACCCTGAACACGCCCCTTCGCAATCGCCTTGATCCTCTTCATCACCTGTCCTTTATCCTTACCCATACGGTTCCAAGCTCCACACCCCCCGATTTCACAATAACCGGAAAGGTTTTGCCATCCCCGTCACGGGAGTATTTATCCATAAAATTACTGTTCATAGGTATCTCATACCCACGATCGTCACCTGTGTTTGTGCTCACGGGTGGTACGTAACCTTTGAAGTTTACCGGATAGTCATGGCCGCAGGAACTGTCCGAAACTGCAGCAACGAATTCCAGGCGGTCACGCTTGCTTACATCTATGGTTTCATCGGCGAGGAAGGAACGCTTCTCACCGTTCACCTTAACTATGAAAACAAGGTACTTGCCGTTTTTTGTTCTTTTAAGCTTAAGGTCGATGAGCCCCATCTTGTCGTTATCCTTGCGGAAAACTATCTTCGTATCGTCATTAACCTGTATTTTCTTTCTGTAATCATTAAGCTCCCCCGTTCCCAGAACATCGCAGGAAACCCCCCGCTGGTAGTTCGCCTCGATGTGGGTAACCTCAACCAAATCCCCCTTCTCGATAATGAGGGTCTCACCCTCATCGATAATCTTAGGCACACCGTTCACATTCACAACGGTGTAATAGAGCTGGGGCTTAAGCAGGAAGATGCTCGGATGCTCAGGAACTATGCCGTAGTAGTGCATAAATTCGTTCACAGCGTAGTTGTGATGGAGAACCTTCATCTCCAGAGTGGGGAGGTTCTTTGAACTCTCCACCCCGAAGGAGGGGAGGCAATATGTCTGCAGGGCGTAGTATGTGGCGGTTTTGCGCATATCACCGAAGCGTGTGTTGGGGTCCTCGGTGTTCGTATTGAAATAGTGGAGGTGGTACTTCTTATCCTCGATCCGGTTGTTCACCTTATCAAGTACGGTATTTGCAATACCTCTGAGATCCAACTCGGTGCCATCGCTGCATTTGAAGATATTTGCATCGGTAATAATCGACTGGCCGAAGCGGAACGGGTTTCTCCATTTATCAACATATGTGGGGTAATGATAACCCCAGCCGTCGTGGAGGTTCAGGAATACATCCGATTCCTTCATTAACTCCATTATAATCCCGACGACCTTGTCCATATCATCCTTGGGATGCTCCCCCTTGAAGCGGCGGTTCATATCGCCGTCGGGGCCTCTGTCGTAAAGTATGATAGACTTAAAGTTCGCCCTCGGGATTACTATAAGGTTACCCTTCTCAAGGCGGAGTCCGGAATAAAGATCCGCAGAGAGGAATCCCCCCGGCTCGTCCCCCTGTATACCGCCGACGATGAGCATGGTCTTGCCGTCCTGACGACCGTATATGCGGTATACGTTCAGCTCATAGTCCGTACCCTTAAAGTAAACATCATGTTCCTTGGACGGACGCTCAACGGCAAGGGCTGAGATGGTCATTAAAAAAGAAAGTATTAAAACGGAAAGGCTGAGCCTCAAAGCGGTCTCCATTGTTCGGATAGGATCCTGTATTCTCCGGGGCATCCCTCAAGCACAAGGGTTTTTATCCCCACATCGCTGTATGAGTCACCCCTGAAACGCTGCAGGAAGGTAACCCTCACCTTCATAGGGGCAAGCGGATGTACCCTGATATTCTCTATTCCAACATTTATATCATTGTATTTGATAAACTTTTCTGCCTTGTCATCACGCCATGAGTCCCTGTTCATACCATCGGAGGAGAATGAATCGCTGTAGTGAGCGATATACCTTTCAGTATCCATGCCCTCCCAGCTCTTCTTCCAATCCACCAAAAAGTTACCAGCGGATTCCTTCACCACATCATCACTGCTGCCGGGCCTGTACTCCTCGGCGATAATCCTGAACTCGTCCACCTCACGGTTGAGATACAGCCGTTTGCGGCCGTAGGCGATTATATTCGGAGCGCAGTACATCTGATTGAAATCGTAGACGTACTCCGTGTCGTTCTCCTTAAAAACCCTTATGTCTGATATATCCACCTTTCTGTCGGGGTATATCTCCATAAGCTTTTTCTTCTGGTGCAGATAGGGGGCATAGCTCTGTCCGGAGGTGCTTTTGAAGTGAATGTGGAAGAACTTGCGGTAGGTTTCGAAATCCGAATCCTCCCAAGCCTGCATATGCTCCTTAAGGTTGCCTATGAGCATCCCACGCTCAACGTTGTACGCCTGTTCGTCCATCATGTTGAGCTTTTCGGTTATGATAACAGGGGTCTTTTTATCGAGGAAACCTTTCAGGGAATCGAGCTTGCCGTTCTCCATGGCAACGCATCCCTTGGTGGCATTGTCCTCACGCCCCTCCTTCATTCCGTGGAGCCATATCCCCCCGCCGGTTTTGGAGTTTATCCTGTCCACTATGTTAGGATAGTTCAGCGGGAATGCTCCCGTACCGTAATCCTCCGCCAGAACACCGTAGGCATCATCCAGCTCATCGGGGGAGATATAGCGGCGGATGAAGTACACACCTTCAGGGGTTGCGAGATCACCCTGCTTAATCTTGTCGCTGTCGTTTTTACCTGTGATAACCTCAAGCTTGCGAAGAACGGAGGGTCTGTCACCCTTCATATCAACCAGAAAAAGGGTATTCGTGCTCTTTTCCACAACAACTGCATGGAAATCTGCCGCATCCTGGGAGAAAACGTTGCCCAGAACAAGACCTTCCTGTGCGAAGGTTACAGAGGTAATACAGAACAGTATGCTCAGGGTGATTAATATCTTATTAAAATTCAATGTTTCTTCCATATAGAAAATATCTGTCGAGTTTGTTTTTGAGGCGGCCTTCCACGGCCTTGGCTACGCCCACGGGCATACTACCCCAATAAAGTATCGGATTATGATAATCGGTGCTTTTTGGGATGTCAAACCCTTTTAGATACTGCAAAGCCTCATCCCTCTGGATATTCACAGAGGCATCATCCTTGAGAAAGGCCCCGAATTCCCATGCTGTCTGGGATGAAAGCTCCCCCTCCCTTTTCATAAACGTAAGTCCCGAACGGGAGAAACGCCCCCGTATATCGTTGTGGCAGGAGGACTGCAGGAGGATCCTGTCCCCCGCCTTAACCGTAAAAAGGTTATCCAGTTCCTTTTTGAAGTAATCCCTGTATCTTCCGTTAAGCCTGTTGGGTGCGGGTGTGGGCTTGAGCTCACCACCCGGCTTGCGCAGTGCTGATACGAAAAAGCCGTCATAGGGCATCCTGTGGGGCATAACACGCAGAACACGGCTGTCTATCCTGTCATTCCCGCTGAGACCTTCGGCACCCTCTTCGCTTATATCAACGAGCTCAGCGCCCCTCTCCTCCATAAGCATAGCAACGATATCCTCGTTCTCCTCGGGGGAGAATGTGCATGTTGAATAGACAAGTACACCCCCAGGCTTCAGGCATTCCCATGCGGAGAGCGCTATCTCTGCCTGCAGTTTTGCCATCCGCTCAACAAGATCAGTGCACCACTCACGGTTCACTGTATCGTTGCGGGCGATCTTGTTCTCGTTACTGCAAGGTGCATCGAGGAGTATACCGTCAAATACCCCCTCGTAGGCCTTGTGCAGGACTCGGCCGTCCATGCTCGATGTGCGCACATTGTGGCAACCGTGCTTCTCAAGGTTGAACTCCAGCGAACGCAGACGTTTTTTTGAGGGTTCATTCGCTATGACCAGTCCGCCCCCGAGGAGCATGTCCGCCATGGCCACTGTCTTCCCTCCAGGTGCGGCGGAGACGTCCAGAAGAAGCGGATTCTCCGGCATCAGCTGTGTGAGAGACTCTGCGGGGAACACGGAGGAGGGGTTCATTATGTAGAAACCGCCAGTGATAAAACCCACGGTATCGGTGAGGCGTTGATCGGTTTCAGTTACGGAGAATACCTCCTCAAACATGCTGTCCTGCAAAGGGTTGAAGCCCTCCTGCTTGAGCTCATCTATATAGTCCGTATTTCTCTTGTTCAGTTTACGGATGAAGCGTCCCGGCTTTTCCTGCATCGCATCGAAGAATGCGTCCGCCCCGGCACCAAGGAGCTCCCTGTATTTCGATTCAAACTCTTTATTCATCCGGATTCTCCGAACCAAACTTCGATGCAAGCTCCAGAACATCCGCCGCAACGCCTCTGGCGGCAAGCCCTTCGGGTGTGGCAGTTTCAGGATCGAAGCTGAACTCGTTACGGTAGGCCGCTATCTTCCCATTCCTTTCTCCGCTCCTCGTTTTGGCAAACTCAACACTTAAAGCGAGGGAGGCTTCCGACCTGCTGCTGTCTGCCGGAAAGGTTTCAGCGCATCTCCTGAGCGCACCGTCCCAAAGGATACGATCCTCTGCGGCGAGATAGAACTCAACACCGCTGATAAGAACGCCTGCCCCGCCGTCACAATCTGCGGGGGAGATATCCGATATATAAACAACGATATCCGAGGGAACGGGGAGGGCATCTTTGTCTATGATGTGCGGGCGGGCACCCTGCCGAAAGAGTTCGTGGATGAACGCATTGGAATAAATACCCCCTTCGGGTAGGGATACTGCGAGGGTATGACCGCCGAAATCTGTATTGGCTATGTATTCGGGGGGAGCCGGATGCTTCTCCGGCTCCGCAATATTTTGTTTTTTAGTGGAGCATCCCCATGACACGGTCATGAGTAGCAGAAGAATGGTTGCGAGCCTCAAGCTCAGGCTCCGTAAAACTCACGTACTGCTGTAACAACAGCCTCTATGTCCTCATTCTTTTTATAGGCGCACATCGGAAGGCTTATGATGCTCTCGGAAACCTTTTCCGCAACGGGGAAGGTTCCCTCGCCGCATCCGAGGTCGATGAACACCTCCTGCCTGTGAAGGGGAACGGGATAGTGTATTGCAGAAGGGATTCCCTTATCCCCCAGAAACTTCTGGAGCTCGTCACGCCTTTCTGCCATGAGGGAATACTGGGCCCAGACGGAGGTGTTTATCTCCTCCACAACGGGGGTTTTAACCTGCTTAACGCTCTTAAGCATAGTGGTGTATATCTCTGCCACCTCATCCCTTTTGCGCACCTCTTCATTAACGAAGGTATCGAACTTGCCGAGGAGTACAGCGGCCTGAATGGAATCGAGCCTGCCGTTTATACCCACAAGCTTATGCCTGTATCGCTCATTCTGACCGTGATTCCTTATCCATATTATCTTTTCCGCCAGCTCCTCGTTGTCGGTGAAGATCATTCCACCGTCGCCGTAACAGCCGAGGGGCTTTGCGGGGAAGAAGGATGTTGCGGCAACATCGCCGAAGGATCCGGCTCTGTTACCACGCTGGGTTGCACCGAAGCTCTGTGCGGCGTCCTCCATGAGGAACAGATCCAGTCCGCTATCATCAATGACCTGCTGGAGCTTCTCGTAATCGGGGAGCTGGCCGTAAAGGTCTACGGCGATAACGCCCTTAACACGCTCCTTCTCCGCCGGAAGGTTGGCGAGAAGTGCCTTGAGGGCTTCGGGATCGATGTTGCATGTCCTGTCTTCAATGTCCACAAAGAGGGGCTTTGCGCCGAGGAGGGCTATCATCTCCGCTGTGGCGATGAAGGTGAAGGGGGTGGTGATAACGTAATCACCCGGTTTTACATCATAGGCCATGAGCCCCGCAAGGAGTGCATCGGTTCCGGAGGCAACGGCTATCGCCTTCTTTACTCCGGCGTATCCGGCGCATCTCTCCTCGAGCTCGGTTATCTCGGGTCCGAAGATGTAGCGTCCATGGGCGAGGACATCCATTATCCTCTTGTCTATATCATCCTTAAGCAGTGCGTACTGGCTTTTCAGGTCGCAGAATTCCATAATAAAAACTCCTTAAAATTAAAGTCTCCAGAACTTTACCCCTTCGGGCATCATATCCTTATTGAACATACTTTTTACATCTATGAGCACTCCGTCATGATCAAGAACCTCACCTATCCTTTCGGGGGTGAGCTCATCCTTGAAAACATCGTGCTTAACAGCGATTATCACACTGTCGTACTTTCTATCTATCCCGTTAACAAGGGCAAAGCCGTACTCACCCTTCACCTCATCGGCATCCGCCACGGGATCGTATACATCAACATTAACGCCGTACTCGAAGAGCTCTTTCCTTATGTCCACAACCCTTGTGTTGCGGATATCCGGGCAGTTCTCCTTGAAGGTTATACCGCAGATGAGCGTCCTTGAGCCATGGATCTGCTTGGCGAGGCTTATCTGCAGTTTAACGGCCTTCTCTGCGATGAACTTGCCCATGCTGTCGTTCATCTTACGCCCGGAAAGGATTATCCTGGGGCTGAAACCAGCCTCCTCCGCCTTCCATGTGAGATAGTACGGATCCACACCGATGCAGTGCCCACCCACAAGACCGGGTCTGAAAGGGAGGAAGTTCCATTTGGTTCCCGCCGCTTCCAGAACACTCGTGGTATCGATGTTCAGAACATCGAAGAGCTGGGAGAGTTCATTCATCAGGGCTATGTTTATATCCCGCTGGGTATTCTCGATAACCTTGGCCGCTTCGGCGGTCTTTATATCCGCCGCCCTGTGGATGCCCGCCTCGATTACCTCGCCGTACAGCCCGCAGAGGAGATCCGCTGTTTCCTCCGTATCTCCGGCAACTATCTTCGTTATCTTCTCGATGCTGCGCTCCTTATCACCCGGATTAACCCTCTCCGGCGAATAGCCTATGAAGAAATCCTCCTTCCATTTACCGCCGGACATCATCTCCAGAACGGGAACGCAGAACTCTTCGGTAAGCCCGGGATAAACCGTTGACTCGTACACAACAACGGCTCCCTTACTGAGATTTCGCCCTACAAGCTCCGAGGCGGAGCGTACAGGACCGAGATCCGGAAGGTTATGGCTGTCTATCGGAGTGGGAACCGTTACAATAACCACGGAGCAGTCCGCAATACAGCCGGGGTTCGATGAATATTTGATAGCGGCAGCTTTCAGAATATCACCAGACACTTCTCTGGTGCGGTCATAACCCGCCTTCAGCTCCTCGATCCTCTTCTCGTTGATATCGAATCCGGTAACGCTGAAGCTCTTGGAAAGAGCAACAGCGAGGGGGAGGCCGACATAACCGAGACCTACGACACAGATCCCGTTAACGCCGCTCCTGAAATCATCCAATGAAAGCATACTACCTCTTTGAAATGGGTTTGCCCCGATAAGAGCAAAGCATCTTACGTCCGTTTTATCGGGGTTGTCAAGAATGGGCTATACAAGGCCTAGCTTGTGGAGTTTATCCTTCATTACTTCGTGATTGAAGGGCTTAATCACGTAGTTGTTGCATCCCGCTGTGATGCTGTCGGAGATGCTGTCCTTATCCTTATGGGAGGTTACCATTATTATCTTAGATTTGAATTCATCGGGCACTCCCTTCTCATCCTCCATACCACGGATCTGCAGGAGAACATCAAGGCCGGTTATGTCGGGAAGGGATATATCCAGTGTTATAACCCTGTAGGGATTCCAACCCTCCCATGCCTTTATGAAAGCAGCCACAGCCTGCTCCCCGTTTTCAACGAGATCACAAGCACCGAAGTGCTTCATAATCATATTCATTTTAACTCTGCTGACACGTTCGTCATCGACAATCATTATTCTCATTCAAAACTCCGTCTCAGGACTGCATTCCGGCAACTGCGGACTTCAGCTCGGTAAGCTCTTCTTCAATCAGAGGTATAAGCCTTGCGCACTCCGCCTTATCCCCCTCTTTGCCCGCCATCTCAAGCTTATAAGCCACAGATTTGAGCCTTCCTGCATGAAGGTTCGCAGCTCCACCCTTTATGGAATGGGCCTCTTTGCCTATATCTGTATATTCACCCTTATGAAGGGAAAGTTTCATATCCTCAATCTGTTCGGTGCATGCGTGGAAGAAGTCGGTCAGTACCTCGTTGAGAAACTCCGAATCGTTCTCAAACTCCTCAAGGGCAAGCTGATAGTCTATTACCTCATCGCTTTCCGGCTCTTCCTGAACCTCGTCAAGCTCCGCCTCAAGCTCCTTAGCAAGATTGCTCTGAGGCTGTTCAGCCACCTTGTGCTCCTCTTCACCGCTTCTATTAACCCATCTTTCAAGCATAGACAAGAGGGAAAGTTTCCTGAGAGGCTTTGTTATGTAATCATCCATACCGTTTTCAATGCATTTTTCACGGTAGCCTTCAAGGGCGTGGGCAGTCATCGCGACGATGGGAACACGGATCTCTTCGCCGCTCTCCTCCCCCTCCTTCTCTTCGATATGCCTTATCTTTCTGGTTGCTGTAAAGCCGTCCATAATGGGCATCTGCACATCCATAAGGATTATATCATAGCTGTTCTGTTTATAAAGCTCCACAGCCTCCTGGCCGTTCTCCGCCAGGTCCACCTTGTGTCCCGCCCTGACGAGATGACGCAGTGCCACAGCCTGATTTGTGGGATAATCCTCCACAAGAAGTATATGCAGACCTCCGGACTGGGGAACGGTGCTCTCTTCGTCCTTCCTGTCCTCATCAATAAAGGGGAGACCCTCCGTACCCTCGCCAACGCAGGAAAAAAGGAGTGACAGAAGCTTTAGCATGTTAACAGGCTTAACCAATGTTCCCCTGATATCAAGCGCCTCCATCTCCTCCTCGGTGAATCCCCTGCCGGGGTAGCATACAACAACCTTCGATATGTCGCCGAGCCTCTTGTCCTGAACAAGCCTCTCAGTATAATCGCTGGAATCCTTCTTTGTATTGTCTGTCTCGATGATGAGGAGATCGATACTCTCCGGCTTTTCGCCATCAAACCTGAAAAAGTCACCCTCTGGGAAGGCCTCGTAGTATGACGCACCCAAGGTTTTCAGGTAGCGGTTCATAATCATATGGATCATCGGATCGTAGGTGACGCAAACCACATTCAGGTCCTTGAAAGTGCCGTAATCAAGCTCGAAGGGGGCCTTTTTGTTCTCTTTAAGCCTCAGCTCAAAGCCGAAGGTACTCCCTTTTCCATACTCGCTTTCGATGAATTTCTCACCACCCATGAGATCCACAAGGCCGCTGTATATGGCAAGACCTAACCCGGTTCCGCCGTATTTTCTGGTTACTGAAGTATCCGCCTGGGAGAAGCTCTCAAAGATAGACTGCTTCGCCTCCTCACGTATACCAACGCCGGTGTCCTTTACCTCGAAGCGTATGGAGAAGAAGTCGTCATTGCTTCCTGCGAGGGTTGCTGTTACGGTTACACTCCCCTTGCTGGTGAACTTGATAGCGTTGCTGATAAGATTATTGAGTGCCTGACGAATCTTCCCCGCATCCCCAAACAGGTAGAAGGGGATCTCCGGTTCAATATAAAGATAGAAATCGATACCCTTGCTCATCGCCCTTCGGACATGGCTTTGAACCAGTGATTCTATAAGGTTTCTGAGTCCAAAGGAGGTTTCCTCCACCTCAAGCTTGCCCGCCTCGATCTTGGAGAAATCAAGGATATCGTTAACCAGATTAAGAAGCCCCCTCGTCTCAGAATCGAGGATGTTGGTCAGCTCGGTCTGAGTCTCATTGAGCTCTGTCTCTGAAAGGAGCTCGTGGACACCGAGAATTCCGTTTATGGGGGTTCTTATCTCATGGCTCATATTAGCCAGAAACTCGGATTTATATTTGCTGGACATCTCCGCCGCCACCATCTTCTCCTTCTGGCTGATGATCCGGTGGTGGGCGTTCTGCAGGTTGTCGAGCATGGCGTTTATGCTCTTTGAGAGATCCAGGATCTCCTTCTCACCCCTTTCGGGGAGCCTGCGCGTATTGTCCCTGCTCGTTCCTATATCTTGCAGTATATTTATGTGCTGATGTATACGGAAGAAGACATATCTGTTGAAAATAAAAGCGAAAACAGTGAGCACGCCGAGGCTTATGAGGACGTAGACGAGCAGAAAGCGGTCGTAAACGCTCTTCTTGCCGAGGAACCCCATGTTCTCACCCTCGTATACGATTCTCGCAACGGGCTTATTAAATATATCGAAAAGGACAATGCGCACACCCCTGTAGCCGTCCTCACCAAAGTAGCCTATGGCGGCGGGGATCGTATTTATACGCAGCCTATTATAGGCACTGCTTACCTCAAAGGACTCCATTTTCTCAACAACGGGCCCTTCGGTTCTTTCGGCATAGGAGCCGGCGGAGCGCTTAACAAGGGATCTGCCCAACCGTGAAACAACGACAATATTTCCACCGGAGGATACAGGGGATCCGGCGGTTATATAAATACTGTCACCAATGCGCACCAGGCCCCCCACGGGAAGAGTATCGAGGGAAAGATACATAGCTGCGGCCTTCCAGCACTCATCTCCGCACCTGCCCGATTCCCTCACCATATTCACTGTGCCGTCACCGCTCAAAAATATCACCGAGCCCGTTCCGAGTATATCCGCAGCCGTATCAGAGGCCTTATCAGATTTGAAAAAATCCTCAGCAACGCCAAGCTCTGTGAAGAGGGCTATGTTGTGTGCCGTCTCCAGAAGCCTGCTTTCTCTATGTTCTATACCGTCAAGGATCCTCCATGCGGTCTGTTCGAGGCTCTTTTTTTCATTGACCCTGTAGCTCTCAAGGAGCACATTTCTCGTATAGAGCGAAAGTATTGCAAGGAGTGACAGGGTTGTGAGAAAAAAAATCAGAATGGTTTTTGTTCGCAGCGACATAATCAGATACCTCGGAATATACAGCAGAGTCCTCCAATAAAAAAACACTATGGAGGCTGAACATACAGTTAATTATAAACATCTATAACCCTTCGGGCAAGCTGTATGTACCCATTTAAGATGTTATTGACTTTTATCAGGACGTAACTAGTATTGTTAAACGAATGTTATTAAATTAACGATCATCATAATATATTGGACAGCTCATTACGGAGAAAAGAATGTTTGGAAAAGAACTTGTTATAGACGGAAGAACCTTTCGAAGCCGCCTCATGGTAGGCACAGGAAAGTTTCAGAGCAGTGAGGTTATGGCTGAGGCTATGGAGGCCAGCGGTTCGGAGATTGTTACCGTTGCCCTGCGTAGGGTTGATGTCAACAACCCTCAGGATGACATTCTCAACCACATAGACCCTGAAAAGTACCTTCTGCTCCCAAACACCTCCGGAGCAAGGGATGCCGAAGAGGCCGTACGCCTTGCCAGGCTCGCTCGTGCAGCAGGGTGTGAGCCATGGGTCAAGCTTGAGGTGACACCGGACCCCTACTACCTCCTCCCCGATCCCATAGAGACATTCAAGGCGGCGGAGATACTCGTCAAAGAGGGCTTTAAGGTACTTCCCTATATCAACGCCGATCCCGTGCTCTGCAAAAGGCTCGAGGAGATAGGTACCGTAACCGTTATGCCCCTCGGCGCACCCATAGGCAGCAACAAGGGGATAAAGACCGTAGACAACCTGAGGATTATCATAGAGCAGGCGAACGTGCCTGTTGTGGTCGATGCGGGCATCGGTGCACCAAGCCACGCCGCCCTCGCCATAGAGATGGGTGCGGATTCTGTTCTTGTGAACACCGCCATAGCAACCGCCGGAGATCCCGCAAAGATGGCGAAGGCATTCCGCCTTGCCGTAGATGCCGCTGTGGAGGCCAGAGATGCCGGACTCCCCGGAACTAAGGAACGCGCGGAGGCCTCAAGCCCCCTTACAGGATTCCTGAGGGATTAATAAGATGAGCTTCAAAGAGATACTCAAATCATACGATTTTCAGGAAACAAAGGATTTTATCCATTCCAGAACAGAAGAGGACGTTAAAAGGGCTCTCTCCGCCCAGCACCCCACAGAAGGGGATTTTGCCGCCCTCCTCTCACCGGCGGCTGAGAAATACATCGAACAGGCCGCAGGCGAGGCAAGCAGGATAACACTCCAGCGATTCGGCAAGACAATTAAGCTGTACGCACCGATATATCTCTCCAACATATGCACAAACTCATGCACCTACTGCGGTTTCAACAGGCATAACGAGATTCCCCGCATAACCCTCACCGATGAGGAGATACACAGGGAAGCAAAGATAATCTCCGATGCCGGAATACAGCATATGCTTCTGGTCACAGGGGAATCACCAGCTCAGATCGGTGTGGACTATCTCATAAATGCTGTGAAGATAGCCCGCAATTATTTCAGCTCAGTCTCTGTGGAGGTATTTCCCATGAGCACTGCTGAATACGCTGAGCTGTATAAGAACGGCGTTGACGGCCTCACCATATATCAGGAGACATACAGCAGGGAGCGCTATGCCGAGGTTCACCCCGCAGGCAGAAAGCGTGATTACGACTGGCGCCTTGAAACCCCTGAGAGGGGGGCAGAGGCAGGCCTGAGAACCGTTGGTATCGGCGCACTCATGGGGCTTGATGACTTCCGTACGGAGGAGTTCTTTGTGGGACTCCATGCACGCTACCTCATGAGAAAATACTGGAAAACCCATGTAACCGTATCCTTCCCCCGCATACGCAAGGCAGCGGGTAATTTCGTTCCCTATCAGATAGTAAGCGACATAAACCTTGTGCAGTCCATGCTTGCCCTCAGGCTGTTTCTCAATGATGTGGGGCTTGTTATATCCACCAGAGAGCCCGCTGATATGAGAGACAACCTTCTTCCTCTCGGCGTCACTCAGATGAGCGCAGGCTCAAAGACGGAGCCCGGCGGCTATTCCGAGGAGAACGACGGTAAGCAGTTTGAGGTTGAGGACTCCCGCACAGTGGCAGAGTTCTGCGATATGCTACGCTCCAAGGGCTACGATCCTGTTCTCAAGGACTGGGACAGAAGCTTTCTCACCGAGGTCTAAGTATGGAATACGCAAAGATATCGAATAAGGTTCTGGGCTTCATATACCCCGTATTCAAAGATGGCGAACTCTTTGAGATAAGATTCTTCGAGCCGGAGGGAATCCCCGAAGGGGACGTTCCAGCCAAATGGGAAAGCCTCGAGGAATGGCTCGGCATCTATCCAGATTCTCAGCCGCCATACAGTTTCGAGGAGATCCCCCTCAGCGGTGTAACGGATTTCAGGAAACGGGTCTACAAAGCTCTATACGAGGTTCCGGCAGGTGCAACTGTCAGCTATGCGGAGCTGGCCGAGAAGGCCGGAAGCCCAAAGGCGGCCAGAGCTGTGGGGAGCGCCATGGCAAACAACCCGTGCCCTGTTCTCATTCCATGTCATAGAGTGCTCGCCTCCGGTGGCAAAATAGGAGGCTTCGGCGGAGGAACCGATCTTAAGAAGCGTATGCTGAGGGCTGAAAAGAAGGTATAACGTTTAGAATACTTTTCAACATATCCAACACTATCCAGACAACTCTCCTTTTAAATCAGCGTGTATTTCATGGTATCATAAACCCAAAAAGGGGAAAGCCATGAAAGATATTGAAAATATTCTAAAAGGTACAAGAAGCTGTATATTCCTCACAAGCGCAGGGATGAGCGCAGAATCGGGGATACCCACCTTCCGTGACAAAGAGGGTTACTGGCGCAACTTCCCCGTATTCAAGGAGAA
This sequence comes from Limisalsivibrio acetivorans, assembly GCF_000421105.1. NCBI lineage: Bacteria > Pseudomonadati > Deferribacterota > Deferribacteres > Deferribacterales > Geovibrionaceae > Limisalsivibrio > Limisalsivibrio acetivorans. Next base: position 1,629,992 of record NZ_ATWF01000001.1, read on the forward strand.
GGGGCTGGATGCCATCGATCTCGCCTCCCCCAGTGCCTTCAGAAGCGTCCCCCACCACGCTTGGGCGTTCTATGAGTGGCGGCGAAGAAACGCCACAGAGAATACCCCCCACGACGGCTATCGCATAATAAACCGGCTCATCAATGAGTTCTTCGAACACTCCTTCGTCCACACTACAAATACAGACAACTACCACCTCTTCTCCGGCCTCAGCGAGGATATGATATACGAGGTCCACGGCAACATCTTCCGCCTGCAGTGCATGAAGGGAATCGGATGTTCATACGCCTACAGGGATAACCAGGATGTGCCACTCTGCGAGCTGGACTACGAAAGGATGAGCGCCTCTGACCTGCCCATGTGCCCCGAGTGCGGCGGCCTTCTGCGTCCTAATGTGCTGATGTTCGGCGATTTTGAGTATGTGGAACATGCCTATCAGTACGGAAATTTCAGAGATTTCATCAACCATGCAGGGGTGCCGGATGTAGCATTCCTCATAGGCTCCAGCGGCAGCATACCCACAAACGACCATGTGGCCTGCAGGCTCCAGAACTCGGGTACTAAGGTTATAACAATTAATCCGGACCCCACATCTGTGCGTGTGTGTACACCGGAGCTGTATCTCCAGAGAGGAGCCTCAGAGGCCCTTCAAATGGTTGAGGATGCAGTCTTCGGCAGTTGACTAAAACCATGTTTTTACATATTATAAAAGTCTCAGATACTTAATAAACCAAAGGCAGGGTAGTTGCGTGGAAAAGATGGTAGACATAATCCTCAAGGAGAGTCGGCTTAACGACTTCTCCCGAAAGGATGCCGAAGATTTTCTTTCGTTCACACGTATCGAGAACTACTCCCAGGGTGATGTTATCCTTCAGGAGGGCTCTGTGGGCGATATTTTCTGCATAATCGCAGATGGGGAGGTTGGAATCTCCAAAGAGGTCAACCAGCAGGTGGCCTTCTTTATAACAACCCTTCACAAGGGGGAATTCTTCGGCGAGATGTCCCTCGTTTCCAGCTACCCGCGCTCGGCAAACGCTGTGGCAAACGGTGATGTTAAGCTCATAGTGCTGGACAGGTTCAGTATGGAGAAGCTGAAAAGCGAGCACCCCATCCTTTTCGGAAAATTCAGCTGGCACATTGCTAAAACACTCTCTGAACGGTTGTTCCGTCTTGAGGAGCGCATCTCGAAGATCCTTGATGCCTCCCTTTCGGAAAACATTCTTTAACTTTTTTTGACATAAGACGATTTAGGCGTTGACTGAACAATAAAAATAGTTTAATAATTCTGTCCGCTGTCTAATGGCAGAAGTTTATAACGGCGGTGTAGCTCAGGTGGTTAGAGCATACGGCTCATATCCGTAGTGTCCGGGGTTCAAGTCCCTGCACCGCCATATAATAACAGGCCAGGGGCTTCCAGAGAAATCTGCGAAGCCCTTTTTAATTGGACGTTCCAGAAGATGAGCTGTCCGAAGACATCCACCACGATTCACTCAAATCCACACTCCCTTGACGGTATAACTGACGGTATAATATAATTACTTATAATTTGATACCGTCATAATTATTAAACTTAGAACCTATAGTAACTTAATTATGACGGTACAAGAAAAACCCATTGAGGTGATACCGTCATGCCCTTAACTGATACCGCCATCAAGAAAGCAAAGTTTGATCCAGCAAAGAAAAAAACCACAATCTCAGATGAAAAGGGTATGTACCTTCAGGTAATGGAGAACGGATCAAAGTATTTCAGGCTGGATTATCGATTCGCAGGTAAACGAAAAACCTTAGCTTTAGGAGTATATCCCCAGACCACACTCAAGGAAGCCAGAGAAAAGCGAGATCAAGCTAAGAAGCAGATAAGTGAAGGCATCGACCCAGTACAATACAAAAAGTTTCTTAAAAAAACGTCCCTGGAAGAAACAGAGAACAGCTTTGAAGCTGTTGCTGCCGAATGGTACTCAAAGTACAAACCGAAATGGAGTACAGACCATGCCTCGAAAAAGTGGCGTAGGCTCGAACTTTATGTATTGCCTTATATTGGGAAAATGCCAATTAAGCAAATCACATCCAAAGACCTGCTGGAGGTTCTCAGAAATATTGAAAAGAGAGGAATTACAGAAACAGCACATAGAACAAAGAGTGTGTGCAGCGAAGTTTTTAGATACGCAATCGCAACTGACCGCACAGAGAATGATCCAAGTGTAGCCTTAAAAGGGGCTTTATCTCCAAAGAGTCCTAAAAACATGGCAACAATCACTAGGCCCACAGATGTAGGAGAGCTATTAAGAGCAATCAGTGGATACCAGGGAAGCTATACTGTACATTGTGCCTTAAAACTTACTCCCTATGTATTTCTCAGGCCTGGTGAGCTAAGGCAAGGGGAGTGGTCTGAAATTGACCTTGAGAATGCAGTATGGAAAATCCCCGCAGAAAAAATGAAGATGAACAGGCCTCATATAATACCGCTCTCACGCCAAGCAATAGAAATACTAAAAGGCCTGTATCCTGTCACTTCTCAATGGAGATACATATTTCCATCCCAAAGAAGCAAAGAGAGGCCAATGAGTAATGCCACTATCACTGCTGCATTAAGGCGATTGGACTACAGTAAAGAAGAAATGTCCGCACATGGTTTTCGAGCTATGGCTTCTACCCTACTTCATGAAAACGGATGGCGGTCAGATATTATTGAGATGCAGCTTGCTCACGCAGAAAGGAATAAGGTTAAAGCTGCATATAATTACGCCCAACACCTCGATGAAAGGGCCCGAATGATGCAATGGTGGGCGGATTATCTGGATAAACTGAAAGGAGTCTGATTCAATTTATTTCATTCAAGCGCTTTAAAATTCGTGAAACAGTTTTCGCATTCCACAGCATATTACGCCGAGTAAGAATGCCCATTTTGTTGAGCTCCTCAGCAATCTTGTATTTTGTTGTACAGCCAGAACTCATAAGCTCATATATATAAGGTTTGATAGATATTGCAAATTCATCAGCTTTGGTCTTTCTCTGAGTATTGGCCTTTACAGTAGTATTTGTAGAATAGTCATCTCTAGGCAGATAAAGTTGTTCCTTTACACAGTAAGAGGCGAACTCGCTTATAACTCGAAGTTTACCCACCTCAACATTCTCAAAATATCCTATACAAAGGCACACCAGTTCACCAAGCTTACAGCTCATCTTACCCTTTGCTGACTTGTTCTGACATTTCGCAAAGCCCTTATAATAATTGAAATACTTCATGATGCCATAACCAAGTTCATCTTCTAATACACTTTCAGCATTTTCTCTCTGGTCGTTCAGCCTTATCAAATATCTTCTTTCAATACACACATAGATTGTTTTCGACATAATCAATTATATTACACTTACTATCGAAATGCCAAAATATCATAAAAGTAAATATATACAACATATGATAGCTAATAAGGATAACTTTCGGTGGAAGTAAATATGAGATGTCCAGAAGAGATAAAACTCTTTGCTATCATTTAATAATACTAAAGGAGAGTATATGAAAACAGAAGTTACTGAACTACAAATTATTCGCAGGAAGGAGGTTGAAAACATGACCGGCCTTTCCAGGTCTTCGATTTACGCTTTGATGAAAACAGGGAATTTCCCCCAATCAATCAAACTTACCGAGAGAACCACAGGTTGGCTAAAGCATGAAATTGAGTCTTGGTTAATGGAAAAAGTAGAGGAACGCAACAAACGTTCAGCTTAAACAACTTAATAAGCAGCTGGTTTCAGATATCGTATAAGCATATATGCGAAACCTACTGTCAGGTGATTATGAGCTCTTTACTTAGTGGGTTAGGTAAAGGAAGCTCTCAATAAGTGTTTATTTAACAGGGCTAAATAAGCTCTAGGATGTATATAACCCAAATACTTGTTCTAACATTTCCGGGCAAACCGCCCATCAGGTCATGATGAAAAAAATTGCAGAAAATACCTGTTTGTCAAAAACAGAATTTTTTCTGAGTAAATAGTAGTAGAGATTTTATCTCTGCTGTTTGGTGAGTATTGCTACGTGAGTTGATGCACGTGATGGTACTTACTAAATAACAATTTGACACATTACCAGGCAATTTTTAAATACTAAAAATTGTTAATAGGTGAAGTTTAAGCACATGTGCCATCTAATCAAAATATTTATAAGGAGCTATTATGAAAGACATATTTGATATCAGAAATGTTGATTATTATGAAAGAAACATTGAGTTGATGAAGAAAGACAGTTGCTTAGGCTATAAACACAAAAGTGAACTTCAGGCAATCACACAAGAGCTGGCAATAATAAGAACTCACATTCAGAATAACCCAGATATAGAGATGAACGATGAAACCAAAACAAAAGCAGATAACTTCATATATAATTACAACATATTAATGGAGAGATATAAAAATAGTAAAGGACTAAATGAGCTACTGCGCAATTCGAATATTGCTTACTTTATAACTATCACTCAAAGCAAAAACAATGATTGCCATTCAAACAGAAGTGTTGCGATGTTCATTAAAAACATAAACCTATTGCTGAAGAAGGTGAATCAACGATTTTACTGCAATAGATTCAGAAAGAAACCTGATAGTCACCTAAAGGGCTTTGCTATATATGAAAATAATTCAGCAAAGACACAACCTCATTACCACTTGCTAATAAACGATGATCCGAAACTGAATTTGCCGGACTTAAAGAAAAACTTTGAAGAAGCTTGCAGGGAGTACAATGCATATAAAAACCAGATATTGTTCAACTATGAAAAAGGGATTGATATACAAAGAGTTGACGGAGATGAAAGGCTCTATGACTACCTAACAAAACAAGACATACAAGGTCAAAACATAACCTTTCTCAATAAATACGGGATATCCGACATATCAGCTTATGACGGGATAATAAGAGTTGCTTGAGTGAACTGGACTAGACTAAGGGGCAGTTACAATAACTCCTGAGGAGTATGCTGAAAGAGTGGAAAACTCAAAATATATGCTGTAAGAAAAGAGGACTCTTACAAGGGCTATGTATAGTTTACTCATCTCTCACCTAGGGGCTGTCTCAATTCGTCGGTCCACTATACAAAAAGAATCAAGTTTTATGATCTGCTTATAAACAACGATACTTTTCATTTATATAAAACAAGTATGACATAATAAAATATCTTAAACGCAACTTATACATAACTGATGTCATTTACAAATAACAAGATATCAGATATAATTAACAATGTGTTAGAGTAATCGTTAAAGGAAAGCTTACTATGAAAACATAGATTATCTTTTCTGGGAGGATCAGGTGTCAACAGGCTATCATGCAAAATATATTGCTCACAAGCTAACTTCACAAAACTCAAGTGATGATTTTTCAAAGCTTTCAATGTCACTTTTTGATGCCACTGTTGACCTTAACCCACACCAGATAGAAGCTTCGCTCTTTGCTCTTAATAATCCTTTGTCAAAGGGAGTAATCTTAGCTGATGAGGTTGGCTTAGGTAAAACTATTGAGGCAGGACTTGTTTTATGTCAGTTCTGGAGCGAAAGAAAGCGAGATATTATTGTAATCTGCCCAGCCTCATTAAGAAAACAGTGGGCAAACGAGTTATATGAGAAATTCAGTATACCAAGCATAATTATCGACTCTAAGAAATATAAAGAGTTAAAAAAAGAGGGTTCAGAAAACCCATTTAAACAAAAACATGTCATAATCACTTCTTTTCATTTTGCAGCTAGATTGAGAGATGAGCTAAAACTTGTATCATGGGACCTGGCAGTAATAGATGAAGCACACAAGCTAAGAAATGCACACCAGCAAAGCAATTTTATGGGACAATCATTAAGATGGGCACTTGAAGATGTTTATAAGATTCTTTTGACAGCCACCCCGCTGCAAAACTCACTCATGGAACTATACGGCCTTTCCACTCTAATAGATGACAACCTTTTTGGAGAACCTGCATCGTTCCGTTCTATGTACATGAACTATGGGGCTGATATTGAAGATCTGAGGAACAGGCTAAGCCAATTTTGCAAAAGAACATTGAGGCGTCAGGTTTTAGAATATATAAAATATACAGAAAGAAGAGCACTTACCCAACCTTTCAACCCCACAACCGAAGAGCATAAATTATATGACGCAATATCTGAATTTCTATTACGTGAAGATACATACGCAATACCTACAAACCAGCGACACCTGGTTGTCCTTATACTTAGAAAATTGCTGGCCTCATCATCTGCAGCAATAGCATCAACTCTGGAAACCATAAAAAACAGGCTTATCAGCATAAAAGAAGGTGTGAAGGATAACCGGGATCTGGTGGACAGGATAATTGATGAAGAGGAGATTGAAGATGATTTTCTGGAAGAAGACATAGAGGTTACAGAAACCTCTGACAATGAGAACAAAATTGATTTAAAAAAGCTAGAAGCAGAAATACTTGAGCTCGACCAATATATAAGATGGGCAAAGAGCATAGGTATAGATTCAAAAACCAGGGCTTTGATGAGTGCCTTAAAGGTTGGTTTTGCAGAGATGCAAAAAATGGGGGCAGCAAAAAAGGCAGTCATTTTTACCGAGTCCCGAAAAACTCAGGACTATCTGGCTAATTTCCTCGAAAGCAATGGATATTACGGCAAAGTTGTCTTATTTAACGGCAGTAATAACTCTGAAAATACAAAACAGATTTACAATGACTGGCTGACAAAAAATTTAGATAGCGGGAAATCAACAAGTTCGAAAGCTATAGACATTCGAGCAGCTTTAATTGATTATTTCGAAGACGAAGGTGAAATTTTTATAGCAACAGAAGCAGCGGCAGAAGGCGTAAACCTGCAGTTTTGCTCGCTGGTTATCAACTATGACTTACCATGGAACCCCCAGAGAGTAGAGCAAAGAATCGGAAGATGTCACCGTTACGGCCAAAAGCATGATGTTGTTGTTATCAATTTTATTAACAAAAGAAATGCCGCTGATATGAGGATATATGAACTTCTGGAGCAAAAGTTTAATCTTTTTAACGGAGTTTTCGGAGCTTCTGATGAAGTGCTCGGCTCTATAGAATCAGGAGTCGATTTTGAAAAACGGGTTTTAAAAATATATCAGGAATGCCGCACAGAAAAAGAAATTGAAAAAGCTTTCAATCAGCTGCAGCAGGAAATGGATGAGCAGATAAAGTCCCGTATGACTGATGTGAAAGAACAGCTGTTCGAACATTTTGACGAAGATGTTCATTCACGTCTCAAATTCAGACTGGAAGACACAAAAAGACAGCTGAGAAGGTTTGAGAAAGATTTCTGGACTTTAACAAGATTTATTCTATCAGATAAGGCCAAGTTCAATGATACTGAGTGCAGCTTCAGCCTTAAAGATTCACCCGCCCCTCATATTAAAACCGGAAACTACCATATGGTATCAAAAGACCATGTAAATATTCATGGAGACTATCTCTATCGTCTATCACACCCGTTGGGAGAATACGTTCTGGATTGCGGAAAGCAGTATCCTGTGGAAACAGCTTCCGTTGAGTTTGACATATCTAATCATCCGAACAAAATAAGTATTGTGGAAGGCTTAAAAGGAAAAAGCGGCTGTATGATGCTGGAAAAGCTCGTAATCTCTGGACTTTCGTCAGAAGAATATCTTTTGTTCTCTGCCATTGATGACAGCGGCAAAAGCATAGATCAGGAAGTTTGTGAAAAACTTTTTTACTGCAGTGGCAAAGTGGCAAGCACACAAAACATTGATACTGAGCAGGCAGAAAGACTTAAAAAAGAGTCGGATGTTCATTCAAAAGCGACTATTTATGCATCTGCAGAGAGAGATAATGAGTTTTTTAAACACGAACAGGAAAAACTGACAAAATGGGCAGAAGATATGATCACATCTCTTGAGAGTGAGCTTGCCGCAGCAAAATCTCAGGAAAAAGCGATACGAAGAGAATTGGACCTTGCAACAACAGTGGAAGAGCAGGTTGAACTGCAAAAAAAGCTTAAAGCGAAAGAAAGAGAAAAGAAAAGACTTCGTCAGGAGATATTTGACAGAGAAGACGAGATAGAAAACAAAAGAGACATACTTATAGAAGCCTTAAAGAAGAAGCTTTCACAAAAGACTACACAGGAGACGCTGTTTATTATACGATGGAGCGTTGTCTAATTTCGAGGGTTAAAAATGTCAGAAAACAAATATTACGAAAAGCTTAAAAAGAATCTAAAAGAGATGTTCCAGATGGACAGAAACGATCTGGACTTCGGCATATACAGAATAATGAACCAGAAGTCTGCAGAGATAGAAGACTTTCTGGAGAACAAACTTTTAACACAGGTTAAAGAAGATCTGGAGAAAACAAAATCTAAAACAGGTAAAGAAGAGCTTGAAAAAGCGATAAAAGACGCCGAGAGCTTAGGGATAGACCCTAACACTAACGAAAAAATTATCGCTTTGAAAGAAAAGTATGACTCTTTAGCAGACATAAATAAGGTTCAAAGCGAAATTTTTAGTCATCTTAATAACTTCTTTGCCTGTTATTACTCAGAAGGCGATTTTATGTCACACCGCCGTTACAAGCCGGGAAAATACGCCATCCCATACGAAGGCGAAGAGGTAAAGCTTCATTGGGCAAACAGTGATCAGTACTATATTAAGTCATCCGAGGATTTAAAAGACTATACGTTTATTGCAAGCGGCAAGAGAGTTCATTTCAAGCTGATAAACGCATCTACAGAAAAAGATAATGTAAAAGAAGCTTCCGATAAAAAGAGAATGTTTGTTCTTTGCGAGGATGAGCCTTTTATATTTGAAAATGATGAACTTTTTATAAGATTTGAATACAAAGCACCGGAATCCGAAAAAAAACAGGAAAACCTAAATAAGGATGCTGTTTCTGTTTTATTAAATTCAGCAGATTTGGGTGAATGGCGAAACATCTTATCTGAACCAAGACCAACTGACAAAAACAAAGAAAGAACACTTCTCGAGAAACATCTTAATGACTACACTGCCAAACATAAGTTTGACTACTTTATACACAAAGACCTAGGCGGTTTTCTGCGTCGAGAGCTGGATTTTTATATCAAAAACGAAATAATGCATCTGGATGATATCGAAAACGAATCTGCTGCTAAGGTCGAGGAATATCTTGATAAGATAAAAGTGATAAGAAAGATAGCAGGAAAAATAATCGACTTTCTTGAGCAGCTTGAAAATTTTCAGAAAAAAATCTGGTTGAAAAAGAAGTTTGTTGTCGAAACAAACTGGTGCATCACACTGGACAGGATTCCGGAAAGTTTTTACGAGGAGATTGCCGAGAATGATAAACAAATTGAAGAATGGGTTGACCTTTTTTCAATAGATAAAATTGAATTAAGCACAGAGTCACCCGCTTTTGAAAAACCATTGCCTGTTGAATTTTTAAAAGCGAACGAGTTCCTTGTTCTGGACACAAAGTTTTTCAGCGAAGATTTCAAAAACAGGCTACTCGAAACTTTTGATGATATAGATGAGCAGACAGACGGATTACTGATACATTCAGAGAATTTTCAGGCACTGCAGCTTTTGCAGGAAAGATACAAAGAGCAAGTAAAATGTATATATATTGACCCACCGTATAATACCGGTGGAGATGGTTTTTTATATAAGGATAGCTATAAACACTCCAGCTGGTATTCCATGATAAAAGATCGCTTAAAAATATCAGGACACCTGATGTCAAATACTGCCTCAATATATACACAAATAGATTACTATGAAACACACAGGCTTAGAGAAATTCTAGACACTCTATTTTTTTTCCAAAGGGAAATAATTTGGGATATTCAGGTTCTTTCAGGTTTTAAAACAATTGCGCCAAACTGGGTTCGAGGGCATGAAACAATTTATTTTCATACTAAAACTGAAGATTATTTTTTCAAAAAGCTTAAACAACCTCACACAAAAGAATATGAAGCAATGTTTAACAAGCTTGATACAGATGGTAGAAAATTCATGATAGCCCACGGATTAAAGAGATATTGGGACGAAGTTAAAGATAGAGGGAAACCGTTCGGTGATGTATGGAATGACATAATGTCTTTTCAACAGCAGCCAACAGCTTCCGAAAGAATCGGATTTTCAACTCAAAAACCAGAAAAGCTTCTTGAAAGAATAATTTTATCATCTACTAAAAAAGGTGAGATTGTTATCGACTTTTTTGCTGGGAGTGGAACAACTTCAGTGACCGCTTGTAAGCTTAGTAGATATTTTATAAATATTGAAGTTGGTAGTTACTTTTACAGCTTCATGCTACCAAGGATGAAAAAGACATTAAATGGCTTCACTACTTCTTCTTCGAAAGTATATAACTATAAAGGTGGCGGGATCTTCAAATACATACGTTTGGAATCATATGAAGATGCTTTAGATAACCTTACGCCAGTGAGAACTGAAGAACAAAACAATGCTTTCGAGCAGATGAGTGACACTGCAAAAGAAGAATATATACTGAAATATATGCTTGATGTTGAGACAAAAGATAACGAATCGATGCTTAACGTTAAAACATTCACAAAACCTTTTGATTATAAAATAAATATCAGAGTTGATGATGAACTTGTGCCTACTAAAGTTAATCTGGTTGAAACGTTTAATTATCTGATAGGCCTCAAGGTTGAAAACTTCAGAAGTAATTACAGTGGGTATGAAGGTCTAAAGACTGTTGAAGGTAGAAACCTTAAGGATGAAAAGATAATTATTATCTGGCGTGACATTGAACTTATTGATAATAACAAGCTTGATGAGTGGTTTAAAAAACAGCAGTTTTCAGCAAAAGAACAGGAATATGATTATTTCTATGTAAACGGCGACAACAATATTGAGAATTGGCGCAAAGACAATGAGACATGGAAAGTACGTCTGATTGATCATGAATTTCCTAAGCTTATGTTTGATGTAAAAGATGTGATGTAGGTTCTGTTATGGCTAAAAGAAAAAAGAAAGAAGAACTGAAATTTTATCACAAGCTTGTTCTTAACCAATATATTTGTTCTCTGTTTGAGACAGAAAAGAACGATGATGGTATTTATTCTTTTAAAATATTAGGTAAAGATTTTAAAGATGAAGGTATGGAAGGATGGGACAATGACGGTATTTCATATTTTTATCACAACCTTACATCCAGAACCAACGAAAGAGACAAATTGCCTGATGACAAGCTTAAAGAGTATGATAACAATATATTCAGACATACTAAAAAGCTAAGCGATGCCAGAGGAGAGCAGGTTAAATGGAAATATTTTCAATATTTTACACTTCTCTTCGTAGAAATATATCTGGATAGGTATTTTTCTGATAGAGAAAGTCTGCTTAAAGACCTTAATGACTTCCTTTATGATTTTAATATAGAATTCACTTCCAAAGGTTTGTTATCTCAACCTTTACCACTATACACTGAAGATGATCTGCATGTGCTTTCTGTATGGAATGCCACAGGGTCTGGCAAAACACTTTTGATGCATCTGAATATCTTTCAGCTTAAACATTACATAGAGAAAAGCGGTATAAGTAAACAGTATAACAAAACCATACTTCTTACACCTAATCCGGGACTATCTAAACAGCACCTTGAGGAGCTGGAAATATCCGGCATTGATGGTGATTTCTTCAATATTGATGGAACAGCTCAATACAATACAGATAATGTAGAGATTATCGATATTTATAAATTAAAAGATAGTTCAGGTAAAAATACAGTTGCAGTGAGTGCATTCAACAGTAACAACATTGTTTTTGTTGATGAAGGCCACAGAGGAGCATCCGGAACAGTTTGGAAAGATATGAGAGATCAACTGAGCGAAGAAGGTTTTGCGTTTGAATATTCTGCAACTTTCGGACAAGCAGTAGGCAGCAATGCTAAGCTTTCAAAAGAGTATGCAAAGAATATTCTTTTCGACTACTCTTATAAATATTTTTATAACGACGGCTTCGGAAAAGATTATTCAATACTCAATCTCCCTGAAACAGAAAACAATGAGAACTACCATAAATATATGACTGCAGGGCTGATTTCTTTCTATCAGCAGCTTAAATATTATGAGGATAATAAAGATAAGCTTGCAGTTTTTAATATTGAAAAACCTCTTTGGGTTTTTATCGGAAGAACTGTTAAGTCGCTGACTAAAGACTTGAGCTCTGACGTTGAAAAAATTGTACTGTTTATTGATGAATTTATTAAAGATGCCAAAAAGACAAAGGAGTATATATCACTCATTCTTGATGGCAAACTCGGCTTGCTGGATAAATTGGGTAGAGATATTTTTTCTAATAAGTTTACATACCTAATGAATCTGAAAATGTCTGCAGATGATATTTTTAATGATCTTAATAAGGTTTTGTTTAATTCAAGCTCCGGTGCTCAATTGCATGTTGATTACCTGAAAGGGAGCGAAGGTGAGCTTGCTTTGCGAGTGGGAGACAATGAACCTTTTGGAGTTATTAACGTTGGCGAATCAAAAAAGCTTGCTGACCTTTTAAGTAAAAATGTTGATGTTTTTGAGAAGGATTTTTCAGACTCGCTGTTTGAAGGGATAAATGATAGAGGCTCAACAATAAATCTGCTGATCGGTTCTAAAAAATTCAGCGAAGGGTGGAACAGTTGGCGAGTATCAACTATGGGGCTGCTAAATGTCGGCAAAAGCGAAGGCAGCGAGATAATACAGCTATTTGGTCGTGGAGTAAGGCTTAAGGGGCATGAGATGAGCCTAAAACGCTCAAAAGAGCTTGTTGGCATCGATAGACCTGATTTCATAAATATTGCCGAAACATTAAATATTTTCGGTGTAAAAGCAGATTATATGGAAACATTCAAAAAGTATCTAGAAGAAGAAGGTCTTCCTGTAAAAGATAATGTTTTTGAGATAGATATACCTGTCAGAAATACACTCGGAGATAAAAAGCTCAGAATACCAAAAATACCAAGCGGCTTACATTTCAAAACCAATGCACCAAAACCTACATTAAGGCTCGATCCAACATTGTTTTATGGAAGACCTGTAGAGGTGAACATGTATGCCCAGCTTCAGTCCATTCACTCAAAAGGTGCAGCATATATCGGAGACGGAATAAGGCATAATGAAGAAAGTTTTAAAGAAATGCACCTCGCTTTTATGGACTTTGAGCAAATATATAATGAACTGCAGATGTTTAAAAATGAAAGAGCTTGGTTCAACCTTAATATGCCCCGAGAAGCTGTCAGAGAGATATTAAACTTAGACAAATGGTACATTATAAAGATACCAAAGGATCAGATGAAGTTTTCCAGCTTTGAACAAGTTAAGCTTTGGGAAGAAATTGCTGTTAAACTTTTGAAAAAATATATTGAAAGGTTCTATAATCGCTATAAGTCAGGATGGGAAAACGAGCATAGAAGAATAGAAGTTCTTGATGGGAATGATAGCAACTTTATTGTTGAATATTCAGTTCTTATGGATTCAAGCATGACTTCGTTGAAAGCAAAGCTGGATGATATTGTCAGCTCTATAGATAATAATAAGTTTGATGATATCGTATTCAGCGATAAAATACATGCATTTATGTTTGACTGGCATCTATACCAGCCGCTTATGTATTTAAAAGATAATAATGTAAAAATAGTTCCTCAAAGCCTTGTTGAAAGTGAGAAAACTTTTGTAAGCGACTTAAAAGAATATTGTGAAAACGCTGAAGATAAAAGAGAGATATATCTTCTCAGAAACCTGACTAAGAGCAAAGGAATTGGATTCAATATTGATACCGGCACTTTTTTTCCTGATTTTATTTTATGGATTGTCGATGGAGAAACCCAGCATATAAAATTCATTGATCCTAAAGGATTAAGAAACTTGTCGGGGATTAATGACCCTAAAATAAGGTTTTGCAAAGATATTAAGCTTCTGGAGAACAAACTGGGAGATAAATCAACAACATTAGATTCTTATATAGTCGTTCCAACAAAAGAATATGATTTACCTGAATGGGCGCAGAACGAAAAAGAACTAGAGGAAAATAATATACTTAAACAAAATACAACCGGGTATGTTGAGAAGATATTATCGAAAATATAGGTATAAGTCAAAATGACATATTACCTAACTTCACAGTATAGGAATAAATTATTAAGAAGTAATTTGATGTCACTTAAAATTGGCTGGATTGATTTTACTAGCAAAGATAGAGCAAATGTTGATAAGGTACTTGACAATGTTTATGAAAAAAATGTTTTGGATGAACTTGGAGTCGGAGCTTTAGATAAGGTAGTATAAATTTCGCAAATTGAGTCTGTCTGCTTTAGACACTTACAAGGCCAGTACCATTTTGGTAGTAACCTTTATCCTAAATAACTGCCCCGGTTTTCTCCAGATCTATTATCTATAACGCATTGACGCCTCTTTACAAACTAGCTTTGAGATAGGTGTCCATGGGCAGTTGTACCGCCCTGATCATTCACGATAACGACCATACCGATCAATTCTTGCGCTGACCACCCTAACACTTTGTTTTTATTATGTAATATGATATTATTAATTAGATATAGGTTACCCTAGCGGAAGCCTTTTGACGGTATATTTTACGGTATATCTGTTCTTATATCAAAACCAACATCATAAATAACAAATACTTACACGCCAGGTTTTATTGTCTGCACCGCCATACAATAACAGGCCAGGGGCTTCCAGAGAAATCTGCGAAGCCCTTTTTAATTGCACGTTCCAGAAGATGAGCTGTCCGAAGACATCCACCACGATCCACTCAAATCCACGCTCCCTTGACGGTATAAAAAAAACTTCACATCTGGCAACCGAATGTCTTTAACAGATACAATCATCAACCCGCAAATAGTTTTTTTAAAGAACCGTAAACAATCCCGATCAACTTACAATAAACCAAACCCTGCATACATAATTATAACAATATTGCCGCTGCGACAACACCTGTCGCAGAAACATGATAATATAAAAAATATGGAGGCATATATGACATTAGCAGAGATCGTAAGAACTTTTTACCCTGAGCTTGTAAACCCCGACACTGAAATCAAAAGAAAGAAATACCGGCGTAAAAGCCATAGAAACCTTACGAGAAAAGAGCAGTTTGCAAAGCTGGTATTAGAAGAAAAACCTGAAACCATCGAAAAAGAGGCGTTTGAATACGAACGTAACGTATTTATCGAAAACTGTAATGTGGATGATGAAGATACTCATGTACAGGACCTCGGTGTGTTCAAGAACTGGTGTATCACAGCGAGTTATGAAGAAGTCCAGAAAAATAATATAAAAGTAACCGGCGTTGAGGATAATGAGCACTACAAGGAAATATACGAAACACTTTCAGGCTTATACGAACGTCTCTGGAGCCGGGGAGTTGAGGATGCCAGCTTTGATGCATTTTAAGAGCACAGTCATTTTACCAATTTTAATGAATTATCGTACTATTCAGTATCTTCATTCAGTATAGAGATATACTCAATATAAGCATATTTTTTATGCCTTTCCTTACCGAGTCTGGAATAAAAGTGTGTAAACGTCGTGTATGCTAAACTACAATACTATATATACACCATTGTCTTCATGGACGGAATGGTTTTAATGATGTGTGCCGGCGGTGTCGTTAGCAACGTAACGATATACATTCTGAAAAGGAATATCAGTGACTATGGCTGCTACTGATAAGGTAGTATAATTTTCGCAAATTGAGTCTGTTGGCTTTAGACACGGACAAGGACGTTCCCATTTTGGTAGTGACCTTCAACCTAAATCATTGCTCCGGTTTTCTCCAGATCTATTATCTAAAATGATAAGGGCATGCTCCCCATCGACGAGTACGACGGCAACTTCGACAAGCTGGCCCGCATGATTGCCGAGATGTGCGATGAAGACAGTATTTGTCTGTCAAAAGTACAGGAATTTGCTCCCGACACCCTGAGCCTCATTATAAACACCTTTGAAGCTGCAGAAACTGGTGGCATATGTAAAGAGCTTGTCCCTTACATAACACAGGATACTCTAAGAAATGCAGGTCTAATTATCGGCGACTGGTATTTGAGAACACTCTACCCCGCAGTATTCTACCGGATAAACAGGTGCTCTGAGGCAGATATCAGCGCACTGCCCCAGCTTTTCGAAGTAAGACCCCAAAGAAGCAAAGGCTATGCATACTACTCCAGAGGACTCGATACCAACATAATAACTAATGAACTGATTGGAGGCGAAGGACGAGCTTGGTGACTTTATCGATTCACAGGAACAACCTCATAGAGGATTCAGATGGAGAGTTTGACACCTGCGGTGCCAGGTTTATGTTCAGTTTCCTTAACAATACAAAAAGACCCGATACAACATGCCTTGAAGGAGTTATAATGCCTGACTTCTCCGGTGGAGCAGAACATTCAGTAAAAGCGGCTCAGACTCTTTTCTTACGTGACAGCGTATGGGATTAAAGTGCTGGGATAGACTCAGTCGCTCTAACAACAAGCTTCGGTTTCGGCGTAAATGTTTCAAAAATGAACAAACTTAAACTAGGGAGCATCTTTACAGAATATTGAAAGAATTCAAAGGCGCGAGGCATAAAGCCCCGCATCGAATCACTCTACGGAACGAACACAACGCACATCGATATGACCCAACTTTAAGTAGTCGTAACTTTTGCCGTGGTTGAAGTCCACTGACCATGCAAGATAACTATTACCGGCATCCGTAGTGGACGACCAATAGAGCAAAGAACGAACATTCTGAAATGTATTATCAATTGCAGGGTCATATGTTGACCTGTCTGCAATTGAAAGAAGCTCTCTCATATTAGGCAGCCGCCAGTCGTTGTACCCGCCGAGAGTTAAAGCTTCGCAGTAGTCTATAGCTTCCTGCCATTGTTTTGTGAATGAAGCAGCATCAGAATCATCCTGCCACATTAGATCGTTTCTGCTGTCAGTTACTGTTCCATTCGAACCGTTCCTTGTCAGCTCAGCAATCACTTGAGATGTCATTAAAAGCATCACGATCATAACCAACTGGATCTTTTTCATATATTCCTCCGATTTTATTTATTAGTCTGTAGCTGTCTGCATTGTTTGCAGTGTCCTCTGAATGAAGCGATAACATCCTCTCTGCTAATTTTCCCTTCAGATTTATCGCAAGAATACAGAAACTGTGCTTTTTTCTGTTTAAAGTTATTCACATTTGAGGGCATTTACACTGTTTCTTTTCTTCTTTCTGCAATTTATGTATGCACTGTATATTTCTTCAAAGCAGTACATTCGATTCCTCTTTTTTTAAGTATGAATGCTATTTAATTTGGGCTGAACTACTCACTCTCCAGAACGAACACAACGTAAGCGGTACGTAACCGACTTATTGCTGTAGCTACTTTTGCCCTCGACGAAGTTCACTATCCATGCATTAATACCATCATAAGCATAGGTAGTTGACGACCAATAGTTCGAATTGCCCACGTTTTGGAAAACAAGATCAGCTGAAGGTAAAACTCTACCCAAATCCACTATAGTTTCCAGTTCTTCAATCGACGGGAGTCTCCAGTCAGAATATCCCCCAAGGCTAAGTGCATCGCAATAATCGATAGCACCCTGCCAGTCTTTGTTGATTGAACTTGCATCCGCATCATCCTGCCACATAAGCCCGGTCACTTCGTCTGTAACGATATCATTCGCTCTGCTGTAGCTCGGCTCAACACCAGCCTGATACCAGCCATCATCGTAATCTGCGTAGGAAGTTGTCTGTCCGGTTTTCTTCAGTTTCGGAGCAGACTCCGGTATCACAGGCTCTTCCTCTTCCTCCACAAAACTGAAGGCTACCCAGCAGTCTTGCATGATCACATCTGTAGTATAGGTATTTCCGCTAAAAGTACCTGCACCGCATGTTCCCGATGCAGTGGGAACAAAATAGCAACCATCGTTTGGAACAAGAACAAACTCAACCCTTTCCCCTTCGACAACAACTGCTGTCTCTGGAGTTACGCTACCGCTATTGTTAAACCTTGCTTCAACGGAATACTTCACAGCGGGCTCAGTGATAGAGAATGACCCATCGCTGTAGTCGTATAATGTGTCTGGACTGGTAACGGTCATCACCTTCACCTTATAGGAATCACCCCCCTCAATAGATTCAGGCACTACCCATTCATAGCTCCCCGATGAAGGCTGGCTGTAGGCTATTTCTTCGGTGATATTATCGCCGACAAGGCTGATATCCAACAGTCCGTCATAGTCTGTACTTATCCACTCAATGGTAAGTGCTTCCCCTGCCTCAATACTTTCCCCGCCGTTGGGAGATATGACAGTAATCACAGGTTCAGGAGATGTAACCGTTATCTGAGCAACCTCGGTATCCGTCTCTTCACCATCGGATACCTCAAGGACAACGGTGTATGTTCCGGCCTCAATGTATGTATGCGAAGGTGATTCTGCCGTTTCCGTGGTGCCGTCGCCTAAGTCCCATAGATATGTCAGCGTATCATTGTCGGTATCGGTGGAGGTGTTTGTAAAGGACACCTCCTCTCCGGTCTCCGGTTCCTCGGGGGAGTAGCTGAACGATGCCTCTGGAGGCGTATTATAGACAGGAGCTGTAACGGTTATTACTGCGCTCTCTGTGTCTGAAAGCCCGTCTGGGTCCTCAGCTGTAAGCGTTACAGTATATGTTCCGGAATCAGAGAATGAATGAACAGGGTTCGCTTCCGTTGATGTGTAGTTGTCACCAAAATCCCATAGATACATCAGAGAATCACCATCAGGATCGCTAGATTCATTTGTAAAGACAATCGAAGTATCTGTCTGGGGGGATAACGGTGAATAGCTGAAACGAGCCTCGGGGGTGTCGTTTGTATCGATTCCTCCATCCGACTGGGCAAGGAGCTCATCCGCAATCTGAAAATTCTCAGAGTTCAACTCTGCCCCTTCATTAATGAATAGACCAAACCCGCTTATAACTCCAGAAGTGTCGCCGAGAAGGGTTGTGGAATCTATACTTCCGTACATACTCCACCACGGCGTTTCTGCTGTATCAGCTACTATGGAAGAATCCATAGAAGTATTTAAAGATATACCGTTTACGTCAAAAAGCTTCAGGGAGGTATTTCCCATAACACCGATATCGATGGCGGTATCCCCCGTCAGCTCAGGACCCATACGCTCAAAGCTGTGGCTGAAGTCCCTGGAGTGTTCTATACCGGACTGATCAGCTTGGACACTGGCTGCTCCTTCCACAGATGAACCGACACCGGCATATACCTCTCCGGATGCGGTTCCTTTAACAGAGGCTGTGAAGCCGACTATGAAAGAGTACGGGATGTTTATATCTGTTTTAAGTACACCCTTAAACTTAACCTCTCCAATATCATAGGCCTCGTTTATATTGGAATATGCCCCGTCTACATGAATGTCTACAGCGCTTATAGCCTTCCCTGTCTGGGAGTAGTCGAAGCTTGTTATCCTTGAGTCCTCAATATCGAAGTCAAGTTCAAGGTCATAGCTGAAACCGTAACAGCCGTTTATAGTTATACCGTCACTCAGCTGAACATCATTTATTGCGGCATAGAAATCAGTCGGCACACCGGAGCAGTAGTCGCCAGCACTTCTTACCCTATGTACACTGATACTTCCGCCTTGGAATGACTGAGTATCTACAACTTCGGCATTGCTCATCGATTGAGTGGTCATCATGCCGGCGTTATTATACATATCTGTTAGTTCGGCAGGCTCCGTTGAAAGAACATAGTTTCCTTCTTGATACTCCTTGCCTGTTATACTGAGTAGAGAGCCAAAGGGCTTAGCTTCAGAGGCCTGAGAGCATAGGATTGTACCCTCTGTGATATTAGCAGCGAGTTCAGAATCACCCTTTATTACAATGGAGTTATCGGAGACTGAAATGATGCTGTCGTTGGAGTCCAGTTCAATATCCTCAACATCCTCTGCGGTATAGAAGCAGTTGATTACAACATCCCTAACATCTGCCCCTTCAATAGTGCCTGCCCCGTTTTCCACAGAGCAGAAACCGCCCTCTGGCTGGGAGGTTACGGTTATGCCGTAAACATCCTTGTCCTGAAATGTATCACCGAGAAGCTTTTCACCTGCCCCTGAAACAACTCTGGAGGATTTACCGTTGGAGATCTCGATTTCGCCCAACAGGCCGTTAACGTCGGCGTAAATACTGTAATAGGTCACCGGCTCAGGATCCGGGTTAACAGGTTCACTATGATCCGAACCACTGCCCCCACCGCAAGCTGTGATAGAAAGCGCTAATGCTGTAAAAATAATAAGAATTAAGGATCGAAAAATAGCCGACTTCTTCATACCGGTATCTCCTTTAATCTTCTATTACTTTTATTTATACAACAACAAGCAACATTTCTGAATACTGATATTGTATTAGTCATTCATATGTACATTTGAGTTTCAAAAGATACCACAGGCAGATATGTACTTCGAAAACACTAAGACTGGTGGAAATTTTTATTGTTAATGAGATGCCTTTTCAGCATTTATATATGTTTTTCCTTCATAATGAAATTCCTTATAGATGCACGGCAACCGAAGAGCATGCATATTAAAATAGGGGCCCCTGCAGTTTGTAAAAAGTCTGGCTTGATAATAGACAACTCATAATACAGGAGTATTAACACAGCTGATAAGCTTAAGCGGGTTCCACATATTATACAGGCTGAGCCTAGCCTGCTTGGGAGGGATTCACAAGATTTATGGCAGAATAGTTTTCTGAAACGCCTATCAGGTAATGCATTGCACCGACATCAGCCCTGGATCTAATACTCAAAACTGGCTCTTCGCCAGATGGTTGTTCACTGAAAGGCCGCATGATTCTCTTGAAAAAGCACATCCAGAGAGTATATATGTGATATAAGTATCTTTAATTTTACATTTAACAAAATAGAGAACCAGCTACACTTGACATTTAATAAGTTAATAAACTACTTGCAGTATCAAGAGGCAACTATGAAAAATATAGCAGTGCTTTTCCTGCTCATACTCAGCACATTCGGAGTTAACGCAGAAACAACTCTAAAATACGGCATCTCCTCTATGCTCTCCGCCTCCAGCACCTTCATCCACTATGAAGAGCTGAACAATTATATTGCACAAAAAATGGATACTGAATCACATATTATCCATAAGGAAAACTACAGCGAAATGAACCAGCTGATTAAAAACAGCCAGGTGGATTTTGCAAGTATCTGTACAGGGGCGATGCTTTATCTCGATGAATCGGAATATAGGCTTGTTGCTGTGCCGGTTATCAACGGTGTAAAAACCTATAACTCTGTCGTTATAGCAAACAGTGAATCGGGTATCGATTCTCTTAGTGATATGCAGGAGAAGGTTTTTGTCATGACGGACAGACTTTCCAACACGGGGTACCTGTACCCCTCTTATCTGTTCAACAGAAAGTTCGGAGATATTAACTCATTTTTCAAAAAGGTATACTTCACAGGCACCCACGATAAATCGGTATACCTTGTGAATAAAGGAGTCGTTGATGCAGGGGCAGTGGACGAGCTGGTGTTTGAAAGTATTAAAGCCAATAACCCTGAGAATGTCTCGAATCTGGAGGTGATCCACCGCTCGCCGGACTTTGGAATGCCACCTATAGTCGCATCCAACAAGATGGACAATATAAAAACCGAACAGCTTAAAGCGGTTTTGCTCAATATGCACAAAGACCCGGAAGGGAGCAGTATCTTATCCGAGCTCATGATAGACAGGTTTGTACCCGCAGAAGAGAGTGATTACGATATTGTCCATGAGATAAAAAAGTATGTTGAAAATCATAAGAAATAGCATACCTGATTCTTTTAAAAACAGGTTTTTGCTTCTCTTTACCGCCTTTGTTATCGTTGCAGGCCTTAGCAATATCTCAGCTCAATATCTCTTTGATAAGTTTGAATACAGCAAGCTCTCAAACGAGACAATACGGAATATTCACTTCAGCTCAATGAACAGTTTGCGAGACTCCATCCTATACGACGACATATACACATTGTTTACGATAACTGAAAGTATCGCACATAACGTATCTCTGGTCCAAAATGTATTCATACTAAACAGTAAGAAGCGTTATATTACTGATGCAATGGTCACAAAGGATATTCCAGCAATCCAGAACGACAGTAGTAGCTATAAAACAATGGACATAACGCTGGATAACGGAAAGACCATCGGCTATGCAGTTTATCATGTTGATCTTGATTATATTCAACACCAGATCCTGAGCCATAATATTGTAACTACAGGTGTAATAATGCTGATTATTGTCGTATTTCTTGTGGCGGCAATTGTCCTTATTTTCTTTTTCACCAAACCTATAAATATAATATCTGCCTCACTAATCGAATCCGAAAGCAGCAGTGTCCCGATTTACTTCAATATCCCAGAGCACACCTCATCGGAGATTAAAACCCTCGCCAACATCATTACGGCCCTTTCTGTGGAGCTTGATAAAAAAATGAAGCAGAACATTGAGTCGGAGAAAAAAATCGCTCAGGACGAAAAACTGGCTGCCATAGGCTCACTATCTGCAGGGCTGGCACACGAACTTCGCAACCCTGCAATGTCACTCAAGATTATGACCCACAGCTTTCGAACGGGAGAGTCCATAACAGATGATGACCTTGTCGTCATCGAAAGGGAAGTGGACAGAATATCTATGACTGTGAATGAGTTCCTGCGGATAGCAAAGACTGTGGATGTGGATATTACTGAAACAAACACCAAACGAATTAAACGTATGCTCATCGAGCACTTCCACAGGGTTCTTAATGAGATTAGTATACTCTACTATGGCAATGACTTTGAATTCAAAACAGACGAACTTAAGCTTTTCAGCGTATTAGAGAATTTGATATATAACTCGAAAGAGGCTGATGCAACTTCTGTTAAGATACATTTTGAGCAAGCACCTAACAGCACAATAATATCTTACATTGACAACGGTGTCGGCATCCAAAAAAATATTGCCGATAAGGTTTTTCTGCCATTCTTCACAACTAAAAAAAGCGGTACAGGCTTAGGCATGAGTATGTGTGAAAAAATCCTCTTCGCATTAAACGGTACTATATCAATAGATACAAGCTACACAGAAGGAGCAAAATTCACTATAATACTTAAAGGTGCAAATAATGCGTAACATCCTTGTAATAGACGATGACACTTCTCTTACATACAGCCTGAAAAAGGCATTTAACAGGGACTACAGCCTTTCCATCGCAAATAACGCCTCAGAAGCATTTACAATACTTAGAAATAACAGTCATATAGGTCTTATTTTCCTGGACTTTAAACTTGGCGAAGAAAACGGTATTGATGTCCTGGAGAGACTGAATAAGGACTATCCCGCCATACCGGTTATTTTCATGACTGCATACGGCAACAGCAACACGGTAGTTGAGGCCGTTAAAACCGGAGCTGTGGAATATCTGGTAAAACCCATTGAGCCTGAAGTTTTTATTGAAAGCATTAACGATTACTATCTTGAAAACGGAACTTCATGTGGTGATGATTTTATCAGGGTTCCTGAGTATGACAGAAGCATCGAGATTGCGGGCACATCCAAACCGATGAGGGATGTATTGAAGCTTACCGCCTCGGCCTCTCAGTCCGATGCCCCTGTTTTGATAACAGGAGAGAGCGGAACCGGGAAGGATCTGATAGCCGGAATGCTTCACAGACACAGCAAAAGAGCCCCGGAACCTTTTATACCGGTAAACTGTGCGGCTATACCCTCTGAACTTCTGGAAAGTGAGCTCTTCGGCTACACCAAGGGTGCGTTCAGCGGTGCATCATCTCATAAAGTAGGGCTTTTCGAATCAGCAAACCGCGGAACAATCTTTCTGGACGAGATAAGCGAGCTCCCCTATGAGCTGCAAGCGAAACTGCTTAGAGTTCTACAGAATGGCTCGATTCAGAAGATTGGCGAATCTATGGCATGCTCCGTTGATGTAAGGATCATCGCAGCTTCTAACAGGAACCTTACCCAGCTTGTGGACTCAGGCGATTTCAGAGAAGACCTTTTCTATCGGCTGAGCGTTATCGGGATAGACATACCCCCTCTAAGGGCTAGGAAAAATGATATACCAGAGATCGTACTGTACCTGCTAGGGAAATATAACCAGAAAAACAGCAGAAAGATACGCTGTATTAGCAAAGAACTGATTGAGATACTCAAGAATCAGGAATGGCGCGGCAATGTGCGTGAGCTGGAGAACAGGATAAGGGAGGCTGTTGCACTGGCAAACAGTGAGAAGCTCTGCCTGGATAACATAAGTTTCGGTGCCATAAGCTCAGAACCCCATGGACAACTCCGCCTTTATGATTATTTCACAAATAAATACAAAAACGATATATACAATAGCTCACTCGCAGAATGCGAGAAGGTACTTGTGCAAGGCGCTCTGAGCAGGTTTAACGGAAAACTCAGTGAAGCTGCGGAATGGTTGAATATCTCAAGGGTCACCCTGAATGCAAAGATTAAGAAATACGACCTGATGTAAAGATTCTATACCTAAACGTAAAACATCTTTACAGCAACATATACTCTCATCAACACATACCCTTCGTTATAAGCCACTTACCACTCCCTAACAATTGGCACCTCCATTGCATATGTAACTATCAGTAAATTCAGGAGGTCTTTAAATGAAAATCAAAAGAAGAGATTTTCTTAAAGCGACAGCAGTTATAGGTACTGCAGCCGCTTTTGGCTGTGTACCAAAAAATAATGCTTTAGAACCTGCTTCAGCCATGCCTCAGAAGATGGGCGAAGCCGAAGGTGAGTGGATATCAACAACATGCCAGGGGTGTACCACTTGGGACCCTATACAGGTTTTTGTGCAGGACGGCAGAGCTGTAAAGGTTCGAGGAAACCCCAACAGCAAAGCAAACGAAGGCACTTGCTGCCCCAGAGCGCATATGGGACTGCAGCAGCTTTATGACCCCGATAGAGTAAAAGTGCCCATGAAAAGGACAAACCCCGAAAAAGGAAGGGGTGTGGATCCCAAGTTTGTGCCCATAAGCTGGGACGAAGCTCTGGACACCATCGCAGATAAAATGATCGAGCTGAGAAAGAACGGCGAAGCTCATAAATATATGCTCAACAGGGGACGCTACACCTACGCTAGAGATATCATCTATGATGCAATGACAAAGATCTACGGCTCTCCTAACAATATTTCTCACAGCGCCATCTGTGCAGAAGCAGAAAAGTCCGGTGCATTCTTCACCCACGGATACTGGGACTATCGAGACTATGACCTTGATAATACGAAATATCTGCTGATATGGGGGCTGGATCCGCTTGTTTCGAACAGGCAGGTTCCCTACTCAATAAAAGTATTCGGCGAGGTTATGGACAAGGCGACAATCACCGTTGTGGATCCAAAACTGAACGCATCCGCTGCAAAGGCCCACAACTGGCTCCCCGTACTACCCGGAACAGACGGAGCCCTTGCTGTGGCCATAGCCCATGTGCTTCTAACAGAAGAGCTGTGGTACAAGCCCTTTGTCGGCGATTTCAAAGACAGTGTAAACCATTTCAAAGCTGGCGAAACTGTTGATGAGTCATTATTTGAGGAGAAGTATACGAGCGGTATTGCTAAATGGTGGAATCTGGAGCTTAAGGATAAAACACCCGAATGGGCAGAGAAAGAAACCAAAATCCCGGCAGAGCAGATCTATAAAACAGCCAGAGAGATGGCAGTAGCAGCCCCTTCTGTCTGTGTGTGGATGGGTCCGGGTGCGGCAATGCACGTGCGCGGTACTTACTCGGCAATGGCGATTGAGGCACTCTGCGGACTTCTCGGCTCAATAGACAATCAGGGGGGAACCCTTATGAAGGGGAAAACCCATGTCAACAAGATGCCCAGCCTGGATGCATATAAAGACAGTATCGCCAAAAAGAAATACCAGAAAATAGACCAGCGAGGTTACCTTGACTTCCCTGCTCTTAAAAAAGGAAAATCCGGCGGCGGAGTTGTAACCAACAATGTTGCCACTGCCATGCTTGAAAAGGACCCTTACGATATCAAGATGGGTATCGGATACATGAACAACTTCACATTTTCCGGAACCGGAGCACAAAGATGGGAAGAGGCCCTCAGCAAGCTCGATTTCTATGTGCACATAACAACCCACGCCTCCGAAATGACTCAGTTTTCAGATATAGTTCTCCCTTCAGCGATTACAACATTTGAAAAGTGGGCATTCCTCAAGAGCAAAGGGAACAGGCACTCACAGGTTTCTCTCCTTCAGCCTGTTGTAGATCCCATGTGGGATGTTCGTACCGATGAAACAGAGATACCTTTCCTTATAGCCGAGAAGCTTGCAGAGAAGGGATTCGACAATATGCTCAGGTACTTCAAAGACAGCTTCAAGGATCCCGAAACCGGTGCGACCCCGCAGAATGCCAAGGAGTTTGCTTTATACGTTGTAAAGTATTACACAGCACCCACATGGGACGGCAAAGAGAGCTTCCCCGGAGATAAGATTAACGGTTGGGAGGACTTTAAAGCTGTTGGAGTCTGGAATGATGCACCCTATCCCTTCAAAAAAAGCTGGGGCAAGTTTAAGACAAAGACAAAGAAGTTTGAGTTCTACAGCGAAACCCTCAAGGAAGCTCTTTCAAAGCATGCAAAGAAGCATCACACAGATGTAGATAACGTCCTTGAAGAATGCAATTACGAAGCACGTGGAGAGCATGCTTTCATACCTCACTATGAGAAACCTTTCCGTTACGGCTCAACAGAGGAGTACCCCCTAACCTTCATCGACCACAGATCACGCCTGAATAAGGAAGGACGCAGTGCAAACTGTACATGGTATCAGGAATTCAAGAAAGTGGACCTCGGTGACGAAAGCTGGGACGATGTGTTGAAGATTAATCCTGAGGATGCGTCCAAGTACGGCATATCCAACGGAGACATGGTTAGAATAACATCTGTCAACGCAAGCTTTGTTATCAAGGCAAAGCTTTGGGAAGGCGTACGCCCCGGCACAATCACCAAATGCTACGGCCAAGGTCACTGGGCTTATGGAAGAATTGCTGCAGAAGATTACCATAACGCTAAACCTAAAGGCTTTAACAATAACGAACTGATGCCTGCAGACTATGACCGCCTCTCTGGTAGTACAGCAAGAAACGGCGGTTTCTGCGGCGTAAAAATTGAAAAAGCATAAGGAGTTGAATTATGTCCAAAATGGGAATGGTAATAGATCTGCATAAATGTGTAGGATGCGGAGCATGCGGAATCGCATGTAAAACAGAAAACAATACACAGGACAGAAAAAACGGTCAATCTTATAACTGGGCGGACTTTATCTTCAAGATGGAAGGCAAGTTCCCCGATTTAAACTTTACAGCCTATCCTGTCCTTTGCAATCATTGCTCAAATGCTGCATGCGTTGATGCATGCCCTGTAACACCCAAGGCAATGTTTAAAACAAAAGACGGAATAACCATGCATAATGATGAGAGATGTATCGGGTGCCGGCAGTGCCAGATGGCCTGTCCATACAGTGCGGAAGATCTCGAGGGAAGCGATGCGGAATACAGCGTAATCAGCTTCAATTTCGATGATGAACCCACACATCCGGCATACAGAAGCAGCTCTGTACTCCTCGACGGCATGACATCCTCCGGCGCAGAGGTCTCAAAGGGAGCTGGCGCTGTACCCCCTTTCAAGACAAAATACGCACATCCGGACTACGACGATGTCAGAAGGAAGGGGATTGTTGAAAAGTGCATACTTTGCGAACACAGGATCAAGAACTGTGAGGATCCATACTGTGTTGATGCCTGCCCTTCACATGCAAGAGTTGTAGGGGACCTTGATGACCCTAACAGCAAGGCATCCAGGTTGCTGAACACCTACAGCTACGAAAGACTGCAGGTTGAAGCGGGCACTGAGCCTAATGTTTACTATATAAGGTCCTACAAAGTTAAGTAGCTATGATCCAATGGAGGGGTGCCTGGGCATCCCTCCTTAATCCTTTTAACGGTGAATAAATGACTATAGACAACTCTGGATTGAAATCAGAACTGTGCAGAGCCTTTGCTCTTATGTTTTACAACCCTGAGGATACCTTTCTCAATGAGCCGGAGATACTCGGCTATTTTGCAGAACTGCTTGAGAGCCTGGGAGAGGAATACCGCCCCTATGCGGAAAGAGTGAAGAATGCCCTTAAGAAAAATAAAGAAACAGAGATAATGATTGATTATGCCGCTCTGTTTGTCGGACCATATAAGCTGAATGCCCCGCCTTACGGCTCAGTATACATTGATAAGAAAAGAAAACTGAATTCCGATTCAACTAAAGAAGTTGAGGAATTATACAAAGAGTATGGCCTTACAGTGTCCAAAGATATTAGCGACACAAGCGACCATATTGCTGTTGAATTGGAATTTCTCCATACATTGCTGGCAGATTACCATAACAACCCGTCCCAAAAAACCATGGATATCCTCAACAGATTCATGGAAAGCTTCTTTCTACCTTTTGTAAAAGGTTTATCGCCATTGATCATCTCAAATGCTTCCACAGATATTTATAAATGCGTGGGAGAGAGCCTGGGGATGTTTACCCAAAATGAGCTGACAACATTATGCTGCAGCTAAATAAAAAAACCTCCATTTTTCCCGCCTGAACTGGCGGGTTTTTTTATCCCAGAGGTATAATGTCACAGCCCTCCAGGGTGGAGCTGCTAATCCTATGTACTTTTTCGATTTCTATATAGTATTATGAACTCGGAGAGAACATATGAAGACTGGGATACACTTACTATTATTTTTAATCGCACAGCTCTTATTTGCAGAACCC
This sequence comes from Limisalsivibrio acetivorans, assembly GCF_000421105.1. Lineage (NCBI taxonomy): Bacteria > Pseudomonadati > Deferribacterota > Deferribacteres > Deferribacterales > Geovibrionaceae > Limisalsivibrio > Limisalsivibrio acetivorans. Next base: position 1,658,832 of record NZ_ATWF01000001.1, read on the forward strand.
CATCCGGTTAATACCGTAGCGGTTATATCCATCGATGCACTCCACCCTGCTGCAGTAAGTGAGGAAAATTCCCCCAATATTTATGGCTTTATTAAAGAGGGGAGATACTCAAGCGAAGCATCCAGTACACAGCCTCCGAAAACACTTATCGCACACACAGCAATGCTGAGCGGCCTGTCTCCTGAAGAAAACGGTAAAACTGATAATACATGGAAAAAGGGCGAGGACAGGGTCTCAGAGCCCACAATGCTCTCCACAGCCAAACAGGCCGGCTATGAGACAGCATTAATTTACAGCAAACCAAAGCTTGGATATTTAGCCAACGAACATACTGATACTGAAATATACTCTAAATTCAATGCCATAGAAAAAGCAGTCAAGACCTTGGATATTAATAAAAAACAATTCATATTCCTTCATATCAGCGGGCTTGACTTCGCAGGTCCGGAAAGCGGGTGGCTTTCCGATGATTATCTTGACGAATTCAACTTCATTGATGAAATGCTGGCTATGTTTTTCAATAAACTCTCAAAAGGCAGCTCCTATCTTCTGGTTATCACATCGGATCATGCCGGACATGGAAAAATACACGGTTCGAAGCATCCTGAGGATGCAAAAAGACCTCTGATCGTATACTCAAATAGCGGCCATCCACCTGAACTAACGCCAGACACATTAAAAATCAGCAACCTTAAGCAATACATCGAAAGTATCTATATCAGGTAAAAATATGCCTGGTTTTCATGACAAACTGCGAAGGCAGGATGCAGGTCTCTAAAAAAAATCAACTAATCTCAAATAACTCGCCCGGCTTGCCTATGTAGTACCCCTGCATGAAATCGATGCCCAGCTCCTTCAAGCTCCGGTAGATGTGCTCATCGGACACAAACTCTGCTATTGTTTTCATATCATGCAGTTTTGCAAACTCAATAATAAGCTTAACAATGTTGTATGTGCTTTTACTCTCATTAATTTTTGATATGAGCGAACCGTCAATCTTAATATAATCCGCATTTATATTAACAAGATACCCGAAGTTTGAGTATCCTGTTCCGAAGTCGTCTATGGCAATCCTTGCCCCCATCTCCTTGACCTTGGAGAGGAAACTCATAACATTCTCATCACTCCTGATTTCCTCCGACTCCACAATCTCAAAGATAATATTGTGTCCTCCCATGGAGTTAAGCTCTTTAAAAATCAGTTTCCTCGTTGTTTTGTCAACGATATCATCAACACCTATATTCACGCTGAAAGTCAACTCGGGATGCTTCGCAGCGGTCTGAAAAGCTTTCTTGATTATAATCTGGGAGAGCCTGCTGTAGAGCCTGGATACCTTAGCAGCCTCAAGGAAGCTGAACGGGGAAAGGATTCCCCCCTCCTCGGTTTTAATCCTGACGAGACATTCATACTTGTTGATTATGTCATTTTCAGAGTTGTATATGGGCTGATAATGAAGCAAAACCCTGTTATCCGCAAAGGATCTCTGCAGAAGCGCCGCATTCTCTATATTCTCTGACAACCCCTTCTCGATTCCAAGCTCTTCTGAATACTCAACAAGGTCTTGACCGTGCTTCTTCGCATACCTCACAGCCAGATCACAGGTGGAGTAAGCAAGACGATTAGCCTCCGAAGAAACCGCAGAGGTCAATGATATCGTAAGATTCTTATCCTCAACCCTGAAAGTATTCTCCGAAAAATATTTTATCGCAGACTTAAGCTTATCCACAAGCTCAGCCTTGTTAAGCTTATCCGTCAGCACTGCAAACTGATCGCCGTGAAGCCTGTATAGCTCGTACTCTTCCGGGAAATATCCCTTTAAAAAGCAGGCGAACTCATAAAGCAGTACATCTCCGAACTCAATGCCGTAGAAATCATTTATTGTATTAAAGCTGTTTATATCAATGAACCCGAGGGCGATATATCCGCTGGAACCGATATCTGACAGGAGCTTATTTCTGTTGCCGAGTCCGGACAGAGAATCATAGAATAAAAGATTCTTATACTTCTCTTTCTGGTTTACAAGCTCGGTTATATCACTTCCGACTCCGATAAATTCAAGTATCTCCCCCCTGCTATTCTGAATAGGGAGGATCACAAGGTTCATATAATAGTCAGAACCATCCTTGGCAAGGTTCTTCATAACCCCTTTCCATGGTTTCTTTGAATTTATTGTGCTCCAAAGCCCGTTGTAAAATGCATCGGTGTTATCCGGATGCCTGTTGATGTTATGCTTGTTCCCAACGGCCTCATTTTTTGAATAACCAGAGACCTCGCAGAAAATATCGTTAACATAAGTAATACGTCCGTTATGATCAGTCCTGCTGACTATGCTACTGTGGTCGATGGCCTGCATATAGCTTTCGAGGATGGACAGACTGTCTGTTAGCTCTAAGGTCCTCTTCTTAACAAGCTTGTCCAGCTTTTCGTTAATATCGTTGAGTTCGTTGTTCCTCTCTACCTTTTCAGAGATATCTGATATAATCGCAATGTTGTAGCTTTCCTCCTTATAATCCACAACCCTGAGCCTTGCCTCAATGGGGAACATGGTTCCGTCTTTGCGTTTCAGCTTTGCATAATCCACCATGGAACCTTTTTCGGCCAGCTGTCTGGAGTGCTCATCATAGTCATTGTTATCAGAAATACGGAAGGAATCTATGCCAATTTCTCTCATTTCATCAAGGGTATAACCTGATTTATTTATGGCCGTTTTATTAGCATATTCCAGAAATGAATCGGACATCCTTACGATGAAAACCATATCATGGGATTCATTCATAACTGCCTTAAACAGCTCTATCTCATCTTTGTATTCCTTTTGGAGTTTAATATTACGGACGATGGTGGTGCTGAATAGGCGCCCTTGATATTCAAAGAAGGAGGGGATAACCTCTACCGGAACCGCCTCACCTGACGCTGTCCTGTGAACCGTTTCAAATGATTTAACCTTTTTGAAATCGTCGGAGAGCATGTATTTCCAATGTTTGGAAAACCGCTCAGATGAAGAATGGTAAAGGTCGATGTCGCAGACCCCCATAGAGAGTAGCTCGCCATTGCTGTACCCTGTATATTCTGTTGCAGCATTATTTGCGTAAACTATCCCTCCGGCATCATCAACAATGAAGATAGGAAGATCGAGCTCGCTCAGAGACATGAACACAAACTTATGGATATTGATATCGTTAATCATCAGAGCCACCATTAATTTATACTACCCGATCATAGTGCACTCCGGGGTTTTTATCAACAGTTCATCATTTTTGCCTATGTAAAGGCAACCATTAACTCTGCGAATTGATAAAGGCTATATCTCGATAGACAACTCCCTATTTAACTAGCTGATACCAAGTCATGCAGTAGTCCGCTAGTGGATAACACCTGTTATCATCTTATAGTAATACTTATTATCATTCCTCATAAAGGCATCGAGAAAATCATCGTTGAGCTCTGTTTGGGAGATATACAGGTTATAGACATAACCCGAGAGTAGTGTATCCCCAACAATCTGATATCCGTGTATTTTTCCATCCTTAAGATACAGCCGGCGGAAAACCTCCGCATCGGAATATGTACAGTTTTCACCCTCGAAAAGCCCCGCAGCAATAATTGGAAAATCTATATGCTTTTTAAGAACGTTGGTATTTACAGATCCCTCAAATGCCTCGTCACCGTACATAATACTCAAGGCCGCATTTCTGGCCTGGCTACGGGCGTTGGGGTATGTGGCGTATATCTTTTGCTCTCCCGTAACCATATGCGATGTGAGAGCCACATCACCGGCACAGTAAACATTCGAGGAGTATCTGAGGCATTCATCAACGCTAACGCCCCCGTCGTCACCCGTAAGGGCTTCGGAATTTGGAGACACGCCGACTGTGATTATAAGAAGATCGGTATCTATCTCCGTTCCGTCGGTCAGCACAACGCTTTTAACCTGGCCTGCGTTATCCTTAACCTCTTCCACAACATTCTTTAGCTTAACGGATATCCCCGTCTTCTCCTCTATCTTCGCTGTGGCAAACTTTCCCCCCTCCTCATCCGTCATCTGAGAGAGGAGCCTGTTGTTCCTGTGTACTATGGTGACGTCAAGTCCCCTGTGCCAAAGGGAGAGCGCAGCGTCCACGCCTATGAACCCTCCGCCGAAGACAACCGCTCTTTTGCACCCCTGCTCCCTGATATAACTGTCGATCTCAGTGAGATCCGTAAGGCTTTTAAACCCGAACACTCCCACATATTCAAGCATATCCGGCTTGGGATACCAGCTTTTGGAGCCTGTGGAGAAGAAAAGCTTATCATAACCTATGCTCCTCCCCCCGCTGGTGAGGAGGGTCTGTTTAGTGGTATCTATCTCGGTTACTGATTCACCCAGCAACGCCTCTGTTCCATGGTTTTCGAAGAAGTCTTCCCCCTTCCAGTAAACTGTCTCCAAGGGCTCCCCCGCAAGGAAGAAAGGCATACTGCAAGGAGAGTACGGGGCGAATCTTTCCGGAGTTATCATAAGAACTTCGTCCCTTGAGCCCTCCTCCCGCAATGTGGAGACGAACTCTGTGGCAGCCATGCCTGTGCCTACTGTGACGATACGCATACTATTCCCCCACCGAGTTGTCTCTCTGCTTGCTCACCTCTCTGTAAAGCTTGATGTTTTCCGGTATGGCTTCCTCTCCGAGGATGTAGTTTCGAAGGTCTTTCTTAGCCTTGTCTATGCGGAGTTCTTCCATATCTCTGAACTCAAGGGCTCCTGTTTTGCATGCTGTGACACAGGCGGGCTTCTCATCCTCTTCCAGTCTGCTTACGCATAGATCGCATTTGTATGCAACATCACGCCCGAATTTCGATTCATGGGTTTCCTTGAAGGAGATGGCATCAAAGGGGCACACCATGGCACACATGGCGCATGCCTTGCACATATATGCATCTATCGTAACCGCATTGGTCTCCTTATCCCTCGAGATAGCGCCAGAGGGGCAGGCATCCATACAGTATGCAGGCTCGCAGTGTCGGCAGGATACCGGGAAGGTGTACTCCCCTACTTTAACGACATTAACGTTAACCTGTGTCTTTTTATCACCAACCATGGAGAAGAGATCCTTGCTCGGGTGATGCTCAACTGCGCAGTTCAGCTCGCAGTGCTTGCATCCCACACATTTCTCATAAGTTACGAATATCTTTTTCATTGCTGTCTCCCCGCCTCTGCCCCTGTAAGCTCCCCAAGGGTTTCGGCTATGGATTTGAGCGATTTGGTAAAGCTCTGCTCCGGATCCTTAATAACTCCGGATATATCCGGCTCGGTTTCTCGGATTATCTCGTCGTAGGGGATATAGAAAACGCTGTCGAAGCTGTCCTCAATGTTCCCCCCCAGCATCTCCTCAAGCCTTGCGGTTTTTGCAGAATTCGGGGAAGTACGGTTGAAAACAAGATGTACATTCTTAATCCCTATCTCACGGGCAAGCTTCAAGGTAAGTACCGCAACGCTCATAGAGCTGTATGTATCGTCGGTGATAACCAGACAATGCTCAAAACCTTCGGACAGAGCCCTGCCGAAATGTTCAACACCGGCTTGTGTGTCCATGAGTATCACCTCGTTTGTACGGACACCCACATAGCTCACAACGGCATCAAGAAGGGCATTTTCGGGACAGAGACACCCTGCAGCGGCTTTCTGCACGGTACCCATAACCAGGAGTGTCAGGTTATCCTTCATCTTAATGCCGAACCTGTCGATAACGTCCTCCACAGGAGGATTCATACGGAAGTAAGCCCCCCAGTTCCCCTTGGGTCTGGCCCCCGTTTTCTCCTCTATGTAGTCGAAATTCTTGTTCAGCGGAACTATCTGAGCCCCTGCTTCCTGGGACATGCCCAGGGTATAGGGGAGGTTCATCTGCGGGTCTTCGTCCACCACAAGAACCTTCTTCCCAGTTTCACTCATGAGGTGAGCGAGGGAGGATGTTACCGTGGTCTTCCCCGCACCCCCTTTTCCTGTTATAACAACCCGTAAGCTCTCATTATCCATTCTTTCCCCCTTATGAAAGCCCAAGAGCTTTGCGTTTTTCGATTATCATCTCTTCCATCTTATCCGCCGCTGCCACAGGATCACCCTCAACAAAGAAGGCCGCGCCGAGAAGTCCGTTAATATCGTCGGTGAGCATCTTTGTAACCGTTGCACTTCCGAGAACCGGAGGAGCAGGCCAGAGATGAACGGGTATGCCGCTTGCGACGAAATAGGTTCCGATGGATACCGCCTTCTCCGTCGTCCATTCGGGTGCAGAGCCCACAAGGGGGAGCTGATCCACGTCAACCCCGAGGGTGTCGGCAAGGGCCCCGGCAAGGACAAGCATTCTGGAGCAGTCCACACATGAGCCCATATGAAGAACAGGGGGTATGCCTAGGGACTCACAAACACCTCGCAGATTGGGGGATGTCTCGCTTAGTATATCCATATTCATAAACCCGGCCTTGGCTGCGGCAATGGCCCAGCATCCTGTTCCGATGACAAGTATATCCCTCTTTAGAAGTTCACTGGTGAGGGAGAGATGATAGGAGTCCTGTGTTATCTTAACGTTGTTACATCCCACAACGCCTACAACTCCTTTTATGCTTCCCCCTGCAATGGCATCTATAAGGGGCTGGGGTGTGCCGCCCAATGCCTTAAGAATCTCCTCTACGCTGAAACCGACTATGGCATTTGATTTGGTTTTGGGAATATGTACCTTCTGTTTATTCCTCTGGGGGAAGACATCCACCGCCGAACGGATAACATCCTCGGCGATCCTGTCCGCATTCTCTTCAACAAACTGTATGTGTTTTGCTCCGGGGAATTTTGCCTGGTCACTCGTTGATATGAACTGGGTGTGGAAGCACTTGCTGAGATCAGCAAGGGAGGGGAATATACACTGTACATCTACAACAACCGCTTCAACGGCACCAGTCATAACGGCAAGCTCCTGGTGGAGTTCATTCCCCGCTATGGAGACACCCTGTCTCATAAGTATCTCATTACCTGTACAGCACATTCCGACAACGTTAACACCCTTGGCACCCTTGGAAACTGCGTACTCTTTCATAGCCTTGGACATGGCGATCTCAACGATCTTTGCCGAAAGTATGGGTTCGTGGCCGGAGACAACTATATTGACATAATCCTCATCGATAACGCCAAGGTTGGCCTGAACCGATTTTACCGTGGGCGTGCCGAACAGTATATCCTGAAGCTCCGTAGCTATGAGCGAGCCCCCCCATCCGTCGGAAAGTGAACATCGAACACCCTGCATAAGGAGCGAAAGAGGATCGTGGTCTGTGCCGAAGTGAGTTCGCTGGAGGATATCAACCGCCTCCCTGTCTATATTTCTGGGGAGAACGCCGATGGTCATACCCATCTCGTCAGTGAACATCTTCTCCAGTTTTTCAAACCTCTCCTGACGTTTTTTGGGCAGATAGGCATCGGCGAAGGGTATACACCCCTCTTTCTGTCTGCTGAAGCAGTCAAGGGCAACCTCTGCAACCTTTCCAGCCATCTCAAGGATACTGTCGCCGCTGTCATAAACACCGATCTTCTGAGCAACACCTTTGAGCTTCTCCGCATCGGTGATCTTGTAGTCTGTATTCTTACCCTCGGCCACCTCACGCAGGAGTATGGCGGGTCTTCTTCCGTGATCCGAATGGGCCGAAGCCCCCACGGCTATCATTCTCAAAACATTTCTTGCAACTATTGTATCTGCATCCGCTCCGCAGACACCCCTAGAGGGCTCGCCGCCGAATGGATCAATACGGCACGGGCCCATGACGCATATCTTACAACAGACACCGAGCTCACCGTAACCACACTGGGGCTTTTGTTTTTCAAGCCGGCTCCATGCGTTATCGTACCCCTGACTGTCCATTACATTAAATACCTGCTGAGCAGCCGGATCCACACTTCTTTTATCGTTTTTCATAGCACCCTCCTGAGTAATCCCCCTATTTTAAACGGCATTCTATTATTCACAAACACAAATTTGTGACCCGCCGAAAGAGATTAATGAAATGCTGTATATTATTGCGAACAAACAGGACTACTTGAGTCCCATTATTTCAAGGAAGGTTTTAACTCTGGAGCGGCCTACGGAAAAGGGTTCATCTACGGAACGGAGCTTAACGGTAAGTCCGCCCCCCTTCTTTGAAACCTTTTCGATGGCATCAAGGTTTATGATATGACTGCGGTGAATACGGTAAAAACTCTGGGAGGGGAGCTTCTCTTCTATCTCGGAGATCATAAAGAATGCGTAATATTCCTTATCTTCGGTATAAAACCTTGTGTATATGTTGTCTGCGGAAAAGTATAGAACATCCCCAAGATCGATAAGGAAGATATCATCACCGCTGTATGCGGGCATTTTAACCAGTTTCTTGTGCTTATTTGTTATCAGTCCGGTGATGTCGTAGCTCAGCAGGCAGTAGGAACGTTTTCCGCTCCCCGTGATAAGGCTCATGAGCCTTATCATGTAGTATTTTTCAGAATCTGCCATTGAATCGGACTTTATCTGGGTAACTATCTGCTGGCGGCTCTCATTCAGATGTTCTATGAACGAGCGGATCCTTTTTATTGAGTCCTCGGTGTGGATCGCCATTATATCCTGACCGATAATACTCTCCTCAGTAAAAAGAGGAAATTGGCGTAGAAATATCCTGTTCGCCGAGGTTATAAGCATATCTTCATTGAAGATAATAACCCCCGGCTCCATCTTCTCAAGGAATTGAATACCGTCCGAAACATTAACCATATAGCACCTGAAACCAGATTATAGCACAAGCATAAGGAATCACATAGATAAAGCCGCACCGGAGTATGACCGGAAATAACCAGGAAAGAAGCGTTAAAATGCACAGAATATAGCCTGATTTGAAACCTAGCTTACCTTTTGATTAAGTGTCGCATATCAAAAAGGGGAGATGCGAACACCTCCCCTCCTTTATTGACTATACGATGCTTTATGAGTTTCTAGTTCAGCTCGAAGCGGTCCAGATTCATAACCTTATCCCATGCTTTGATGAAGTCGTTCACGAATTTCTCCATGGAATCATCGCAGGCATAGACCTCGGAGAGAGCTCTCAACTCGGAGTTTGAACCGAATATAAGATCCACCCTAGTAGCGGTCCACTTAAGCTTTCCACTGGTTCTATCACGCCCTTCGAAAATGTTTTCATCATCGGCGGAGGGCTTCCAGATAGTCCCCATATCAAGGATGTTCACGAAGAAATCGTTGGAGAGCACCCCGGGCCTCTCCGTAAAGACGCCGTGCTCAGCACCCTTGTAGTTTGCACCAAGCATACGCATACCACCGATGAGAACGGTCATCTCAGGAGCGGTGAGGGTAAGGAGCTGTGCCTTATCCACGAGCATCTCCTCGGGGGTCACAGAGTATTTCTTCTTCTGATAGTTACGGAATCCGTCCGCATGGGGCTCGAGCACCTGAAATGAGTCCGCATCGGTGAGTTCTTGAGTTGTATCCATCCGTCCGGGGGTAAAGGGAACAGTAACGTCGAAGCCAGCATCCTTAGCCGCTTTTTCAACACCTGCGCAACCGCCGAGCACGATCAGGTCGGCCATGGAAACCTTCTTCCCGGAGCCGTTAAACTCTTCATGTATCCCTTTAAGCACCTCAAGAATCTTCTCAAGCCTTACAGGTTCGTTCGCCTCCCAGTTCTTCATCGGCTCGAGCATAATCCGTGCACCGTTCGCACCACCCTTGAAGTCCGAGCCTCTGAAAGTAGATGCGGAGGACCAGGCAGTATATACCAGTTCAGATACGGACAGCCCCGTTTCAAGTATCTTCCCCTTGAGCTGGGCGATATCCTTCTCATCCACTACCTCATGATCAAGCGCAGGGATCGGATCCTGCCAGATAAGGTCCTCCTCGGGAACATCCGGCCCCAGATACCTTGACTTGGGGCCCATATCCCTGTGGGTGAGCTTAAACCATGCCCTTGCAAAGGCATCGGCAAACTCTTCGGGGTTTTCATAGAACCTTCTTGATATCTTTTCATAGGCGGGATCCATCCGCAGAGTGAGATCCGCCGTTGTCATCATCGTCTTAACCTTCTTCGAAGGGTCGTGGGCGGCTGGTGCGAGATTCTTCTCCGCAGGGTTAACAGGTGCCCACTGATATGCTCCGGCGGGGCTTTTCTCAAGATTCCAGTCGTAGCCGAAGAGCATATCGAAGTAGCCCATATCCCATTTGATCGGATTAGGCGTCCATGCACCCTCTATGCCGCTTGTTATGGTATCATCACCCTTTCCGCTGCCGTGGGAACTTATCCAGCCGAGCCCCATCTCCTCAACGGGAGCCGCCTCCGGCTCAGGCCCGACCTTCGCAGCATCACCAGCCCCGTGGCATTTACCGAAGGTGTGTCCACCCGCCACGAGGGCAACGGTCTCTTCATCATTCATGGCCATACGGGCGAAGGTGTCTCTAACATCCTTCGCAGAGGCAAGCACATTCGGCTCACCGTTAGGCCCTTCGGGGTTCACGTATATAAGCCCCATCTGAACTGCGGCGAGGGGATTATCAAGATCACGTTCACCGGAGTAACGGTCATCTCCAAGCCATTCCACCTCGGTACCCCAGTAAACATCCTCTTCGGGCTCCCAGATATCCTCCCTTCCTCCACCAAAGCCGAAGGGCTTGAGCCCCATGGATTCTATGGCGCAGTTTCCGGCAAGGATCATAAGATCCGCCCATGATATGCTCCTGCCGTACTTCTTCTTTATAGGCCAAAGGAGCCTTCTTGCCTTATCAAGGTTTGCGTTGTCCGGCCAGCTGTTGAGGGGTGCGAAACGCTGATTGCCGGTTCCGCCTCCCCCTCTGCCGTCGCCAACCCTGTATGTTCCGGCGCTGTGCCACGCCATGCGTATAAAAAGACCGCCGTAATGGCCGTAATCTGCGGGCCACCAATCCTGCGAAGTGGTCATAAGATCAAAAAGATCCTTCTTAACCGCCTCAAGATCAAGCTTGCTAAACTCCTCCGCATAGTCGAAATCCTCGCCCATGGGATCGACCTTCTCCGAGTTCTGGCTAAGGATCTTGAGATTAAGTTTGTTCGGCCACCAGTCCTTATTTGTTGTCCCCTTCGAAGCTGTGGGTCTATCTACCTTGCCCGTCACCGGGCACTTTTTCTCTTCACTCACATTGTACCTCCGGATTATTTATGCAGGGCGTATTTGCCCCGTAATTGATATTATATCATAACAATGCTGGAATGATAAATTTTATCCTAAATTTTTGTTTCCTTTTTGCTAAATGCCTCTGCTCTATCGAATAGTTCTTTTTTATACCCGTTTTTTATATACGTTTTCTTAAAACGGAGTCTCCATATCAAATACCCAGGAGGGTGAAAACAGCTTCGTAACCGTTGACAACACCGATGCTCACTCCAGAAAGAGCGTCGGCCTTGATACCGCCAGAGAAAACCTGACTGCGGCGGAATCAAGGATACGTGATCTGGATATAGCCTCCGAGATGGCAGGCTTCACCCAGAGCCAGATCCTCTCCCAGGCAAACGTTGCCATGCTCTCCCAGGCAAATGCACTCCCCCAGCTTGCTCTACAGCTTCTGGGTTAAAGACTCATGAACAGTAATCTCAAAGCCCCGCTGTAACAGGCGGGGTTTTTTGCGTCTAATAAGCATAATGCCGTTAACACCTAACAAAAAGAGCTTTTTTATTATCTACATCATACACACACCTCGTCTTGGCACACTTCTTGATTAGTACACTCAAACGGAGGCCGGGATGAAGAAAATATTTCCCCTGTTAGTAAGCTTACTGATATTTGCGGGATGCACATTCGAGACACCGATGAATCCCCCACGATTCGCCAAAGACATAGAGGCGGGTGCGGGGAGGTTCTATGAACTTCTGGTAACACCGGGTTCCGGCCTTCTCTATGCCCTTGCCACCATAGAGATAAACTCCAACTTTTCCTCACTCCTTTACGACAAAACCAAAGAACAGACCGAGAAGTTCTATGCCCGTTCGCTGGAGACAATAGACGAGGGGAAGACCTACTTCGTAATTCCAGCCCGCATGAGCAGTCCTAGCGGAACCGAGTTCAACGAGCCGATGGGGCGAATGGTGAAAAACTACTTCGCAGTAACGGGAATAGGAAGGGTTACAAATTACATACAGAACGCAGACTACATCGTTACCACAGAGGTTCGTGAGTCCGCCGAACGCTCCTATGCGGAGAACTCCTCCATGGTGGTTCTCTCCATAATGGACCGTTCCGACACCCCCGTTTTCATCAGCATGATAAAGCTTAAGAGCGAATCCGATGAGAACTTCTGGTACTTCCCCAGAAAGGATGCAAAGCCCGTTCGCTACCTCACTATGAAGGGGCTGGGAAACATCTTCGCCGAGGCACTCCCAAAGGCATACGGTAAGCCGGTAACATTCTGGGAACGAACAGAGGAGCGTATCGAAAAGTACTACCTCGCCAAGAAAGAGCGCGGGGATAAAAAGGATATGGACAAGATCCTTAAGAAGGAAACGAAACGCAGGATAAAGGAAGAAAAAAGAAGAGCAAAACTGCTGGAGGCTGAAAGAAAGGCCCAGGCAGAGGCCGAGGCGGAGGAGAAATAGAATGCTGAACGGACTTTATGTCGCAACCAGTGGCCTGATGATGCAGGAAAAACGTGTGGAAACCATATCCAATAACCTGGCAAACGTTAACACCGCCGGATACAAGAAGGATGTTCCCGTATTCAACGAATACATACCCCACGAGGAAGAATTCCCCCAGGACTTTATCCGCTCAACGGACTACAACAAGGCGATGAATTCCACCGTTAAACTCGCTGAAGAATCAACGGATTTCGAGATGGGCTACATCAAGGAGACAGGCAACAAGCTCGATTTCGCCCTCTCCGATGAAAACGCATTCTTCACAGTGGATACACCCTACGGCATCCGCTACACAAGGGCGGGCCAGTTCACCATAAACGAGAATAACGAGCTTGTAACAGCTTCGGGTCACCCTGTTTTATCCAATGTGGAAGAGGCGCCCCAGCCCATCGTCCTGCCGGAAAACTTCACCGTGGCAGAGGACGGTACGATACTCGCAGACGGCGCCGCAGTGACCCAGCTCGGCATAGCCCAGTTTGAGGATACAGAAAACCTCCAGAAGGTGGGGCACAATCTCTACGCCGCTGTGAACACCATCCCCGAAGAATCGGATAACCCCGGCGTTATCAACGGCTATCTTGAGATGAGCAACGTAAACGCCGTTCGGGAGATGACGAGGATGATTGAAGCATCAAGAGGATTTGAAACATACCAGAAGGTGGTCCAGACGATAGACCAGCTCAACAGTAACGTTATAAATAACGTCGGCAAGTACGCCTAGGGAGGCTCATTATGATGCGAACACTATGGACTGCTGCCACAGGAATGACGGCGCAGCAGACTAATATCGATGTAATATCGAACAACCTTGCGAACGTGAACAACGCAGGTTTCAAGAAATCCAGAGCCCTCTTCGAGGATCTTATATATCAGGAAACCAGAAGAGCAGGCGCCATAACCGCCACAGGGCTTGTTCACCCCACTGGTATCGAGGTTGGCCTCGGAACCAAGGTGAATGCGGTGGAGAAGGTATTCTCCCAGGGTAACTTCCAGTACACCGGAAACACGCTGGACGTAGCCATCGAAGGTGACGGCTTCTTCCAGATCCAGCTCCCCAACGGTGACATCGGCTACACAAGAGCAGGAGCCTTCAAGATCGACAGCAACGGCAACCTCACAACCCCCAATGGTTACCTTGTGGAGCCCGCCATTGCGATCCCCGAAAATGCAACGGAGGTATCCTTTGCGGAGGACGGCACGGTAAGCGTTTTCCTCCCCGGCGAAGAGGCACCAGTTGAGCTCGGCGTCATAGAGCTTGCCCGCTTCATCAATCCCTCCGGCCTGCATGCCATAGGAAAAAACCTCTACACCGCCACAGGCTCCAGCGGCGACCCCCAAGTGGGCCAGCCCGGCGACGACGGCTTCGGTCCCCTCGCCCAGAATATTCTGGAGATGAGCAACATAAACCTTGTGGAGGAGATGGTGAATATGATCACCGGCCAGAGAGCCTATGAGATCAACTCAAAGGCTGTCCAGACCGGAGACGAGATGCTCCAGATAGTAAACAATCTCAAGAGGTAATTGATATGAGAAGAGGAAACGGTTCTGCAAACTTCGCACTCAAGATCATCGCCACGGCTGTTCTTTTTGTATTCCTTATGCTTTGGTCCACCCTTTCCGCATACAGCGCAAACATCATCCGCATCGATGACGAATGCGTCCGAATGGATCATATCTTCCCCACTCTGGGGATAGACGACAAGATCTACTGCGGCCTGAACTACGGCGAGGAGCGGAAGATAAGCGTGCAGATGTCCAAACACCTCATAAACAGATACGGCATAAACGCAAGACCCGGCGAGGCTGTCTTTGTGAGAAACGGAGAACCCGTTATGGAAGAGGACGTAAAGGACAGGCTCATTGGTAAGCTCTCCGCAGAGTTCCCCGATGCTGAGCTTGAGATCGAGAAGATCCGCCTCCCCAGAAACCTGAGCACAGCTCCGGGCGGCGACTTCACCATGGAGTTGAACAACCCCAGAGTGGGCACTGTACACGGATACATAGATAACGGATTCCGAAAGATATCCTTCTCCGCCTACGTTAAAGGATACGTTAAAGCCCTTGTCACTACGGACAGGGTAAGAAAAGGGGAAACCCTCAAGGAAAGCGTGGAATACGAGCTGGTGGATATGTCCAGAGTTCGCGGGGATCTCGTCTATGAGCCCACAGGCCTCGTGGCAGACAGAAATATCGGCGAAGGCAGAACGATCACAAAGGATATGCTCAAGAACAAGCCCGACCTCGCACAGGGGAGTTCCGTAAGGCTCGTTTACGAATCAGGAACACTTCGCATCGAAACCAAGGGAACTCTCATGGACGATGCAATCGAAGGCAAGCTTGTTAAGGTAAGAAATATAGAAAGTGGACGCATAGTTACAGCAGAGTTTATGGGGGGCAGGATCGCAAAAGCCAACTTCTAAACCGCTGAAGCCGACGCATCAAAGCATAATATAACGTTTTCTTTAAGGAAGCTTTTTCCATCATGAAGGAAGGTTTTCTTTACCCAATATTTTTTTCTCCTCCGGGGGCGGCGAGGAAATAAATTCCCCCGCCCCTTCTTTCCAAAGGGATACCCTGATGACCGGGGTATCCCTCATCCTTGCTTATGGGGGACTGACCCCGCTTAATTAGCTTTTGGCACACTTCTAGCTAAAACACCCGTGAAATGAACAGATCAAGAGGTGCAGCAATGGACAGAATGAACGGCGCAGCGAAACTGATCCTCCTCACAGCGGCCATATCCGCCATAGTTCTTACGGGATGCTCAAAAAAGCCCGAGATGGAACCGGAGGCGATGGGAAGCTCATACAGAAAGGACCTGGAAGATTATCACCTCCAGATGAAGGATAAACAGCCCACACCCTCCCTTTGGAGCAGTGTGGGGAGCAAGGGAACACTATTCCTCGACTACAAGGCGAGGCAGGTGGGGGACATCATCATCGTAGAGATAACCGAATCCTCCTCCGCATCCAACTCAAACTCAACATCAACATCACGCTCCGGTTCGCACAACTCCGCCCTGACAAGCCTGCTCGGTCTTCCCACAAACCTGGGCATGGGCAACTTCCTCGGTACAGGGAAAAACTTCAACCCCGAGCTTGATACCTCCACATCCAGCTCCTTCGAGGGTGCAGGGAACAAGAGCAAGTCCGACACAGTATCCGCAACAATAGCGGCCCGTGTTATCCAGGTGCTCCCCAGCGGAAACCTTGTAATCGAAGGACACAGGGAGATACTCGTGGATCAGGAGAAGCAGACTATCACCGTAACCGGGATTATAAGACAGAAGGATATAAATGCGGACAACACCGTAGCCTCCACAGCCATCGCCGATGCCAGAATAAGCTACAAGGGCAAAGGCATCCTAACAGATGCAAACAAGAAAGGATGGCTCGGAAGCATGATCGGCTGGCTCTGGCCGTTCTAAGGGGATAAAAGCATGAGAAAGGCATTCGTAATACTCATAATACTTCTCACAGCCTCCGCTTCATGGGGGAATGTCAAGATAAGGGATCTCACATCCGTTGAGGGTATACGGGATAACCAGATCCTCGGCTACGGCCTCATCGTGGGCCTCAATGGAACGGGTGACAAAACAGGGACCCAGTTCACCATACAGTCCATGGTAAACATGCTCGAGAGGATGGGTATAACGGTGGACAAGGATCAGGTTAAGGTAAAGAACGTTGCCGCCGTTATGGTAACCGCCAAGCTCCCCCCCTTTGCAAAGCCGGGGAGCAAGATAGATGTTGTAGTCTCCTCTATAGGTGATGCAAACAGCCTCGAAGGGGGCACACTCCTTATGACACCCCTCTCCGGAGCTAACGGAGAGGTATACGCCGTGGCTCAGGGGCCTATATCAGTGGGCGGAATGAACGTCTCCGCCGGAGGTGCAAGCGCCACGAAGAACCACCCAACCGTGGGGATGATCCCAAACGGAGGTCTCGTTGAGCAGTCCGTATCATTCAAGATGAACACGGACCATTTCAATCTGGCCTTTGATGACTATAACCTTTCGAATGTTGTGAAGGCCAAATCAGCCATAAACGCATACATAGGCGCAGAGGTGGCGAGCATCCAGAGCCCCACAAGCCTCCGTGTGGATATACCCGAGGTATTCAGGGAGAGCTTCTACGACTTCCTCGACACCGTACTGAGTATACAGATAAACCCCGCCAGCCAGGCGAAGGTGGTTGTGGACGAAAGAACGGGAACCATCGTAATGGGTTCGGATGTAAGGCTCAGTACCGTCGCCGTATCCCATGGGAACCTTACCATAACCATATCAAGCACTGTGGAAGCGGAGCGCAACCTGCTGAATCCCGAAGAGGAAAACGAAACCCAGAACACTGATATAGAGGTAACCGAAGAGGACAGTAACCTTATGATTGTCCCCGAGGGAGTGAGCATCAGCGACCTTGTAAAGGCGCTCAACTCCATCGGTGTAACCCCCAGGGATCTCATTTCAGTCCTGCAGGCCATCAAGGCAGCAGGCGCCCTCCACGGCGATCTGGAGGTGATGTAATGATAGAGGCGGTATCAAGTGCACGCCTCGCCGAAAGCTTAGGCGGCGCAGGCGGAGAGGCGGAAAAGAAGCTCAAGGAAGCGTGCAGCCAGTTCGAATCCCTCTTTCTCCATCAGATGTTCAAATCTATGCGTAAAACCACCATGGAATCCGACCTTGTCCCCAAGGGGAGGGGCGAGGAGATATTTACAGACATGCTCGATGAAGAGCTTGCAAAGACCAGTGCCGAGATGGGTACCGGAGGGCTTGGCGACATGCTCTTTGAGCAGATGAAGAAATATCTTCCACAGAGCGATCAGGGAAACAATTTCCATGAAGAAAAGAATACCGATCTGAAAAAGCAATATAACAGCGGTAATTACAAGATCGAAGACAAAAAAGGGACTGGCATTAACGTTGCTAGTTAGTATAGCAGAGACGCTGACTCCACACAGTTTGGACTGGCGCGGGAGAGCAAATACTGCTAAAGTAAATCAGGTTCGTGTCGATAAGGATAATGAACCAGGAGGAACTACCAAATGAGGATTGAAGACAGGTTTAACAACCTAAAACTCGACAAGACAGAGCAGAACCAGAAGGCAGAGAAGAAGAAGGCTGCCCAGAACGGTTCCGCATCCTCAGCTGCAGAGAAGGATACCATAAGTATATCTTCCCAGGCAAGGACCGCCTCCACACTCACCAAGCAGCTCAAAGACTCTCCCGAAGTCAGAACCGAGCTTGTTAATGAAATCAGGGAGAAGATCGAAAGCGGAAACTACAACGTATCCGGCCGTCAGGTTGCCGAAAAGGTTGTTAACGCCGCCATCGACGATATCTTCTAAATAACCCTGCATATCAACGGCGTCTCATTACTTCACCCGGAGGTAATGGGATGGGAAAGATCGAAAACCTCGTTGAAATACTCGAATCGCAGTGCAGTCTGTATTCTGAGCTTATAGAGATCATGGCCCTTGAGAAAGAGGCCGTAACACGCTGGAACGTGGACGATACCATCGAACTCACCAAGCGCAAGGATACCGTTCTGTATAAGGAGAAGGTTCTGGAGGAGGCAAGAAAAACCTCCATCAAGAAGCTCTCCCTCGAACTCGGAATCGAGGACATAACCCTTTCAGATATAATTGAAACCTGCCAAGACGAGGAGCAGCGCTCACGCCTTCAGTCCGTACGTGAGAGACTGAGTAATCTCGTTTCCAAACTGAACGATGAGAACCTCGCACTCAAGATAATCTATCGAACCAATATCGGTCTTGTCTCCGAGTTCTTCGACAGACTCGGCATAACAAGCACCAAAACCTATGGCGGAACAAGCAAACCCGCCAAAGGAACCACCTCTATCATTGACAGAAGAGGCTAGGAGGACACCATGTCCAATATATACGGAATGCTTTCATCCGGTATCTCAGGCCTCATGGCCGCCCAGGCGGGTATCGATGTTAGCGGACACAACATAGCAAACGTCAACACCGACGGCTACTCACGCCAGACAGTGAGCCTCGACACGCAGTCGCCGGCATTATACAGCCAGAACATGTTCGGCCGGGGCGTTACCGTTGAGGATATCAACAGGGTTTATGACGAACTCCTCGCCTCAAGCGTACGTGAAGAGAATGCGGAGCTTGAATACTACAAAACCCTCCAGACAGGTCTGGAAAAGGCGAAGGTCTACTTCAACGAACTTGAGGACGGGTCCGGACTCGGCGAGGCACTGCGTGACTACTTCAACGCATGGAGTGATGTAGCGAACAACCCGCCCGATGAATCCGAAGAGGCACTCGTTAAGCGGCAGACACTCGTGGAAACCACGGAAACACTTACCCAGAAGATACACGACGGCTACGATGCCCTCTCCGCCATCCAAAAGGAATCGGACTACAATATAACCGAATACGTTAACCAGATTAACCAGATCTCTGACAATATAACGTACCTCAACAAACAGATCGCCGTTGTGGAAGCAACTGATGCACATGCAAACGACTATCGTGACCAGCGGGATGCACTCCTTAAGGAGCTTTCCGAGCTTGTAAACGTAAACGTCTATGAGCGTGAGAATACCCAGATCGCGGTATACGTCGGCGGAAACGCCCTTGTGGACGAGAATGAGAGTTTCAAGCTATACGCAGAGAGGGACACAGAGCAGGACAACAAAGTTTCCGTAAAATGGGGTACCAGCGAAAGCATAAAGGGTGAGATCGACATCTCCTCTCAGATTACCGGCGGCAAGCTCGGTGCGGAATTCGAAACCAGGGATGAGACCATAGCGGGCTATAAGGACGAACTGGACGAGCTCGCCAGCACACTCATAAACGAGACAAACCGCATCCACTCCCTCGGTCAGGGTGTTATACGACTAAATCAGATCACCTCCACAAACGGAGTACCCAACCCCTCCTTCGTCATGGGGGAGGATGCGGGAGCATTCCCTGTGGATGTAAACAAGGGAACCTTCCGTATAACTGTATACGACAGCAGCGGAGACCCCGTAGACAACTACGATATCGATATCGACCCAACGAAGGACAACCTCAACAACGTCATTGCGAAGATATCCGCAGCGGACGGCGATGTCTCCGGAGGCAAGATACAGGCCTCCCTCTCGCTCAACAACACTGTGAAGATATACTCCGAGGCTGGCTACTCCTTCGCCTTCACCGACGATACATCAAACTTCCTCGTGGGCGCAGGTATAAACTCCTACTTCAAAGGAACAGGCGCCGAGGATATCGAAATAGCGGATCTTATACAGGACAACAACCTCTACATAGCCACCGGACGCACAGGAGCGGACGGCGACAACGAGATTGCAAAGGATATAGCCGACCTCAAGTTCAAGGAAGTATTCGAGGGTGAAAGCGTAACTATCGATGAATTTTACGGATACTTCGTTTCTGGGATCGGCAGCGACAAGCACAAGGTGGACATTTTCGTGGAGACAAAACAGAACGCCCTCGATGAGATGGAACTTAAGCTCGAAGGGGTTAAGGGCGTTTCCATGGACGAGGAACTCACACTCCTCCTCCGCTTCCAGAGAAGCTACGAGGCAAGCGCACGCTTCATAACCACTGTGGACTCCATGCTCGAGAAGCTTATAAACGGCTTAGGCCTTGTGGGAAGATAATAGCATAACATATGCTGGGAGAACGGCATGAGAATAACGTTTAATTTCATGACAATGAGGTATCTGGACGGTATCCAGAAAAACCTCAACAGCGTTGCGGACGGACAGCAATCTGTCAACAAGGGAAGAAACCTCCTCACACCGGAGCAGAATCCGGTAAACTACGTCTCCGCACTCAGTATCCAGCGCCAGATAGACGAAATGGATCAGTTCAAGCGCAACGCAGAGAATGCGCTCACATGGATAACAAACGAGGACAACGAACTCCAGAGGGCCTCAAGCATCATATCCGATGCCCTTAACGAGTACGCCGTATACGGTCTTAACGACAGCCAGAACGCAACATCCAGAAAAGCACTCGCCGGGGACGTCAAGAACGTTCTCGATTCCATGGTGGATATCGGCAACGCAAACTACATGGGAAGGTACATCTTCTCCGGATACGAAACCCAGACAGAGCCCTTCACAGATGACCCCGCAGAGGTCAGCAGTGTTGTATCAAACCAGGACGGCGGCGAAGCCTTCGTGAGAAAGCTGTACTCAGATATGCCCGAACTACCCGAGGACTCATACAGGATACAGGTAACCGTAACCAACGGCATAGCTAAGCTCACCATGAAGGACAGCAACAATAAAACCATGCTCGTGGACACCAACGGCGCCGATGAGTCCGCTGGTAACGGTAACAACACATACTACGAGATGAGCATGAAGTATCAGGAAGGTATGGTGATGAACACCGGAAGGGGTGTTGGCATCAAGCTTCCTGAGAAGGATATGGAAGGGAGAACCCTCACCCTCGACTTCAACTTCAAACCCGGCGGAGATATCCGCTACAAGGGGGATGACGGCGTTGTAAGTACAAAGATAGGCTACAATCAGGACGTTTCCATCAACATGACGGGGAGAGAAACCTTCATGGAGACCTACCGTACCCTTAGAGGTACGGTCACAAATACAACAAACGATCTTCATATAACGGAGACAACGTACCTCTCGGACATAGACGGCTCCAACGCAAACATTGCGGACTATATAAACATCAGCGGAACGGACCACAACGGATATAAGATCGGAACGGCAAGGCTTCTCGCTCCTGCCAACGTTGAGCTCGATATGAGCGAAACCACAGATGACGAAAGGCTTGTTCAACTCCGCTACGCCGATGAGGTTTTCGATATCCAGATGGAGCAGAAGGGCTACTCTGACATAGAAGAGGTTATCTTCGAAATAAACCGTGATCTTGAAAACTACGGGCTCGGCGATGAGATAACCGCCGTTAACGACGGCGACCGTGTTATGTTCATGAGCAAGAAGAGCGGCGACAACGTCAAGATAGAGCTTGCCGGAGCCGCCCACAGCACCCTGGGCTTCCACGATCCCACACCCATGACTCAGGGTGATTTCAGCTACTCCGCAACCGGCAAAGACACCACCTTTGAGCTATACTACGAAGAATTCAACCAGGCCGTAACAACGGTTTACAAGGATGAAAGCGGAAGCGGCGGCCCCGATAACCGTGCGGATCTCAGCCCCGGAAACCACGAAATATTCATAAACGGCGAAAGCGTAACCTTCACGGTAAACGCTGCAGATACCGCACAGGATATCGAAGACAGCATTAATCAGGGAATCAAGGATGCAGGCTTCGCCTTTGAGGTTACCGCAGATGTAACCGACACCGGTGGAGCACCCCTCTACGAGCTCAAGTTCACCATGCACAACATGAACTCAGGCAACGATACATATCTGGCCACAAGGGTATCAGCGGCGGGCGGAGCGGATGACTACCAGTTCTCCACCCCCAGAGACTCGGACTACCCCTCTGGAAACGAAAAGAGGGTGAGCGATCTCCTAGAATTCGTTGAGGATCTCTACGATAACGCTGTGGACGCATCCCTTGATAATGGAAAATTCAAGATCACGGATCTCAGAAGTGGAGACAGCAGGCTCAGCTTCGGAATAAACGAGAGCAACACAGGCATAGGATACCCCATGCTTGAGAAGAATATGGTACTCTCCGGCAAATACGAGGGAACCATCGATGACCGCTGGTCCATCAACATGGAATACGAAGCCGCAGACCCCGCAGACCCTGCCGACTTCGACAAGCTTCTTCTCACAGTACACGATAAGAACGGCAACCTTATCCATGAGGATACCGTGGCCAGAGACGGCTACTCCGGTGAACCCATCGAACTTACCCAGGGTGTTTTCATAACCCTTGGACAGATCGAGACCACCACAAGTTTCTCTGTGGATATGACATCGAAGACAAACCTCAGCTTCGGCGATATAAACATCATTGAGGACGGCTCGAATGTGGACGTTTTCCGTTCGCTGAATAATCTCTACGATGCACTCAACCTTAACATCCCCGAATCAGGCATCGGAGCCCCCAGCGCATGGAGGGACGACAGCCTCAACTCCACAGCCGTACCCTATTTCGACGGAGAGTTCCGTGGTAACTATAACGACCTTCTCACCTATGAGGTGCAGACAACCAACGACCTCACAGAGATGTATATCCAGAGGGAGCTCAAGGTTGATACCGAACCGGTTAAGTATATCCCCAATGCGGATCTCGACTTCGATCTCTATATAAGAGACGGAAACGAGGTTACAAAGAAGAATATCTCCATCGGTAGAGACAACATCTTCGATTCGCTCACAAACCCCACTACGGGTGCTGAGCCCACCGAACTCGCAATTAACGATGACTCTCACCTTGATATATACTATCAGGACAGCGGCGTATGGAGCTCGGCAAGGGTTACGGTTCCCGCAGGAAACTATGCGGATGCGGCGGCAGTTGCGGCAGCGATTAATGCACACCCCAACCTCCCCGCCGGTGTAGTGGCCTCGGATAACCCGGACGGAACCCTGACACTCTCCCCCGGCGGAACAGTGAGTGATGTTGTTGTGGCTGGTGACGTAAACGAAGAGCTCGGTTTCGACAACTTCCTCCCCTCAGAGGTAATAACCGACAGCATCATCAGGACTATCAATCAGGATCCGGACCTCTCCGATCTTGATGTTAGGGGATACAACGATAACGGTAAGCTTGTAATAAACTCCGGCTCCGGAACCCATGAGATAAGCATGGTTCCCCTGAACGAGCAGACAGCATACATGTTCAACCTGGAGAACTCTGCAAATACCGGAGCAAAAGCGGCACAGCTTAACTTTGCCCAGCCGAAGGTTCTTGACCTTAACTACTACGACAGCGCCACCGATACTTGGAACAACTCGACCATCAACGTCCCGGCAGACCCCTCAGGCGAATACGCAACCATGACGGACCTTCTGGCGGCGATAAACGGTGCCGGACTCCCCGCCGGAGTAACAGCAACAGCGAATGCGGAAGGCAGAATAACCTTCAACGCTGGAGGAACAATATCCCAGATATTCGTATCAGGAAACCCCGCTGCTTCGGCGGATCCGAACGAGACAGACACAACCCTCGGCTTCTACGATATCCGTGATGCCCAGAGTATCGATGGCCACGAGGATGCGAACCTGTTTCTGGCAGATGCGAACCAGGCCGAGCGTACCCTAACATTCTTCTACAACGACGGAACAGAAAAACGTACATCTATCAGTGTGGAAGCTAAAGATTATGCAAATGTGGACGAACTTATAGCAGAGATAAATACGGAACTCGGCGATGCCGGTCTCGCTCCTGATATCCAGGCGGAGAAAAGAGGAGACGGACGGATATCCTTCGTATACGGAGGAGCTGTTAACGATTTCCATGTCTCAGGTGACTACGACGGAACTATGGGGTTCTACAAAGCTGGAACCGAAGCGAAGATCAAGGTCACCGGCCAGAACGGCGAACTTGTGGGTTCATACACCATGGACACCGCCAACGAGAAATACTACGTAACCGACGGGGTATATAACCATTACGACCCCGGCTACCTCTACGCTACGGATACGTACACCTCGGCGGTGGGCTCAGGTATAGAACACGAAGTACCCATTCTGGACAGAGGGGAAACTCAGATTCACCAGTCCCTCACAACGGTGGGAACAAGGCAGAACAGGGTCGATTCCGTGGTAAACTTCCACACTACCCTCACCACCACCAATGAGGAGATAAAGGCCGAGTTCCTCGGCTCCAAGCCCGAGGATCAGACCGAAGCCATCATGGAATACAAGATGGCGATGCAGGCCTATGAAACGGCTCTGAATACTTCGGCCAGGGTGATGACGATGTCGCTCCTTAATTTCCTTTGATGAGACATACTAAGAGGTGAGATATGCAGACCAACCTTGCAAAGAGCAAAGAGGTTACAATGGAAAGAAATAAACTCGTATCAAAAAAACTGGGCGAGATTGAATACGGCGAAGAGGATGTTATCACCCTCTCCTCACCGATACTCGGGTTCCCCGATCTCTCTGATTTCCTACTGATTTCAAAGGAGGACTCATACCCTTTCCTCTGGCTTCAGTCGGTGGAGGATTCAAACGTATGCTTCATCCTCATTGAGCCGCAGATATTCCATACGGACTATAAGCCAAAACTCAATAAGAGAGAGTTTAAGATACTTGGCGCAGAAGAGAACGAGGAGAATATCAAACTCCTCTCCATCGTTGTTGTTCCCAGCAACCCTAAGGAGGCTACGGTTAACCTCAGAGCTCCCATTTTACTAAATACAGAGAAAAAACTTGCGAAACAGGTTATACTTGAGGATGACAGGTGGCAGATTAAGGCACCGTTATTCGTCAACAAGGAAAAGTAATGCTTGTCTTATCAAGGAAGTCTAACGAGAGTATAATTATCGGAGACAACATCGAGATTCGTATCGTTGAAGTCTCGGGCAGAAACGTCAAGCTGGGGATTGATGCCCCGAAGGACGTTTCTGTCCATCGAAAGGAGATATACGAGGCGATCAAGGATGAAAACATCCAGGCCGCCAGCGAGGAGAACCTCGTGTCTATTGTGGATTTCTTCAAGAATCAGAAGTAGCCCGCCTTATTATTTAATCCATTAAATTTCCCTGCCGCTACACTCGGCAAAGCCTTCGCTTTGCTTACTTCCGGCTACATAAATTGAATAGAATTCAATTTAACTCCGCCTTCAGGGCTTCCATCCATGGAAGCCTGTTGAGTAGCAACCATATTTGTATGATTAGCATAAGATTTCATGGACGAAAGCTCGCTTGCGTAAGTGAGAAGGAAGTCTCTTTCTTCGAACGGCAGAATAATTTCCATGGATGGAAAATTATTCAGATAGATAAAGGAGTTTTTAAGGGGATTCTAAGGGGAAAGTTTTCCCTAAAAATTCCCCCTTAGTCTTTATTTTATGTATGGAATTTACCATCCATGGAAATTCCATCGCTGTTCGGGCAAGGAAACCTTGCCCTCTCGTACTTCCGGCTGCGTGAATTGTGCAGAGCCCAATTCTACTACGCCTTCAGAGCCAACATCTATGTTGGCTTTATTATATCAAACATAAATGCTTGATTATCATAAGATTTCATGGATGAAAGCGTACTACACATCAATCATTAAAATAATTATCAAAATGGGTTTTTAAGGGGATCCTAAGGGGAAAGTTTTCCCTAAAAATTTCCCCTTAGTCTTATTCTTTACATAATTAAATCCGAAATTAGTCACAAATCCCTTTGTTTTGCGCTTTCGCGCCACATACTTTTTAGAAAAGTATGGCGTGCTTTAGCACGAAGCCTAATTAATTCAGGGAAATTCATCATCCTGAGAATTTCCCTGCCGCTACGCTTGGCAAAGCCTTCGTTTCGCTTACTTCCGTGTTGGCTTTATTCGCTTCAACCTTTAAAAAATTCCAAAATGGGTTTTTAAGGGGATTCTAAGGGGAAAGTTTTCCCTAAAAATTTCCCCTTAAGTCTTTTCTATAAATAATAACATTCGAAATAAGCCACTAATTATTTCTAATAAGAGTATGAAAGCAAAAGATCGCAGGGAACTTTTTAGGGAACAAAGTTCCCCACACCCCTCAAAAACCCATTCTAGTCTATTTAAATAGTCACCCATCCATGGAAATTATTCAGATAAATAAAGATGCGTTTTTAGTGGAATCTAATCGATAGGTAGAGGCTGTTTAGTCTCCCCCTTTTTCATCTTCAATGGTTTCCAGCCTGCGGGAGAGTTCACCCGTTTTCATACCGAGCTTGATAAGGTATCCGCCAAGCAAAACCCAAATTACTGCATACGCTGCAAATAGATATTCAACACTGCCCATATCATCAGTCTCCTTTTATATTCATTTGATTATTTTCTTGTAACGGCGTAATCGCCCGCTTCGATTCTCTTCTTAATCCGCTTCTTCATGGACTCACGCTTAAGCATAGAGAGTCTATCCAGGAAAAGAACCCCTTCGAGGTGGTCCATCTCATGCTGCAGAGCCCTTGCCAGAAAGCCATCAGCCTCAATAACAAGCTCTTCGCCATCCTCATTGAGCGCCTTCACAGTAACCTTATCCGGCCTTGTAACGGGCTCGTACTCTCCGGGTATGCTGAGGCATCCCTCCTCACCGAGGACAGTTTCCTCACCGAAATCTACAATCTGTGGGTTAACAAGCTTCATGAGGCCGTCCGGCTCTTCGCCTGCTGAGATGTCAACCACAATAACTCTTTTATTCACACCAACCTGGGGCGCCGCAAGGCCTACACCCATGTTCTCATACATGGTCTCTGCCATATTATCCAAAAGTGTGCGTATCTCTTCATCCACAACCTCTACGGGCAGATTCTCCCTGCGGAGCACCTCATCGGGGAATGTTCTTATCTGTAAAACCACTGATCCACTCCTTTTTAAATTAAAATAATATAAGAGGGGGAATATTTCAACGTTTCAGAAACTCCTCAAAGGAATACTGTGTGAAATACGCCTCCATTGCCCTCTCTGCGCTCTGTCTGATCCTGTCGTCTTCAATTACGGCGCAGATATCCTTCGCCGCCTTCAGTTCCCTGTCGGTGGGATTTCTGGAGGGCTTGGGTCTTTTTTCCTCTTTATGCTTCTTAGGGCGAAAAACAAAGCGGATATCCTCCGCATTCATCCCTATTTCCGCTAGCTGTTCAAGGACATCCTGCTTCATGAAGGTCAGCTCGGTGAGCCACATCTGATCACTTACGCCAACGATGAGGGTTGCACCCTCCATCTTTACAGGCATCGCCGCATCTGATACGGCTGGACCCACAGCCTCACGCCATGCTCTGGCGAGAACGTAATACTCCCGTGAGTTTTCTGCAAGCCTTCCCTCAATCAGTTCAGAGACTTTCTTCATTCTCCAGCTCTTCGGCCCTTCCCGTCTCTTTGATAATACCGGCGATTGCATCAGTAAGCTCTTTAACACCGTTTCCGGCAACGCTTGAAACCTTAAAGAGCTTTATTCCCAGCTCATCCATGTAGGCTTCAAACTCCTCCAGATTTTCGGGGTGGGCGCTGTCTATCTTTGTGGCGGCCACAAGCTTGCGTTTATCTGCGATACCTTTACCGTAACGGGAGAGTTCGTTCTGTATCGTGTCATACCGCTCCTTCATGGAAACCTCATCCGAGGCATCAACGAAATGGAGCAGGACTCTGGTACGCTCAATGTGACGAAGGAATCTGGTCCCAAGACCGACACCCTCATGGGCGCCCTCTATCAATCCCGGCATATCCGCAAGCACAAAGGGCTCGCCGTAGTCGCTCTTCACAACACCCAGACTCGGGACAAGGGTGGTGAAGGGGTAGTCCGCAACCTTCGGCCTCGCCGCAGAAACTGTGGAGATGAAGGTGGACTTGCCGGCGTTGGGCATCCCTATAATACCGACATCTGCGATGAGCTTGAGTTCAAGACGAAGCAGCCTTTTTTCACCGTCATTCCCCGGTTCGCACTGCCTCGGTGCTCTATGGGTGGGGCTCACAAAGGCTGTATTTCCGCGCCCCCCTCGTCCACCTTTGGCAACGATAACCTGCTCACCCTTCTGGGTTACATCGGCAACCAGGTCGTTCGTTTCAACATCGTAAACAAGGGTCCCTACGGGAACCTTTATTATAAGATCCTCACCGGCTCGGCCGTTCATGTCCTTACCCTTGCCGTGGATCCCTCTTTCAGCCTGATACTGGGCTCTGTAACTCAGATCAAGGAGGGTATGACGGGAATCGTCACCCTCAAGGACAACGTTTCCGCCCCTTCCACCGTTTCCTCCGTCCGGGCCCCCTCTGGGCACAAACTTTTCACGGCGGAAGCTCATACATCCGTTCCCCCCTGCACCTGCACGCACATCGATCTTAACACTATCAACAAATTTCATCGTATATTCACATCCATATCTTTATCCGCTGTTATCTCAAAGGTAACCTCGTACCTTTTGGTCTCCCCTGCTTCCAGGGGTGCGGTGAACTCTATCCTGCCATCATCATCGGGAACTGCATCGGTTCCGGAGATGCTTATATTCCGTACCGATACCCTGTCGTCAGCAGAAACAGGAACACGGTCTATTACCACAACTTCCTTATTATCGGAAGATGTGTTTGACAACTCGATAAAATATCCACGGCTGAGCTTCTTTTTGCCACCGAAGAATCCATCCCCCTCACGCTTTCCGGGGAGTGAGCCCCTCTGCACTATAACAGTTTTATCGTGACCCAGGGGAAGAATCAGCTCACCTTCATCAAAACGTGCCCTTATGCGACTGAACCGTTCCTTGCCGAAATGAACACGCCACAGATCGCCGTATATCTCAAATGGTGGCGTAAAGGATGTCTCTCTGTACACACGAGGGCTGTCGTAGGGGTAAACCGCCAAACGGTAGTCAGCCTCAACCTCTGCGCTGTCGAGTACAAAGGCCTTTTCGACACCATCCGAGGGCAGGGTCAGGGAGGGTATGCGGAATATATAGTCACCTTCTCGTACCGGTTCAGGCACTGAAGGTGCGTTAACAGCACTACGCTTGACGGCAAAATCTGCGCTTTCTGTCTGTAACATACGCTCAGCCTCATGGGGTCGCTCTATGGGGCGTACCACCCATCTGCGGAATGCGGGAATCCTCAGTGCTGCCTCTCTATCGCCATCAAAGAGGATGCTGTCCTCGCCCTTAATGTCAAAACCGCTTCGGTTAGTCAGCCGTACACGCAGACCCGCTTCACCGTTTCCATCTTCGTTAACATCCAGAAAGTTCTCGTACTTCGACATGATACCCTGAACAGTAAACTCAGCCCGACTGCATTCACCAGCCGTAATCGTGTATGGCTCCGGCTCACCCTTGCTGACAGAGGTTATAATCCGAAGCTCTTCCATCAGCCGGTTATAACTTTCTCTTCGTTCCGCCTCAAGCATACTGCTCTCACTGAGTGCGTTCTGATATTTCATCATATTGCCGAGCACAAGCTCAGGGTCATCCGCAGATAGGGATACGTTGTCTATATTTCGCACAACCGCCTCTGCGGCGGATTTCTCAGCCGATGCTTTCATCAAAAGGGTGTACATAGCCTCCGCCTCTGCCGCCTTCTCGCATGGTGCACAGTCTTCCGGAGGCTCAGACTCGTAAACGGCCCTCAGGCCATATCCGTCAAGACACTCAGCTCCAGGTTCGTTGTAACCCCAGAAGAAAGATGTTCCTGGCTTAATATCCCTCAAGACAACGGCAGAGCTGGAGTATATATGAACATCGGCGTACGCACAGAACGCCACAGCTGAAATAAGTAATATAAGTACACTGCGCATAGATCACCCCTTAATAATTAATGATCCAATCATACAATTAATTCAGGAATATTTCCATGAAGGGGTGCAAAGCGTGCTTTTCTTATTGGAGATAGTGGTATTACAACAAAACTATGGGGATTTAAGGTTAACAGGCTAGGCAACAAAAGTAAGCCGTGCTTCAGCACGAAATACAATACTAGTGAATAATTTAGAATGTGATCATGTAAAGAATAAAGCCCGCCATACATATGTACAGCGGGCTTATCTATTATATAAAAAATCTGTTTGCGTGCAGTTAAGCTTCTGCGGAAACCTCTTCCACAATATTGACGTACTTACCCATAGTTCCCCTGTCTTGGAACTTTACAGTTCCTTCCACAAGAGCGAAAAGGGTATCGTCCTTACCGCGGCCGATGTTTTTACCCGGCTTATACTTTGTTCCTCTCTGGCGGATGATGATACTGCCAGCGGATACAAACTGTCCGTCATATCTTTTAACGCCGAGGCGTTTAGAATTACTGTCTCTTCCGTTTCTGGTACTTCCGCCCGCTTTTTTATGAGCCATAGATTCGCCTCCTTACTAGCCAGCAGTTATGTCTGTTATTTCGAGCTGTGTTATGTGTGAACGGTGGCCGTAACGCTTCTTGTAGTCCTTTCTGGGCTTTCTCTTATAAACAAGGATCTTCTTATCCTTGGCATGGTCAAGAACCTTGGCCTTCACAACCGCACCCTCTACAACGGGGGTGCCTACCTTGAGTCCGTTGTCGCCGGAAACGGCGAGAACGTCCTTTATCTCGTATACGCTTTCTGTCTCAGCCTCAAGCCTGTCCACGGTGATTACATCACCCTTCTTAACGGTGAACTGGCGGGCTCCCTGCTTAATTACAGCAAACATCTTCTATACCTCTCAAACTATATATATAAGTATTCTTCCCTACTCAAAAGGAACGAAAGTATATAAATTTCTAACAATCACGTCAACAGAAAAAATCAGCTATTTCTCAATAGTTCCAAACTTTAGCTCCAATACCTTGATCACTACATTATATATAGACATATTCCAAAAAGATCAAATAATACTTAAAGCGCTGATCGGTAAGGAAAGATAGATCATATTTTTGTGATAAATATTGACATCCTTAATACCGCTCTATATAATCTCTGGCTCGACCGACTAAAGTTGGAGGATCCAAATATGGCACAGATGCTGACAATGAGAAAACCCAGTAATCTGAAGAAAAAGCGCAAGCAAGGCTTCAGAGCCCGCATGAAAACTAAAGGCGGACAAATTGCAATTAAAAGAAGGCGCGCCAAAGGACGCAAGCGCCTGGCTATCTAACACAGAGCCGCGGGACTAATGGACCGCAGGCTGAGAAAATCCGAACGGCTAAGAAACAACACTGATTATCAGCGTGTTATCAGACGTAAAAGGATCTTTGGCAGATGCTTGGCAATATACTATGCCCCTTCTGCCGAAGAACAAAACAGATACGGGTTCATAGCGGGTAAAAAGGTCAGCCCAAGAGCGGTTGTCCGAAACAGAATCAAAAGATACTTCAAAGAGATCTGCCGCAACAGCAAGGATCTCACACCCGCTGGATTCGATCTTGTTTTCAGAGCCTTGCCCCCGGCAGGAAAGGCATCTTATAAAGAGATTGAAGATGAAGCTCTCGGGCTTTTGGAGAAAATACGGAGCGGGTGCACCGCTGGTGGCGCTGATAAGGCTATACCAGAAAGCAGTCTCACCGATTCTCGGTAATAGATGCAGATTCTATCCAAGCTGTTCCGAATACGCCGTTGAGGCGATACGGAAGAAAGGTATCATGCTCGGAACAGTTCTTGCCGTTTGGAGAATTCTCAGATGCAACCCCCTCTCTAAAGGGGGGCACGACCCCGTTAAATAGCAGCACACCGGAGGACTTTTTTCGTTATGGATAAGAGAACCATGCTGGCCATTGCTCTCAGTGCGCTCGTACTGATCATATTCCAGACATTTTTTGCACCCGAAACACCAGTGGCCGACAATGAAAGTACCCAGCAGGAGCAGACAGCTCAAGCTGACAACGATGCTCAGCCCGCAGAGAAGCACCCTGCAGTGGAGGGGAGCAAGCCCCTTAAGTTCAACGAAGCCACAGAGCCCGTTAAACCCCAAAGCACCATTGAGGTTAAAACAGCTGATCTGCTTCTTACATTTAATGAAACCAGTGGTAACATTCTGAACGCAGAGATACAGCAGTATAACGACAAGCCCATCGAGATAATTTTCGGTAACGGCATCGTCGATTATATGCGTGCCGGCATCCCCGTTTCCACAGCCTACAAAGGCAAAAAGATAGAAACTGGCGATAAAACGGTTCTCACTTTCACTGCACAGCAGAAAGACACCCTAGTAACGAAAAGATACGAGATCGAGAAGAACTCTTATCTCATAAAGGCCTCCGTTGATATCACAAACTCCGGTGATAAGAGCATCGAATACCCCGTGGATGTGCAGATCGGCCCCGGACTCGGTAAGGGAATTGAGGATAGCCGCTACATCTTCCAGGGACCCATGCTCTTTGACGGCAAGAAGATAAGGAAGGAAAAGGCTGACGATGTTGATGAACCCGAGGTTTACTCAACACCCGAATGGCTGGGTTACACTTCCAAATACTTCCTCTTCGCCGCACTCGGCGACTTTGCAGACGGCAAGCTGCTGAAATCCGGAAACTCTGCTGTTATCAAAGGCTCCCAAAGGGTTATTGTTAACCCTGATTCAAGGCAAAGCTTTGAATACGACCTTTACATCGGACCCAAGAAATACGGAGTGCTCAAAGAGATAGGAAGCAACCTCGAGAAAAGCATCAACTACGGCTTCTTCTCCTTCCTTGCAATCCCCATGCTTAAACTGCTGAACTTCGTTTACGACTATGTGAGCAACTACGGTGTTGCTATCATCATACTCACCATGATCATCAAGCTCATTACTTTCCCTCTTACTCAGAAGAGTATGGTTTCCATGAAGAAGATGCAGAAGCTTCAGCCGAAGATGCAAGAGCTTAAGGAGAAGTATAAGGACGACAAGCAGAAGATGAATGCTGCTGTTATGGATCTTTACAAGCAGGAGGGCGCAAACCCCTTTGGCGGATGTCTGCCTATTATTGTTCAGATCCCCGTGTTCTTCGCTCTGTACCGTACGCTTCTCCTTTCCATTGAGCTTAAGGGTTCACCATTCATTTTCCACCTTACAGACCTTTCGCTGAAGGATCCCTACTACATAACCCCCATACTTATGGGTGTAACAATGTTTCTTCAGCAGAGGATGAGTCCCCAAACAGGCGACCCGATGCAGCAGAAGGTTTTTATGCTCATGCCGGTAATCTTTACCTTCCTATTTTTACAGTTCCCTTCGGGACTCGTTATCTACTGGCTGACTAACAACGTTCTCTCCATCGCACAGCAGTATTTTATCAATAAAAAACTAGACTGAGGAGACAATGAGAGTATTTGAAATACAAGGCAGGACAGCAGAAGAGGCGGTTAATCAGTTCCTGCATGAAAAGGATATATCAAGGGATTTCATCGACTACGAAACCGTTGAAGCCGGCTCCAAGGGCTTCCTGGGCATAGGGAAAAAGGATGCTGTTGTACGTGTTACGTTCAACGACCTTGAGTATCTTAAAAGAAAATCAAAGCTTCTCCTTTCAGAGATGCTTGAAAAAGCGGGCTTCACAGATTACAACATAGAGATAAAGGAGCACGGCAAGGATATCGTTCTTAACGTTGTTTCTCCCGATTCCAGCCTGCTCATAGGAAAAACAGCGCAGACGCTTGATGCGTTCCAGTATCTTCTTGATAAGATGTTGCGCACAGAGGAAAAAAGCGACTACAGCTTTATCGTTGATGTTGAGGACTATCGTTTCAGGACGGTTCAGCAGTTCAAGGACAAGGCGATAAAGATGGCCAAGAACGCAGTCCGTACCGGACGTACGGCAAAGCTGCCCCCCATGGTGACCATGATCCGAAAGGAGATACACGTGGCTCTTAAGAAGATCAACGGTATAAGCACCAGAAGCAAAGGGGACGGCAACGTTAAAGAGATTCTTATAATCCCTGACAAACGCTCAAGAAGACCGAGACAGAACAGGGATGCAAACAGACAGCAGCAACAGCAGGGAGCTGAAAAGAAGTGATACTTAAACTAGCTGTGGTGGCCCTTCTGGGGTTTGTCACCTTCAAACTGTTCAAGAACAAGCCCCCCGAGGTTAAAGGGAAGGATGAGAACAGCGCAGTGGAGCTGGAACAGGATCCGATCGACGGTGTTTATGTCGATAAGGATACCGAGTTCAAGGTAAAGTACCACGACAAAGTATACTATTTCTCCACGAAGGAGAATATGGACAAGTTCATCGAAGAAAAGCGGGGTAATTCATGAAGATTTTTCTTGATACAGCAAACATAGACGAAATTAGAGAAGCGGCGGATATCGGCGTTATCGAAGGCGTAACCACCAATCCTTCCCTCATAGCTAAGGAAGGAAGGGATTTCAAAGCAACCGTAAAGGAGATCTGCGAGATCGTCCACGGACCCGTTAGCGCAGAGGTTATTGCCCTCGACTGGGAAGGAATGGTGGCAGAGGGTAAAGAACTCGCCGCAATCAACGAGTATATCGTTGTAAAGGTTCCCTTCACCAAAGACGGCATCAAGGCAACCAGCATGCTTGCCGCAGAGGGTATCGACGTTAACGTAACCCTTGTTTTCTCACCCAATCAGGCACTCCTCGCGGCAAAGGCCGGCGCCGCTTTCATAAGCCCCTTTGCAGGCAGGCTGGATGATATCGGCCACGACGGCATCGAGATAGTCAGCCAGTGCCAGGACGTTGTGCTCAACTACGATTACGAAGCGGAGATCATCGCCGCAAGCATACGCCACACCGAGCATGTCAGAAGATGTGCAGAGGTTGGTATCGACGTAGCAACAATCCCCTTCAAGGTGCTTATGCAGATGATGAAGCACCCCCTCACGGATATCGGCATCGATAAATTCCTTGAGGACTGGAACAAGGCTAATCAGTAAGCTGAATATGCTTGAGCTCTGAGCTTAGGGCAAAACATATTAATATAATATAAGGGCCGGATACCCGAAGGGGTTTTCCGGTCTTTTTTCGTTTTAATTCATTAAGGTTTTCCGGTTCTGCCGATTCTATAGTTACAGGAGGATACGCCATGTATTCCGTAACAGAGACGAACGGCAGTTATCATTTCATACAGACCGCAAAGGATGAGAAATTAAACTTCGACTTCAAGGCCTTCGGCGAAGCCGTTG
Organism: Limisalsivibrio acetivorans; assembly: GCF_000421105.1. Classification (NCBI taxonomy): domain Bacteria; kingdom Pseudomonadati; phylum Deferribacterota; class Deferribacteres; order Deferribacterales; family Geovibrionaceae; genus Limisalsivibrio; species Limisalsivibrio acetivorans. The sequence continues at coordinate 1,694,106 of NZ_ATWF01000001.1, forward strand.
CAGACAAGAACCGCATGGCCGAAACCCTCATGGAGATTGTTGATAAAAGGGAGAGCGACACAGAGGAGCTTCCCGATCCGGGTGATTACGTAACGGGTGAGGACTACTTATCCCTTTCCAGCATGAAGAAGTGATCCACCGGACCGTGCCCGGAGCCGATATTGAGTGAATCCGCTCCGGCGATGGCGTTGGTTATATAGCTCTTCGCCTCCGCCGCCGCTTCAGGTCCCCCTTTACCTCGGGCAAGCCATGCGGCCACAGCACTTGCGAAGGTGCACCCGGTTCCATGGGTATTTTTGGTAGACTTTCTCTCCGCCTTCAGGATAACAAGGTTCTCCCCGTCATAGTAGATATCATTACTGTATTCACCCTCACCGTGCCCCCCTTTCAGTATAACGGAGCGGCACCCGAGCTCTAGAAGCTCTGCGGCTGCATCTTCCAGATGCGCATCTTCTAACCTGCGTCCCAGAAGAACCTCCGCCTCGGGGATGTTTGGCGTTATGACCTTAGCCAGAGGGATCAGCTCGCTTTTGACCGTCTCAACAGCCTCATCCTTCAACAGTGGACTCCCACCCTTTGCCACCATGACAGGGTCCACAACCAGGTTTTCCACACCATGCTTTTTGAGTGACTTTGCAACACAGGCGACGATCTCCGGCGATGATAGCATCCCTGTCTTAACGGCGTCCGCACCCATATCGGCAAATACGGCATCAATCTGCTGTTCGATAAAGTCTGTCGGGATCTCGTAGACACCTGTCACTCCGAGGGTATTCTGTGCTGTAAGCGCTGTTATAACGCTCATACCGAATGCGCCGTTTGCGCTGAAAGATTTAAGATCCGCCTGTATACCTGCCCCGCCGCCGGAATCGGAGCCGGCTATGGTCAACGCCTTCTTCATGCCGCACCTCCGGCCGCCTTGCCGTTTCCGTTCTTCCAGCGCCGTTTGCCGTTGCCGTTCTTGCTCTCTATGTGCTTCCTTTCTATGCTGAATCTCTTCTCGCCGAACATCTCTTCTATCTCCTTGAAGAATGCGAAGCTCGGCTTAACACCGAAATCCTGTCCAATCTTCATCGTAACAGAGTATTTCGAGGGCATCTCTACCTCAAGCATCACAGGAACAGTGCCTGCGTTGCGCTTGAATATATCCTTGAGCTTCATGATCCTGTCCGGTGTGAAACCGACGGGATTAACTTTTATGGTTATCCTGTCGCTGAGCTTTGCAAGGGTTTCATCCACGTTATATATCTCCTCTGCGATAAAGCTGGTGCGCTCATCCTTAACGCTTATCCTCCCCTGAACAACGATGATGTTGTCCTCCTCAAGGTAGCGTCTGCATTCGGCGTAGGTTTTGGGGAAAACAAGGACATCAAGTTCGCCGTGCATATCCTCAAGGGTGACGAAGGCCATACGTTCCTGCTTCGTTTTTGTAATATGATTCTTAACGTTCTTCACGATCCCCCCGGCGATGGCAAAGGTGTCGTCATCGGAGGTGAGAAGCTCGCTTACCGGTTTTGTGAACGTATCCAGAACGTTGCTGAATGTGGCAAGGGGGTGGTTTGTAACGTAGAAGCCGAGAACCTCTTTCTCAAACTGCAGAAGCTCGTTCTCCGGCATCTCCTCCACATCGGGGAAGGACTCATCCGCCGCTTCATCCTCTTCGGTGTCATCGGCGAGGAATTCCTCGATGGAGAGTATCCCCTGCTCCTTCATCTTACGCTTTCGGTGCCCCTCTTCCATGGCGGGCTCCAGCACTTGCAGATGTTGCCTGCGGTTCTTGCCGAGGCAGTCGAAGGCCCCCGCCTTTATGAGGGATTCAAGAACCTTCTTGTTCGCCTGATGGGTATCCACTCGCTCGCAAAACTCGTATATGCTCCGGAACTCGCCGTTTTCGGAACGTTCCCTGACGATGCAGTCGATGGCTCCGAAACCAACGTTCTTAATGGCTCCCATACCGAAACGTATGGAGCTTTCATATATACGGAAGTCTTTAATGGATCTGTTTATATCCGGAGGAAGAACATCGATTCCCATACGTTCGCATTCCTCGATGAAGGTGACCACCTTGTCACCTTTGTCCAGTTCGCAGGATAGGAGAGCGGCCATATACTCCACGGGATAGTTCGCCTTGAGGTAGGCAGTCTGATATGCAACATAGGCGTAGGCCGCAGAATGGCTTTTGTTGAAGCCGTATGCGGCGAACTTCTCCATCAAGTCGAAGAGCTCCTCCGCCTTCGCTTCGGTGAAACCTCTCTTTATGGCACCCTCAACGCCCATCTCTTTGTCGCCGTTGATGAAGATCTCCTTATGCTTCTGCATAAGCTCCGCTTTCTTCTTACCCATGGCACGGCGGAGGATATCCGCATTACCAAGGGAGTAACCGCCGACAATCTGGGCGATCTGCATAACCTGTTCCTGATAGACGATGATTCCGTAGGTCTCCTCAAGTATAGGTTTAAGTTCGTCGAGGGGGTAGTCTATCCTCTCTTCGCCATGCTTTCTCATAACGAAGGAGTCGAGCATTCCAGAGCCGATGGGACCGGGACGGTACAGCGCCACAAGGGCGATAACATCCTCGATACAGGTGGGCTTCAGCTTCTTGAGCAGGTTTTTCATCCCCTCGCTTTCAAGCTGGAATACTCCTGTGGTGTCACCACGGCAAAGTAGCTCGTATGACTTTTTATCATCCATGGGGAGCTTCTGGATATCTATCTCGATCCCCTTGGTACTTTTGATATTCTGGACTGCGTAATCGATGATTGTGAGGTTCTTAAGCCCGAGGAAGTCGAACTTGATAAGCCCCACCTCTTCGAGGGTGTCCTTCTCAAACTGGGAGATAACCTCCCCGTTCTGCCCCTTACAAAGGGGGACGTAGTCCTCAAGGGGGCGGTCTCCGATAACTATTCCGGCGGCGTGCATCCCTGTGTTTCTCAGCAGACCCTCAAGCTTCACTGCGTGGCGGAGAATCTCTCCCCCCTTCTCAACCTCCTTGAAGGAGTCCTCAAGGGTGGGGTCCTGCTTGAGTGCCTTTCGTATGGTCATCCCCGGTGCTTCGGGTATATTCTTTGCCAGCTTGTCCACATCCTTGAGGGGGACCTCAAGGACACGACCCACGTCACGCACGCTACCACGACCGAGGAGTGAGCCGAAGGTGATGATCTGGGAAACACGCTCATCACCGTACTTTTCACGGACGTAGTTGATAACGTCCCCCCGCTTATCCATGCAGAAATCGATATCGAAGTCGGGCATGCTCTCCCGCTCGGGGTTCAGGAAACGCTCGAAGAGGAGATTGAAGCGGATCGGATCAATATCCGTAATGCCAAGAACATAGGCGACCAGAGAACCGGCACCCGATCCCCTGCCGGGTCCGACGGGAATATTGTTCCGGCGGGAGTAGTTCATGAAGTCCCAAACGATAAGGAAATAGCCGGGGAACCCCTTCATCTCGATTACATCCAGCTCGATCTTCAGCCTTTCGTAGTATTTTTCGTGGAGGCTCTCATCCACATCCGCTAGCTTCTCACGCAGTCCTTCACGGGCAAGGTGCTCAAGGTAGCTGGGGAGGGTATACCCCTCGGGAACCTCGTATACGGGGAGGTGAAGGTTGCCGAACTCTATGGAGGTGTTGCACCTTTCGGCTATCTCAACGGTGTTGGTAAGCGCTTCGGGGATCTCTTCGCCGAAGGCCTCCCACATCTCCTCCGGTGATTTAACCCATAGCTGGTCGGTGTGGATCTCCATCTTGTTCTCTTCGTAGATGGTCGTTCCGGTCTGTATGCATATAAGTACCTGATGGGATACGTGATCACCCTTCTCCAGATAGTGGCAGTCGTTGGTGGCAACGAGGGGGATACCGAGCTCTTTGGCCATGCCGATTACCTTCCGGTTCACCATAACCTGCTCATCAAGGCCGTTGCTCTGCACCTCAAGATAGAAGTTGCCCTCACCCAGGATACGCCTGTACTCCTCTGCAACGTGAACGGCGTGTTCATCGTCCCCCCGCATGATAGCCCGGGGTATCTCACCGGCAAGGCAGGCGGAGAGTCCTATGAGCCCCTCTGAATATTGCTCCAGAAGCTCACGGTCGATCCTCGGCTTATAGTGGAACCCTTCGAACTGTGCCTTTGTTACGAGGTACTGCAGATTGCGAAGCCCCGTATTGTTTCTGGCGAGTAGGACGAGGTGGTTATTCCTGTCCTCACCCTTTGCGTACTCCTTGTTGAATCGGCTGTCCGGCGCCACATAAACCTCGCAGCCGAGGATAGGCTTAATCCCGTTGGCGAGTGCCTGCTTATAGAAATCGACTATTCCGTGCATCGTTCCGTGGTCGGTGATCGCTACGGACTTAACACCCTGTTCCTTAAGCTTTGACATAAGATCGCCGACATTAATGGCACCATCGAGGAGTGAATACTGTGTATGTAAATGTAAATGAACAAATTCTTTCTGACCCATGAGAACTCCGTAAAAGAAATGCTATGCAAATGGTAAAATAATATCTATTTTTTGATATGCTATCAGATAAACTCAAAGCCCGCAAGACTGAAGCCTTCCTCCTATGCGCCATTGCATACGCTTTTGCAACAGCTACTTACACGATCGCCCAGCTGCTCGCAGCCCCCCTGATTCTGCTGATTTTCCTGCGGGGCAAGGCTTATATCATAACGGCAATATTTGCAGTTTTTTTCATTCTTTTTTCCACATTCTGCCTGATAGTCACCGATGAAAAACCATCGGGGAAGAGTGTGAACCTTTGGAATACAAACAGGGGGACATATCTCACACCGCCGGATATACACTACAAACCGGGGGAGCTCATAATCGGCAAATTTGCACGAACCCCCTACAGAGAGGCCGCAAAGCCCCTTGGGGAGAGGCTTGCTCCGGGGTATCTCAAGGAGAATAAGGTTTATGCCGTTCTGAAGATACCCGTTGTTTCATCCATCCTAGAGTACAGGTCGGAGTTGAGCGAGCGTCTCTACTCCCTCTCCGGCGGAAGGCTTAAGCTCACACAGGCAATACTTCTAGGGGACAGAAGATACATAACCTCGGAGACGAGGGATACATTCCTCAAGGCGGGCTTGAGTCATATGCTCGCCATATCCGGAATGCACGTGGGGCTTGTGGCGGCTGTGTGCATAATGCTTTTCGCATTTCTACCAAAGAAGTTCTCCATGGGGGCCTCCTCCATTCTCCTCCTCTGTTATCTCCCCATGGCGGGCTTCAAGGTGCCAGTTATGCGGGCCGTCCTCTTCGCATCGGCATTCATATGGGCAATGTTCATCGATTACAGGGCAAACCTCACCAAGCTCACCATGTTCACCGGCGGAATGATACTCCTCATAGCGCCACGCTCCATAATAAGCCCCTCCTTCCTCCTCTCCTTCTCTGCGGTATACGGTATAAGCATGCTCAGCTTCAAAGGGGGAGGGGGTGCGCTCCAGCTTCTGAGGGTGGGTATCATGGCATCATCCTTCACCCTCCCCATAGCCATGCTCCTCTTCGGTTCTGTGAACCCTGCGGGTATCGTAAACACACTTGCCGATGTTCCGGTGACATATTTCCACCTCGCCGCCGGCATTGCAGGCATCTTTTTCCCGGCCATATCAGCCGAGCCTCTCGCTCTCATAGAATCATTCCATATGGGGCTCGTCACAACACTTGCAGAATACACCGGCTTCATGTTCACCCTTAAAAACATAGGCATCGGGGTGTTTGCCCTGTCGGCGGCGTATCTTATCGCTGTAACAAGAACCAGATACCCCCTCCTTGCGGGCGTTGTACTCATACTCCCACTACTTCCCCAAAGCGTTCCCCAAGGGCTGCATTTCCCCGATGTGGGCTCATACAGAGGCTTTGTCCATAACATGGAGGATAGACGGGAGGTATACTTCTCCGGCTCCTACGGTTCCTTCGTATTCTCCTTTTTACCCTTTGTGGCTCACAAGGGGGGGCGTGATTTTGATTACGGCGACATAAGCATATACGGCGGAAGTAACACACTGCTCACCGTAAAAAAAGAAGGAACGGATTACGCAGGCCTCTGTCTTAACAATACAGACTGCTCCAGGGGAATTGTGTATATGACACGCTCGAACACGCTGAAATGCGATAAGCTGGATAAAAATACCCATTACTTCATTTACAAAAACGACTGTTCATCTGATAATATAACCGAATTGAAGGAAACAGGCTCAGTCTCCTTCAGGGGGGGATGATGAAGATCCATGTTAATGAACGGCTCCATAATATTTTGACGGAAACCACAGCTTTCTCGCTAAGGGATGAGATAAAGCCCGATGCAGATATTATTATAGTAAACGGGCACTGGATCACTGACGATTATGAGCTAAGGGGTGGAGAGCATGTGCACCTCATCAAAAGAGGAGAAATGCCCGATCCCGATGAGCTTGAGGCGCTTCTTATGTCACGCCACACCCCGGGAGTGCATAACAAGCTGAAGCGCTCAAAGATAGGTATAGCCGGCCTTGGCGGTCTCGGTTCCAATGCGGCTGTATCCCTTGCCCGAATGGGGGTCGGCTCCCTTGTGATGGTGGATTTCGACATTGTTACCCCCGCAAACATAAACCGCCAGCATTACTATATAGACCAGATAGGAAAGAAAAAGACCGATGCCCTATGGGAGAGTATCGAGAGGATAAACCCCTATTCCGAATATGTTTTCAAGGATGTCTTCCTTACCTCGGAGAATGCTGGGGAAGTATTTGAGGGGTGCGATGTTGTCATTGAGGCGCTGGACAAGGCGGAGTTTAAGACTGAGCTTATACAAGGTTGTTCCGCATCCCTGCCGGAGACCCTTATCATAGCGGCCTCCGGTATCGCGGGTTACGAGGACACCCTCCTCTTTAAGCGCAAAAGGCTGGGGAGGAACATAGTTATCATAGGCGATTTCGAAAATGGAACGGATGTGGGGATAGGCCTCATGGCGAGCCGTGTTGCGGCGGCGGCTAATATACAGGCAAACCTGGCGGTTCGCTACCTGCTGGGAAATTTCAAACCGGAGGAACTGGATTGAAGGTAAAGGTAAACGGAAAAGAAACTGACATTGAAGAAGGCATGAACATAAAAGAGCTTATAGAATCCTATTCACTCTCGCCGGAGAGGGTGGTTATTGAGCTGAACGGTGATATACCTCCGAGGGACAGCTTCGAAGAAACCTTCGTAAAAGAGGGTGACAGCGTAGAGATAATCAACTTCGTGGGTGGAGGTTAACTCCCCACACACTCAAGGAGAGAGCTAACGAGGTCATCCTTAAGCACGGGCTTTTTAATGTAATGCTCGATTCCCAGCTTGCCGGCCCTTTCAAGGAAGGGCTCCTCGTTGAATGCCGTTGTAACGATGATCTTAACCTCAGGGTTATCCTGCATGATACGGGAGGCCATCTCAAGTCCGTCCATCATCGGCATCTGGATATCTGTGATAACGATATCGGGCTTATGCTCCATATACTGGGCGAGCCCCTCTTTACCGTCCTTGGCGTAGTGAATATTGTCGAAACGTCTGCGGAGGAAGCGCAGGAGTGATTCACGCACGTTTATGTCATCCTCCACATAAAGAACAGAAAGACCTTTGAGCTTTTCCAGCTCGCTTTTGAGTTTGTCCGTCATCCAAGGCTCCGGTTTAATCATCAGATAAAGTATATCTATTGTATGACCCTTAAAGCAAATGCTGCTGTGGCTCTGTGTATGCAAATATCTACCCGCATAACAGAAACATGGGAGAGACACGTTAATCGCACAAGCTCCCCATTTGGGTATCATCAAATACTACTATATATCGCCGGACAATAAAACACCAAAAAATTTTACAACAGAAAACCCTTGACTAATCCAGCGTTACTGCGTATCTGTACAGGTATGCAGATAAGCGACCATGAAAATATTACATGCAGTGTTAAATTTGTCAACGAAAAAAGGCTCGAAGAAGCCCTGAAAGATGCCCTTGGGGAACGGGAGCTGGACGATATCTCATCCACATTCAAGGCTCTGGGGGATCCCACACGCCTTAAACTCCTTTACGCTTTGCAGGGTGGAGAGATGTGTGTATGCGATATCTCAGCATTTCTCGGCATCAGCGAGTCCGCCACAAGCCACCAGCTACGCAAACTTAAGGATATGCGGCTCATAAAGCAGAGGCGTGACAAGCAGATGATATACTATTCCCTGGATGACGAACATGTCAGCTCGCTCATAGACGTATGTCTTGAGCATGTGAGGCACAGATGATTGAACTACTGACAAATATAGGTAAAGAAACCCTTGATATAGCCCTAGAAACCTCTGTTTACATGATGCTCGGCCTTGCGGCCGGGGGCTTCATAAAGAGCTTTTTCAGCCCGTCAACCGCCTCAAAATACCTTAGCGGCAAAGGGCTTGCCCCCGTCGTGCGCTCATCCCTGATAGGGATACCTCTCCCCCTGTGTTCATGCGGCGTGGCACCCACTGCGGCATCATTGCGCAAACAGGGAGCCGGCAAAGGCCCCACAGCTTCCTTTCTCGTTTCAACGCCGGAAACCAGTATCGACAGCATAGCCCTTACATGGGTGCTCATGGGACCCTTTATGACCATAGCACGCCCCATTGCGGCCCTTTTCACAGCCATTGCAGCAGGGCTTGTTCAGAGGGATGACGAGCAAGAGGCAAAGGTCGCCCCGGCAGAGAACGAGGCCTTCGAGAAAACATCCTTCATGGGTGGCCAGCGATACGCCTTCACAGACCTATGGCCGGAGCTTGTTCCATGGTTCGGAGCGGGTCTCCTTCTGGCGGGCATAATATCCGCCGTTGTTCCTCCAAGCTTTATGGACACACTGTTTGGCGGAGGTGTTGCGGGTATGCTCGGTATAATGGTAATCAGCATGGGGCTTTACATCTGCTCCTCCGCCTCCACACCCATAGCAGCGGCCATGATGGCAAAGGGGATGAGCCCCGGAACCGCACTTGTCTTCATGCTTGCAGGCCCTGCAACTAACCTCGCTTCCCTGGGGATCGTGGCGGGTATACTCGGCAAGAAAGGTACAGCCCTTTATCTTGGCGCCATTGCCGTATGTACCTTTGCCGCAGGGATTATAACAGATATTATATTTTTCAGCTTCGGTTTCACCACCATCACAGCGGCGGCAGCTGAAAAAAGCTTTGAAATGCCCGCATATGTTTCATGGACAGCCCTTCTTATTCTGATCATTCTCGCACTGATACCATCCCTAAAAAAGAACGATGGTTCAAAATGCGGGTATGGAGACTGTGAATGCTCTCAGAACTGATTTTTTCTGGCATTAAGCCGCCGTCTTCTATATATTCAGTTCTGTAGCAAATTTTAATCAGTACGGAGGAAGCAATCATGAGCAGTTGCGACAGCGGCTCTAGCTGCAATAGCTGCGGTTCTGCCAACTCATGCGATACGGATGAGAAGCAGCAGCACACCGATGAGATGATAAAGAAAAGACTCTCTCGGATCAAATACAAGATAATGGTAATGAGCGGAAAAGGTGGGGTAGGTAAATCCACCGTAAGTGTAAGCCTTGCGGCTATGCTTAACTCTCTAGGCTATAAGGTCGGCATCCTTGATGCGGACATCCACGGCCCCAACATCCCCAAGATGCTTGGTATTACAAAGAAAGGGGCCCAGAGCGATGAGGACGGCATACTCCCCTTCGAGCCCATCGAAGGCCTCAAGGTTATGTCCGTCGGCTTTCTTATACAGAACGATGATGATGCCATCATATGGAGGGCCTCCCTCAAGCACAGCATGATCCAGCAGTTCATCAGCGATGTTTCATGGGGAGAGCTCGATTTTCTTATAGTAGACCTTCCCCCTGGTACGGGTGACGAGCCCCTCAGCACAGCCCACGTTATCGGCGATATCGACGGAGCTGTAATCGTAACCACACCCCAGGATGTGGCGTTGCTCGATTCGAGGAAGTCTGTTAACTTCAGTGCAAAGCTAAATATTCCCGTTTATGGTATAGTAGAGAATATGAGCGGCATGCTCTGCCCCCACTGCGGAGAGATTGTTAACGTATTCAAGACCGGAGGCGGCGAAAAGGCGGCTCTGGAGCTTGAGGTTCCCTTCCTCGGCAGAGTTCCCATGGATCCCGCTGTGGTGGAAAGGGGTGACGAGGGCAAGCCCTATGTTCTGGAGAACTCCGATTCGGAGGTCGCCAAGGCGCTCAAGAAGGTCGCCGAAGGCGTTCTGGATAGAACAATAAAAGCAGAGTAATAAACGGGGGAGCTAAAAAGGCTCCCCTTTTTTATAGGAGCGGAATCTATGAAGATACTATTTCTGAGCAGCGAGATCGCACCCTTCGCAAAAACCGGCGGACTTGCCGATGTCAGCTCATCTCTCCCCAAGGCGCTGGCCGAAAAAGGTGAAACTGTGAAAGCGGTTATGCCTCTATACAGCTCTATAGACAGGGATAAGCACAAGATTGAGCCCTTTATGGAGAGCGCATGTGTTCATATGGGTAACTGCGAGGAATGGTACAGCGTCCACAAGACTGAGGCGGACGGTGTTGAATTCTACTTCATAGAGTTTTCGAAATATTTCAACAGACCAGGCATCTACCACACACCCGCTGGCGAATACCCAGACAACGCATACCGTTTTGCATTCTTCACAAGGGCTGCGCTCCAGCTGAGCCGGGATCTGAACTTCATCCCCGATATCGTCCACGCAAACGACTGGCAAACGGCACTCGCACCCTATTACGTCCGTTTCGACGATGCCTTCTCCTTTGATGGTGCAGGCTCGGTCCTCACCATCCACAACATTGGCTACCAGGGGAAGTTCGGCGCAGACGTCATGGAGTATGCCGCCATAAAGCCTGAGCATTTCTACCACGAATACTTCGAGGATTTCGGCGGCTTAAACTTTCTGAAAGGCGGACTCGCAAGTGCCGGAAAAATAACCACCGTCAGCCCCACCTACGCAAGGGAGATTCAGGGGCCTATTGGAGGTAGCGGGCTCCATCTCCTTCTCGAATATAGGAGATACGATCTCCACGGCATCCTCAACGGCATTGATACAGACGTATGGAACCCCGCAAAGGATACGTACATCCCCAAAAACTACTCAGCAGAAACCATAGACGACAAGATCCACAGCAAGCGTGAACTGCAGAAGCGATTCCATCTGGAGGAAAAGGACAACACCGCCCTATTCGGATTTGTGGGGAGATTCGCCGCCCAAAAGGGGCTCGACCTGCTAGGCGGAGCCATCGAGGATGTTCTTCGTGATATGGAGGTGCAGTTTGTGGTCGTGGGTAGCGGAGATTCTGAGATGGAGAGGCACTTCGGCTCACTCTCCGAAAACCATCCGTGGCGTGCCGGAAGCTATATAGGCTACAGCGAAGAACTCGCCCACCTTGTGGAGGCCGGCGCAGACTTCTTTGTCATGCCCTCCCACTATGAGCCTTGCGGGCTTAACCAGATGTACAGCCTGAACTATGGAACGATACCCGTTGTACGCAACACAGGGGGGCTTGCGGATACGGTAGTAAACTACAACGAGACGGACGGCTCAGGAACAGGCTTCAAGTTCAACAATATCGACACAAGAGCACTCTACGACACGATCGGCTGGGCTGTGAGCACGTACTACGACCGGCCGGATCATATCAAGAAAATGCAGATAGCGGGCATGGAGCAGGATTTCAGCTGGGACAGATCCGCCGAGGAATACCTCAGACTCTACAGGATGCTGAGCTAGGCCTGCACACGTCCCAAAAATTCCCTCACCTTCTCCTCAATGGCGTCTCTGATGTTACGTGTGAAGGTGAGCTTCTCCTCTTCAATGCCACCGAAGGACGAGGGGTCCTTGAATCCCCAATGCTCCTTCTCTCCCCCTCCGGGAAAAACTGGACAGGTCTCTGCAGAGGCCTCATCGCATACGGTGACGACATAGTCATACTCTCGCCCCTCTTTCAGAAAATCCTGAACGGAGTCGCAGGAGTTCTTTGAAATATCGATTTCCTTCTCCTTCATAACCTTAACAACGTAGGGATTCATCTTCCCCGGTTCGAGCCCCGCACTTTCAGCCCTAAGGCTTCCGTCTGAATATTCATTAACAAAGGCTTCCGCCATCTGGCTTCTTGCCGAGTTATGAATACACACAAATAACACTTTCTTCACAATTTCTCCTTATCGGGCTTGTCAATAGATTCACCCTGAACCTTAACAGATCATTGAATGCCCGCAACTCAAAATCATGCATTTAGATGAACATCTGTCATAAACAGTTATCACTTCGGACCTATTCTGTTCAGAGGTCTTTGTTAAAACCTAACTTTTCATCATCTTTGTAAAAAGCTACTTAAATATATCGACAAAACGCCTACTTTCTGACATTCTATTGCTGATATAGTATATCGTATATTTATACTCTACCATCGTAAAGTATATTTTATTAACCGTCACTTTACTTGCAGGAGTATAGAATACTTTTAATTTTGGAGGCGGGTTTGAAACAGACCGTTGAAATTATTAAAGCTCTTGCCGATGAAAACAGAGCAAGAATCGCCATGATGCTGCGTGTTCGCCCTATGTGTGTATGCGAGATTGACGCTATCCTTGATATCGCTCTATCGACCATTTCATCCCATCTTAAGGTCATGAAAAGTGCAGGAATCATTAAGGATAAAAAGGACGGGCGCTGGGTTGTATATTCTTCCTGCGAGGAGACACTCCTAGTTAACGATATCCTTGATACCATTGAGAAGCATCTTGAGAATGACGAAACTTTCCTGAACGACCGCAAGAAGGTTAATGAAGTGTCAAAGGACGTATGCTTTAAAAACTGACATTATCGGCCATCCCCTGCCAGTCAAACATTGAGGCTGTATCCTCTGCTTCTCCCTCACCCAGGCCGCTAAACTCAAAGGTGGCAATCCTTGAAACACCACCGCCACTATAGTTGCGCATCAAGGGCACAACAATATAACCCGCTTTTGCAGATGGATTTATTGTCTTGTATACAGAGAAACCTTCGATAGTCCCCACAGATGTTACATTATCAGCACCATCCTCCTGCACAGCTTTCCACACAGCCGCACTCCCATCCATAACCATAACACGGAGCCTGGATGATCTCTTCATGTAGTCTCTTGAAGCTGTAACTATCCTCTCACCCTCAGGAAGCTCTATAACTCCACCCTGTGCATCGGCAGCCATCCAGCCTTCTATATCTATGAGGTATGGAAAGAATCTCGTAAAATCCGAAGCGTATACGGATACTGCCACGGCAAGTGTGATAACTATACAGAAAAGTTTTTTCAATTAGCCCCCCTCTCTCAGGAAAACCTCAAGAATGCCTTGGGTTTTCGTGGACGATTCTGGCACCGTTGGTTAGCTGGCGGTAGATCTCCTCATCGCTGACCTTGTCCCTGGCCAAATCCACACTCTCCTCATATACCTGATAAACAGGCTTCAGGTTGTTCAGGGCGATGGCGACAATATCAAGAACACAGTTACCGCATGTGCAGAGGTGTGGATTTCTCTCAAGGAAGAAGGGGAGCATGTCCCACACCCTTTTTTCGTTTATGTTGCGGATCGCCTCGACGTCATAGTAGTTGATTTTGCTCATAATTCCCCTTACTATTCGGTAGTTAATACTCCGCTGATGCCTCCCTTTGAGGCATGGCGCTATAATAAGATATATCACCCGGAGATCAGCCATGCAAGATAAAATAGCCGTAATAGGCGCCGGGAGCTGGGGCACCGCACTCGCCTCCCAGCTCGGTTCAAACGGATATGAAGTAACTATCTACAGCCTTGAGCAGGAGGTTGCAGACTGCATAAATGAGAAGCACGAAAACTGCCTATTCCTCCCCGGAAACAGGCTCCCCGATACTGTAAGCGGCGACACATTCAACAATATCAGCAAAATCGACACAGACAGCATTCTCTGGGCAGTTCCCACTCAGTTCTCAAGAATGCTCGCCATGGAGAATGCAGAAGTTCTCAAAGGGAAACATATAATCATCGCCACAAAGGGAATCGAGATATCAACGGGGAAGCTCGTTGTAACCATGCTGGAAGAGGCCGCCGAGGCGGACTACAGCATACTTTCAGGACCCTCCTTTGCAAAGGAGGTAGCCGCCGGAAAGCCAACGGCTGTGAGCATTGCAAATCCAGACAAAGAAATGGCAAAGCGCTGGCAGGAGGCACTCTCCACACCGGCATTCAGATGCTACTACACCGACGACGTCATTGGAGTTGAAACAGGCGGAGCAATGAAAAACGTTATCGCACTCGCTGCCGGAGCATCGGACGGACTCGGCTTCGGGCATAACGCAAGGGCCGGCATCATTACACGTGGACTGGCAGAGATAGCAAGACTCGGCGTCGCACTCGGCGGCAAGGCGGAAACCTTCATGGGCCTCTCCGGCATGGGGGACCTGGTGCTCACATGTACAGGGGATCTCAGCCGTAACCGTCAGGTGGGCCTGAAGCTCGCCGAAGGGCACACCATCGACGATATCACCGGGAAAATGAATATGGTGGCAGAAGGGGTCTACACCGCCAAAGCGGCCTATGAAATGTCCATTAAACACGGGATCGAAATGCCCATAACCAACGAAGTCTATCAGGTTATCTATGAAGGGAAAAATCCCAAAGACTCCGTTATGGCACTCATGGAGCGCCCGCTCAGGGAAGAGTAATTTTAATATAGACGCAGGGAGCTTAGCTTTACCATCATTTTATCTATGGAATTTACCATCCATGGAAATTCCATTGTTGTTCGGGCAAAGAAACTTTGCCCTCTCGTACTTTCGGCTACATAAATTGAATACAATTCAATTTAGTTTTGCCTTCAGGGCTGTCTTTATTTTATCTATGGAATTTCCCATCCATGGAAATTCCATCGTTGTTCGGGCAGGGAAACCCTGCCCTCTCGTACTTTCGGCTACATAAATTGAATACAATTCAATTTAGTTTCGCCTTCAGGGCTTCCATCCATGGAAGCCTGTTGCGTATCAACCTCACCATGGAAGCCTGTTGCGTATCAACCTCAAAGGTGTGATTAGCATAAGATTTCATGGATGGAAAATTATTCAGATAGATAAAGATAAAGGAGTTTTTGAGGGGTTGTTAAGGGGAACTTTGTTCCCTAAAAAGTTCCCCTTAAGTCTTTTCTATAAATCGTAGACGAATCGCCTGTCGACCTTGCGGAGCCAGTTGAGGCTGTCCTCACGGAGCCCTCTCTGGATACCCGTGTAGGCATCGTAGATCTTCCGGCTTACGGGACCAATCTGTCCATCTCCGACTGTGATCTCACGTCCGTCTTCGAAGAGGTATGTTCCGACCGCAGAGATAACGGCCGCAGTTCCAAAGCCGCCGGCCTCGACAATATCTCCGTTCTCCACGCCTTTGATGAAGTCATCTATCCTGACCTTCTCCTGCACAACCTTGATCCCCAGTTCGGGTGCAAGCTCCATAACGCTTTCAGAGGTAATTGAGCGGAGGATCGTATCGGTGAATTCGGGGATAACGACCGTTCCATCCTTCATAACGTGGAAGTGGTTCATGGCGCCGCATTCCTCGATATAGGTATTTGTGGTATCGAGGTAAAGCACCTGATTGGCACCCTTGCTGTAGGCGTATTCTCCTGCACGCATGGACGCGGCATAGTTTCCGCCTGTTTTGGATGCACCTGTTCCACCGGGGGCGGCTCTGTGGAAACGGTCTGTGATAAGGAGCTTCACAGGCTCGCTGAATCCTTTGGGATAATAAGGACCGCTGGGTGAGAGTATCACCGAGAATATATACGAATCGCTGGGTTTAACGCCGAGCATATCCTGTGTTCCGAAAACAAAGGGGCGGATATACATTGATGCGCCGTCCTGAACGGGACACCAGAGCCTATCCACATCAATAAGAGCCTCAACCGCTTCCATCTGCATCTCCACAGGTATCTCGGGCATACACACCACTGCGGAGGAGCGGTTCATCCTCTGGGCATTCTTTTCGAAGCGGCACGTGTATATCTCGCCGTCATCATGGAGGAATGCCTTCGCACCCTCAAAGACTTCCTGGGAGTAATGAAGGACAATCGCACCGGGAGCAATGGAAAAATTCTGGTAGGGCACTATGCGAGCATCCTGCCACTCACCACCCTTATACTCTGCGATGAACATATGATCCGTCCTGAGCTGGCCGAAACTCAAAGGACCCTCGGGAACGAACTGCTCCGTTCTCCTTTCCGATTCATTCTTGAGGTTTAGTGATATCTCCATAAACTACTCCGATATGATTAGTATTAAGCCTACCGCCTCTTGCGGTTTAAAGCTCCCTTAACTTACTATAGTCTAATTAAACTCAGCTAGAATGTCAATAGCATAAAACCCTGTTTAATTTAAAGCCGTATACAAATCAAGTGATATATTTTACAATACTGCCAAAAAGCAGGTATTTTTTTATGCGACTTGTAATCGACGGTAACTATATAGCATACAGAACATTTCACAAATCCCCCCCGCTTACGAACAGCACTGGATTCCCCACTGCGGTTATCCACGGATTCCTCCAGTTCCTTATCTCCATCCAAGACAGGCTTAAGCCGGAGGAGACCATCGTTGTATTCGATGCAAAGGGGAAAACATGGCGCGATGAACTGGTTGAGGACTACAAGGCCACCAGGGAAAGAATGCCCGAGGACATGATACCCCAGCTTGAAGCACTGCGTGAGCTGATACCTATGATGGGTATACCTATGCTCTCCGTTGAGGGGTACGAGGCGGACGATGTTATGTTCACCCTCACCGATACGGAGATGGAGGTATACCTCGCCACAAAGGATAAGGACCTCCACCAGCTCGCCGCAAAGAGGGTTAAGCTCTACGATCCCTCCGCTCATGAACCGATTGACGAGGGGAAGGTTGAGGAGAAATTCGGCATACCCCCATCTAAGATACTCGATATGCTCGCACTAGCCGGCGACACATCGGACAACATCCCCGGCGTTCAGGGTGTCGGCCCGAAAACAGCCGTTAAACTCTTGCTGGAACATGGCGATCTCGACGGAGTGTATGAAAATATAGACAGTATAAAGGGTAAGCTCAAAGAGAAGCTGGAGAATGATAAAGAGAAGGCGTATCTGAGCCGTGACCTCGCCACGCTCCGCCGTGTTGAGGATCTTAAAATCCCCTCCCCTGATAAGGATGACGATGCTCTGGCATCAAAGCTTTCGGAGCTTGAGCTCAGAACCATACAGGAACGGCTCTTCGGCGAGGTAAAGGAGAGCGAGTCTCTCAGCGAAGGGGATGTGGAAAAGCCTGCGATAACCGTCTGCATAAACGGCAGTTTCTATGCTGCGGACGACAAGCACTACACCGAGACCAAAGCACCGGAAGCAACAGAAAAGTGCTACGATATTAAAAATATATACCGAAAAACAGGCGAGATACCCGAAGGCGTTCGTGATCTGATGCTAATAAGCTGGATGAACGACCCCGACGGCGGAGGGCTTCGCCCCCAGAAGGATGAGCCCGCAGGCGAGTTCGTAACTAAATGCCTCAACTCATTCAAGGCAGAGGAGAGATCCCTTAGCGACAACGATCTGAACGAGCTCTACGAAACCCTCGAGCTCCCCATTGCCCGCATACTGGCGGAGATGGAGCATAAGGGCATACGCCTTGAGGCGGAGAAGCTCGAAGAGGTCACCAACAGGCTCGAAAAGGAGCTGGAGGAGCTGAAAAGCTCGCTCACCGATACAGTGGGCCACGACATAAACCTGAACTCACCAAAGCAGCTCTCCGCATTTCTCTTTGATGAGCTGGGCATAAAACCCACAAAGAAAACGAAAACGGGCTACTCCACCTCCGAAGAGGCACTGCGGGAGATGAAGGCATACAATCCCGATCACACAGAAACCATAGACAACATCCTCCATTACAGGGAACTCAACAAGCTTGTATCCACATATACCAAGCCCCTCATAGACTACATAAGCAAAGATACCGGGCGTGTGCATACGGAGTTCAAGCAGACAGGCACAGCCACAGGGAGGCTATCCTCCAACCACCCGAACATGCAGAACATCCCCCAGAAGGGTGAGCACGCAAAGGCGATACGCTCCGCCTTCACACCGGAGGATGGATACGTTTTCGCCTCCTTCGACTACTCCCAGATCGAGCTTCGCATACTCGCCCATCTTACCGGAGATGAAACCCTCATAAAGGCTTATAAGGAAGGGCTTGATATCCATACCCAGACAGCCTCCCTCGTCTTCGGAATGGATGAGGAGGATGTGGATTCAAACAGCCGGAGGCTTGCCAAGGCTGTTAACTTCGGAATTATATACGGCCTCTCCGCCTACGGCCTCTCCCGTGATACAGGGGTAAGCCCCAAGGAGGCGCAGAAGTTCATAGACCGCTACTTCGAGAAATACAGCGGAGTTAAGGATTTCATCGCAAAAACCACCGAATCAACCAAAAAAAACGGCTATGCGGAAACAATTCTGGGGCGTAAACGCTTCATTACCGATATACAGAGCCGGAACCGCACAGTTGCCATGCGTGGCGAGCGAGTGGCCACAAACACCCGTATGCAGGGCTCGGCGGCGGATATCATAAAGCTTGCCATGCTACGGTGCGATGAGTATATCAAGGAAGAGGAACTGGACGCACACCTCGTTCTTCAACTCCATGACGAACTTGTTTTTGAAGTTAATTCAGACTTGGCCGATAAATTTGAGGAGAAAATTATCTCTATAATGGAATCAGTCATCGAACTGGACGTTCCCCTTGTGGTAAACGGATCCACAGAAAAAAACCTCGGAGAACTGAAGTAATGGGAAGACTTGAAAATATCATCAAAGAAAACAGAGAACTCAAGGATGAGATAAACAGCCTGATTGAGCGTGTGCGTGAGAACGAAGCGAAACACAGCGGTTTCAGGGTTATCGAATACTCCTTTCTCCTCTCCAACAGTATAGCTGATCTTATAGAGAAGCCGATTGCCTATCTTGAGGAGATATTCGACATTGAGTCAGCGGTGCTCTTTCTTAACAGCGATATCCTCGATTTCGACAGAGAAACGGACAACTATACAAACAAGGTTGTCTTCTACCCCGAAAAGGTTTTCAAGTATTTCTTCCTCGAAACAAGGCCCTATTACGGCAAGGATGTAATGAACGTCATAAGCGAGTTCAACTTTTATGAACAGATGGGCTCATACCTTATCGCCCCCATCGTTGACGAAGGGCGCATCATCGGAAGCCTTAACCTGTACAGCTCGGACAAAACACGCTTCGGAGACGGCGCCTCGGTGGACTTCCTCCGTGAGCTCTCCTTTGTCGTTATGGTGGCCCTTAAAAAGATGTACAGCACCGAGGTTATCTACCGTCAGGCCAGAACAGACTTCCTTACCGGATGCCAGAACAAGATGGCTATGGCGGAGCTGATAAAACGGCTCCTTAACCAGTATGAACGCTACGGCAACGGGTTTCATTTCATAATGCTTGACATAGACAACTTCAAAACCATTAATGATTCAGAGGGGCACCTCACCGGTGACCGGGTAATCCGTGATCTTGCGGACGGCTTACGCGATAATCTAAGAGCAAGCGACATAGTCGGACGCTTCGGCGGGGATGAGTTCTACATAATCGTTCCCGACACAGAGAACATAAACCTCAACATGGTTGTAAAGAAGATAGAGGGGGTGGCCACGGAGGTCTTTGAAAAACACGGCTATCACGGCCGGGTTGGCATAAGCGGAGGCAGCGCATCTGTACCCGGCGATGCAGAAAAGACCAGTGATGCCGAAAACCTCGTTCGAATCGCAGATACAAGGCTATACGACTCCAAGCGCAGCGGCAAAGGAAGGTTTAAGCTTAAAGATGATAATTAGAAGAGACGATAAAAAACTTGAAAAGATTCTTGGCAGGGATGAGAGCTTCGATGAACAGTATCTACCTGCTGTTATGGAAATAATAGAGAATGTAAGAAAAAACGGTGATGACGAGCTTAGAAGGCTCTCCGAGAGATTCGACGGTTACTCAGGCAAGCTTGAGATAACGCCGGAAGAGATGGAGGATGCGGCCAAAAATCTTGATCCGGAGCTGAAGAAAGCACTCATAAAGGCCAGAGACAATATCACCGATTTCCACTCCCGCCAGCTCGAAAAGACATGGATGTACGAGAAATCCCCCGGCACATTCCTCGGCCAGAAGGTAACCCCTCTGGAAAAGGTGGGGGTATACGTTCCGGGGGGCAAGGCGGTTTACCCCTCCAGCGTCTTGATGAACGTCCTTCCGGCAAAGGTTGCGGGTGTTAAGGATATTGTTATGACCACCCCCGCTACAGGGGGCAGTGTAAACCCCGTTGTACTTGCGGCGGCTCATATAGCTGGAGTAACAAGAGGTTTCTGCACAGGGGGAGCCCAGGCAGTGGCCGCCCTCGCCTACGGAACCGAAACGATCCCCAGGGTCGACAAGATAGTCGGCCCCGGTAATATTTACGTTGCCCTTGCTAAGAAGCTCGTTTTCGGACGTGTGGACATAGACATGATAGCGGGACCCAGCGAGATCCTTATCATAGCGGATTCCTCTGCGGATCCGGATAAGGTGGCTGCCGATATGCTGTCCCAGGCGGAGCATGACGAGCTCGCCAGCTCCATCGCCGTAACGGACGATGAAGCGCTAGCAAAAGAGATTGAGAAATGTGTCCATACGAGGCTGAATGAGCTTCCCAAGAAGGATATAGCAAGGAAGTCCATCGAGAATTACGGGGCAGTTATCGTCGTTGATGATATGGACGAGGCGGCAGAGCTTTCCAACTCCATCGCACCGGAACACCTTGAGCTATTCGTATCCGCACCGATGGAGCTTATGCTCAAGATAAAGCATGCGGGCGCAATATTCCTCGGTGAGAATACTCCGGAGCCTGTCGGGGACTATATCGCAGGGCCCAACCATGTGCTCCCCACAGGGGGAACGGCAAGGTTCTTCTCACCCCTAGGGGCCTACGATTTTATCAAAAGATCCAGTATCCTCTACTACAGCCGTGAACAGCTCATGGAGGATATGGACGCCATCGTCACCCTCGCAGAGCATGAGGAACTCATCGCCCACCGCAACTCGGCAACTTCAAGAAGGAAGTAGGTCTACTTCACCGTAAAGCGGGTGGTCTCCTTCTTGCCAAGATACTTCCAGAGGATGAAGAAATAGGCGGCGAGGGAGAATAGAGTGAATCCGGCGGTTATAATCTCGCCGCTGGGGTTGCCCTCCAGTATACTGTCCAGAGCTATAGCCACAACAAGCATTACAGCCACAGGCAGTATATAGGCCAGCCCCACCGAGCGGTAAAACTCCTTCTTTGTGATCTCCACATTAACGGTATCACCCTCTCTGAGGGAGATGTCCTTGATGCGGAATGTAACCGATCCGCTCTCGTTCATGGCGCAGGAATGCTTCTCTGTGCAGGATCCGCAACCGGAATCACGGTAAACCTCAATGAGTGCACCCTTACCTTTGTCCTCTTCTATTACTGTTCCCTTATGGGTCATTAAGCTGTTATTCATGATCAGTAAACATAATCCCCTGTTTATCTTTGTCAAAGTAAAAACGTGCCTTTTTCATATTGCTAGATAACCTAAGCTCTGTTCCATATATCCTGAGACTCACACCCTCGTGAATAGTATCAAGAGCCGCAATATACGGCTGAGGGTGAAGCGATTCCTCAATTGCTTCTGCGACCCTGTCGCTCATCCCTTCGTATCTTGAGAGGAGAAGCTTCCTTGCGGAGATAACACGCTTGAGCCCTGGATTCTCATGGATTCGATTATTCTTCGCCGCAAGCTCCTTTATCCGTCCATCCGCATCACGCAGAAGCTCGCCGAGCTCCTCCTTGTTCTTCATCAACGCCTGAACCTGCTCCTCCAGCCCCTGTCGTATCCCCACCTCTATGGTGAAACCTGAAACACTCCGGGCGCCTATACACTTAGCCTCGAAGCACTCAAAGGCGGAATAGTGTCCACCGCATACAACACATTTGCTCCCCGTGGCATAGATCCCCCTGCCGGCTGTTAATGTGGAGTTGTAGCAGTGGCGAAGTATCTCAATATCTCCACCTGCGCAGACATGGGCGTTCTCAATATACCCCGAAGTAACGTTACGTCCGGCACTGATACGGCTGTTGCCACCCTTGATTCCAACCTTAACGAAGATATCCTCCGCCGCCTCAAGCACAGCATCACGCACAATGCCGAATACCCTGATATCCCTCCCTTTGACATGGAAACCGGGCAGAACATCGCCATGGATTATCACAGTCTCGCTGAACTCCACATTACCCACGGAGAGATCGACATTACCCTTAACCTCGTAAACAGGGCTGACAATAACCTCTTCACCGTCAAAAAGCACATGGCCGTCACGATCGGCCACCAGCGTCTCCGTCTCCTCATCCATACGGACACCCCGGACACCGCTGATATACTCCGCCTTTCCTTTCAGTGCCGGGAGCTCCTTGCCGAAGATGTTCTTACCCGCCTCACCGTCTGTGGGAGGATGCAGAGTTATGAGAGGCTCACCTTCCCTTACGTTTATAATGCTCAGGAGGTTGCGGAAATCCACCCTCCCGTGCTCATCCTCTTCGGGAACGGGCTTAAGATCGGCAAAGTGTTTCTCATACCAGCCGTTAATGCCGTGCTTCGCATCGTATCCACGGATGAAAACCTCACCCTGCACAACAAAGCCCTCGGCAACCGCTTCGGCAAGGTTCTCTAGAAGTTCCATATCAAAAAGCTCACGGCAAAGCCCCTCATCGTATTCGAGGATATCTGTGAGACCGTCTATGGTGAAGCATTCACCACCGGCAAGGGCCGGATACAGATAGATCTCGGCGGACATGGAGTCCTTCCCCTTCTTCACCTCAACCTTTGAATCGATGGGGAGTATTTCGGGGAGCTCCGCCTCAAGCCTTCCCCCTTCGATATCACGAATGGAACATTTCTCAGGGTCACAGCCGTAGTTATAGGCGATAATACGCTTGAGCTCCGTTCGGGAGCATTTGGAATAGGATCGGATAGTTGTCTTTCCAGAAACGGCCATACCGTTCTCCGCTGAATAAGGTGTTCTACTTGTTTATATCTTCTGTATATGCGTCCCAGCGTTTCTCTCTGGGGGAACTAACTATAATATGTAGCAGGCCTAGGTTGAAGAAAAGGAAAAAGTACCTTACATCCCCGCTCATAACGTATAGAACTATGCCGAAAACCGAATGTATCTCACCGATACCCAGATTGATAAGGGTTGCATAGTAGAGTTTCTTAAAAAGTGCATCCCCTCCGGGTGTACCTCTGCTCATAAGCCTTTCGATAACTCTGGCCGCAGGAAAAGTAAGCACGGCGAAAAACGTCAGAACATAGCCCGTGGAGGTGACTGTATCCTTTGCTGTATAGATAAAGATATTCCAGTCAAAGGCTTCCGTCGCCACTGCAAAAAGGAAATATAGAAAAACCCCCGGAAACATAGCCCGGGAGAGTGTTACTGCTCTGTGAAAATACCAGCTCTCTTCTGCTCTCATATACCTTCCATAATAATACCCCTGAACGGGTTTTAAAGTGTAGTCTTTGATTGCGCACAGTGTCAAGGGTGTTGAATTGTGCGGGGTGGTCGTGTAGACTCTCATTATCAGCTGCGGAGGGGTCCATTTGGCTTTCATAAAAGGTTTTTCGGGAATACGCATCAGACTGCTCGCCCTTGTTCTTTTTGCTGTTGTGCCCGCCTTTGCCGTTCTTCTTTTTACGGCGATGTCCGAGGTGCGCTACGAGGTGGACAGGGCTCTGGAGGAGGCACACAGGCTTGCCATGTTTGCCTCGGAGCACAACAACGGAGCTGTAAACGGAACAAGGCACCTGCTCATAGGGCTTTCGAGGCTCCCTCAGATAACAGATAAACGTGAGCAGGAATGTTCGGATCTCTTCTCCGGCCTCCTCGATGTATACAGCAGATACGAGAACATCATTTACGTAGACAACTCTGGACGCATCGTCTGCTCCGGCAGACCGATAACGATATCACGCATACCAACCAACACCGAATGGTTCACCCAGGCCGCCTCTGCGGACGGATTCTACTTCGGCACATATAAGCTCGGCCTCGTGACAGGCGCCACAGAGTTCACCCTAGCCTACCCCGTAACGGGAAGAAGCGGCGAGCTGAACGGGATACTGGCCGCCTCCTTCAACCTCTCATGGTTCAACCGGATAGCGGCGGAATCCCAACTCCCCGAAGGGGCGACCATGACCGTTGTGGACAGCGATGGAAAGATACTGGCGAGGCATCCGGACGCCGAAGGGCTCATTGGCAAAGGGATAGGCCAGAGTGCCATGGATAAGCTGAAGAACGAACGTGACGGCATGTTCACCGCCATAGGGCTGAACGGAGTGGAACGCCTCTTCGGGTTCACCACCCTTTCAAGCCTGAAAACCAACGTCCGGCTCTTGGTGGGTATCCCGAAGGAATCCGCCTACAGTGCAGTGGACAAGGTTTTCTTCTATATAACCGTATGGGTGGCATTCAGCGTACTTCTCCTCATATCCGCATGGATAGGGGGTGGTATGTTCGTCATGAGAAGGATAAACGCCCTTGTTAAGGCGACAAAGAAGATCTCCGAGGGTGACCTGACCGCAAGAACAGGACTCAAATACGGTATGGGTGAGCTGGGACAGCTCGCCAGAGCCTTTGACACCATGGCGGAATCACTCCAGCAGAGGGAGGAGGAGCTCGGCGAAAGAACGGACGAGCTGGAACGCTCCAACGAAGAGCTTGAACAGTTCGCATACATAGCAAGCCACGATCTGCAGGAGCCCCTCCGCATGATAGCAAGCTACACCCAGCTCCTCAAAAAACGATACTCCGACAAGCTGGACGAGGACGCCATCGAATTCATAGACTACGCCGTGGACGGTGCAAACCGGATGCAGGTTCTTATAAACGATCTCCTCAAATACTCCCGGGTCGGGACGAAGGGTGAAGAGTTTACCCATGTAAATATGAACGATGTCCTTGATATGGTGAAGGCAAACCTCAAGGCTCCCATAGAAGAGACGGGTGCTGTTGTAGAGCACGGAAAGCTCCCCACAATTATGGCGGACAGCTCCCAGATGGTACAGCTCTTCCAGAACCTTATAGGCAACGCCATCAAGTTCCGCAAGGAGGGGGAGACACCGAAGATTGAGATCTTCACCGAAAAGAAGGGCAAGTTCTTCCGCTTCGGTGTTAAGGATAACGGCATAGGCATAGAGGAGAAGTATCTGGAGAGGATCTTCGTAATTTTCCAGAGACTGCACACAAGGGATGAGTTCCCCGGAACGGGTATAGGGCTTGCGATATGCAAGAAGATCGTCGAACGGCACGGCGGCGAAATAACTGTGGAATCCATCAGCGGCGAGGGCTCCACATTCCTTTTCACACTGCCGGGTAAGGAGTAGAAGTGGCGGACAGAACCAGACCAGTAGAGATACTTCTTGTGGAGGACAACCCCGGGGATGCACGCCTCACCCAGGAAGCTTTCCGGGAGAGCGATACCCCCTGCAATATTACTATTGTGCGGGACGGTAACGCTGCGATAAAATTTCTTACCAAAAAGGATGAGTACTTCAGTGCACCCCGCCCCGATCTCATCCTGCTCGATCTCAACCTGCCAAAGAAGGACGGGCGTGAGGTTCTGCAGGAGATAAAGGAGGATTCAGACCTTCGGAGGATCCCCGTTGTAGTGCTTACAACCTCCGAATCTGAGGATGATATAAGGAAGGTCTACAGCCTTCATGCAAACTGCTATATTAAGAAACCGGTTGATCTGGACGATTTTGACAGAGTGGTCAAAACAATCGAGGCCTTCTGGCTGAACCTTGTGCGGCTGCCGGAGGATTAAACACAATGAGCGAAAAACCTGTAAAGATACTTATTATCGAGGACAATCCCGGCGATGCACGCCTTATAGAGGTTATGCTGGAGGATGTGGAAGGGTGCGAGTTTGCTCCTATACACGCCGATAAGCTCGAGGACGGGATGCAGTACCTTTCCAAGGAGAAGTTCGATGTTGTCCTCCTTGATCTGGCTCTGCCCGACAGCTTCGGCATGGACAGCTTCTACAGACTCTCTGCGGCCTACCCCGATGTGCCCGTTGTGGTGCTTACCGGTAACGATGATGAAAGCATAGCGTTAAGCGCCGTACGTGAAGGGGCTCAAGACTATCTTGTGAAGGGCCAGATCGACGAAAAGGTGCTGAACCGCTCGGTAAACTATGCCATAGAGAGACAAAAGACCATCGCCGAACTGCATAAAATGTCCTTCCGTGATGAGCTCACCAAGCTTAACAACCGGCGTGGTTTCATGCTCCAGGCAGAGGAACTGCTCAAGGTTAGCAGGCGGGCAAACAAAAAGTTTGCGGTGTTCTTCATAGATCTGGACGGTATGAAATGGATTAACGACAACCTCGGCCATAAAGAGGGTGACAACGCCCTCATAGACACTGCGGATATCATGATGCAGACCTTCCGCGAATCGGATATTTTATCGAGGCTGGGGGGTGATGAGTTCGCCGCCGCCATGCTTGTGGATGACGACAAGGCGGTTAAGCTTGTTCGTGACAGATTCGACAAGCGTGTGAAACGGCTGAACGAATCGGGAAAACGGGACTACACCCTCTCCATAAGCATCGGCGTCGCCTTCTACAACCAAAGCTCCTTCGAAAGCCTGGAAGAGCTTATGGACCATGCGGACGATCTGATGTATGAGGAAAAGAAGAAAAAGAATAAGCAGAGATAGATTATAGAAACAAAAAAACCCCGGATGAACCAACGCCGGGGTTTTCTTTATATGTGTTCGTTAAACTGTGATTATCTAGATACCGCCGCACCCATACTTACATAGTCCGGGATATCTATAATCTCACCAGTGCCGTTTACAATATGGGCAACATCGAAGATGTCATCAAGGTTGAAGCCCTGGTCCTCATAACGCTCAAGGACAACGCCGAAACCTTCCTCCACTTTATCGTGGAACCATTCAAAGGACGCTCTGTCATCGAAAAGGAAATCGAGCTTTGTTGCGATAAGGCGGACACCGCCTGATTCTATAACGTAGGGATCAGCACTCTCGCTGACGATTCGCCAGTTTCCGAATCTGTCATCTATGTGAACACTGAGCCGCCCTATCTCTGCTCTCTGCTCAAGTTTCGTTTCCTGCAGGGCCAGTGTTTTCACTCTCATAGTTTTACCCTCCAGTTTTATTATAACATACCAATCGGCCGGGGTTGAAAAGATCTGAGTTAACTTTTGCCGCCTGCCTATCTACATGCAAACCCTGTGCCAGACTGGAGTGGTATTCATATCACTTATATGATTCCATACCTGTTTATTCATAATTAAATATAAGCTGATTTATGTATCTATATTCAATTTATGGTGTCTGTCATCTCAGGGTCATATCTCAAAGATGCGCCGGGCAGAGAAATATTCAAGTGAAAATTAACCCATAATTATTTAAACTATTGATATACTGGGAATAAGAAAGGGGAGCAGAACGCTCCCCTTTAATCGTTAAAAAACATTCACTCCCTATTTAAGGAAGCTGTATCCGTATTCCGTATGGTCTTTGTACTGGTCGTTGAGAATGGCCACAACGTCCTCCACGAAAACGAGTTCCTCGTTTGTGGGGATAACATAGACCTTAACCTTCGATTTGGGTGTGGAAACCTCGGTTTCGCCGTGCTTGGAGAATGTTGCAAGATTTTTCTCCTTATCCACAACGATGCCCATCTCCTCGAGCCCTTCCAGTGCCATCTGGCGGATGGCGCCTGCGTTCTCGCCAACACCAGCGGTGAAGACGATGGCATCCACACGGCCGAGAACTGCATAGTATGAGCCGATGTATTTACGGAGCCTGTAAGCCTCCATCTCTGTGGCGAGGCGGCACTTGTCCTTCGTATCCGCAGCATCGCAGGAGAGGATGTCACGCCTGTCGGTGTATTTACCAGTTATGCCGAGCATACCTGATTTCTTGTTGAGGATATTGTCCATCTGCTTGGCATCAACGCCGAGCTGGGTCTGCATAAAGAGGGGGATGGCGGGGTCGAGATCTCCGCATCTTGTTCCCATAACAGCACCTTCGAGGGGTGTAAGCCCCATGGAGGTATCCACGGAGACGCCGTTCTTGATAGCTGTGTGGGAAACACCGTTACCGATGTGCATGGTGATAATGTTACACTCCTTGGGGTCCTTACCGAGGAGTACTGCCGCCCTTTTAGACACATAGAGATGGCTTGTGCCATGGAAACCGTAACGTCTTACGCCGTGCTCCTCGTACCACTCATGGGGAACGGCATACATGTATGCATAGTCGGGCATGGTCTGGTGGAAGGCGGTGTCGAAGATGGCAACGTGAGGAACATCGGGGAGAACGCCCTGGGCAGCCCTGATTCCCGCAAGGTTGGGGGGATTGTGCAGGGGTGCGAGGTGCTGAACATCCTCAATGGTCTTCAGAACATCATCGGTGATCTTAACGCTTCCTACGAACTTATCTCCACCGTGGACAACCCTGTGGCCAACGGCGCTGATCTCGTTCATCTGCTTGATAACTCCGCAGTCGGAGCCTGTTAGCGTTTTAACGATGAGCTGTATAGCTGTGCTGTGGTCATGGCATTCGTATTCATCTCTGTGGGTGTCTCTTCCGGGAACCTCGTGGACTATGAAGGAATCGCCGATTCCGACCCTCTCCACAACTCCCTTCGCCACCACAGAGCCCTTTTCCCAGTCGAAAAGCTGGTATTTAACGGAAGAGCTTCCGCAGTTAAGTGCAAGGATAAACATCTTACTTCCTCCTGAACTGTTAATTAATCCGCCTGAACAGCGGTGATGGCGGCAACGTTAACGATATCCATATACTTGCATCCTCTGGAGAGATCGTTAACGGGCTTTGCAAGACCCTGGATGATCGGTCCGATCGCCTCTGCGCCTGCAACCCTTTCCACGAGCTTATAGCCGATGTTGCCCGCATCAAGGTCGGGGAATACAAGAACGTTTGCCTGTCCGGCAACGTCGCTTCCGGGAGCCTTCTTCGCACCCACGTTGGCAAGCAGAGCCGCGTCCGCCTGAAGCTCACCGTCAATGGCGAGTTCTGGGTTCATCTCTTTTGCGATCTTGAGCGCCTCGGTTACCTTGTCGATATCGGGATGGGCCGCACTCCCTTTTGTGGAGAAGGAGAGAAGGGCTACCTTGGGATCAACTTCGAGGAATGCCTTGCAGCTGTCCGCTGTGGCGTTGGCGATTTCTGCGAGTGTTCTTGAATCGGGATTGGGGTTAACCGCACAGTCTGCGAAAAGCACCGCACCCTCTTTGCCGAATTCGGGTTTGGGCGTTACCATAATGAAGCAGCTGGAAACGGTTTTCATGCCGGCCTTGGTTCCGATAACACGGATAGCCGCCTTGAGTACATCCCCTGTGGTGTGGCATGCTCCGGTGACGGCGCCGTCCGCCCTGCCGGATTCCACAAGCATGGAGCCGAAGTAGAGAACATCCTTCATTGCTTCAAGGGCCTCAACCTCTGTCATACCTTTGGCTTTGCGCTTCTCGTAATATGCTCTTGCAAAGTCCTGAAGATAGGGGCTTGTCTCGGGATCGATGATCTCGCATCTAACCTCGTAGCCCTTCTCCTTGAACAGAGACTCAACCTCGTCCACCTTGCCGAGTACGATTACTTTTGCAAGACCGTTTTCGACGATGGCATTCGCCGCATCCACGGTGCGCTCATCGTTCCCCTCGGGGAGGACGATAGTCTTGTTTCTGGTCTTGGCTATATCCCAGAACTTGTTCATGAGAGACATAGGATACCTCCGAAAATAGAATAGTTTTTGATTTTATGTAATTAACATAAAATGCGCAAGTTAAATATTCTCAAAGCATCCCGATACAAGGAACATGCTGACAATAAAAACCATATCTGCCCCCTTTATAAGGACGTTCTATTGAATATTAGTGAAAAACAAACGGGGAGAAAGCACCTGAAATGCCTTCGCCCCGTTTTATTTTAGTTCAGAAGTGAGTTTTGAGCAAACCCTTTTCTCAGGGCTTCTTCGTTGAGGGGTATAAGGTGGTGATGCTTCTCGGGAAGTGCATGTTTAAGGGCACTGCATGCGGTTTCCAGAGTAAAAAGTTCCGATACGGAGAGAAGGGCGCCAATCATGACCATATTGGCAACCTTTATGTTGCCCAGCTCCCTTGCTATATCAGAAGCGCCGATACCGTAAAACTTGACATCCTGCCTTGTAATCGCCTCTTTACCCACCAGAGCGGTGTCCAGAACGGCCTTCGCACCCTCTGCAAAGCGGGGCTCGAACTTCTGGAATGAGGGCATGTTCATGATTATGCCGTGCCCCGGTCTGGTTACGATGGGGGAACCGATCTCCATGTCGGAGATAACCACGTTGCAGTTCGCCGTTCCGCCACGCTGTTCGGCGCCGTAGGATGGGAACCATGTAACATGGTAGTCCTGGGAGGCTGCCATGTGAGCGAGCATCATCCCTGCACTCAGGATACCCTGACCGCCGAAACCCGCCATAACGCTGTCGAACATCATTTATTACCCCCTTTGAACTCGCCGAGGGGGTAGTAGCCCTCCATCTCGTTCTTAACGAACTCGATCCCCTGAAGGGGTGTCATCCCCCAGTTTGTGGGGCAGGAGGAAAGAACCTCCACAAAGGAGAAGCCGGTATTATTCTTCTGGTTCTCAAAGGCCTTCTTTATCGCCTTCTTGGTCTTATTTATCTTACCCGGTGCGGAGACGCTCACTCTGGCGCTGTAAACAACGGGATCGAGCCCAGCCATTATCTCCGCCATGCGGAAAGGTGCACCGTGGTAGCCCACATCCCTTCCTTCGGGTGTGGTTGTTGTGCGCTGTCCGGGGAGTGTTGTGGGGGCCATCTGGCCGCCGGTCATCCCGTAGTTTGCATTGTTAACGAAGATAACGGTTATCATCTCCCCACGGTTTGCCGCATGCATTATCTCCGCCATGCCGATGGAGGCGAGATCGCCGTCACCCTGATAGCAGAATACGGTGTTTTCGGGGCGAACCCTCTTTATCCCCGTGGCAAGAGCGGGTGCCCTGCCGTGGGGGGCTTCGACTATATCTGTTTTGAAATACTCATAGAGCAGTACGGAGCATCCCACCGGCGCAACGCCTATGGTGGATTCCCTCAGCTCAAGCTCGTCCAGAACCTCCCCGACGATGCGGTGGATGGTTCCATGGTTGCATCCGGGGCAGTATATGGTGGTCTTATCCGTCATGCTTTCCGGTTTCTTAAATACTACAGCCATCTATATATCCTCGCTTATTTCATGGAAAGGATCTTTTCTTCGATCTCTTCTGGTGTGAACGATTCACCGCCGGGGCTTCCTATGAACTCCACAGGAACCCTTCCCTCTACAGCCACCTTTACGTCAAAGAGCATCTGGCCGAGGTTCATCTCCGCCACAAGCACCTTTTTAGCCTTGGAGGCGGCCTCGGCAAGCTGTTTGTAGGGGAACGGGGACACTGTGATCGGTCTGAAAAGCTCCACCTTTTCCCCCTTCTCCTTCACTGCACGCAGGGAGCTCTTGGCAACCCTTGCTGCTGTACCGAAGGAGACGACGAGGGTGTCATAATCCTCACCAGTGAGCTCATAGCGTGTTTCATTCTCCGCAATGCGCTCAAACTTCTCAGCCAGATCCCAGTTATGCTTCTTAAGCCCCCCTTCAGCAAGGCGGAGCGACATAACCGCTCTGGGGTCTCTATCCTTAGGGCCTGTAAGCTCCCACCCTTCATCCTCTTTCCTGCCTGGCTCACGATCCTCGGGAAGAACAACGGGTTCGGCCATCTGTCCCAATGCGCCGTCGCCAAGGATAAGGACGGGGTTTCTATATCTGTCTGAAACATCGAAGGCCTCGTAGGTGAGATCCACAGCCTCCTGAACGGTTGAGGGTGCGTAAACTATAAACCTGTAGTCGCCGTTTCCTCCACCCCTAGTGGCCTGATTGTAATCCCCCTGACTCGGGCCAATATTTCCGAGGCCGGGGCCTCCTCTCATTATATTGACAACAACCGCCGGCACCTCCGCACCGCACATGTAGGAGAATCCCTCCTGCATAAGAGCTACTCCTGGGCTTGAGGAGGATGTCATAACCCTTGCTCCGGTGGCGGATGCGCCGTAGACCATATTGATAGCCGCAACCTCGCTCTCCGCCTGAACAAAGGCTCTGCCTCTTCTGGGCATATGATCGGACATGTAAGCGGTGAACTCGTTCTGGGGTGTGATCGGGTAACCGAAGTATCCCTCAAGTCCGGCACGGATAGAGGCCTCCGCAATGGCTTCGTTCCCCTTCATAAGAACCTTGTTGCTCATTCGCTACCCCCTTTGCCGTCATTAAGAGTGAAAACCAGATCGGGGCACACGAGTGCACAGCTCTTGCAGAGGATACAGAGATCCTGATCCGTGCATTCCACCATCGTGTAGCCCATGGCGTTTATCTTTTCGGAAAAACGGAGAATCTTCTTCGGGCAGACCTCAATGCACAGGCCGCACCCCTTACATTTGTCTCCGTTTATAACAACTTTCAACATAGGCACTCCTCCAGTTTAAGATGAAAATTGTAAATAAAAAAAATAATTATGCAATATAAAAAAACAGCTTTTTAAATTGAAGGGATTGGGAAAATAAATAAAAAAGGGGAGCCTCGGCCCCCCTTCGGGTTAACAATATTGAAAAATATCAGAAGCTGTAGCCGAGAACACCCGCAAGGGCAGAGGCTTTAGAATCGAAGAAGTCGATCTCGGAATCGCTCACAGAGTAGTACGCAAGAAGCGTTGCACTCACCCTTTTGTTGGAAAAGCCCCTGTATGAGAACATGAAAAAGCCGGAAACGGAGGAATCCTCCCTGGTTTCGCCGAAGTAGGGGTTTTCCTCGTCAAAGTTATCCTTCTTATAATTAAGGGACATCTTGGTGAAATAGGTCTTCGAGAAGCGGCGAAGCTCAAGCCCTGCTCCGAAACCCTGCCACGATTCCGCCTCACCCTCAAGCTGTCCACGCTCCACACGGATGCCTGGAACGATGGCTGTACCGGGTGCAACGGAGTATGCATAGCCAAGCTTGATGTCGTGGACAAGCCCGCTTCTGTCCAGCTCCTCATAAGCATCCGCAGCCTTATCCTCATCAACGCTTATGGTTGTGAGGGCATAATCAAGTTCAAAGCCGGTTCCGCCTATCTTTCTATAGGTCACATCGATACCTGCAACATCGGCATCGGTGGCGTCACGATCGAGCACGTAGGGGTTTTCCCAAACCTCGCTTCCCAGCTTTGTGAAAACGCTTACATCGATATCCCCCGCCTCACCGAAGTCGTGTTTAACGCCAGCGGCAAGACCGTAGTCACCTTCATCAAAGGGGGTTTTTATGTAGTATGTAGTATCTTTGGTTTTGTAACCTGCATCAAAAACAAGAACGGGCATTGTGGTGGAGATGCTCTCAGCATCGGCATCGAGGGAATCTATCTCCTCGTTCTCGCTATCGGTGTAAAGGTTGCTTTCGATATTAAACACAGCCGCACCTGCGGAAATATCCGCATAGAACCGTCCCTCCTGAGCAAAAACAGGCACAGCAGAGAGTGCAACAACAATAATAAGGCTCAATAATCTCATGGAAAATCCCTCCGTAAATTGTCCGATTACCCTTTACAGGGACGAATCTGGACTGCATAATAAACGCTCTCAATATGTATGTAATTTTAAGGTGAAAAGCAAGATGAAGATAGTATTTATGGGAACTCCCGAGACGGCGGTTCCTACACTGAAAGCAATTGTTGAAGCAGGACATGAGGTTCCGCTTGTGGTCACCCAGCCGGATAAACCCAAAGGGAGAAGCCGCAGGATGAGCCCTCCCCCGGTTAAGGAATATGCCCTTGAGCAGGGGCTGGAGGTTGCCCAGCCCGAAAAGCTCAAAAACAACGAAGAGTTTATGCAAAAGCTGGAGTCGATAAAGCCCGATTTCCTCGTCGTCGTGGCCTACGGCAAGATCCTCTCCGAACGTGTGCTTAATGTCCCCGCAAAGGCTCCCATAAACGTACACTTCTCCCTCCTCCCCAAATACAGGGGAGCCGCGCCGGTTAACTGGGCTATCGTAAACGGAGAGAAGGAGACGGGGGTTACCACCATGTTTATGGATGTGGGCCTCGATACCGGAGATATGCTGAAAACCGCCGCAACACCCATAGATAGAAAAACCACCGAGGACCTGCTCTCGGAGCTCGCCGTCACCGGCGCAGAGCTGTTGGTGCGGACCGTCGAGGAATTCGATTCCATAACGCCCGAGAAGCAGAAGGATGAGGATTCCACCTACGCCCCCATGATGAAGAAAGAGGACGGACTCATAGACTGGAACAAACCCGCAGAGGAGATCGAAAGGCTCATCAGAGGGTTTCAGCCATGGCCAGCGGCCCATTCATACCTTGAAGGGAAGATGTTTAAGTTCTATGGCGCCGATCCCGTTTCAGGGAAAAGCATTGAACCGGGCACGATCTTCGATATAAACAAGAAGAGCTTTTCCATCGCATGCGGTGACGGCGCCCTCAAGATAAAGGACCTCCAGATGGAAGGTAAGAAACGTATGCCTGCGGGCAGTTTCCTTGCCGGAGTTAAGCTGGAGGAGGGTTCAAGGTTTGCAGGAAAAGAGGAGTCCTGAACAAAAGATTTTCTGGGGGCTCTTTGCTCTGGCATCCGCAGTCGGAATTTGCCTGCTCCTTATCATATGGTATCTGGCTGTTTATGGTGCAGAGGGGCTTCCCGGACCTGCCGTCTGGATAGTCTCCGCAATTTTCACTGCTCTTCTCGCAGGGAGTATCGGTGCTGTACTGCTGTTCTCCCTGAGCCTTTATACGGGCAGAGCCGGGCTTATGCCTCCGGGAACAAGCTGGGCGGCGATGAATATCCTGCTACCCATGACCATGATGGCGGGCAAGCTTCTCAAGGTTGACAGGAACCGCCTCATAAGGGCGTTCATAAACCTGAACAACAGCGTTGCCTTTCGCAACATACAAAGGAAGGGGCTCAGCAGTGCCATCGTTCTGTTACCCCACTGCCTCCAGCTCGATACTTGTGAACTCAAGCTCACAAACGATATCTATAAATGTATAGAGTGCGGAAGATGCGATATCAAAAATCTTGCGCAGTTAGGGAAAAATTATAATATGAATATAAGGGTCGCCACCGGCGGAACTATGGCCAGAAGGCTGGTTAAGGAGTTTCGCCCCGAAGTTATTATAGCGGTGGCCTGCGAGAGGGATCTGTTGAGC
Source organism: Limisalsivibrio acetivorans (assembly GCF_000421105.1). NCBI lineage: Bacteria > Pseudomonadati > Deferribacterota > Deferribacteres > Deferribacterales > Geovibrionaceae > Limisalsivibrio > Limisalsivibrio acetivorans. The sequence continues at coordinate 1,729,449 of NZ_ATWF01000001.1, forward strand.
GGGATTAAGGATACATACCCCATGCCCGTTATCGGCGTCTGCAACACCCGACCGGAAGGACCTTGCAGAAACACCCGTGTCGAGTGTTCGGAAATAGAAGATACCTTGCGCATAATAAAGGAAAACAACACTAAAGAGGGAGAATAAATGACCACTAACAGTTTGAAGACTGTACTTCTGATGTCGCTTTTAACGATTCTGTTCATACTAGGCGGAGCCGCCATAGGAGGAAGGGGAGGCATGATGATAGCCTTCATCATCGCCCTTGGAATGAACTTCTTCTCCTACTGGTACAGCGACAAGATCGTCCTTAAGATGTACAAGGCCACCGAGGTAAGCGAGCAGGAGGCTCCCGGCCTCTATGCCATCGTGCACAGGCTCACCCAGAAAGGGGGACTCCCCATGCCGAGGCTTTACGTCATCGACAACGAAAATCCCAACGCCTTCGCCACAGGACGCAACCCTGAGAACTCCGCAGTTGCCGTTACCACAGGTATCGTGCGCATGCTTGACGACGACGAACTCGAGGGTGTTATTGCCCACGAGCTTGCCCACATATATGGAAGGGATATACTCATAGGAACCATCGCCGCCACAATGGCTGGAGCTGTTATGCTCCTTGCAGACTGGGCGAGATGGTCCTTTATCTTCGGCGGAATGAACGGCGATGAAGAGGACAACCCCCTCGGTGCGGCTGGCGCCATAGTCGCCATGATTGTGGCACCCATAGCTGCCATGCTTGTTCAGATGGCCGTATCCAGATCCCGTGAGTATCAGGCGGATGCCAGAGGAGCGGCACTCTGCGGAAAGCCCCAGGCCCTTGCCAGCGCACTGCGCAAGATAAGCAAAGGAGCCCAGGAAGCCCCCATGCGTGAGGGTAACGCTGCAACGGCGCATATGTTTATCATGAACCCCTTCTCCGCCAGAAAGGCGATGAACCTTTTCTCCACGCACCCCCCCGTTGAGGAGCGTGTGAAAAGGCTGGAGGATATGGCAAGATAATGTCTGACCGTATGAGAGTCAGACTCTACAACCTTCTGACAGACTTCTACAATCACACCCCGGGGGAGGACTACTTCCAGGATTCCCCCGGAAGACGTTTCTACCGTGCTCTGTATTTCGAAACCTTCCGCAAGCTCGGCACCATTGAAGGAGCCATCGAACCCTATCTCAAGTTTAAACCTAAACCTGAGATAATGGCCGCCATCGTACTGGGTACTGCCCAGATTCTCTACATGCGAGATGTGCCAGATTATGCGGCGGTGAATGAATCGGTTAATCTCGTCAGCGGTAAAAACAAGGGCTTCGTGAACGCTGTACTGCGTAACATTATCCGGAACAAGAACAAGCTTCCAATGAGTCCTCCCATGGAGGATAACTTTCCAGATTGGCTTGTAAACCGCTGGAAGGATGACCTGGGTGCCTCGTATAAAAAGTTTCTCTCATGCCTCAACACAGCACCCCCGACATGGTACTTCGATACCGATGAGCTCAAATCCTACATCGAAGAGGATTTCGACGAGCCTATTCCGGGACGTATCTATATGGACAAGGCCTCATCCTCCGTTGCCATGCTGGCCGGGGATGTGAAGCCTGAAACCATACTCGACTGCTGCGCCGCACCCGGCGGCAAAACCACAGTCCTGTCACACAGATATCCCGGATCTACCATCTTCGCAGTGGAGCTTGACCCCGATCGTTTCGAGCGGATGAAGTCCACACTGGACGAAAGAGGGCTTACGAATATCAACGCAGTGAACAGTGATATCATGGAGATGGAGGGGGAAGAGGCCTTTGATCTGATCCTTTTGGATGCTCCATGCACAGCCCTCGGAACACTCCGCAAACATCCAGAGATACGCTGGTTGAGAACCGAAGAGCAGATAAAAGAGCGTGCCCGCATCCAGAGGCAGATGCTCAAAAAGGTCTCCACAATGCTGAAACCCGGCGGCAGGCTTATATACTCCGTCTGCTCCCTTGAGCCGGAGGAGACTACGGACGTCGTTGAGCAGTTCGTTGCGAGAAACACCGGATTCGACTTCATTGAACCTGTGTGCGAGGATATCTTCAAGCGGGAGGACTACTTCGTATCTCGCCCATGCGAGACCGACTGCGACGGCTTCTTTGCCGCCGTACTGAGGAAGGGCTAGACGATCCTCTTAACACCCAGAGCTATGAAGAAGACAGCTCCACCAACGGCGATGATCGATGCGCCCCCAGTAAGATTGAGCGTATAGGCGAGGGCGAGCCCTGCAACGGTGAAAAACACTCCGAGAAGGAATGATAAAATCATCATTGATTTAAGGGATCTGCTGAACATCTCTGCTATATAAGGGGGAATGGTGAGCAGTGCTATAACCAGCACAAGCCCCACCACACGTATCGTCATAACCACCGTGAGGGATATGAGCACGATAAGTGCAACATGAAGGAAGCCCACGGGTACACCTGCGCTCCTTGCGAACTCCTCGTCCATACTCATCGCCTGCAGGTCTTTATAGAAGTAACCCGCCGAGGCGAGGATTATAACATCCATCACCATCATCAGGTATATATCGCTGTCCGGAACTGCGAGCAGACTTCCGAAAAGATAGCTCATCAGATCCACGTTGTAACCCGGTGTCATATCCACAAGGATGATCCCCGCAGACATACCGAGCGCCCAGATCACACCGATAACCGTATCCGCACGCTTCTTGTTATTCAGCGTAATAAACGCAACCAGCAGACCCACCGCAAGCGCAAACCCCAGTGCACCGTATATGGGCGCAAAACCCATGAAGAATGCAAGACCTATGCCTCCGTAAGCCGCATGGGCGATGCCTCCGGAGATGAAGACTATACGGTTCACCACTACAAGGGTTCCGATTATCCCGCACGCCGCACTGACGAGGAGCCCAGCTATAAGAGCGTTCTGCATAAACTCAAGGGAGAGTGCATCAATCATGGACAGCCCCTATACCCATGCCGCCGCAGTGGGCGCAGTCGTGGGTGTGGTGGGAGTCGCCGTAGATATCCTTCATCATGTCTTCGGTTATGCAGGAATGCTCGTGCTTGTGTACGTATGTGTTCACCATGGCGATACTTGAGGCGAATCTTGGCAGAACGCCGAGGTCATGGCTGACAACAACAATTGTCATATCACGGTTAAGTTCCTTGAGCTTATCGAAGAGGTCACGCTGTCCCTTGGTATCGACACTGGAAGTGGGTTCATCCAGAAAAAGAACCTTCGGCCTCATGGCAAGGGCCCTTGCGATGAAGACACGCTGACGCTGTCCGCCGGAAAGGTTGTCTATCATCGAATCACGGATAGAGCTGACATCGAGATAGTCCATCAGCTCTTCCACATAACCGACATCCTCTCTATCCGGCTTCTTGAGCCTCCCTTTGCGGAGTGAGAGCCCCATCATCGCTGTTTCAAAGGCAGTGGCAGGAATGCCGGCGGAGCCTGCGAGGTTCTGGGGAACGTAGCCTACGCATCCGGTGTTCTTCCTCGGCTCTTCACCGAAGACACGTATCTCTCCCCTGTCCGGAAGAAGAATGCCGAGGATCAGCTTAACAAGGGTGGACTTACCACCTCCGTTGGGGCCTATCATTCCGAGAAACTCCCCTTCGTTTATGTCGAGTTCCACATCCTCAAGGACGTTCCGGCCGTTATAGGCGAAATCGAGCCCCCGTATCTCCACAGCTTTCATCGATTAAGCGCTTCCTTAATCTTTTCCGCCGATCGTATCATGTTTGCCGACCAATTCTCATCGAGGGGATCAAGAACCTCCACACGTCCATTTATAGCCTTGGCCACCGTCTCAGCACTCTTCTTGGAAAACTCCGGCTGTACGAAAACCGTATCTATACCATGCTCCTTCGCCCTTCTGATAAGCTCGGCAAGCTCTGCGGGCTTCGGCTCTTTACCATCTACCTCAACCGCCACCTGCTCAAGACCGTATTCATCGGCAAAGTATCCCCAACTGGGGTGGAACACCATGAATTCACGGCTTTTCAGCTCCGTAAGTATATTCTGAACCTTTATATGCGTATCTGCGATGCTGTTCTTAAGAGCCTGATAACGAAGCTGGTACTGTACTTTCATGGCAGGGTCTTCCTCTATATATGCATCCCGCATGCACTCAGCAAGCTTTATCATCATCGGGGGTGAAAGCCATATGTGCGGATCCAGAATCTCACCATCGTGGCTATGCGCTTCGCCCTCGTGTCCGTGCTCTTCACCACCATGGTCATGCGCTTCGCCCTCGTGATGGTGTGCTGCGATGGGCCTGCGTTCCACCTTTTCATAGCACTTCACCACACGGAGTTCCTTCCCTGCAGAGGCTATCCTCTCCAGCCAAGCTTTTTCAAAGGGTACACCCACGGGGAAATAAAGATCCGCACCCGCAACGTATGCCATCTGCTTAGGTTTAGGCTCATACACCGCCGGACTTGCACCCCGCTCCACCATAACCATAACCTCTCCCATGGAAAGCTTTGAGGCTATATAATGCTGCGGGAGCACACTCACAACTGTTTTAACCTCCGCCATGGCGGATACCGCAAGCAAGAATATCGAAAGAAAGACTATTAACCGCATTTCGAACAAACCCCCTTTATATCAAGTGACACAGACTTTACGGTGAACCCCTCCCCCACTTTCCCGAGGATTAAACCATCCTCAAAACTCAGGGGATCGAGGCAGTAAACCATACCGCACACTTCACAGTGGAAATGTGGATGCACAGGATTGTGCCTGCACGCCTTCTCGTAGAATGAAACGCCCGATTCACCAAGAATCTCACGAACCAAGCCCGACTCCTTTAGCACCGATAATGCCCTGTAGACCGTTGCCTGATCCGATTCCGATTCGCTGTGAACCTCCTTCGCATTAAGCGGGCGCTCACTCCCGAGGAGGACATCCAGAACCCTCTCCCTCGCCTGTGTTACCTTAAGATTCTTTCCCCGCAGAAGATCACGGGCTATACAAGTGCTCATGGATTAACGATAGATCAGATGCGAATCATTCGCAAGTAAATATCATAAAGGAAGGTTGTTAATATCGTAAAGAAGGCCAATGCCTGCAAATCCTGCGTAACCCTTACCCTCTAGCAGGTGCAGATTGTCCGCATTTACGCCGCCGAGAGCATAGATATCTTTGCCGCAATCTGCGACGTCCACCGGCCCTAACGGATTAACAGGGTACGGCTTATCCGTATGGAATATGGGGCTCAGGGTGCAGTAGTCCGCATCAACCCTCACTGCCTCTTCAACGCTGTGGGCTGAGTATCCGGTCAAAAGCTCTGGAAAGGCTTTCCTGACTGCATCCACAGGAATAGTCGCAACACCGAGATGGACGCCATCAAAGGAAGCGGCCTCCGCTATATCAGCACGTTCGGAAAGGACAAGCCTATGGTCGGGGAGGAGCCTGCGCATCCTGCACGCCTCCCTGTATATCAATGCGGCATCGAAACCCTTGATGCGGAACCATATGATATCCGTGACCTCCGCCGCTTTCATTGCGAATTCGCTCCACTCATCGCCGAAGGTCTGGTAATCAATCACCGGAAGGAATTTCATCATCACTCAGATAACGATCGAAGATCCTGTTGAACGCCGCCCTGACAGTTTTTCTAACATACAGATACCTCTCATGGAGGCACTCGGCTGAGTTCTTCTCATAGCAGAAGAAAACACCAGCCTTATTAAGAACCTCTTCGTCCGAAGGAAGCCGGGATGTTGATGTGTTCTCATAAACACGAAGGATGTTCTCAAGGTTTCTGTAGAAGTGGTAGCTGTCGTGCAGGGCGTAGTAGTCCCTCTCCTTGATAGCCTTCATATCACGCAGCTTAGATAGAACATCATGGGTATTCGGCCTTCGAAGGCCGGGCTCCTTATGACCGAGGTGCAGCTGAAGCATCTGGACGCAGAACTCTATATCCAGCAATCCGCCCACACCTGCCTTTATATCGTTCTTCTCCGGCGGGGAGCCCTTCTCCTTCTCTATACGCTCACGCATCTCCCTGACCTCGGCGATCTCCTTCCTGTTCAGCGTACCGGTAAAAAGAACCTCCTTCTTAATCTCAAGGAACTCGTTCTTGAGCTTCGAGGTTTCATTCAATACACAAGAGCGTGCCAGCGCCTGTTTCTCCCAAAGCATGGCGTTCTTCTTCTGATATTCTCTGAAAGCGGGCAGAGTTGTAACAAGGGGGCCGCTTGCTCCACTGGGGCGCAGGCGCATATCTATCTTATAGAGGATGCCATTGGTGGTGTATGTTCCAAGGAAGGATATTGTTCTCTGCACAGCCTTGGAGAAGAATTCATGGTTAGTTATCTGCTTTTCACCATTCGTTTTGCCGTTACCCTCATAAAGTACTATCAGGTCGAGGTCGGAACCGAAGCTCATCTCGTAGCTGCCGAGTTTACCCATCCCTACAACGATGGAGGAGCACTCAACCCCATCCTCAAGCATGGGCTTCCCGTAGCGTTCCTCCAGTGTCTCGAGAACACGTTCGTAGGCAAAGTTTACCGTTCCCCTCGCAAGCTGTGTCAGTGAGCGCATTACCTTGATAATATTAATAGTATTGTTAAGGAATGCGTAGCCGATGTTGAAGATGTACGCCTTGTGCCTCTGACGTGCTATCTCCATCTCATACTCGGTATCACCTTTGTATTTCTCCGTACGCTCCACAAGATCCTCATAAACCTCCACATGGTTGTAGACAGGGTTCTTAGGATCGTAGAGATAATCGAGGAGCACCTTGTCGCTGAGTATCATATTCGCAAGGTAGCGTGTGTAGGAGAATATATTCTCCATCTGATCCAATATCGCAGGCGCACTGCTGATAATGTCGTATATGAGATAAACATTAGTCTGATGCGAAAGGAGTTTCTCAAAGTTCATCAGCGTAGTGACCGGGTCGCTCCTTTCGGGGAGTTTCTCCACCACGCTTCCGATGATATGCTCAAGGATCTTCCTCTCATCCCGCATTCTGGGAGCCTTTCCCCTGCCGCTGATGATGCTGCGGATGATCTTTGCGCACTTCTTAGGCTCATTTATATTCATATCCTCAAGGAGCGGGATAGTATCCTCCTCGGGAACCTCCTGATCGAAAAGGATAGTGAGCTTGCTCACACTCTTACGCTCCTCAAAGATCCCGCTGAAAACCCCGTGAACAAAATCCGCCGCCTCACGGAAGCGTTTGTTGAAGCTCTCCTCATCGGTGAAGCCGCATCGTTCAAGATACAAATCGAATGTGTCCGACTCCTCGGGGACTATATGTGTCTGCTTCTCATCCTCGATCTGTGCCATATGCTCAAGCTTTCGCAGAAAACGGTATTCCTCCGCCAGACGCTCCCCCTTCTCTTCGTCGATAAGCCCCATATCAACTACCCTTGCAAGCCCTTCCAGCGTGTTGGGATGATATATCGAATTGTCTTTGGGGTAGTAGAGAATCATGAAAGTTTGTACGATGAACTCGATCTCACGTATACCGCCGTAGCCAAGCTTTACGTTCTTATGGGAGCCCCGAAGCTCCTCCCTCCGGTCTATCTTACCCTTGATAGCCTGCAGTTCATCAAGGAGCTTATAATCAAGACTTCTTCGAAAAACAAAGGGGCGTACAGCCTTGAGGAATGCTGAACCCACATCCTTGTCACCAGCCACTGGGCGGGCCTTCAGAAGCATCATCCGCTCCCATCCCTGTCCGTAGGATTCGTAATAGAGCTCGTAGCTGTGTACAGGCAGTGTGATGGCTCCACGGTCACCGTCCGGCCTTAGCCTGAGATCCACACGGAAAACTATGCCGTCCTCTGTGCGGGTTCCTATATAATGGGTTATCTTCTCTGCCAGTTTGGTGAAGAATACGTGGTTGTCCACAGGCTTACGCATCGGCGAGCCTTCGGTTTTGCCAACTTCCGTTCCGTATACGTATATTATGTCAATGTCAGAGCTGAAATTTAGCGCCCAGCCGCCAAGTTTGCCCAAACCTATCACAGACATGCCGATAAGCTCCCCCTCTTCATTAAGGGGCTTTCCATACTCTCTGTACAGGTGGTGGGTGCAGTAGCGGTAAACCGCCTCTAGGGAGGCCGAAGCCAGGCTGGAGAGATGCGCCGTGATTTCCTCAACCGGCCTCTCTCTGTGGAGGTCGTTAAGTGCTATTATCGTATACTCCCTCATCTTGATCATACGAAGATGATGGAGGAACTCTTTCTCGCTCATTTCCAGGTACTGGTCGGTGCAGAGAGAGTTTAGGATATAATCCGTATCCCTCGGGTCATCCACACTCTGAACTGCATGTTTCAGATAGCCCGGATAACGTATATACCAGTCCGCAATGAATCTTGAATGTCTGCAAACTTTTTCAAAGCCGTCAAAATCAGCCGCTTCAGGTGTTCTCTTTAATATCGTTTCATACTTATCTGTCATTTAACCACCGGAATGGAGATGAGAAACTCTGTGGCATCCCCTGTTTTGTCCATCTCTACATACCCGCCGAGATCCGTCGCAATGCGCCTTACCGTTGCAAGACCAATCCTGTCCCTCAATCCGGGTATATCATTATAGTACGGGGAAAAGACATCCTCAACCCCGTCATCGTAAGGTACTCCCCTTTCGGTAATACGTATATCTATGTACTCCGCTGTTCCGAGCTTCCTGTCGGTTATTTCAACCTCCACAGGCTCACCCCCCGAATACTCTGCTGCGTTTGCCATGAGAATCGTCAGTGCAAAGCCAAGCATCTCTGGCGGGTATTTCACTGCCATGTTTGAGCTATGCTTAACAACCTTGATGCTTCCCTTCTCAGCAATTCTCTCAGCTCTTCCTACAGCGGCAGAGGTTATCCTGCTAAGCCGGATACGCCCCTTCTCTCCACCCTTAATATTAGCCGAGTACCCATTAAGCCTACCTGTTGCCTCATTCAGCAGAAACCTTATATCCTTTATATCTCCGCCGCTTTCCTTACCCCTCTCTATCAAATCAGCTTTAAGTAGAAGGTTTTGAATATCGTTGCGAAACTCATGGATATGCAGTCTAAGCCCTGTTTTAAGCTCTTCAGTCACTAGCTTGCGGTAGTAGTCCACCTTTTCTGACTTTCTCTTAACAATCAGAAAAACACTGAACCATGCGGCAAGCGATATAAACAGTATTGCTCCTACATAGGGGATGAGGTACCCGCCCATGCTGTAACTGCCGGGTAGAGTAAGGAAAACACCGCCAATAGCTGTCGCAGAGAGGATTCCGAGCAGTAGGATAAAGAGTTTCATAACAAACCTCAAATTTATTCAATTTTTTTTAAAATAATATGTTGACATATAACCGCCTCAGGTCTATTATTCAAATCCCTTGACGCGGGGTAGAGCAGCTTGGTAGCTCGTTGGGCTCATAACCCAAAGGTCGTTGGTTCAAATCCAGCCCCCGCTATTTCAAACCCGGCTATTTGAGCCGGGTTTTTTTATGATATAACCCGCCGAATTCAAAATATGCTATTATGTAAGGCCTTGGCAGCAACCTTTGCTTTTTTATATCAAACGTTGAATGAGTCTATCTGAAACTAAACTCCCAATGACTTAGTACCCATCAATCAGAACCAAGCCTAATGGTGAAAACTTATTACTAATAATACAACTATTAAACCCTTTTGGGCAACTTCATCAGATAATTTAATAACTTCGGCGAAGATGGGGGTGCTGCTAAGCAAATCTGAGCACTGCATATTCCCATAAAAAAACCCGCCACAAAGGGCGGGTTTTTATGGGTAAATCGTATTATTAAGTTGAGTTCTGATTCTGGATCAGTTCTCCATATTTACTATATCATCGTACATGCGCTGTATATCATTCCGGTGGCAAGCCTCGTCACTGGCGAGTCTGTCAAAGACATCCCCTGCGGGCTGACCCTTGAACTTCTCAGCGAGATCCTCGTAATACTTCACCGAGTTCTCTTCGTACCTTATAGCGATTAGAAGAACATCCTGCACGGTAAGCTCTCCGGTAACAACCTCAGGTTTAGCGTTTTTGCCAATCCCAAGACCCTTCCAGCGGCAGCTCACATCAAGACCGAGTCCATCGAGGCTGCCCTGCTCAAGGGCCTCCTTGATTGCCTTGGTGTGCTTGTCCTTCTGCTCCATAAGGTCTTTGATAAGAGCTTTGGTGCTGAGATCCGAAACCACGTTAAGCAGTTTCTCATAAAACTCAAAGGACAGCTCTTTCTTAACCTTTGCTTCTTCAAGAGCTTTTCTTACATCAGCATCCATCAGTTCCGCTCCTTATCGATTATACAGCTATGGTCTGTACTATGTTTACGAAGATGGAGGGGAAGAAGCCAATCATAACAACCACAACAGCTGCTATGAAGGTCGCCACGAAGCTTGCTGGTGCAAACTTAAGCTCCACATCGTATTCGGACTCTTTGAAGTACATGAAGATTGTGACCCTCATGTAGTAGTAACATGCAAGTGCACTATTAAGCACACCAACGATAGCAAGCCAGTAGATCTCTGCCTTAATCGCCGACATGAATATGTAAAACTTACCTACAAATCCCGCAAGAGGGGGAATGCCGGCAAGAGAGAACATAAACAGAAGCATTGCGAGTGCTGCCATGGGGCTCTTCTTTGAAAGACCCGCAAAACTCTCGATGCGCTCGTTCTCGATCATACCCTTGTTCTTAAGAAGACCAAGGATAGTGAATGCACCAATGTTCATGAAACTGTATATGAGCATGTATACAGCAATCGCCTTGAAGCCTTCGGGAGTCATGGTCACAAGACCGATCATCATATATCCGGCGTGGGAGATTGCGGAGTATGCAAGCATCCTCTTTACGTTGTCCTGTGCAAGGGCCACAAGGTTACCGTAGGTCATTGTGAGCACTGCAAGGATGGAGAAGAAGAGCGTCCACTGGTCCGCTGCGGGTGCAAGGGCTACCATCGCAAAACGGATGAGTGCGCCCATGGCTGCTGCCTTGGGTGCAACTGTCATGAAACCTGCCACTGGCGTGGGTGAACCGGTATAAACATCGGGAGCCCACATGTGGAAGGGAACAGCAGATATCTTGAACGCAAATCCTATAAGCATAAGCACGAGACCGAACTTAAGCGCCATACCACCCTCACCGGCCTGAATCGCCTGGGCGATCTCCATGTAGCCGAGGCTTCCGGTGTATCCGTATACGAAGGTAAGACCGTAAAGAAGGATACCGGAGGAGAAGGCACCGATAAGGAAGTATTTAACGCCCGCCTCGTTGGAACGCAGGTCGCGCTTGTTGAATCCGGCAAGAATGTACATGCTTATGGCCATTGTCTCAAGGCCCACATAGAAGATGGAGAGGTCAAGGGCACTCACCATGAACATCATACCAATGATGCTGAAGAACATGATGATGTAGAACTCTCCCTTCAGCATCTTCTTGTCCTGAAGGTACTGCACAGACCCGAGGGTCGTGAGCGAGTACGCAAACATGAAGATGATAAAGAATACATATGAGAACCTGTCCCATACAAGCATGTTGTCGAAGCCGACAAAGTGCTGTGTGGGTGAGGGGATTCCGATGACTGCGGTGAAGAGGAGGAAGGCAATTCCGAAGTACCCTACACCGGACTTCATCTTATCCCCGGCCATAACGTCGATGACAATGAGCACGAGTGCGAAGATTGTCATCAGCGCTTCGGGGTAGATTGAAAGTATGTTCAGTATAACTTCTTGGTTCATTCGTTAATCCTCCCTACTTCATCGCCACGCCGGCGCTGTGTACCTGCTCAACGAGCCTGGCAACGCTTTCGTGCATGTAGGATGTGAAGGTCTCGGGATACATACCGACCCAGAAGACGATGATTATCAGAGGCATAAGGTAGATAACCTCTCTGAGATTCATGTCCCTAAGGTTTTCCCAAGTGGTGTTAAGCCCTTCGAAGAGCACACGCTGATACATCCAGAGCATATATACAGCGGCGAAGATAACACCGCTTGCGGCGAGTATTGCATAGTCTGAGAAGGCTGCGAAGGCTCCCACAAGCACGAGGAATTCACCGATGAATGCGCCCATGCTGGGTAGACCTACGGAGGCCATGGTAAAGATAAGGAATATCGTGGCAAAAAGAGGAACACTCTTTGCGATACCGCCGTAGTCCTTGATCATCCTGGTATGTGTTCTTTCGTATATCGCACCGATTATAAGGAAGAGCGCACCGGTGATTATACCGTGGTTGAACATCTGAAGGATACCACCTTCAACACCAGGCTGGTTGATTGCGAAGATACCGAGGGTAACAAAACCCATGTGGCTTACTGATGAATAGGCAACAAGCTTCTTAACATCCTCCTGAACCATTGCTACAAGGGCTCCGTACACTATCGCAACAACTGAAATGGCTGCTACGAAGGGCATGAAGTTTATAGAGGCCAGCGGTGTCATAGGAAGACAGAACCTGAGAAAGCCGTAGGTACCCATCTTAAGAAGAACACCGGCAAGGATAACAGAACCGGCCGTGGGCGCCTCAACGTGTGCATCGGGAAGCCATGTGTGTACCGGGAACATGGGTACCTTGATGGCGAATCCGAAGAAGAACGCGAGGAACACAATTGTCTGGAATCCGGCAGTGTACTTAACAGCCTGGGATGTAATCGCAAGTATATCGAATGTATATGTACCCGTAATGTCACCGTGCTTGAAGAAGAGTGCGATAATCGCAAGCATCATAAGTACGGAACCTGCAAGGGTGAAGAGGAAGAACTTAACCGCAGCATATATCCTGCGCTTTCCTCCCCACACACCGATGATGAGGTACATGGGTATAAGCATCGCCTCCCAGAATATATAGAAGAGGAAGAAATCAAGGGCGAGGAACACACCCACCATTCCAGTTTCGAGAACCAGCATGGCTATGTAGAACTCACGCTGTCTCTTCTTTATATATGTAAAGGAGCCGAGTATCGCGATTGCCGTAAGCAGTGTTGTCAGGAACACCATCAGAATGGAGATTCCGTCAACACCGACATAGTATTGAATACCGAGGGCCGGTATCCAGTCCGCCTTTTCCACATACTGCATAAGGGCAGACTGCTTGTTGAAGGAAGTCATCAGAGGCATCGTAAGGATAAACTCGATAACACTCGCAACAAAGGCGGCCCACATTGTGGACTTACCGTCCCTGAAGAATATAAATATGAACAGGGCGGCTACAAGCGGGAAGAAAATCAGTATTGAAAGGATGTTTTCCATCATTGTTTAACTCCCCCTTAAACCGTGTAGAATATTGCGAGAAGCGCGAACATGCCAACCACCATCGTGAAGATGTATGTCTGCATGCGCCCTGTCTGCACGTGTCTTATAACGCCGCCGAGGAACATCGGAACCTTTCCGAAGGCGTTTACGATAAAGTCAATCACATTCACATCGAAGCCCTTCCAGAGGAAGTTTGAGATTGTGATTAAGGGGTAAACGAAGAGGAAATCGTATATCTCATCGAAGTACCACTTGTTGAAGAAGAGTTTATGTACAGGCTTGAATGCCTTTACAGTCTTGCCGGGAAGCTCGGGCATCTTTATGTAGTAAAGGTAGCTGAGGAAGATACCGAAAGCGGCAACAACTATTGAAAGAAGCATAAGCCCGGTCGCAAGCCCCTTGGAGAGATGCTCGATATGGAAATGCTCGGGCACAAGGACACTACCAAGGAAATGGTGAATGTAGCCGTGCTCAAGGGGATATCCGAATATCGCACCTACGAATACAGAGAGGATTGCGAGGAACACGAGGGGACCGGTCATGGACCAGGGTGACTCGTGTGCGTGGTCGTGGAGATGCTGATTCCTGGGTGTTCCCTCGAAGGTCATGAAGAATGAGCGGAACATGTAGAATGCGGTCATACCCGCTACTACCGTACCCACAAACCAGGGGAAAGTGTGTCCGCTTGCGAAGGTCATGGCAAGGATCTCATCCTTGGACCAGAATCCCGCAAGGGGCGGAATACCTGCAATGGCGATACAGCCTATGAGGTAAGTCCAGTATGTTATGGGCATCTTCTTCTTAAGTCCTCCCATCTCTCTGATGTCCAGGTTGTTCTGCATAGCGTGCATAACGGAACCGGAGCAGAGGAAGAGAAGGCCCTTGAAGAAAGCGTGGGTAAAGAGGTGGAATATACCTGCAATGTAAGCACCCACACCAGTGGCCATAATCATGTAACCGAGCTGGCTGACTGTGGAGTAAGCAAGAATCCTCTTAAGGTCATACTGGGTGAGACCGATCGTCGCACCGAGCAGAGCGGTGAACATACCCACATAAACAACCACAAGGCTTGTGAGTTCCGCCTGGGAGAAGAGAGCGTTACAGCGTGCTACCATGTAGACACCTGCAGTAACCATCGTTGCCGCGTGGATAAGAGCGGAAACGGGGGTGGGACCCTCCATCGCATCGGGGAGCCATGTGTGAAGCGGGAACTGGGCTGATTTACCAACCGCACCGCAGAAAAGGCCGAGAGTCATAAGGTCTATGAGGCTGAAGTTCATGCCGAAGACATTGAATGTGCTCTCTTTAATGTGATGTATAGCTTCGTAGTTGAAAGCATCGCTGTAATCAAGGCTCTTGAATGTGAAGATGACAAGGAGGAGTCCGATATAGAATCCGAAGTCACCTATACGGTTCATTACAAAAGCTTTCTTGTTTGCCAGCGCTGCGCTTCTCTTATGATACCAGAAGCCGATGAGCAGGTAGGAAGAAAGACCCACAAGCTCCCAGCCCACGAAGAGCATAAGGAAGTTGTTACCGAGCACGAGCACGAGCATGGAAAGTGTGAATATGGAGAGATATGTAAAGAATCTCCAGTATCCGGGATCATCGTGCATGTAGCCCATGGAGTAGATGTGCACCATGGTGCTGACAGTGGTAACAACCACAAGCATAATCGCTGTAAGGGGGTCGACCAGTATGCCGAAAGGCACCGTCAAGTCCCCTGCCACAACCCAGTTGTATAGGGTGGCATCCACGCTGTGTCCCCCCATCACCCTGGCAAAGGTGATAAGTGAAACCAGCCATGAAAGACCTACACCGGCGATCGCAATGATATGCGCCTGATTTTTAATGTAGAGTCTTCCGAACAGACCGTTAATAAGCAGAGCTGCTAACGGTCCGAGAAGAATTAAGACCTCCAAATGCATATCTTACCCCTATCCTCTCATGATATTAATTTCGTCTGCGTTAACGGTCTGCTTGTTTCTGAACAGACTAATAATCAGTGCAAGACCAACAGCGGCCTCCGCAGCTGCCACAGCCATGACGAACACGATGAATATCTGTCCGCTCATGTCTTTAAGGTAGTTGGAGAATGCCGCAAGGTTTATGTTAACTGCGTTGAGCATAAGCTCTAACGACATGAACATTACAATCAGGTTCTTTCTAACCATCACACCAAACATGCCGATGGTGAAGATGATCGCACTGAGAACCAGATAGTGTGCTAGTGTGAGTTCCATCATTCCCCTCCTGAGTCCCTTTTCGCTATTACGATGGCACCAATCATCGCAACAAGAAGAAGCAGTGAGGCGATTTCGAAGGGTACCAGATATTTTGTAAAGAGAACGGCTCCATAGGCACTAACGTTACTTATACCCTCTGCGTAGGGGATGCCTTCTATGGCTCCGCTCTTAAGAACATCGGAGCTCCAGATAGTGGTGATAATCTGAAGGAAGACGATAACAGCCGCAACGCCGGCGATAACAAACCGTACGGGAAGCCTCATGAATCCGCTTGTCTTCGGGTTAAGCAGCATAACAACGAAAAGATAGAGAACCAGAATCGCACCTGCATAAACCAGAACCTGAATAGCGGCCACATACTCTGCATCCAGCTGAACAAAGATTCCTGCCACGGTGAAGAATGTAAGCAGCATCCAGAGTGCCGAATGCACGGGGTTTTCCCTCGTGACCACTCCTAAAGCTGAGATAACGGCAAGGCCGGCAAGGATATAGAATGCTATCTGAGCCATCATAACTGCTCTCCTTTGGCTTCTGCCATCTTCTGCTCTTTCTTGTAGTTCTGCGTAAGAGTCTTCATGTTAACAACGTAATTGTCTCTGGTGTTGTCCACGGTGTGATAGTCGCGTCCCATGTGGATGGCATCCACAGGGCACGCCTCTTCGCAGTATCCGCAGTATATACAGCGGGAAAGGTCGAGCTCGTATTTTCTAATAAGCCTCTGCCCTTTGTGACCACAGTCGGTGACAATGTGGATACACTCGGAGGGACAGACAACCTGACAGAGGTAGCAACCCACACACTTAGTGACGCCCTCCTCGTCGGTTTTGATATACTGTATTCCCCTGAATCTGGGAAACACCGGTGTATCTTCATAGGGATACTTGTAGGTAACCTTCTTCTTGAAGAAGTGTTTCATGGTTACCCCGAGTCCCTGAAGAATCTCGGTAAAAAAGAATGTATCAAATACGTTCTTCATGCTTCACCCCTTACCTTACTATGTAAACCACGATTGAAGTCACCAAGATATTGGCAAGCGCAATCGGTATGAGTATCTTCCAGCCAAGTCCCATGAGCTGGTCAAAACGAAGTCTGGGGAGTGTAGCCCTGAGCCAGAGGTAGAAGAACATGAGCACCAGAACTTTTCCGATAAACCAGACAAGCGGGGGGAGTATGGGACCGTTCCAGCCGCCGAGGAACATTACCACTGCGAGTGCTGAAACAAGATACATGTTTGCATACTCTGCCAGGAAGAAGAGAGCAAACTTCATTGATGAATACTCCACATGGAAACCTGCAACGATCTCCGTCTCCGCCTCGGGAAGGTCGAAGGGGGCTCTGTTTGTCTCTGCAACCGCTGAAATCATGTAGACTATAAAAGCCACAAACTGCGGAATTACAAACCAGAGACCCTGCTGAGCCAGCGTTATATCTCTAAGGCTGAGTGAGCCTGCGAGAAGTGCGGGGCCAACAAGGGAGAGACCCATGGCTGTTTCGTAACTTACCACCTGTGCGGATGAACGAAGACTACCAAGAAGTGCGTACTTGGAGTTCGATGCCCAGCCGGACATGATGAGTGCGTATGTACCCACAGAGGAGAGTGCCAGTACATAGAGCAGACCGATGTTAAGGTCTGTTATATAGGGCTGTATCTCCATGCCGAAAACCGTAAAGGTCTCGGCAAAGGGTATTACTGCGAAGGATGCAAGCGCCGGAACCATGCCGAGAAGCGGTGCAATAATAAACACCGGCTTGTCAACCATATCCGGGGTAAGGTCTTCCTTAACCACGAGCTTGAGACCATCCGCGATGGGCTGGAGTAAACCTTTCCATCCAACGTGGGTGGGTCCAAGACGCACCTGCATAGCACCGATTACCTTACGCTCTGCCCATGTCATGTAGGCGACACCGAGCAGGGTGCAGGTAATCACGATCAGAATCTTGATGATTGTGAATACTATAGCGAGCAACATTCCCCTACCTCATATATCATTATGTTTACTTTCAACCACTCTTCTCGATGGAGACCTTAAGAACTCTGCCCTTGGTGAAGAGGTCCGCCGTATCGGCGTAATCTTCAGGGAGGGATACACATCCCTTTGTCATGTTCTTATCCACTTCAGCTGCAAAAACCCGGATTACATCACCGGCCTTAACCGCAACCTCATTCCCTGACTCTATACCGGCAGCTTCGGCATCCTTATCATTAATGATAAGCTTCGCATCGCCGTAAACCTTGGCAAGGTCATGGGACCATCTTGTGTATGAACCGCTGTGCAGCCTGAGAGCAGCGGGATAAAGATAGAAGCTTCCCTCTCCTGCCGCAACGGTCTCTTTCTCAAATTCCCCTTTGATTGCATAGGGATACTTGACTAGTCCGCCGTTGAAGTCCACATCTTTATAAAGGGGATTCTCCTTCCTGATCATCTCCCTTATCTCGTCCACATCCGCAGTAAGCTCTTTGCCAAGCTTTGCGGAGAGTGCGGCGATAACGTCTGAATCAGTACATACGCCTTTGTCTACTGCCTTTTGTACTTCCTGAACCCTTCCTTCAAGGTTTGTAAAGCTTCCGTTCTTCTCAGCGTAGGTGGCAACGGGAATGTATACGTTTCCTCTCTTTGCCGTTTCGCTCATGAAGGGGTCGGTAACCATAAAGAGTTCAAGGTGGCTGTACGCCCGCTCAATCTCGCTCCACCCTGTGCGCACGGCAACGTTTTCACCGAGGCAGATGAGTGCTTTTACTGATTGATTCTCAAGACCCTTTCTGAGGTTAACACCCCTCTCGGTCTCTTTTAGGCCAGGGCCAAATCCGTTTTTAGCTCCCATATCAAGAACACCCTGGGAGTTGTTCTTGCTCCTTGCGGCTACAAGCTTAAGAGAGGGATATGCCTTCTTAAGCTCTTGTGCGTAGTAAAGATCCGCAGTGTTGTAAGGGCTGTAAACAACGACGGGGTTCTCGGCTCCCTTGAGAGCTTCTGCAGCTTTGGTTTTTCCAGCAACAAGCTCGTCCATTGCTGCATAAACAGCGTCGGGGGTTCCGGTGTGCATCTCAGTAGCCACACGCTTAAGAGCGGTTTCGCTGGGATAGTACACGTAAAGACCCGCATCATTCATCCTCGCCGCCTTGCGCACTGCAAGACCAAGGATGGGGTTTGATTCGGTTACATCTATATTGAGCGTAACAACACAGTCGCTGTTCTCGACATCCTCATAGGTAGCCTCAGGAAGCGATGTGGTAGGCTCAAGTGAGTATACGTTTGTGGTTCCGATAACCTCTCTTGCAAACTTCTGTGCAAGGAAGGCTTCTTCGTTGGTAAGTCTGGGTGAAACAAGAACGCCGATGGCATCCGAACCATACTCGCTCTTGATGGCTCCGAGCTTCTCGGAAACGGTATCGAGTGCCTGCTCAAAATCCACAGTCTCGAAATCGCCGTTCTTTCTGATCCTGCACTCTGTCTCACGCTCCATGCTGTTGATGAATTCAAATCCGAAACGACCCTTAGCGCAGAGATAACCATGGTTGGCTCCCTCTTCAGGTGCTTCGTTCATACGAAAGACTTCGTTACCTTCGTGGTCGAGCTTTATGTAGCATCCGCAGGAGCAGAGGCCGCATACAGAGTCTACCGATTCAAGGTTCCAGGGTCTGTTTTTGAAGAGATAAACCCTGTTGTTCAGCGAGCCCACTGGGCATACGCTGATACACTGTCCGCAGAATTCGCAGTTCCAAGGCTGGTCGAAGGCGGTTCCGATCATCGTCTCCGTACCTCTGTTAACGAAGCTGATCGCCTGGATATTGACAACCTCGTCACAGATACGCACACAGCGTCCGCAGAGAACACAGCGGTCTATATCCCTTTCGATGAATGGGTTTGTGTGATCGACCTCGGTGTTGTTAGGCTCTGCATCGAAACGAACGTTTGTAAGCCCGGTCTCGTAGGTGAGATCCTGTAGTGTACATTCACCACCCTTGTCGCATACGGGGCACTCAAGGGGGTGGTTTATGAGAAGAAGCTCCATAACGGTCTTTCTGATCTTCTGAAGCTTCTCTGTGTTTGTAAGGATTTCCATATCCGGTGCGGCGGGAGTGGTACATGCAGTCATGAGTCTGGGGTTACCCACAGCCTCGACAAGACATACCCTGCACGCTCCGAAGGGGTTCAGACGTGCATCGTGGCAAAGCACGGGGATATGCACCCCGGCCTTCTCAGCCGCCTGGAGGATGGTGGAATCCTTCGGTACTTCTACCTCTATTCCGTTTATCTTAAGATTTACCATCTGCATATCCTCTCGTTAGTCTATTGCGTTGAACGGGCAGTTTACAATGCACTCACGGCACTTAACGCACTTGTCATGGTGTATGTATGCAAGCTGGCCCTTTTCCCATGTTATAGCATCAACGGGGCAGGCCTTCTTGCAGAGACCGCATTTCTTACATCTGTCCTCGGCCACGATGAACTTGATAAGCTCAGCACACTCCCTTGCGGGGCACTCGCTCTCATAGATATGTGATTCGTACTCATCCCTGAAGTAGCGGATAGTAGTGAGAACGGGGTTGGGAGCTGTTTGTCCGAGACCGCAGAGTGATGATACCTTAATATCCTGAGCGATGGACTCAAGCTTCTCGATATCACCCTCACGCCCGTTTCCGGTCGTAATACGGTCAAGGATGTCAAGCATCGTCTTCGTTCCGATACGGCAGGGGATACATTTACCGCAGGACTCCCTCTGGGTGAATGTGAGGAAGAACTGGGCAACGTTCACCATGCAGTTGGTCTCATCAAGAACAACCACACCGCCGGAACCCATCATCGCACCAGCTGCGATGAGTGAGTCATAATCTATCGAAGTATCAAGGTGATCCGCAGTGAGACATCCGCCGGAGGGCCCGCCGAGCTGAACAGCCTTGAACTTTCTCTTTTTGGGGATACCGCCGCCAACCTCAAAGATAAGCTCCCTTACGGTAATACCCATGGGAACCTCAACAAGACCTGTGGACTTCACCTTTCCGGAGAGTGCGAAGATCTTTGTTCCCTTGGACTTCTCTGTACCGATATCTGCGTACCATTCTGAACCGTTAAGGATAATGAGAGGGAGGTTCGCAAAGGTCTCAACGTTGTTAACGTTTGAGGGCTTCTGCCAGAGTCCCTTAACTGCGGGGAAGGGGGGTCTGGGTCTGGGCATTCCCCTTTCACCCTCGATGGATGCGATAAGAGCTGTCTCCTCACCGCAAACGAAGGCTCCCGCACCCTCTTTAAGCTTAAGGTGGAAACCGAATTCCTTTCCAAGAACACTGTCTCCGAGGTATCCTGCCTCTTCGGCATCGATAAGTGCCTTACGAACCCTCTTGATTGCAAGGGGGTACTCAGCACGGCAGTATATGTATCCGTCTGTACAGCCTATGGCATAGGCTGATATAAGCATTCCTTCTATAACTGCGTGGGGGTTACCCTCAATGATGGAACGGTCCATGAAGGCACCGGGGTCACCCTCATCTGCGTTACAGATAAGGTATTTTGTTTTGCCAGGTGTGTTTCGGCAGAAGGTCCACTTAAGACCGGTGGGGAAACCACCGCCCCCGCGTCCTCTAAGGCCAGCTTTCTTAACCTCTTCGATGACATCTTCGGGCTTCATCTCGAGAACCTTCTTAAGGGCCTCGTAACCGCCGTGGGCTATGTAGTCCTCGAGGCTGTCGGGGTCTACCTTACCGCAGTCGTTAAGGACATAACGCTTCTGCTTGTCGTAGAAAGCGAAGTAGTCCTTCTTTGCGGCCCACTTGGTAACAACCTCTCCACCCACAATATGCTCTTCGATGATGGTGGGAACCATCTCATCGGTGACATGCTCATAGGTGACGGGGCCCTGTCCGGGTATGTATACATCAATAAGAACGTCACGTGCGCAAAGACCCCGGCAACCGGTCTGCTTTGCCTTGCAGTTACGCTCTTTCACATCTGTATTAGTAAGGCCTCTTTTCTCAAACTCCCTGTCAAGGGCGTCCATAACAGCCTGACCGCCGGAGGCTACTCCAGCGGTTCCCATACAAACATGAACTTCAATCTGATCTGTTTTATATTCGCTCATCTAATAACCCCTACTATTCTTCCTCTTCGTATTTGCCTGCGGCGTAGTCCCTGAAAATCTTTCTGGATTCTTCGGGGGTAAGGTTACCGTGGGTGTTGTCGTTAACCATGATAACCGGTGCCATACCGCATGCGCCGATGCAGGAAACTTCCTCAAGGGTGAACATTTTGTCCGGATCAGTCTCACCATCGTGGATTCCGAACTCCTCATTAACAACCTCGGAGATACGTCCGGAGCCGCTAACGTGACATGCAGTTCCTCTGCAAACCCTGATGACATACTTTCCTCTGGGCTTGGTGTAGAACTGTGCATAGAAGGTTATAACGCCGTAGAGAACGTGTGAGGAGATGTTGAGATTCTCTCCAATACGCTCCACAACCTCGGGATAGAGGTATCCGTAGGCATCCTGAACCTTCTGAAGAACCGGGATAGTTGAACCTTTCATGCCTACGTATTCCTTGCAGATCGCATCGCACTTGGTCCAGTCGAGCTCTTCTGCTGTACGCTCCGGCTCTTCCTCTTCTATTTGTTGAGCTGTTTCTTCTACAGCTGTCTTATCTTCAGCCATTGTATTCCCCCTTACCTGTCGATCTCACCGAGTACGACATCGTTCGTACCGATGATTGCAACGAGGTCTGCAAGCATGTGTCCTTCTGCCATATGGTTAAGAACGCCGAGGTTTATGAAGGAGGGAGCACGTATCTTGAGCCTGTAGGGTCTTTCTTCCCCTTCGCTCACGATATAGAAACCGAGCTCACCCTTGGGAGCCTCAATACCCTGATAGGTTTCACCCTTCGGGGGTTTGAAACCTTTGGAGATGAGGTAGAAACGTCTGATGAGGGATTCCATCCTCTCGTAAACGTCCTCATGCTTGGGCATTGAAAGCCTGGGGTCATCGGTCATAACCTCGCCCTCGGGAAGGTTTGCAAGAGCCTGTTCAACGATCCTGTTGGACTCGCGCAATTCCTTTATACGCACCTTGTAGCGTGCATAGGTATCACCTTCGGGCTGTGTAGGAACTTCGAAATCGAATTTATCGTAGCAGCAGTAGCCTTCGTCCCTTCTGAGGTCGAAGTCGATACCGGCGCCTCTCATGAGGGGACCACTGGTACCGTAGTCCATAGCGTCCTCTGCATTGAGGATACCGATGCCGATGGTTCTGCCTTTCCATATTCTGTTGTTTGTAAGAAGCCTCTCGTAGGTGTCTATAAGACTGGGGAATTCCTTGATAAAGGATTCTGCCAGCTCAAAGAACTCCTCGGGCATATCCTGACGGATACCGCCTATGCGGATCCAGGATGATGTCATCCTCTGCCCTGTGGCGCACTCGAACATATCGAGAACCCTTTCACGCTCACGGAATGCGTAGATGAAGACTGTCATCGCACCGATATCGAGGGCGTGGGTGGCGATCCATACGAGGTGGCTCACTATTCTTGAGAGCTCTGTGAGGATAACCCTGAGATAGTCCCCTCTCTCGGGTATCTCAACGTTGAAGAATTTTTCAACGGCGAGACAGTACGCAAGGTTATTTGAAAGGGGTGAGAGGTAGTCGAGCCTGTCGGTAAGAGGTATGAACTGATGATAGGTTCTGTTTTCCGCAAGCTTCTCCGTACCCCTGTGCAGGTATCCCACATCGGGATCAACTTTCACAATAGTCTCGCCGTCAAGATCGACAACGAGCCTGAGAACACCGTGAGTACTGGGGTGCTGAGGCCCCATATTCACCGTGACTACTTCGGATACTTTGTTCTTTATATCTTCCATTTCCTTCTCCAATCCGTTCCTTACTTAGAGTACTTGATACCGAGGCCCTGCTCGTCGGTTTTGTTGAACCACTTCCTCTCTTTAAGGGGGAAGTCCTTACGAAGCGGGTGTCCTTCAAAGAAGTCGGGGAGGAGAACCCTTCTGAGGTCGGGGTGTCCTTCGAACTCGACTCCCACGAGGTCATACTGCTCTCTCTCCATGATGTTTGCACCCTTCCAGATCCCTGTGATTGTGGGGTAAACATTATCCTTCTTGGAGAGCTTTACGAAAACTCTGAGCTTGTTCTCGATGGAGAAGATGTTGTTTGTAACTTCGAATTTATCTTCTTTCTTGGGCCAGTGCACAGCAACAACATCCACCATATACTTGAAGCTGTACTTTTCCTTGAGTGTAGTAAGAACATCGAGGTAGTCCGCCTCGTCCTTAACCCTGATGAAGTTACAGCCGAACTGCTCGTAGCAGTTCACTTTACCCTGAAAGTCCTGTTCAAGACTGCTTTTCAGTTCTTCGAATGTCATTACGCATCCCCCTGCTTTCTAACAACCTTTTCGGTCATAATCTTATCCTGCAGAGCAACGATGGCATCAAGAAGCGCTTCGGGTCTGGGGGGGCATCCGGGAATGAAGAAGTCCACGGGGATAACCTCGTCAACACCCTGTACAGTTGAGTAGGTATCATATATACCGCCGGAAGTGGCACAGCTGCCCATGGCGATAACCCACTTAGGCTCGGGCATCTGCTCGTAAACCTTTCTTACAACGGGGGCCATCTTTCTGGTAACCGTACCGGCAACGATCATAACATCGGACTGACGGGGCGTCGCACGGAAGATAACACCAAGACGGTCGAGGTCGTGCTTTGCAGCACCTGTAGCCATCATCTCAATGGCGCAACAGGCAAGACCAAAGGTTACAGGCCAGAGCGAAGACTTCCTCGCCCAGTTGATAACATTGTCAACCGTAGTTGTTAGCACATTATCTGGCAGTTTGTTGTCTATTAGACCCATTCTAAAGCTCCTTTCCTCCAGGCATAGAAATATCCGAAAATGAGGATTACAAGAAACAGTATCATCTCTATCAGTCCATACAGGCCAATCATGTCAAATGACACTGCCCAGGGAAACAGGAAGACCGTTTCCACGTCAAAAATGACGAAAAGCATGGCTATTATATAGAATCTGACATTGTACCGTTTACGGGCGTCACTGAACTCGGGCATACCACATTCGTACACTGAGTTCTTAACTTTACCGTATTTACGGGGACGCACAATACCGCCAACTACCATAGTGACGGCACCAATAAGACCGGCGATCAAAAACATTAAAGCTACTGGCAAATATTCGTTCATACCACACCTCTGTATTTTGTATACAGTATGCAAGACTTATCACACCCCGACATACCTGTCAACAAGAAACATTGTTTTAACAAGCGTCGACAGACACATCGGCCTACAGCGATAAACCTATAATGCCTATAGGTTATCTCAATGGCTAGAGGAGCGCTTCAGGGCGCCTTCCAGAACCGCCATATCTTCGGGCAGGGGGGCCGAAAAATCAAGCATATTTTTGTCAAACGGGTTTCTGAAGATCAGCCGGGCCGAGTGCAGAGCCTGTCTCGGCATTTTGAAACCGGTGTTATGTTTTGGGCCATACACCGAATCTCCCAGTATAGGGAAGCCCAGATGCTGCATATGAACCCTTATCTGATGGGTTCTCCCGGTGTGGATCTTCACTTGAGCCTTAAAGGCTTTACCGTATTTTTCAACAACAGTTATGTCGCTGAGTGCGTTTCTTCCATCCTCCCGGACAGTCATCCTTTTCCTGTCCACGGGGTGCCGGCCTATGGGCGCATCCACCCTTTTCTCAATGAAACCGGGATTACCGAAGCAGAAAGCAGTATACAGCTTCTCCACTTCCCTATTGAGGAACAGGGCGGAGAGCTTCTCCCGGGCATCCCTGTTCTTCGCCACAACTAACAGCCCCGAGGTGTCCTTGTCAAGCCTGTGGACTATACCGGGGCGGAATTCGTTTTCATCATTGATACTGTACCTGTATAGTATTCCATTAACAAGGGTATTATCGGGCGATCCCGGGGCGGGATGCACGGTTATTCCGGGTGGCTTATTGATTATCAGTAAGTTCTCCTCTTCATGGACCACATCAAAAGGTACATCCTGGGGTTCGAGGTGCGGGAGCTCTTCATGGGGTATCTCTACCCTTACACTCTCTCCCCCCTTGATCTTGGCGGATTTTGAAACGATCCGGCCGTTCACCTCCACAAAACCCTCATTAATAAGCTCTGCGGCAAGACTCCGGCTTCTGCCGATCCTCGATGCGATAAGGACGTCAAGGCGGACACCACGCTCCTCGGCGGTGAACTCGAATGTTTCATCTATGTCATCCGAAAAACGCAAATCCAGCTCCCCATACATTTATATACTGCATATAAAACAGCCCCGTCCCTTTTTACGTTGACATATACTATATGTATTGATAAAAAGGTCAACTGCCTTGCTGCAGGAAGAATAGACCTGCGGCTATAATCCATAAGGAGGAAAAATTGAATACCTATGAAACTGTGTTCATAGTTCGCCCTGACGCATCTCAGGAAGAACTGGACAAAAACGTTGAGTTCTACAAAGGACTCATTGAGCAGAATGGCGGCGAGATCATCAAGGTCGAGCCCTGGGGCAAGCTTCACCTCGCCTACGAAATCAGAAACTCCAAGGAAGGACACTACTTCCTCATCCAGTACAACGCAGAGCACGACTTCAACGATGAACTCGAAAAGCGTTACCGCTTCAACGAGGACATCCTCAGAAGCGTTGTAGTCAAGATCGACGAGAAGAAGTTCAAGCTTAAGCCCAAGAAGGACCCGACCCCCAGACCCGACCGCAGAGGCGGCGGAAGAGGACGTGACGGCAGAGACGGAAGAGATAACAGGGACAACAGGGACAGAAACCCCAGAAGACCCAGAGATGACAACGACAGCAGAGACAACAGATCAGCTGACAGACCCTCCGAGAGACCTGCTGAAAACACGGAAAAGAAAGAAGCTCCCGAAAAGAAAGAGGCTTCCCAGGAAAAGAGCGCGGAGTAATCCCGCACAACACACATTATATAAAGGTGAAACATGGGCTCTTTGAACAAGGTTATCCTGCTAGGCAATGTAACGAGAAACCCTGAAGTCAGGTATGTCCCCGGTAAGGATCTTGCCGTGGCGAAATTCGGTCTTGCCGTAAACAGAAGAACTCGAGAGAGAGAAGAAACCTGCTTTATTGATATCGTCGCCTTCGGTAAAACCGGTGAGATCTGCGGCGAATATCTCAGCAAGGGAAGCCCTGTTCTCATCGAAGGTCGTCTTTCCTTCAACACCTGGGAGCAGGAAGGGCAGAAGCGCAGCAAGCACGAAGTTGTTGCTGAGAATGTCCAGTTTGTTTCCAGCCGGGGCGGTGATTCCGGCGGTGGCGGCGGCTCTTACGGAGGCGGTTCCTCATCCGGCGGCTCAGGCAGCTACGGCGGTTCAGGCGGCTCTGGAGGCTCAGGCGGTTCCGGCGGTGATGACTTCAACGAAGACGACATACCCTTTTAACACCATTTAAGGAGATATAGAAATGGCTGTAATGAAAAGAAGATTTCAGAGAAAGAAGGTTTGCAGATTCTGTGCAGAAAAGATAGATATCGACTACAAGGATGCCAAGCTTCTCAGAAGCTTTGTAACCGAAAGGGGCAAGATTATGCCCAGAAGGCTTACAGGAACATGCGCAAAGCACCAGAGGCAACTCGCCTCCGCTGTTAAAACAGCACGTTCCATTGCGCTTCTCCCCTTCGCACTCGATAAGTAAACAGATATACGGGGAGCTTTGCCAAGCTCCCCTTTTTTAATTAGATATGAGCATAATATACCTTCCGCTAGCAAGCCTGGCTCTTTTCGGAGCGAACATATTTTACCCCAGTATGGGGATACTTCTCAGTCTGTTTGCACCCCTGCTCCTCCTGTTATATCTTGTGGATGAGCGCAGGGAGAAGCTTTCAGACATTATCTCCGCCACCGCACTCATAGTATCGGCCTACTTCTTCCCCATCATGGCGGGATATTATGCGGTTATGGTTCTCTTCACTGCCTACTTCATACTCTACTGCAACCGGAACAACCTTTACCCGAACTGGCTCCCTGTGGCGGGTTCCCCTATACCCATATTCCTTGTGGCGGCCTTTGTGGTGTATCTGCTCCCCGACAGCCGTGATATGCTCATAGATATCGTCAAGCAGCTGCTCACAAACATGACCGAGGCGGTTAAACAGTCGCCGAATAACGAGGTTCCAGAGCACTATATAGCCGTCCTGGAGCAGAACATAGACCAGGCCGCTCGTTCCGCTGTATTTATATTTCCGGGCCTGAACTACTCCTTTGTGTCACTTATCGCCTATTTCACCATGAACTTCTTCCTCAAGATGAAGAAAAGCGAGCATATCCCCTTCAGGCTACCCGACAACGCCGTATGGATAATGATCGCAGGAGTGGCGTGCTTCTTTATAGGAGGCGAGATACCACGCTCTATCGGGATGAACACCCTGCTCATATTCACATCCCTATATTTCTTTCAGGGGTTTGAGATTGTCCGCTTCTGGCTCGGCCGCTTTAATGTGTTCCCCCTGATAAAGGCTATCCTTTATATACTGATATTCAGCCAGTTTACCCTTATAATCCTAATAGCCCTTCAAGGGCTCTTCAGTATCTGGTTAAACATGTACCCAAGGCCGGAGGAAGAAAAAACGGAGGAGGACTAGAGAATTGATCGGCAAGAAGACCGCAACCCTCATCTCCGTAAACACGGCCTTTCTACTTGCAGTAATCAAGCTCATCGGCGGATTCTGGACGGGCTCTGTATCCGTACTATCCTCCGCCATGGACTCTCTGCTTGATATCGGCTCCTCCACCATAAACTTCTTCGCCATCAGAAAGTCCGAACAGCCCCCTGATAAGGACCACCGATTCGGCCACGGCAAATACGAGCCCTTCGCCGCCTTCTTTCAGTCTATTATTATCAACCTCTCCGGCGCATACATACTCTATCAGGCTTACAAAAAGTTCACCGGCGATGAGCCAATCAAGGGCCTGAACTACGGCATATATATAATGATATTCTCTCTCGCCGCCACCCTTGCCCTTGTGATTATGCTCCGTGCGGTGGGCAGGAGAGAGAAATCGCCTATCCTCAAGGCGGAGGCGATACACTATGAAATCGACCTGCTCACAGGGGGCGGGGTACTCGCCTCACTATTCCTTGTGAAGTTCACCGGGCTCGTTTTCTTCGATCCGCTCATCTCCGTAATCATCGCCCTGAAAACTATGTACTCGGCGACCTCACTCGGAAAAACGGTCTCTAAAGATCTTCTGGACGAGGCATTAAGCCCTGAGGATATGGATAAAATAATCGGTGTACTCAGGTCTTATAAATGTGTTATAGTCGGTCACCACAACATCAGAACCCGTAGCAGCGGCCCTGAGAAGTTTGTGGATATGCATATAAACGTCAGTAAATATCTCACAGTGGACGACGCCCACTTCATAGCGGACTGCATCGAAAAGGATATATCAGAACAGCTGGGCGGAGCGGATGTGACAATCCATATCGAACCGTGCATCCCCGAAGAGGGGAATGAGCGCTGTGAGACTGTATGCAGTGATGAAATGCATGAAAGTATAGAAAAACTAAGAAAATCAAGGGGGTAACTCAATGAGTCAGTTCATGGAAAACCTTATTGCCGAAAGACTCGGCGGAAAAATGTTCGGTAAAGACACGAACATCTACAAGTTTGAGAAGATCAAAAGAGCGAAGCGTGCAGCAATGGATGCAAATCCCGGCACCGAGCTCATCGATATGGGTGTGGGCGAGCCCGATCAAATGGCCCATGAGGATGTACGCAAGATCCTCTGCGAGGAAGCAGCCAAGAGAGAGAACCGCTTCTACTCCGACAACGGTATACAGGAGTTCAAGGACGTCGCAGCAAAGTATATGAAGGACCGTTTCGGTGTTGAAATAAACCCTGAAACCGAGATAAACCACAGCATAGGCTCCAAGCCCGCCTTCGCCTTCGTTCCCTTCACTATGATAAACCCCGGCGATGTTGCACTTATGACCGTCCCCGGATACCCCGTTGCAGGGTCCATAACAAAATACCTCGGCGGCGAGGTTTATAACCTCCCCCTCACAAGGGAGAACAGCTTCCTCCCCGATCTCGACGCAATCCCTGCGGACGTGCTCAAGAAGGCTAAATTCCTCTACCTCAACTACCCCAACAACCCCACAGGGGCACTTGCTCCCGTATCCTTCTATGAGAAGGTTGTTGAGTTCGCCAAGAAGAACGATATCGCCGTTATCTCCGATGCGGCCTACATAGAGCTTACCTACGGCGAGGACCAGCCCTCCTTCCTCAGCGTCCCCGGCGCAAAGGATGTGGGTATCGAGATCCACTCCCTCTCCAAGAGCTACAACATGACAGGCTGGAGAATGGCCTTCGTATGCGGTAACGAGCACCTTGTTAAGGCGTTTGCCACAGTGAAGGACAACAACGACTCCGGCCAGTTTATCCCGATACAGAAAGCATCCGCATACGCCCTTGAGCATCCCGAGCTCATCAAAGAGACGAGGGAGAAGTATGCAAGAAGGCTTAAGGGGCTCGCTGAAGTTCTCAGAAAGAACGGTTTCGATGTGGATGAGCCCAAGGGAACATTCTACCTCTACTTCGGCATCCCCAAGGCAACCAAGAAGGGGCGTGAGTTCAAGAGTGCAGAGGAGTTCTGCGACTATCTCATCAGAGAGAAGCTCATAAGCTCCGTTCCGTGGGATGATGCGGGCAACTTCCTCCGCTTCTCCGCAACCTTCACGGCAGACACCGTAGAAGAGGAGCAGAAGATCATCGGCGAGATCGACAAGCGTCTCTCCGACGAAGAATTCGTATTCTAAAAGTGCTTTAGTTCATAAAACGGGTTAAACCCCGGTCGAAAGGCCGGGGTTTTTCTTTTTGCGACCCTAGTCTTCCAGAGCAAACTCCACAGCCGCATCGGCATGGATCGCCGTGGTATCAAAAAGATCCAGCTTGGTATCCTCCTGATTGACCAGCATGCCTATCTCCGTACAGCCGAGGATCACACCCTCCGCCCCACGCTCGGCAAGGTCGTCAATAATATCTATGTACCTTCTGCGTGATTCATCCCTGGTTATCCCCATGCAGAGTTCTTTGTATATAACATCGTGCACAATTTTACGGTCGTTTTTGGTGGGTGTTATAACGTTAAGGTCGTGGACATCTTCAAGGCGCCCTTTATAGAACTCCTGCTCCATGGTGAAGGCTGTTCCGAGAAGACCCACAGTCTTGATCGCCTGCCTTCTCACAGCCCTTCCTGTGGCGTCGGCTATGTGAAGAAGCGGTACATCAACGCTGTCCTCTATGGCGGGGGCGACCTTATGCATAGTGTTCGTGCATATAACGATAAAGTCCGCCCCGGCACGCTCCAGCTTCATGGCCGAGCGGCTGAGCATCTCACCCATCCTCCCCCAGAGCCCCTCGTTCTGAAGGCGTTCTATCTCATGGAAGTCTACGCTGTACATGAGGATCTCTGCCGAATGCAGACCGCCAAGACGCTCACGCACACCTTCGTTGATAAGCTTGTAGTAGTTTACAGTGGACTCCCAGCTCATCCCCCCGAGCATACCTATCTTCTTCATGGTCTCTCCTTATTATCAGATATTATAACAGTCCGAAGCGGATAAAGCATTAACGTATTGCTGACAATATTCTGGATTTTTGATAACAACTCCGTCCTATAAGTAAAGGATTTGAAAACCGTTAATATATGGAGAGATGCCATGATTAAGCTTTCTAGAAGATCCTTTATCAAGACAGTCAGCGTAGCTGCAGCAGGAACAGCCTTCAACCTCAGCCTAACCGGCTGCGGCGGCTCGGGTGATGAGTACGAAACGGACACCTCCCTCTTTCCCCAGTCGGTGGTTTCCGGAGATCCCAGGGAATCAAGCGTTATCCTCTGGACAAGGATAGACGCATCCAAAACCGGCGAGGATGCACCCGAGCTCTCCCTGCAGGTAGCAACGGACAGCAAGTTCGACAACCTCGTACTTAACACCTCCGGTCTCTCAACATCCGCCGATACCGACCACTGCGTTAAGGTTAAAGTGACCGGCCTCTCCCCCTACACCACATACTATTACCGCTTCATATACGCAAAGGACGACCAGTACAAGAAATACACCACTAGAACAGCCCGCACAAAGACAGCCCCCTCCGCCGATGCAGACGTTGAGGTTAAGTTCACATTCCTCAGTTGTCAGGACTATATAGGCAGATACTACAACTCCCTCAAGCACCATGTGGACAACCTCACAGATATCGATTTCGTTGTATACCTCGGCGACTACATCTATGAAACCACCGGCGACCCCCAGTTTCAGGCACTTGAAGGTCGCAAAATAAACTTCAGCGACACATCAGAATCCGTTCAGCTGGGCAGCGGGGAGAGCTCATACTACGGTGCATACTCCGTTTCAAACTACCGCGACATATATAAAACATACCGTACAGACTCCGTTCTCCAGCGTTTCCACGAGCTCTTCCCCATTATCGTAATCTGGGACGACCACGAATACTCCGATGACTGCCATGCAGAAACAGCCACCTACTTCGACGGGCTCAAGGATGAAAAGGACCTCCTCCGCAGGCAGAACGCCGAGCAGGTATTCTACGAATTCATACCCGTGGACAATACGGAGAGTGGCGGACAGTTCGAAACCTCCGATGCAAAGCTTATCGGCGGTGCAGAGCATAAGGGTATCTACCGTGATTTCCGCTTCGGCAAACACCTTCATCTCGTTCTTACAGACTACCGTTCCTTCCGCCCAGACCACCTCATCCCCGAGGATGCCTTCCCCGGAAAGATCGTTATGGACAAGGCCGCCCTCATCTCCGTTTTCGATGGTATATACGGTGCGGGAGCAGGTGAAGGTGTATACGAAAGCATGAAAGCGGGATTTGGCCCCTATGTGGATATGACCCTTTCTCCATGGGACGCATACGCACCCGCACTGATCCCCACTCTCTCCGCCTCATACCAGCTCGAAGGCCTTGCCCAGGCAGAGGCGGACACAAAGGCGGCTTCGGATCTCTCCGAAAAGGTGAGCGCCTATGTATTCAACATGCTGGTAGATGCATATAACTCCCAGGCGGCTCAGCTCGGACTTGATCCCCTCCCTAAAATAGATGACAACACCTACAACAACATCCTCGACAGAGGAGTGGCATACCTGCACCTCGGCAAGCAGGGTAACTTCTCCGACATCGGCTCACGCTACGGCGTTCTCAAGGCAACCTTCGACCTTTACACAGCATATGCGTACATGAGCGATATGATGGCAGGCAAAACACCCGAAAACGTCTTCGGCGACATCCAGCAGGCATGGATAGATTCCACACTCACCGCAAGCGATGCTTCAAACATATGTTTCGCAAGCTCCGTTTCCACAAACTCACTCGTATGGGATCTCACATCCCTCGATATCCCTGCGGACTTCAAGCAGATGTTCTACGCCAACGTCGACCACTGGGACGGCTTTCCCAATAAACGCAAAGCTCTCATCGAACAGCTCAGCATGCTCAGCCCCAACACCTTCATAATCGCAGGGGATATCCACGCCTCCTACGTAGGCAAGCATACCGGAACCAACGGAACAGCCGTTGCTGATTTCACAGGAACCTCCGTATCCTCCAAAACCTTTGTGGGCATGGTGGAGAATGTTGCCGAGGTTATCCTCTCCTCCGGCGCCTTCACAGAGGAACAGGGTGATGCTGTGCGTGAAACACTGATAACAAACCTCGACCAGACGATGATGACGGCGAACCCCTCAATGGTTTACGCAAACTCCTACGACCACGGCTATGTAACCGTAACAGCAAACGGCGAAGGTGTTCAGGCGGACTATGTACTCATCAGCAAGGATGCGATTACGGAAAACTACTACAGCAGAATGGACGAACTTGAAGATATGATCGCAAAGAAGAGCTTCCTTTTCTCTGACAATAATGTAACCGAGATCTGATTCTGACAGAGGGGAGTAGACCTCCCCTGCTCTTTTTGTGGATAATCATGCACACCCCCTGCTATCATTATGATAAAGGGGGTGTTTATGTTTGAAGCTGTAGAACTTGGACAAAAGGTTTCCAAGAAAACTTTCGAAAAGGAGCTTCCCGAACTCCGCACACGTCTGATAAGAGCCCAGAACGCCTTTCAGTCCTATAAAGGCCCTCTTATGGTCATATTCCACGGGCTGGACGGCGCAGGTAAGGGTGAGCTCATGAACTATATCGGCGGGCTGATGGATCTGCGAGATATCGAGATTAACACCTTCTGGAAGGAGACCGAGGCGGAGAGCAAGCGTCCCCCATTCTGGAAATACTGGATGTCCATACCCCAAAGGGGGCACATAAGCTTCTCCTTCGGCGCATGGTATACAGGGCCGATGCTCTCCCTCGTTAAGAACGAAACAGATATACCCGTCTTTGAGAGGCAGATGAAAAGGGCCGCCCGCTTCGAGGAAACCCTCGCCAATGACGGTGCTATAATACTCAAGTTCTGGTTCCATCTCAGCAAAAAATCGGCCAAGGGTAAGCTCGATGTACTCAAGAAGAAGTACGGAAAAGGTGATATATATGACCGTGCCATGTGGCACAGGGAGAAGTACGACGCCATTGTGAACGCCGCCGAGCGGGGGATCAGAATAACAGACTCCGCCTCATCCAGATGGCATCTTGTGGAAGCGGATGACAAATGGCACCGTACAAAGAAGGTTCTGGAGATTCTCACCGGAACCATGGAGGCCGCCCTCAAGAAGGAGGAGGCAGGGGTCTCCGCACAGCCCCCAGGCAATATAAACAGTGCACCCCCCGTGCTCTCCCGTATAGACCTCAGCAACTCCCTCGATAAAGGGGAGTATAAGAAATCCCTCGCCAAGCATCAGGAGAGGCTTAACACCCTCGCATGGGAGGTCTATAACCAGGGGAAATCGGTCATCGCCATGTTCGAAGGGTGGGATGCCGGCGGAAAAGGGGGCGCCATCCGCAGGCTTGTTCAGGGTATGGATATCAGACTGGTAAGCGTACATTCGGTGGCCGCTCCCACCCGAGAGGAGATAGCCCACCACTATCTTTGGCGCTTCTGGCGTGATATACCGAGAGAGGGTTTCATCTCCATCTACGACAGATCGTGGTACGGCCGTGTTCTTGTGGAGCGTGTGGAAGGCTTTGCCTCTCCGCAGGAGTGGGGGAGGTCCTACGAGGAGATCAACGACTTCGAGGAACAGCTCACCGAATCGGGGATTATCCTTCTGAAATTCTGGATGCACATAAGCCCCGAGGAACAGCTGAAACGCTTCAAGCAGAGGGAGGAACTCCCCTGGAAGCAGTATAAGATAACCGAAGAAGACTACCGGAACCGAGAGAAATGGGAGCTCTACGAGGATGCGGCGAACGAGATGATCGCCAGAACCTCCACAGGCTTTTCCCCTTGGACACTCGTTGCCGGAGATGATAAAAGATATGCACGAATAAAGGTAATGGAAACATTTTGTGAAAAACTGGAGGGATCACTGTGAACACCTATATCGACTATTTGAAGGTTTATGTATACCCCTACGCTGTGGACATCCTCGCTGCACTGCTGATCTTTTTTATCGGAAGGATGCTCATACGGAAGATATCCGATCTGGTATACAAAATGATGCAGAAGAGCAAGCTCGATGAAACACTGGCGATATTCCTTAAGAATATACTCTATACAATACTCTTTGCCGCAATAATAATCGCCGCCCTTAACAAGTTGGGCATACCCACCGCCTCCCTTGTTGCTGTTCTCGGTGCCGCAGGTCTGGCCATCGGCCTCTCCCTTAAGGACAGCGTGTCAAACTTCGGTGCCGGCGTTCTTATCATAATGCTCCGCCCCTTCAAGGCTGGCGACTTCGTTAATATAGCCGGCCAGATGGGTGTTGTGGAAAATATACAGGTCTTCCAGACCGTGCTTAAAACATTCGACAACCTGACTATTTACATCCCCAACTCCACCATTATGGGAACGGAGATCGTTAACTACACCGCCAGAGAAACCCGCATGGTGAACCTTATCATAGGCATAAGCTACGATGACGATATCAAGAAGGCCCGTGATATTATGATGGAAACCATGGCCGCCCATGAAAACACCCATGACGATCCCGCACCGGTAACAGGGGTTCTTGAGCTTGGCGACAGCTCCGTAAACATCTTTGCACGCTCCTGGGTGGACACACCTAACTGGTGGCAGACCAAGACCGATCTCCTCCAGCAGATCAAGGAGAACCTTGAGGCCGGCGGCATAACAATACCCTTTCCCCAGATGGATGTTCATATACAGAAAGAGGAAGTCTGACATTGAGAGTTCTCCACGTTGACACGGGGAGGGAATGGCGGGGTGGACAGAGGCAGGCCCTCTTCCTCCACCGCAGACTCCCCGCACTGGGAATAGAAAGCTTCCTCGCACCGAGAACCGGTGGGGAGCTTGCAAGGATGGAGCCCGGCTCATACCCTCTCCCCTTCAGGAGCGAGGCGGACCCTTCGTATATACTCAAGCTGAACAGGCTCACAAAAGAGCTCAAACCGGATATTGTACACTCCCACGACAGCCACTCCCTCACCCCGTGCATTGCGTGTACATACCTGAGCCCTTCGGTGAAGCTGGTACATACAAGACGAGTGGATTTCCCCCTAAAGAAGAAGATGTTCAACAAATACCTGCATCCCAGAGTGCACCCCGTTGCCATATCCCGAGCTGTGGCGGATATAATGATAAACGGGGGGGTAGACAGGGAAAAACTGCGGATAATCCACAGCGGTGTAGAGCTGAACCACGGCATCGATGAAGCTCTTCGTGAAGAGCTCCGGCAGCTGTGGCTACCGGATGCTGACTTCACATTCGGAAGCCTTGCCAACTTCGCCGATCATAAGGATTACCCCACACTCCTAAAAGCATTCTCCCTATACGCAGAAAAAAGCGATAAAGGTAAACTACTCCTCGTGGGTGACGGCCCTCTTTTTGATGAAATGAAGGAGCTGGCCTCAACACTTCCGGGGTTTGACAGGATGATCTTCACAGGCTTCTCCCCTCACGTACATGAGATGCTGTCGCTTATGGATCTCTTTGTTATAACCTCTAAAACCGAAGGACTCTGCACCACGATCATCGATGCCATGAACTCACACCTCCCCGTCCTCGCCACTGAAGCCGGCGGCATACCGGAACTGGTTAAGGACGGGGTAAACGGGCTCCTCTGCCCCGTGGGGGATGCTGAGTGTCTCGCCTCGGCAATGGAGAGACTGGTGAACAACGAAGGATTCAGAGGGGAGCTTGCAGACAATGCCCCCTCCACTGCGGCGGATTTCTCCGCTGATGCCATGGCTTCAAAATACGCTGAATATTACCGTGAGCTCGTAAACGGAGGCTGACAATGCGTGGTCTTTACGTCCATATTCCCTTCTGCCGTAGCAAATGCCCTTACTGTGCGTTCTACTCCATCGATGGATTCACCGGGCAGCTGGCCGGGGAATACACCAATGCTCTCATAAGGGACTTTGAGTCAATAGAAAACAAGGACTTCGACACCCTGTACATCGGCGGCGGAACTCCCTCCATGCTCCCATACAAGGATCTGGAACGCCTCCTCAAGGCATTGCCGGGCAACGGAGCAGAGGAGTTCACCTTTGAGATGAACCCCGATTCAGCCGATGAGGATACGCTCAGAATGCTCGGTGATCATGGCGTAAACCGGATTAGCCTAGGCTGTCAGAGTACGGATAACGAGGTATTGAAGCTTCTTGGGAGGGTGCATGATCGTGACGATATATTCAAAGCGGTTGACATGGTAAGGAGCCTGACCTCTAAGGCGGATCTTAACCTCGATATTATATACGACATACCCTCAGTGCCCCAGGGTATAATCAGCACCTCATTAAATGACATAACATCCATGGAGCCGGAGCACATATCCGCCTATTCGTACTCCTTCGACACAGGCCACCTGCAGAACCTCCCCGGCTGGGAAACCGAGGAACAGTACCTTGCTACTAAGTCGTTTCTTCTTGACAAAGGCTACGAAAAATACGAGATATCAAACTTCGCAAAGCATGGGCACAGAAGCCTGCACAACATAAACTACTGGAATCTGGGTGACTTCTGCGGCATCGGGGCATCGGCGTGGTCGCTTCATAACAAAGCGGACAGGCGTGTCCACTCGGGCAGGCAGGAGAGCGTGGAGGACTACATAAATGACCCCCTCAACTTCGGCGAAGTCAGCACAACCGAAGGGACAGACCTGCCTAAGGAGAATGTCATCTTCGGACTGCGGATGCTGGACGGTGTAAATATCGCAGAAATTACTGAACGCTGGGGGGACTTCGATGGTCTTTTCAAGCAGAGGATAGACGAACTTATCAAGGAGGAGCTGCTGCAATGGAAGGAAGAAAATCTAGCCGTAACAGAAAAAGGGGAGCTTTTGCTGGACTCTGTGCTGGAGCGGCTCTGGTAGTTTTCTTTGCATTATCAGGCTCTGTGGATGCGGGCTGTGCTGGTGACTGCATGACCTGCCACGCCGAACTAAAAGGTACACCCGAACACAAGGTCCTTGAAACCTGTATCAAGTGCCACGAACCCGCCGATTCAAAACCGGCACTCCCCGGCATGGCATCATCGGACGGATGCGGAACACGCTGTTTCGACTGTCATAGCCAATGGCCCCAGGACGGCTGGCATGCGGAGCTCGAAAACTGCATAAAATGCCACCCTCCCCGTTAAACGCCGGATAGACTCTGCAGAAATATCCAAGAAACTATTATTCCCTTTATCTGAGGGAGTAAGGCAACGCTCCATCCCTTGAAGCGGGACAGTACTCTGGGGGATGTTTCTTTAAAGCGTGCTGAGGTATATTGCCAGTGCACCAAGGGTTATACTGTGGTTTATCCCGCCGTTTCTGGCGAGCTCCTTAACCTCATCAAGGCTGAGCTCAACGGGCTCCACATCCTCAAAGGGATCGGGCTGCATCATCCCCTTCGCTTCGCAACCCTCGGCCAGATATGCGTGGCAGTCGTTGGTAAGAAAGGCAGGGTTCGGCTTAACAGAGCCGAGGCGGCTTAATCTGCCGGATATATAACCCGTCTCCTCCTCCAGCTCTCTGGGGGCACCCTCCGCCGGGTCCTCTCCCATATTAACCGCTCCGCCGGGGAATTCCAGAGTTACCTCATCGGTTCCCACCCTGTATTGGCGAACAAGCACAAGCTTCCCCTCTTCGGTTACGGGCACAACGATTACCCAGTCCTTCATACGAACAACGGAGAAGGGCATGGAATCACCGGCGCCGTCGAAGTGATAACGCCGGTGTTCCACACTCAAAACTCTATCGGAAAACTTCTCCTCTATACCGAGGAGCTTCCATCTTTCTCTCATCTAGAATACTATTCCGCTTCCGCCGCTGTCTCCCCCCTGTCCGGGGTTCATTCCGCCAAGATTGTCCATGCTGGGGGTAATGCGGATGTTGCTCTTTGTCTCGATGTATTTGTTTTTAAGATCCTCAGGAAGGCTGTTGTACTCATAGAGTATCTTGTCCGCATCGATACTTCCGCCCGCCTCTTCCTCGTAGGGGAAGCCGAAGGGGAGAAGAGCTATCTGCATGCCGGAGTTGCCAGCTGGGATAGCCTGTACACTCACAACCTCTGTGAGCTTATTATTCTCTTCATCATACTGGGCAATAATTGTATCGCCGCTAACAAGTTTTACGAATTTGATATCTTCACTCATGTCCACTCCTTAATATTTATATGGAAAAAAGCACGGAGGCTCTTTATAGAAGAAACAATAAATAACGTACAGTTCGCTTCCGCAACCGTTTATATATATATTTGAATAAAATTTCAACGCATTTACCCCGATTCGGGGGTATCTTTAAATGCAAGATAGGGTGGATACAGATTATTTTTCTGTTGACAGGATAAGACCAAAACCCTATGTTCAAAAAAGTCAAATGGAGGTGTAATTATGGCTCATACTATCAATGACGCTTGCACCAACTGCGGTGTATGTGAAGACGAGTGCCCTGTAGGCGCTATCTCTGAAGCTGATGATGCAAGAGTAATCGATGCAGATACCTGCACAGATTGCGGAGCATGCGTGGACGTATGTCCCGTTGACGCTATAGAGGGACCCTAAGCGGTACTTTCGAACGACGGATTTAACTGCCCCGTTCTTATGTTCGGGGCTTTTTTTGAACCAAAAATACTACACTGGAAGTAGGATATGGGACTAATAAAAACCATTAAAGAAGAACTAGATACGATATTTCAGAGGGACCCTGCGGCGAGGAGTATTCCGGAGGTAATTTTCTGTTATCCGGGCTTTCATGCAATACTTTTCTACCGTCTCGGCCACTGGTTCTGGGTAAGAAAGCTATACTTCCTGGGACGTTTTACCTCCCACCTCGGTAGATTCTTCACCGGCATTGAGATTCATCCCGGAGCAACCATCGGCAAGCGCTTTTTCATCGACCACGGCATGGGTGTTGTGGTTGGCGAAACAGCGGAGGTCGGTGACGATGTAACCCTATATCAGGGCGTCACCCTTGGCGGAGTAAGCCTCAAGAAGGAGAAGCGCCACCCCACCATCGGAGACAACGTTACCGTGGGTGCCGGCTCAAAGGTCCTCGGACCCTTCACCGTGGGCGAAAATGCCAAGATCGGCTCCAACTCCGTTGTGGTAAAAGAGGTTCCCCCGAACACAACAGTGGTGGGAATCCCCGGAAGAGCTGTGGGGCAGAAGAAGGACGCCGTACAGGAGGCCCTCGATCACGACAACCTCCCAGATCCTGTAGCAAAGGCGATATCATGCGTTGTGGACAGGGTTGTGGAGCTTGAAAAAGAGATCAATGTATTGAGAGACAGGCTGAAAGACTATGAAGATAACGACTAAAAGCAGGTATGCAATCCGTGCCATATACTCATTGGTAATGCTCGGAGGGGACACTGAGCCGGTTGCACTGACACAGATAGCCGAGCATGAAACCATATCCAGAAAATACCTTGAGCAGATCTTTATCCAACTCAAGAAAGGAAATATCGTTACAGGCTCAAGAGGCGCAGGCGGAGGCTACGTTCTCGCCCAGGATGCTAAGGATATCACATGCAAGGATATCGTCATCGCCATGGACGGCCCTATAAACCCCGTAGACTGTACGGACAGCGAAAACTGCGACAAATATTCAACATGCGCTATTAACTGGTTCTGGATGGGACTGAAAAAAAATGTTGATAATTACCTCGAAAGTATTACGATAGACGACCTTAAGAAACAATCTGTCGGAGGAAATTATGGCGATTTACCTAGACTATAGCGCAACCACACCCACTGACAGGCGTGTATTTGACGCTATGGCTCCCTACTTCTGCGAAAAGTTCGCCAACCCTTCAAGCATACATGAGATGGGTCGGGCGATACGCGAGGATGTGGAAAAAGCAAGGAAGACCGTGGCAGACTTCATAAACTGCGAAGCACATGAGATAGTCTTCACTGCAAGCGGAACCGCTTCGGACAACCTCGCTATCAAAGGTATGGCCGAAGCGAAGAAGGGAGAGGGGAAGCATATTATAACCTCCTCCATCGAACACAAGGCTGTCCTTGAAACTGCCAAAAACCTCGAAAAGTCAGGCTTCGAAGTGACACTCCTCCCCGTAAACAGAGAGGGTGTTGTCTCCGTTGAGGATTTCAAGAATGCCCTGCGTGAGGACACCATCCTCGTATCTGTCATGATGGTGAACAACGAGGTGGGAACCATACAGCCCGTTCAGGAGATTGCGGAAATATGCCGTGAAAAAGGGATCATCATGCACACCGATGCCGTGCAGGCACTCGGTAAGCTCCCCATCGACGTGGGCGAGCTCGGTGTTCACATGCTCACTTTTTCAGGCCATAAATTCAACGCTCCCAAAGGTATAGGCGTTCTTTACATCGAAGAGAACCTTAAGGATGAGATAATCCCCATCGTTTGCGGTGGCTCCCAGGAATACGGACTACGTGCTGGAACTGAGAACGTTCCCAACATCGTGGGAATAGCAAAAGCGTGCGAGATTCTCAAAAGCGAGATGAAGGAAGAGGTCGAAAGGGTTCAAAAACTCAGAGAGCTCTTCGAAAAACGTATTACCGATGAAATCCCCAATACATACATCAACGGCGGCGGAGCCCCCAGAGTATGCGGTGTTTCAAACATAGCCTTCCGCCATATCGAAGGTGAGGCACTGATGATCTACGCAAGCGAGGTATGCTGCTCCACTGGAAGCGCATGCACCTCCGACAGCGTGGACGCTTCCCATGTGCTCTACGCCATGGATATAGACCCCGTAGACACCCACGGAAGCCTCCGATTCAGCTTCGGACGCTTCACAACCGAGGATGAGATAAACAGGGCATGCGACATACTCAGAGACAGCGCAGCGAAGCTGAGGGCTATGTCCCCCCTCGCCTGACAAGAGATCAATGACAAAAGAACATATAGAAGACCCTAAGGCCCGGCGCAGGATATACGCCGGGCTTGTTTCGTTTTACTTCCTCCACTTCGCAACGCTGGGCACGATGTTCCCCTATGCGGGCTACTTCTTCCGCTCACGTGAGCTTACAGGTACGGAGATTGGTCTATATCTGTCCATCTTCCCACTGATCCGTTTCCTGTTCACATCCAAATGGACGGATCTGTACACGGCATCCAACCACAAGCAGGCCTTCTTCATGGGCTCGGTACTCCTCTCCGCTGTTGCCATTATACCCCTCAAA
Source organism: Limisalsivibrio acetivorans (assembly GCF_000421105.1). NCBI lineage: Bacteria > Pseudomonadati > Deferribacterota > Deferribacteres > Deferribacterales > Geovibrionaceae > Limisalsivibrio > Limisalsivibrio acetivorans. The sequence continues at coordinate 1,771,667 of NZ_ATWF01000001.1, forward strand.
TTCGTGATGAGCCCTGTGCTCACAGCGCTCTGCCTGGCCTTTTTTGCCATAAACAGGGTCGGAGTTGTGCCCGTTGTGGACAACATAAGCATGACCTACAGCGAGGTTACCGGAACACCCTACGGAAAGATGCGTCTTTACGGCTCCATCGGTTTCATCTTCTCCGCTGTACTGACGGGCAAAGCATTAGACATCTACGGCGCAGATGCCTTCATCTTTGTCTTCGCAGGACTCGGGATACTCTCATCCATAACAGTTCCCATGCTGAGCCTGCAGGTATGGTCCGTCACCTCCAGAACAAGGGTGCGCCTCGATCCAGACAACAATATCCGTTTGCTCCTCTTCGTTCTTGTGGCGTACATGCTCACATTCTCCTTCCACAGCAACTTTTTCAACGTTCTGATGGATGAGGCGGGCTACCCACAGGCCTATGGCGGCTATATGTGGGGAGTTGGAGTAACCTTCGAGGTGGTGGCGCTCTATTTCTCCGGCTGGCTCACTAAGAAATACAGCGCAAGGGATATAATCGCATTCTCCATACTTATGGCCGCTCTGCGTTTCGGGATAATAGCATATACACAGGACCTCTACCTGCTCTACTTCGCAAACAGCCTCCACGCCTTCACCTTCGGAACATTCCACCTCGGCGTCCTCACATACCTGCGCAGGGTACTCCCCCGGGAGAAACAGCTCAGGGCGCAATCCCTATACGTAAGCTACGGCTTTGGACTCGGCGTTGTTCTCGGCTCCCTCATCTCTGGCGGAATCTTCGACATCGCCGGAAGCTCAGGAGTGTTCGCAGCAGCCTCCGTAATAGCCCTCATATCCGCCTTCAGCGTTATGTACTGCAGGCGTGATGAGCCCTTGCCAAGCTCATAAAAAAGGCTATAATTCTCTTATGAAGAAGCAGAACGAACTTCTCAAGGAACTCGAAGAGGCGGCAGGGAAGCTTAATATACGCCTTAGATACGAAAAAACCAAAGCAAGGGGCGGTCTATGCCGTATAAACGATGAAACAGTAATTATCATAGACCGCAACGCATCACCCATCTACAAAACGCAGGTTATAGCCGAATGCCTGAGAGGCTTCGATCTGGACGATGTTTTCCTCAGCCCGAGAGCACGAGAAGCCATAGAAACAGCCGATTAATGCCATGCACCCCTCCATCGAAGAGATATACGAGGCACTGAGATCCGCCTATAAGGATCTTGAAAAACCATCCATAACGCAGATATCCGAAGACAACGAAGGTGACCCCTACCGTGTCCTCATAAGTACAGTGATCTCACTCCGCACCAAGGACGAGGTCACCGTAACAGCCTCCCGAAAACTGTTCGAGCACGCAGATTCACCCGAATCGATGCTGAAACTCAGCGAGGAAGATATAGCAGAGCTGATTTATCCCGCCGGTTTCTACCGTAACAAATCAAAATCCATCAGGGAGATCTCCCAAAGACTCATTGAAGACTACGGCGGTGAGGTGCCCGATTCCATAGATGAACTGGTTAAGCTCAAGGGCGTTGGAAGGAAGACGGCAAACCTTGTCCTTGTGGAGGGCTTCAGGATACCCGCTGTATGCGTGGATACCCACGTTCACCGAATCTTCAACCGCCTCGGCTACGTAAGCACCAAAAATCCCGACCAAACCGAAACCGCACTAAGAGAGAAACTACCAAAGGAATACTGGATAGATGTGAACGAGATGATGGTCACCTACGGTAAATATATATGCAAACCGGTATCACCACTCTGTTCATCTTGTAAACTGGAAAAGAGCTGTGCTAAAATCGGCGTTACACGGTGGAGGTAGTTAATTGGGCCATAAAATAGACGAAAAAGACCGCATGATCATAAATATACTCCGGAAAAACGCCCGTATATCCTATGCGGATATAGCGAAAAAGATGGGTATGAAATCACCCTCAGTTATCGAACGCATAAAACGTCTTGAGAACGAAGGGATTATCTCCGACTACAACATATCCGTAGACTACAAAGCCCTCGGGTACGACATTCTCGCCTTTATAGGCGTATATATCGACAACGCCGAACACATCGAAGAATTCGAAAACACACTCAACACCCAGCTCGAAGAGGTGGTGGGATGCCATCACGTCACAGGTGAGTACACCATGATCCTCAAGGTGGCCACAAAGAACACCGAAACCCTCAGCGACATGATCAAAAAGCTAAGGGATATGCCGGGTGTTACCAAGACAAACACGATGATAGTTTTCTCCACCATAGTCGAAAGGTCGCGTCCGGTTTGACGAAAGTAAGTACAGTCATACCCGTATACAACCGCCCCCTCCACATTCGTGATGCCGTTGAGACAGTTCTCGCCCAGCATTACAAAGATAACGAGATAATCGTTGTGGATGATGCCTCCGATGCAGGTGTATACCGCTCCCTCAAGCCCTATCTCCCCCTCCTGCGCTACATCAGGCTCGACAGGAACTCCGGTGTAAGCGCAGCAAGGAATGCCGGCATAGTCGAGGCAAATGGTGAATACATCGCCTTCCTCGATTCCGATGACCTCTGGCTCCCCTTCAAGCTCAGGAATCAGATACCCCTCATGGAGCAGGAGGGTACCGCCATCTCCCATACGAACGAGTTCTGGTTCCGAAAGGACCGCTTCATCAATCAGGGTAATAAGTTCAAACGATACGGAGGCTTTATATTCGACAAGATCCTTGATATCTGCCGGATCAGCCCTTCATCCCTCTGTGTTCGGGCGGATGCCTTCAGGCGATGTGGGATGTTCAATGAGGATATGCGAGTTTGCGAGGACTACGAATTCTTCCTTCGCATCTGTGCAAAAGAAAAAGTTTCCTACCTTGAACTTCCTGCGGTTATTAAAAGAGCTGTAACAAATGATCAACTTTCCACCACCATCAAACACATAGAATCCATACGCTTACTTGCACTTCTCAATTTTTTAAACCATAATGGGGAATTGCCGAGCTCATTAAAGCGCAAGGCTATGCAAGAGGTTAACCGCAAGTGGGGCATCGTAAGGTCGGGCATATCGAAGGGTATGACGGCATCTTAGGGAGTCCGGGCATCTTGGCGGATCGGCGGGTGCGAAGGTTTTCGTAGGGTCGGGCATATCGAAGGCTATGACGGCATCTTAGGAAGTCCGGGCATCTTGGTGGATCGGCGGGTGCGGAGGTTTTCTTAAGGTCGGGCATACTAAAGGGTATGACGGCATCTTAGGGAGTCCGGGCATCTTGGCGGATCGGCGAGTGCGAAGGTTTTCGTAGGGTCGGGCATATCGAAGGCTATGACGGCATCTTAGGGAGTCCGGGCATCTTGGCGGATCAGCGGGTGCGAAGGTTTTCGTAGGGTCGGGTGTCTCGAAATAGAAGGCCTCTTGCAAAGCGAATTAAAACAACTTGTGATGCTACTCTATTTTCTCTGGCTAGCTTTCTCAGAAACTCAGCCTCCGCCACCGTCAACAGCAGGCTTTGCGGAGAAAATAATTATACTTATCAGAGCTTAACAAAAAGAGCTTTCGGCCGATTAGTATAGGGAGAAATCCCGGGTATTGGTAAGGTTATGAAAAGATTAGGTATTATTGCAGCTGTGCTGCTCTCTGTTTCATGTGCAACAACTGGCGTTAAAAATGACGCATCAGATAAAGCTCCCCAAGCGGAGCCTGTAAAACAGGTTTCCTCTGATAATGAGACCGAGCAGAGGGCCGAGATAGAGATTGAGTTCCCTGAGTTCACATTCCTCGGAGAGGAGTTAAGGAACAGGGAGCTGGACTACGCCCTCCTTGAACCGGGCAAGCCCGACTTCAGTATAGAGAATATCACCCACGACCGCTACGACTACGATGAGATCCCACTCGTGATGAACAGCCGCTTCGACTACTACGTGAAGCGCTTCGCCGAGGATATACCTAATGTTTTCCAGAAATGGCTCGAACGCTCAAACCGCTATCTTTATCTTGTTAAAGAAATCCTCCGCCGTGAGGGTGTGCCGGACGAGCTGGCTTACCTCCCCTTCACCGAAAGCGGATTCAACCCCACTGCACGCTCACGAGCCGGCGCAAGCGGCATGTGGCAGTTCATGAGGGGCACTGGCAAGGTCTACGGACTGGACGATAACTTCTGGATGGATGAACGCAGGGACTTCGAAAAAGCCACCACAGCTGCCGCAAGGCATCTTCGTGATCTGCATGAAGACCTTGGCGACTGGTACCTCGCCATGGCCGCCTATAACGCCGGCATGGGGAAGGTTCTACGTGCCATCCGCAGATACGGCACCAGAGACTACTACAAACTCGTACGCTACCGTTACCTTAAGCGTGAAACTAAGGACTACGTGCCCAAATACATGGCTCAGCGTTACCTTTTCTGCAACTACAAGCAATTTGGATTTGAAACCCCCGTGGAAGAACCGCTGAACTTCCGTAAGGTAAAGGTAAACTCCCAGGCCAACATGTACGTTATCGCAAAGCTGGCCGGTGTGGACTACGATGTCCTTACTGATCTCAACCCCGAACTCAAAACCCCCGTAACACCACCCATGGATGAATACTACATCCGCGTGCCCTACGGAACCGAAGAAAAAACACAGGAACAGATCGCAAAAATGAGCCCCGAAGAGCTCCTTCAATACAGGGTATACTACGCAAAAAGGGGGCAGCGACTAAGCACCATAGCACGAAAGTTCAACATGCCGGTTGAGGACATTCAGGCGGCAAACGGGATATACTACAACAGAATAGTGGTAAGCACCCCCCTGTTCATCCCTGTACTAGAACATTTCGATCCCGAACTTAACCGCAACTTCGTAAAGGATCTCAAGAGATACAACCCCAGGGTACACACCGTACGCCGTGGGGACACTATGTACGGCATTGCCCATAAATACGGCCTCTCCCTGTACGAGCTGATGTCCATGAACAGGAATATCAACCCCCGAAGGATCCGCCCCGGACAGGCTGTAATAGTATCAGTGGACTACAAAAGGCCCAAAAAGCACTACGTACCATCCAAAAAGAGCTACAACTACACAGCCTCAAAAAAGAACGTGGACGGTAAAAAGAAGGTTCACAGGGTCAGAAGCGGTGAGAATCTCTGGAATATCGCCAGAGCCTATGGAACCTCCGTAAGCTCCATAAAGAGCCTGAACGGCCTTGCTGGCAACACCATCAAGCCCGGCGAAACCCTCGTTATCGCAAGCACAAAGGACTCAGCACCCAAGACAGTTGTGAACCACACCGTAAGAAGGGGTGAGAGCCTTTGGGATATCGCCACCGCCTACGGAACAACCGTAAACGACATAAAACAGCAGAACGGGCTTCGTACAAACACTATACAGCCGGGTCAAAAGCTGAATGTTAAGGGTAACTCCATAAAGCAGAGGATGCACACCGTTCGAAGGGGGGATTCCCTTTGGGAGATAGCCCAGCGCTACGGAACAACTATCAGCGCCATACGCAGGGCAAACAGACTGCAGAGCAACACGATACAGCCCGGAAGCGTGCTCGTCATAGACTAAACAGCTTCCGGATTGTCTCGCTTAATACGGTTTACAGCCTTCTCCATCATACGCAGAAGGGTGTAAACCCTATTCACGTCCTCCCTCGTTTCATCGAGGGTTCCTGAATTGTTTATAATATAGTCCGCATAGCGGATTTTATCGCTCATAGGCATCTGGGAGGCCATTATTCTAAGTGCCTCCCTTTCGTTAATCCCGTCCCGCTCCGAAAGCCTTTCGAGCTGGGTTACCGGATCACTGTAGACAACTATCAGCGCATCGAACCTCTTATAGGTTCCCTTCTCAACACTGAGGGCGGCCTGGGTTATGATAAAAGCCTTATCGTCCTTACCCTTTATCTCCCCCACAAGCTCGTCCTCCCTGCGGAGGATATGCGGATGAACTATCTTCTCAAGTGCGAGCCTGCGCTTTTCGTTGCCGAATACGATACCCTTAAGTGCGGCACGGTCTATCTCACCGTTCTCGTCAAGGATCTCGCTACCAAACTCCTCGACAACCCCGGCGTATGCCCTTCCATCCTTCGCCATTACCTCACGGCTTATGGCATCGGCATCAATACTGTAGCAGCCGAGCTCCTCAAACATCTTCGCCACGGTGCTTTTCCCTGTGGCGATATTACCAGTTAGTCCAAGATACATTCCTACTCCGGTTGTTCATCACAGCCGTAGATTCTGCGCATTATACCAACCCTCTCCTCCTCATCCAGAGTAGAGAGGAGAACACACAGCTCATCCGGTCTGTACCCCCGGCATCCCCAGGGGCGATTTTCGTATATGGAGCATTTGCGCTCCGATGTAAGGTGGGAACATGGCTCACCAGCCCTCTTCCCAATCTCTTTTATATCAAAGGCGATACAGCACGCACCGCACATAAGGCACTCTATTCTGCTGTCATCCCTTGCGGACATGGTTCCTTAATACGCCGATTCCTTCCACCTCAACCTCAACAACATCGCCGTCCTGAACAGCGCCGACTCCGGGGGGTGTACCCGTGGCTATTACGTCACCCGGCAGAAGGGTCATAATCTCTGAGATGAAGGAGATGAGTGTCGGTATATCGAAGATCATCTGCTCCGTCGTACCGTCCTGCTTCGTCTCGCCGTTAACTCTGGTCTGCACCCTTTTGCTTCGCCAATCCATATCCGTCTCAATAAAGGGGCCGAAGGGGGCAAAGGTGTCAAAGGATTTCGCTCTGGTGAACTTCCCTTCCTCCTTCTGGATATCCCTTGCTGTGAAATCGTTCAGTGCGGTATAGCCGAAGATAAACTCCTCCGCCTTCTCAGGTTTAACGTTCTTGCAATGCTTCCCGATCACAACACCGAGCTCACCTTCGTAGTCCACCTGGGAGCTTGAGGGGGGATACTCGACAACACCCTCGTGGCTATTCACAGCCGTGGAGGGTTTCAGGAATATAAGCGGAGTTTCGGGAACCTCGTTGCCTAGCTCCTTCGCATGGGCGGCATAGTTCCTCGCCACGCAAACAACCTTTGAAGGGAGCACAGGGGGGAGGAACTCGATATCATCAAGCGAGTGTTCTTCCTCAGTTATTACGTATTCCTCAAAGAATGAGCCCTGAACACGGCGAACCTTGCCGTCCACCACAGCACCCTTTTTCTCCACCTTTCCATCTCTGAATCTAAGAAGTTTCATCTATCCTGCTCCCGTATTCCTTTCTAATGTAGCCTTCGGCTTTACTTCGACCCTCAAGCTCACCGGAGGCCAGTGCCTCCTTAACATCCTGCAGGATCTCGCCGAAAAGAGGACCCCTCTCCACGCCGAGCTTCATAAGCTCCTCGCCGCCGAAGGAGTCCGCCAGTTCAGGCTTTATATCCTCTTCAGCATTTTTTAGCTCACTGCTGAGGGTCTCATCAAACCCGTTCATACTGAAACAGATATTCAGTATACCGGCCGTTTCACGGCGGTTATTATACACAAAGCGCCTCAACTTCGCCACATCTAAACCATCCTCTCTCAGTTTAAGAAGCGCCTTAGCTCTCTCCGCAAGCATAACAGCCCGTTTCATGGAACGCACCGGATAGCTCAGCCCCTGCATTATATCCTTTCCATTCCGCTGACTACCAAAGAGCGCAGCTGATACATAATCAAACCGCTCAGCTCTATCCGCCAGCTCAAAGGCGGCGCAGGCTGTCTCCACATCATCCTTCGAAACTTCGGATACAAGCTCCCCCATCAGACCGCCGGCAAGCATCCCCCGCAGAGCCTCCGGTGCATTATCACCATAGAACAGCTTGCGGAGCTCCTCGAATATGCGCTCACTGGCCGTATCCCCTATGAGTTCGGCCTTCTCCGTCATCATCGCCAGCGTGGACTCCTCAAGGGACAGCCCGTGCTGGGCGAGGAATCGGAAGCCCCGTATTATGCGTACCGGGTCATCATCAAAGGCTCTATCATAGACACGGCGGAGTATCCCCCTGTCCAGATCGCTTCTATCTCCAATGAGCTCACCCGATGAGTTATAGGCTAGGTTGTTTATGGTGAAGTCCCTCAGCGCAAGGTCCTCCTCGATATTCTCTCCACGGGGGGCGGAGACATCGATTATAAGACCGTTAACCGAGAGACGCACGTTGTCCTTAAACTTTACAGCGGTACATTTCAGCTTTTTCTTAAGAAAGAATGCGAATTTTTCATAGGAACACCCGAAGGGAACGGTATCGATATCCGATGCCTCCCAGCCGGAGAGGGCATCACGCACGCATCCCCCCACAAAGTATATATCCGCTCCGAAATCCGCCGCCGCACTAACTATTTCACCCGAGAGCGGAAGATTGTCGAGGGATATCAGAACACCTCCGGCTTGCAGATAATCCGCCGGATCTTCATGTCCTGTATAAATGTATTCTGATAAGCCGCCCTGAGAAGCAGAGCGGTATCCGCACCTTTGGAGGTTCCGGCTATTGCTATAACGTCTTCATGGATATCGGGTATCCTCCCGCCGTCCGCCGCCATAACGGCCACCTCAACGCAGGTTTTAAGCCCTCTTCCGAAGAGCCTCAAGGTTTCGGCAACGATCTCCGGAACGCCTATCCCCTGCCACTTGATCCGGAAGGATCTAGTTATGGAACTGAGGGCGTGGGTCCCTGTATGCACATCGAAGCCCATGCTGTGCAGCTTTGTTAAATTTTCTTCATTCATCATGTGTTCGTTGGGTTTATGGAACCCTTCGTGGTATCTTACGGCGATAAGCTTGCCGCCGTAGCCGAGGCGGTCTGCCGTATCCTTTAGCTTAAAGGCGGTTTCGCCTGTGGACGTTGCCACAACGATGGCCTGCACAGATTCCTTAACAGCGGTCTGCACAGCTGTTTCAAGGGCTTTTTCCGTATTGACAGCCCCCGCCTCGCTAAAATAAACTGTATCTTTGGTTTCAAACATACCAACCTCCGGGGAGAATAATATTATGAGGATCCTGATTATATCCGACACCCACACAGATTCAACAGAAAAACTCCCGAAGGTTATTCTGGAGGAGGCCGCAAAGGCCGATACAATCCTGCATGCGGGGGATATTGACAACTACCAGCTCATTAGAGAACTGAAAAGTATTAACCCTTCGGTCTATGCAGTTAGAGGCAATATGGACGAGGGACTGGGTGACGGCTCGCTCCCCGCAACGAGGCAGATGAGCTTTGAAGGGGTTTTAATAGGCATTGCCCACGGGCACGGTAGCCCCTTCGGCCTTGAAAACAGGCTGTTGTATCTTTTCCCCGATGCGGATATAATCGTCTACGGTCATACCCATAAACCATTCTGGGGTGAAATCGGCGGTGTATATATGCTTAACCCCGGAAGCCCCACAGCAAACAGATACCAGAACAGCGGAAGCTACGCCGTTCTCACCATTGATGAAAACGGGTTCAACGCTGTAATCCATATTATTGAATAGAAGGGAATGATAATGAAAGTTGCTATTATAGGAGCGGGCAGCTCCGGAATCACTGCCGCCTACATGCTGATGAAGCATGGCGGCATTCAGGTTGACCTTTACGAAAAAGGAAACGATATAACAGTAAGGGACCGCAAAGAGGTTATGAGCGGATTCGGCGGCGCCGGTGCATACTCCGATGGAAAGCTTACACTCACCACAGAATACGGCGGCTGGCTTACTGACTACATGGCTGAAAGCAAGCTGGAAAGGCTTATTGATGAAGCGGATGATATATGGAAGACGATCAGCGGCGTCCACGAGATAGATTCAGCTGGAAACTATGAAAAGATCAAGGATCTCCAGTACCAGTGCAGCCGTGAAAACCTGAAGCTCTATCCTGCAAAGATACGCCACCTCGGTACGGACAACTGCCTCCTCTTCATCCAGCGCATGTCCGAGATGTTCCGTGAGTCGGAGAACGTAAACCTTATCTGCAACGCCGAGGTACTCGATTTCATCGTTGAGGACGACAGGGTTGTGGGTCTTCGTGTCCTTGAGGACGGCGAGGAGAAGGAAAAGCATTACGACAAGGTAATCAGCGCAGTGGGCAGAAGCGGAAACAGCTGGATGCAGGAGATGGTTCGCAAATACACCATGGACTACGAGCTGAACCCCGTTGATATCGGCGTCAGAGTCGAGGTCCCCAGGGCTGTTACGGACAACTTCACAAACGAACTTTATGAGTTCAAGATAAAGTATTTCACCAGAGAATTCGAGGATGAGGTCCGCACATTCTGCGTTAACCCCGGTGGATTTGTCTCCATAGAGAAGAATAAGAACGATCTGCTCACCGTTAACGGACACAGCTACAAGAACAAAAAGAGCGAGAACACCAACTTCGCCCTGCTCGTATCTACAAAATTCACCGAACCCTTCGACGAGCCACTTAAGTACGGCATGCACATCGCCGCACTCTCAAACATGCTCGCAGGGGGCAACAGCGTTATCGTTCAGCGTTTCGGTGATCTAACCAGAGGGCGCCGCTCCACGGACAGCAGGATACGCAAGAACTTCGTAACCCCAACCCTCAAGGATGCGATGCCCGGTGATCTCTCCTTCGTGCTCCCATACAGGTATCTGCACAACCTCATCGAAACCATCGACCACCTCAACGCAGTTATGCCGGGGATGAGCGATCCCAACACGCTCCTCTACGGTGTGGAGGTCAAGTTCTATTCCGTTCGCCTTAAGGTCGGCTCCAACATGCGCTCCAAGGATCTTGAAAACCTCTACTGTACAGGGGACGGAGCTGGACTCACAAGGGGCATTATACAGGCATCGGTCTCCGGCCTTATTGCGGCGAAGGATATAATCGGGGAATAATACCTGACATCACCTTGACTGAATACCGCACGTTTTTATGTTATATAACCATGAGAGGTGAACGATGAAAACAGCGGTATTCAGCACCAAGCCCTACGATATGGAGTACCTCGGCAGAGCATTTCAGGATGCCGGTATCGAGCATGAATTCTTCGAAGCGAGATTGAGGAAGAAGACGGCAAAGCTTGCCAGAAACTTCGAGGCTGTGTGTATCTTCGTGAACGACACGGCGGATGCTGAGGTTCTTGAGGAGCTCAGCGGTTTCGGAATAAAGCTTGTAACCCTCCGCTGTGCCGGATTCAATAACGTGGATCTCAAGAAGGCAGAGGAGCTTGGGATAAAGGTTACCCGTGTTCCGGCCTACTCCCCATACTCCGTGGCAGAGCACACCATCGGCCTAATGCTCAGCCTCAACAGGCACTTCCACAGGGCGTTCTGGCGTGTGCGGGAGGCAAACTTCTCCCTCGACGGACTCATGGGATTTGATATGCACGGCAAAACCGTTGGCGTTATCGGAACGGGCTCCATCGGAAGGGTGGTCTGTAGAATCCTCAACGGCTTCGGCATGAAGGTGCTGGGATATGATATATACGAGGATGAGGAGCTTAAAAAGCTGGGCATCACCTATACGGATACTGAAACGATATTCAAAGAATCGGACATTATAACACTGCACACACCCCTGACCCCCGAAACGAAATATCTTATCAATGAGAACACCCTCGCCATGATGAAGGAGGGCATAATGCTCATAAACACAAGCCGTGGAGGGTTAGTGGATACTAGAGCCGTTATCTCAGCACTCAAGAGCGGCCGGATAGGCTCCTTAGGCCTTGATGTTTACGAGGAGGAGGGGGATCTCTTCTTTGAGGACCTCTCAGACTACATCGTACAGGATGACGTTTTCATGCGCCTGCTCACCTTCCCAAATGTTCTGATAACAGGGCACCAGGCCTTCTTTACTACAAATGCCATGGAGGCGATCGCAGAAACAACAGCACAGAACATAAAGAGTCTTGAGGTAGGAAGGGAACTCGAAAACAGTGTTACAACGGAGAAGACAGCCTAAAGGATACTCCCGAGAATCCTGAAATCCACAGCGGCATCTTCAGTTGTGCAGAGGGTTATTATATACCCGTCAATGTCAAGGTGGGTGAGCTTGTAGTCTGTGTCCAGGTAGCGGACATAGCCGGGATAGACACAGGCATCGGACAGCGGTTCCCTGAGCCCCGTTCCGGCTGCCTTCATGGCGGCTTCCTTCGCTGTCCATAGCCTCAAAAACCGGAGGCCTGCCTCACCCTCCCCCTCTGCCAGGATGTGGGTCAGTTCCATCTCTGTGAGATAGTCCTCAAAATCCTCCAGTTCAATATCCCGTATCCGCTCCGCATCAATGCCAATCTCCCCTTTATTAACGCACCCTGCAGCGGCAAATCCTTCGGTATGGGTAATGCTGAAATCGGGGAAGCCATGGATAAAGGGCTTACCGGATTCCCCTTTCTCGATTTTGTCTAATATTGAAGTGTCACCATTGAGTATATGGGTCAAAAGGAGCCTGGAGGAGGCGTAGTTAATCTTAGGGGCATCCCTCTTAAAGCGGGCGCACCTCTGGCGTGCCGATGGGGGGAGCTTTTCCAGCATCTTCACAAGCTCCCCGTTCAGCGATGTTTTGTATCCTCTGATTAAAGCTAGTGCCGGTTTTTCCATTCAGGCCCTGACCTTCTTGTCGCCCGAAGCGAGAAGAAGGATAACCCCCATAACAGGGGTTAGAAGCAGGGAGGCGAAGAAATAGCCCCAGAACCCGAACTTTTTGTTAATACCGAACATTCCCACAGCGATACATATGCATAGATAGAGAAAGAAGCTCATATCTTACTTCTTGTCCGCCGCGGCTCTTGCAACCTTCTGCCCGGTTTTGAATTCCTCTTCGAAATGCTCCCTTACACTGCCGGGGTCGAAGCTGAGGAATGTTCCGCCTGATTCGAAGTGCTGAACAAAAACCCTGCCCACTGCATACGTTGAAGCGCCGGCAACGATAGGCATTCCGAGTGCGCCAACGGTTGTACCCACAACGGGAACCGCCTTTAAAAGACTTGCTACGGGTAAACCGAGGCCTGCGGGGATGAGTCCGCCCACGAGGGAGCTGAGGATGTTCTTAACACGATCCTTCTTGAAGGGGATGCCGTAGAACTTGGCAAGCTTGTTGAGCATATCGATCTGAACGCCCGTAACACCAACAAAGTCTACAACGGGAATAGGGACGAGACCAACACCCATGGCGGCATAAACGTGCTTCTTGACAGTTTCGTCCGCCTTCTCCTTGCGCTCCTCAAAGCTGAGGGTCTCAAATACTGTTTTTTCTGCTGTTTCCATAACAACCTCCGATTTTTTTATTCTAAGCAACAATCCGTCTATTATATTTTTTAATATCTCTACAACCTTACCAGTATACTTTGCAATATGCCAACATTCTTTTCTATGTGACCGCTCCTGAGCATTTCAGGGTGCTCTCCGCTCCCTTCGTAAACCGTGAAGCTCGGGGTAAGCTCTTCCCACCCCTCCTTCGATACCTTAAAGGGAATATCAAGCTCCATCTCATTTCCTCTAACGTAGTGTATCGGGGCGTTTACTGGCTCCTCTTCGTATCGGGAGTCCATATACCTGTCGAAGTGCTCTATCGCTTTCAGGAGGCTTTCCCTGTTCTCCGTCTTAAGATATCGTTCATCCACCATCGCAAGATATTCCTGCGCGTTATTACGGTACTCCTCATCGCTGAAGCTGAACGTCTCATACCTGCGGTAGTTGTCTATGAAGATCATAGCATCTATTTCCCTTCCCCGCTTCTCCAAAACACGTGCAACCTCGTAGGCGAGATTCCCCCCAACGGAAAACCCGAGGAGTATGAGCCCGTCTTCGGGCTGAATCGATTCCGTAATGTCCGCAAAGGCCTCGGCCGGATTGTCAAATGCTTTATAGTTAAAGGAATAGAAGCTGAAGCCATCGATAAGCTTTGCGATATCATAGTAGGTGTAGCCGTATACAGTTCCGGGAGGAAAGCAGATCACCTTCCGCTCCCCATCCTCCTTGAGGACAAGGATATCATCATCCTCGCCGGTGCTCACTTTCTCCTTCTGAAACAAAAGCTTATCTATATATCTGGCCATATCGGCAATGGTCTGCTTCTCGAAAAGCTCATTGAAAGAGAACTTAATGCCGAACCGCTTCTGCAGGTCTTCATGGATGCCGAGGGATGTAATGGAATCTCCGCCAAGATCCTCATAATCATCGTAAAGATCCAGCGTATCATACCCAAGCTCTTCCCCCCATACGGCGGCTATTATCCTCTGGGTACTTGTGAATTCCTCAGCACCCGTGAGCTCAATATCCCCAAGCTCATCCCCGGCAATCTCATCGGAGGTGAAGTACGTCTCCCTTATCCTGCTCCCCTCCATCAGGAGGGTCTTGTTGGGATCCGTGCTTTTCCCAACGGCGGTGTATGACGATTCGGGTATACTGTCGAGGCACAGCTTCGCCTCCAGATTACTAAGAGGGGCAAAGGATTCATCACGCACCACCTCAACGCCTGCGGCCATACCAACATCCTTCCACTCTGTCCACGCCAGTGATTTTATCCTTCCGGCTTCATCCCTTTCTGCAAGGGAATCTAGGAAGGCGTTTGCCGCTGCATACCCCGCCTGTCCGGGTGCTCCCGTGATGGCGGAAAGGGAGGAGGCCAGTATTGTGAAATCCGTATCGCTGAATACCTCGCATATGTTAAGCGCACCCCTTACCTTGGGTGCAAGGGTTTTTCTGAACGCATCTATATCTGCCGAGCTAAGGAACTTGTCCTCTGCTGTTCCTGCGAAATGAAATACTCCGGCAAAGCGGCCGTAGCCATCTTTGAGTTTTTGTACATCTCTGATAACGCTCACATCCGCCGCTTCGGTGAAGATTCTGCATCCGTTCTTCTGAATCCTGCGCAGTGCAGAAACAATCCTGAATGATCCATCTTCGAGGGTAAGCAGAGCGTCCCATTCTTTCTCATTCGCAAAGCCGGAGCGTGAGGCGAGCACAATGTCGCAGTTTGCCCTTTCGGATATGTATTCCGCCATGAACAGCCCTATCCCGCCAAGTCCGCCAGTTATAAGATACCTCTCCCCATCGTTCAGTGGTAGAGGGCCACCTGACTGCTCTTCAGCGAGTATCTCCCGCTCAATACGGTCACCGTTAACACGAAGGCGAAAACCCTCCACATCAAGGAGCTGGAATAGGTCTTCCGGTTTCTCATCCTGTATTTGCACAAAGCTGTACCTTGTGTTTGGTCTCTCCAACTCAAAGGCTCTGCCGATGGCAGCTGCAGAGGAATGCAGAGGAGCTGAGGGCTCCCTTCCGGCGATGATGAGTTCCAGCTCACCGTCACCCGTAGATGCAAGGGAGGAGAGAAACATAAAAAGCCTGTCCAGTGTATGTTCCGGCTCGATAAAAATATCGGGGAGCGTATATACGATTCGCCTGTTCCGGGTTGCATAGAATTTTCTCACAAAGCTCTGGAGGTTGTCTTTGGAGATGCGCTCCACCCCTACGGGTGCTTCGTAGTCATCCCAGCAAACAGATTTCACATCCTCTCCAACATCACCGGGCTCACCTCCGAAAAAGCAGAGTACCGGCTGTGTATCTCCCTGCGGTTCAAAGGCTCCGGCATCGCACCACTGCTTGACATGGAAGTAACCCGCCGCCCCTCCACGGCTTCGCATCATCGTATAATCATCTATTTCCACAACGACATTGCCATCGGTGTCCGTAACTTTTACATCGAAATAAGCATACCTGTCATCCGAGCCTTTCAGGCGGGAGAACGCCAGACAGTCGGGCGGAACCGTGCCGAAGACCTTCATCTTCGGGAAGAGAAGCGGTATACACTCTCTTGCTTCCCTATGGAAGTTGAAGCCGATATCCGAGACTGGAGGATAACAGGGGTATTCCTGCGCAAGGGGTCTGTACTCGGGAAAAACTGAGATTATGCATCCGCATCCATCCGCACCCTCTCCTGCGTACTCAAGGCAGTCCCATTTATCGCTTACAGAAACATCCCCATACATTTGGTTAAACTCCTCCCTCAGGGCATAGGGCTTTGGAAATTCCTTTTTTATATCGGTACGGGGCATCCGGCTGGGCTTCTCATCAAGCACTTCTATGCGCCACTCCGCCACTGTGCGCCATTCGCCGTTGTGGCAGTACTCCAGCACACAGTGCTCACCCCTATCCCCGGGATGGACTGTGACCACAATCTCTACCTCACCCTCGTTAGGAACCTCAAGGAAGTGGTTCAGGCGCAGATCCCTCACAAGCTTCGGTTTGTCTCCGTATATCCGCCATGCCAGCTCAAATACCTGGTCCACTACTGAAGACCCTGAGAGAACCCGTTTCCCTCCTATTTCGTGGTCACTGAATATCCATGATGAGGAGTATCCGGCGCTCGCCCTGTATGTGGAGAATCTTCCTGTTTTTATTACCTCGTGGTCAAAGAGGCTGAAACGTTTACTTTTCTGCTTTCTGCCGAACCAGTGTCTATCACGTTCGAAGGGGTAAAGGGGGAGATGAACCCTTCCGGCACTGGTGAGTTCTGCGGGGAAGAGGGGTTCGGCTCCGCCCGCATAGATATCAAGAATCTCCCTTACTGAATGAAGCTGTCCGTCCCTGAGCATGGCCGCAAGCTCTTCCCCCTTCTCTCTGGCCTTTGCCGGGGTTATACAACCATCCTCATTGCGCCTCTTGTCCCTAACGATGCGGTGTGAACCGGAAGCCTGCTGATAATCAATATTCATGAAGGTATCAGAGGTGCTTCTATACTCCCTGTCCGCATAGATATATCTATGCTCAAAGTGCTCCCTTCCGCCAAGGAGGGTTGCCGACACCTCTGCGGGGTGGAGATCATGCTCTTTTACGTACCTATCCATACTTTCCGTAAGCCTTTGAAGGGCTTCCGGTGTCTTTGCGGAGAAGGTGAACAGATAGGGTTTACTCTCCTCCGTAATCCTCCGCCTCTCCGGAGGGGTTGCAAGTGTTACATGCACATTAGTACCGCTCAGACCGAAGGAGCTCACCCCTGCATAAAGCTCACCGTCACCAAGCCCAGTGTGTTCGCCGGTTGGATACACTGGTGCGTTATCGAAATCAATCTGGGGGTTCGGGCGGCTAAAATGTACAGTTCCGGGATATATCCTGTGGTACAGTGAGAGTGCCCCCTTTATAAGCCCCAGCAGTCCGGCGGCGTTATCTGTGTGTCCTGCATTAGATTTAACCGAGCCCACGGGGCAGATACCCCTTTTATCCGTATATGTTTCAAAGGCCTTTGCAAGCCCCTCTATCTCTATGACATCTCCGATTTTCGTTCCGGTTCCGTGGGCCTCTATGAAAGACATCCGGGAGGGGTCTATCCCCCCCTGTTTCCATGCATCACGTATAACATCCGCCTGCACCTCAGCATCGGGTGCGGTTATATTCTGGGAGCGACCGTTCTGGTTTATCCCGCTCCCCTTGATTACGGCATATATGCTGTCGTTATCCCGAACGGCTTTATCAAGGGGCTTAAGGAACACGGCCACCGCCGCCTCCCCGCCCCCTGTGCCGTCAGACATCTCATCGAAGGGCCTGGTTCTGCCGTCTGCGGATTCGACCTCTGTTCTGTTTATGCTCCTCAAAGGGGCCAGAACCAGCTTACATGCACCCGCTATGGCAGTCTCACACTCACCCCTGGATATGGAAACGCATGCGTTATGCACAGCTGTGAGTGATGAAGAGCAGGCGGTGTCCACCACAGATGCCGGACCTTTCAGGTTGAGGAAATGGGAGATCCTCGCCGCAGTCATGGAGGGGGTGAGAAGCTCGAGAAGCGTGTTCGGATCATCAATATCCGAAACCACACGCTCATATGTGTTGAAGCTTCCGTTTCCGCCGATGAAAACCCCTGTCCTACTCCCGTATATGGCTCTACCTGCATAGCCCGCATCCTCTGCGGCGTGCCACGCTGTCTCCAGAAGGATCTTCTCCTGCGGGTCCATGAGGGAGGCCTTTTGCGGAGGGATCCTGAAAAAGCGGCTGTCGAACTTGTCATGGTCCTTGAGATAGGCAAGCTCCAGAAAATCGCAACCGGCTGTGTCTACTATCATCTTAGTATCACGAACCCTCTCAATGCTGGGTGGTGTTACAAAATCACGCCTATCCATCAGGGCTTTCCAAAACTCATCCGGGCCGGTACAGTCACCAATGCGGATGCCTATGCCGATAATGGCAACCTCGCCCCTCTGCTCTTCGTTCTCTATTATCAATTCAGGTTTTTCACTCTTATCTATATCCAGAAGCTTCTTCATATAACCTTACCTGCCGCATCAAGGATCCTGACGTATACATCACACATCCGCAGAGCCTCGTCACGCTTGATCCTCTCGGAGAAAACCGCCCGCATACTGCTCTGTTCCGGCTTAAAAACGATACCAAATACCTCCGCCAGCCTGTCCATATCTCCATCACCTATGAGGACAACGGGCAGGATACCCTCAATAACTGCATCACCGTATCTCAGGCACCTCTTTAAACCTTCCTCTACGGAGGCTATCAGGCCGTCCATGCTTTCTGCATCATCAAAATCGACGTTGTTCCAACAGAGGACATCCCCTTTTACGGAGCCGGCAGGAGCCCGCTCCATACCGTAAAGCTCGGCAAAAAGGTATGCCAGAGTTGCAACCCCTTCCCCTTCGCTAAGATTCGCCCTTCCATTCATAGGAGCACTCAGCCGGAGGAGGCCGCCCGCCCTCGTTTCTCTAATGTCATCACTAAGGGGGATACCCTCTATACGAATCTTCTCACCCTCAATACTTAATCGCAGTCTATCAGCCTGAGATGCGATTGTGCTGAAACGGAAAAGCTCCGCAAGGCGGAAAAGATCGGGGTACTCCTTCTGGAGCCTGCTGTGGAGCCTGACCAAGAGAACGGAGTTACCCCCTGCCTCGAAGAAGGTCTCCTCGGCAGAGAGATCATCATGACCAAGAACACCTTTCCATATATCGAAGACAGCCTGCTGGTATTTATCATCCAGCGGCTCCCCCCTGCCCTCTTCAGCGGCAACGGGCATCTTCGAAAGAGCCTTCCTGTCCGCTTTTCCCCCGGGGGTAAGGGGTATTCTTTCCAGTTTAACAAGCGCCGCCGGCACCATATAGCCAGGGATAAGGGAGTACAGGGCATCCTTTACGGCAGTCGTTTCCGGCTCACCCGCATAGAAACCGGCGAGCTCAGTCATACCACCCCTTTCAAAGGGGACAACAGCGGCGGAGGAAACACCTTTAATATTGAGGAGTGCGTTCTCCACCTCGTTCGGTTCGATGCGGTATCCCCGAACCTTAACCTGATCATCGCTCCTTCCGGCGAACTCTATCTCTCCACGCTCGCTCCAGCGACCCACATCACCTGTACGGTATACTCTTTTACCGTCTATCTCGATAAAAGCTGTGGAGCTCTGCCCGGCATAGCCCATGCCCACACATGCCCCGCCGAGGTATATACCACCGTATATCCCTGTCCCGCAGGGGTTGAGGTTCTCATCAAGAATCTCTGCAGTTGTGTTTATCGAGGGTGTGCCAATGGGGAGCACCGCCGGATAATCCACGCCTCTTTCCGCCTGAAGCTTTACAGACTCCACGGTGCATTCGGTTGGTCCGTAGCAGTTAACAACCTCCACATCGGGATGAGCATTCATAAACTGCTCCACAAGCCCTGAGGAAACGGCCTCCGAGCCGATGAGCATACGCCTGAGTGCGGGGAGTTCCGTTTCGCATGTCCCAGCTGAGATCAGCATGGAGAGTAGTGAGGGGGAGTTATCCATAAGGGTGACACCCTTATCACGTATATACTCAAGGAGAAGCTCCGCATTTAGCACAAGGTCGTCGTGGGGCATCAACAGAGTGTGACCGCATGCAAGGGCAGAGCACACCTGCTTCACAGAGACATCAAAGGCTCCGGAAACGCTGACCATCTCCCTTACGGGTGACTCAATACCTGCATAGCTCTCCAGCTCTGTCATATAAACAAGGTTTCGCAGGTTGTCATGGGAAACACGAACCCCCTTCGGCGTACCAGTGGTTCCAGAGGTGAATATATAGTATGCACAGTCACCCGTCTCTACCGGTTCGGCATTTATCCTAGGCAGTTCCCGGCAGTTTACGGCCATCTGCCTGAAGCTCAGCGGAACATCGGTTCCGGCTATTATCAGCTCCACCCCTGCGGTCTTTGCTATATAAGCAAGTCGCTCCTCGGGGTGGTACGGTGTCATGAATGTATAGGAGGCGCCGCTCATAAGTATCCCGAGCATACCTGCGGCGAGGATCTCGTCCCTCTCCGCCATGAGAGCCACGGTGTCGCCGGTTCCAAACCCCCTTTTGACTATCTCCGCACAAACTGCCATCGCATCTGAGCATAGCTCGCCGTAGGTTACGGTTCGTTCGGTAGTGACAACGGCCGGTCGATCGGGGTGCTTCAGCCCGTTCTCCAGGAACCTGTTGCGGAAATCGAGTACAGGGAGCTGTGCAGGCCTGCCAACGGAAAGACCTCTGAGCCTTTCGAGCTCATCCTCGGGAATGTAGTCTAGGAAGGCGGTGCGTTTTTCGGGTGCATTAAGGGCGGATCTCAGGAAAATCTCAAGATGATGCGCAGTCCGTTCTGCAGTGGAGAGCTTGAAAAGCTCGGTGGAAAACTCAATGTCCAGCCTCAGGGAATCACCCGAACGGCTGAAGAAGAATGTCATATCAAAGAGCGAAGAGGAGGTCTCAAGCCCCCTCGTTTTCAGTTTGAAGCCGTCCCCCTGCATCTCTTCAGAAACGGTATCCTGCAGGATCATCATGGTATCGAAGAGGGGCTGACGGTTTGCCTTTCTTGGTATATCAAGCTCATTCACAATGGCATCAAAGGCACAGCTCTGGTGATCCTGCGCCTCCGCCACGGTGTTTTTAACCCTTGCTAGCAGGTTCATAAAGCTGTCATCCCTGCTGAAGGCCACCCTCAGCGGGAGTGTATTTATGAATATCCCGATGGTGTTCTCCACATCGGGGTGGAGCCGGCCCGAAACGGGTGTGCCGATAACCGTATCCCTGCTTCCTGTGTATCTGTACAAAAGACCGTAAACCGCTGTGAGCAGGAGGGTATATGGTGTCGCTCCCAGTCTGGCAGCCCTCTCCTCAAGTTCCTTCCAGCTTACTGACTCGAATATCCTGTGAATGGATCTTCCTTTAAAGCCCATAACCTCCGGTCTTGGGAAATCCGCAGGGAGTTCAAGCTCAGGAATATCGCCGGAGAATCGTTCCAACCAGTAATCCCTGTCTCTGGCGGCGAAACCGCTCAGCATCTCATCCCCTAGCCAACTGGCAAAGGAGGCGTAGTCCGCCTTTAATTCCTTAAGCTTAGGCTCATCCCCCATGGACAGGGCTGTGTACCTCTCAAGAACCTCCTCTATAAGAAGTTGGAGCGACCAGCCGTCGGATATAATATGGTGCATAACCACAGAGAGAACGCTCTCTTCGGAGGATTTGAATATGTTAACCCTTATCAGGGGGGGCTTTGTTATATCGAAGGGCTTCGCTGTCTCTTCCTTTGTTTCAAGATCCAGCTCTTCTGTATGTATAACCTTAACATCTATAACGCACTTTTCTGCAACATGCATAATGGGCTCATGGGGGTCTGCAAAGCTACGAAGTGCGTCATGCCTCCTAGCCGCACCGGTGAACGCCTCGGAAAGAAGGGCGGGATCCAGCTCCCCCTCTATACTGAACTGTAGAGGCATATTGTATGCAGAGCTCCCCCCCTCCATTCGGGAAAGAACCCAGACCCTCCTCTCGGAGGCTGTCATATCCCGCTCCGCTCCATACTTAATGGATGGGATAGAGCTGAACATCCGGACGTTCCTCTGCTTTATTATATCTGCGATTCCGCCCACTGTAGGGCTTGCGAAGAACTCCTTGAGCCCCACCTTAGTGCCGAACTCCTTCTGTATCCTGCCCATGACACGAACAGCGCCGAGGCTGTGCCCGCCAAGCTCAAAGAAGTTTGCAGAAGCGGAGGATACAGCAATGCCCAGCACATCGGCGAAGATCTCTCCAACGGTTTTATCTACACCTTCCAAAGGCTTCTCGGTATCTCCACCATGCTTATCCCTCTCGGGGTAAGGCAGAGCGTTCCGGTCGATCTTCCCGCTTGCATTCAGTGGAAAGGACTGCATGTGCGTATAAACTGAAGGGATCATATAAGGGGGTAACTTGCGGCCAAGGGCTCTTTTAATATCCTCAGCAGGAAGCTCCTCCGGAGCTGTATACCAGGCGGCGAGATACTTTGCCCCATCTTCACCAAGGGCATCCGCAACGGCGGAATCGATTCCCTCAACAGTTTCAAGGGTTCTAGCCACCTCTTCGGGTTCAACCCTGTGCCCCCTTATCTTAACCTGTGCATCCCTTCGGCCAGTGAAAACAAGGCTGCCGTCGGGGAGCATACGACCCGTATCGCCAGTTCGGTACATCCTACCCCCTTCAAAGAAGGGATCGGGCACAAACTTCTCTGCAGTCAGCTCATCTCGGTTAAGGTAACCGAGTGCCACACCAGCTCCGCCGACACATATCTCCCCCACCGAGCCTGGGGGGAGGGGCTGGAGATTTTTATCCAGTATGTAGATACTTCCGTTGGGTATGGCACGCCCAATGGGAATGAGTCCACCTTCGTAGTCCGCCGGAACCTCATGCCAGCTTGCGCAGACGGAAATTTCCGTCGGACCGTAGGCGTTTATATATCTCAGACGGGAGGAATACCTGTGGACATCCCGCTCAATGGGAGCCTCACCCGCCGTAATAAGCGTTTTAAGCCATGGGAAATCTGCACCTTCAAGGCTGTTCAGGTAGGATGGGGGGAGGGTAGCAACGCTCACCTTCTCGTGCCTCATAAGCCTTATGAATCGCTCCGGTTCGAGAATTGTCTCCCTGTCTGCAACTATGAGGGAGGCACCGGACAATAGCGCCATGCCTATCTCGGACATGGAGGCATCGAAACCGAGGGAGGCGAATTGCAGAACGCGCTCTCCGGCTCCGGCTCCCCATGCAGCAGCTTGGGCAGTTACTGTGTTTACGATCCCCCTGTGGGGTATGCAAACACCCTTCGGTCTTCCTGTGGTTCCTGATGTGTAAATTATATATGCCGGGTCTTCAGGACTGAGACCCTCCAGAATGAAGTTCTCGTAACGGTTCTCTGTTATGTTGGGGGTATATACGGGCACCCCGCCTGTGTCGAGATCCCTGTCCGCAACTATACACCTTGCCCCGCAGTCCTCCAGTATGTACTTTATCCGCTCTTCGGGATAAACGGGATCTATGGGGACATACACACCGCCGCAACGGAATATGCCCAGTATTACGGCAGGGGAGACGGCGTTCCTCTCGGAAAGATAGGCGACCCTGTCACCGGGCTTAACTCCGTATTCCACGGCCAGCACACCCGCTATTCCGGAGGAGAGCGTTTCTACCTCTTTATATGTAAGCCCTAGGCCGACACATCGTACAGCCTCCGCATCGGGCGTTTTTACAGCCTGCTCAAAGAAAATCTCCTCGAAACGCTTATCGGGGATACTCTTCTTGCTCCCTATGATTGCGCAGTACTCCTTCTCCGGCATGATCCTTAGCTCGTCCAGTGCCTTGTCGCCGCCGAGGGACACATCCAGAAACAACGCTTCGAAACCTCTGGCCAGATGCTCCGCCTCCTCGTCGGGGATAACAAAAGGATTGTAGTTGAAGAAGATGTTTACATCACCGTCATCGTATTCATCCACCTCTATGGAGAGGCTCTCCTCCCTCGCTCCCGTGTCCAGAGTGAACATGCTCATGGGTGAGCCACCGAAGTTCTGGTTATAGCTAAGCTTTCTGTAAACAAAGGTTATGTCAAACAGGTTCCCTGTGAAGCCCTCCTTTGTACGGCAATCCTTAATGATCTGCCCCAGCGGATAGCGCTGGTATCTATAGGATGCTCTCAGCTCCTTGCTTACAGCCAGTGCAAGCTCAAGGAAGCTCCAGTCCGGCTCTATCTTTATGCGCAGGGGCATCATGCTCATAAACATACCTGAAGTGTTTCGGAACTTCCGGTTGTTCCTGTTAAGGATAGGCATGCCGATAACAATATCATCCTGCCCCTTGGTGCGGTAAAAATAGGCATAGCTAACAGCCAGAAGGAAATGGAAGGAAGTTATATCGTTCTCCGCACAGATGCGGAGCATGTCGTTGTAGCAGTAGCGCTTCATGCTTAGTGTGAGACGTTTGGTCCCGAGGGTATCCCGTTCACTAAGGCCGCTCTTGGAACCTGTGAAGGAGATGGGCTCAGGTAGATCGGCAAACTTATCGTTCCAGAACTTTGCCCCCTTTTCAAAACCCGGGGATGAGAAATACTTCTCATCATCCTCCACAAAATCACGGTAGTTGAGGATATCCTTTTCGGGTGTCCCTCCTGCCAATAGAGTATTGTAGAAGCTGGTCAGGGTGTCTGTGAAGAGCATGTGACCGAAGGCGTCGTTTATTATATGATGAAACTTTGGATACCATACCCAAAGCTCTTCATCCACCTTTATGAGAACATCCGCTCCAAGGGGGTAACCGTCGATGGGAACGGGGTTCTTAAAATCGTCCATAACCCAGTCGATGGCCTCCCTGTAGGCACTGGGTGAATCGGAAAAGTCGATAATCGTAGGAGGATAAAGCTCGTGTCCAGTACTCTGCATAACACCGTCAGGCGTGTACTCAAGTCTGGTCAGAAACGCATCGTGAACACCCAGGGCAAGCCTGTGTGCTTTCTTGAAAAGTTCGACATCTACGTGCCCCCTTATGGGCGCAAAGCCTCCCATATTATATTTCGGAGTGGGACCGTACAGAAGTGAGTCAACATAGATAGCCTCCTGCGGAGAGGAAAGCCTGTAGTTGCCGGACATATCAGCCTCCATGTCATATTAAAAAAGGGTGTCTAGTTTAGTGAGCGGTTATACTCCGGCTTCAGCTCATTCAGAATAATCTCCCTGTCCCCCTTAACCTGCATAAGGTAGAATGGACGTTCTAGAACCTCGCCATTGGGGGAGAAGCGGTAAAAACCGTTCACACCGTTATACATCTCTATATATCTAAGAAAGTATGATAGATTGAGCGGCTCGAAGGAGCCTGTGGTTCTTATGGAATCGGCAAGCATGTGCAGAGTATCATAGGCTGTTGCTGCATATGCATCGGGTTTTACGCCGTATTTCTGCCTGAATTTTCTGACGAATACCTCATTTTCAGGGTCATCTGAATAGGGGTCGTAGTATGTAAAATACATGGAATCATCGAGGGCGTTCCCCGCTATCCCCCTCATCTTATCAACGGCAGTAAACGCCGCCGCATAGGGGAGGGTTACCCCCATATCACGCATATCACGGATAAAATAGCCTGCCCATGGCTCATAGCCGGTGAGGAACACGAGATCGCAATCCTCGCTCTTCATATCATGAATTATTTCGTGGAAATCATACTCCCATCGGAAATAGGAGCTGTTCCGGCAGATGTCCATATCGTAAAGATCCATATAGTATTTGAAATGAAAGGCGAGATCCTGACCGTACTCATCCTCCTGCGTCACTATATAGATACGTTTATACCCCTGTTCCGCCAAGGTTTTGACCATCTTCTCAGCTATCATTTTGGTGTTTACGCTGGTACGGACAAAATACTCGAAGTCGTGACCGGAAAGAAAGGCGCCGAATGCTCCCGTGTCCAGGAAAAGGAGCTTGGCCTTCTCATACCCTATGGATGTTTCCGCCGCTATGGAGCTGTCGTAGTGCCCTATCACAGCAAGCATATCCTTTGTCCGGATAAATCCATCCGCAGCACTTCTCGCCTTGTTCTTGTTTGAGGCGGTATCCTTTATCACAAGACGCATCTTCCTGCCGAGAACCCCAATGGAGTTGATCTCCTCCACCGCCAGCTGTATACCCTCAAGGAAGAGGTCGTTATTGGTTGAAAAAGGCCAGACTACACCCACTTTAAACTCTGTGAGGTTGTCGTTTTTTAATGCCTGGGTCCTCATCTCGCCATAATCCATAGGCGTTCTGAGATCGCTTATTATAAAATAGAGCAGAACCAGACCGAGTATGTATGCAGTTATCCTCATAGGCTGACTAACCTATTTCCCCAGGATAAGGGGCAGACCTTCGTCACCCGCACCTATAACAACGATCTTGGAGTTGTCGGACTTTGCAAGCTCCTTCGTTGCCATAATGCCCTGCCACTGCAGGATCTTATCATCGATACTCTCTGAAAGTAGTCTGTTGTAGTTCTTAAGACCTTCAGCCTCGAACTGCTTCCTCGCCGCCTCCTTCTTGGCAACGGAGAGCCTGTATTCGTACTCCTGATCCAGCTGCTGCTGGGCCAGCTTCGATTCGATAGCTGCGGAGATCTTCATCGGAAGACTTATCCGCTCTATGGGTACATAATCCAGGGCGATGAACCTTGACTCCAGCCTCGCCTTGGAGAGTGCGGAGACCCTGTCCTGGATAAGTTTCTGGGTCGTATATATATCCTCCGGCTTGTTCTGGCCTATCACTGTTCTGATAACCGAACGCACCTCGGGGAATATGATCGTCTTCGGGTAATCCGGTCCCACACGCTGGTGTAGCATGGGGAGGAGCGGTATGTTCGGATAGTATATAACGGAGTATTCAACCTCAATGGTGAGGCCGTTGAGGGTGAGCACCTTGATGGTATCGCTTATCTTCTGCTTGCGGACGCTGTAAACATACATCTTATTGAAGGGCCATATAACGTGCAACCCCTCGCCGTATATCCGGTTCACCACAGTACCGCCGCCGAAACGCCGCCAGAGAACACCCTGCTCACCAGGCTTTATGGATATAAATATCATATCAAAGTAGAAGATCACGACGAAAATGGCGATAAACAGGAGTATTACAAAATAGGGCTTCTGGTTCTTCATAAACTTCCTGAACCTTTTGAAGGCCCCCTCCTTTATCTCTGCTATTTCATCCATTCTTTCTTCGTTCATCCTTCACTCCGTCCGTTGCTAATCTCGGTAACTTGACCGAAGTCCATGGAGAGAACCCTGTCCGCTTCGCTGAAATAGCGATCGTCATGGGAAACGGCGATAACTGTTTTACCACGCTTCTTAAGCTCCGGCACAAGTGTATAGTAAAAATATCTCCTGAAGTGGGGGTCCTGATCCGCCGCCCATTCGTCAAACACATAGATCTCTTTGTCTTCCAGATATGTAACAATCAGAGCCAGACGCTTGCGCTGCCCTGTGGATAGATTCAAGTTTGTGAAGCCGCTGTCTTTGAAATCCGTCTTATGATCTATCTCCATAAGCTCCAGAAGCTCTTTCACCTTTTCTGGGTTGACCTGTTGCATGCCGTAAAGCTTGCTGAAAAGGTGGAACTCGGCGAAGATCACGGAGAAGAGTTCCCTGTAGCTCTGGGAATTCTGCCTCGTAACCTTCGTATCATCAAGCAGAATTTCACCCTCATCGGGGAAATAAAGGGCAGTCATGAGCTTCATCAGCGTTGTCTTACCGCTTCCGTTTCCTCCGACAATAAAGAGCACTTCACCCCTGTTTATCTCGAAATCGAAGGGGCCTGCTGTGAAGGAGGGTGCACCGTCCGGGTCTTTGTATGAGAAGATCAGCTCCTTAAGCTTGATCTTATCGAAGTTCTCCGCATTCTCTATCTTATCATCGGAATCAATATCCTCTCCCTTCACAAGAGTATCTATCTTGTCCTCAAGGCCGTAGATATTATTCACCGACAACTGAACCTCGGAAAGGATGGGGATCTGCATAACCGTGTTGGTTAGCGGTCCTATCAGGAAAAGTATAGCTGTAACCACCTTAACGACGGTATCGCCGAACTCGTTTGATACGGCGGGCATGATAAAGACTATCGTTCCGATTAGTACGTAGAAGAACGTCTCTGCAAAAACATAGTTATTTGCAAACTCAAGCATCACGTTCGCTCTGGTGCGCCGAACACCCCCTGAACGCTTACGGAAATGGCTGCGAACATCAACACTCTTCGCCCTGTTCATCTTAAGCTCTTTGAAGCCGCTGAGGACATCGGTTATCGTGTCAAAGAGCGCATCCTCCTCCTGGGAGGATTCATACAGGTTCTGCTCCAGTGTCTTCCGGTTGCGCAGATATATATATGTAGCGAAAAGGATCATGGACATGCTTATCAAAAAGGCCGGAATGGAGATAAAGGCGATATAAAGCACTGTGAACATAACCATAACCGAGGACTGTGCCGCCATGAAGATGGAGCGCATGTTCTGGGATATGGAGGAGGTTTCCCTGCTTATTCGTGTGTAAATATCCGAATCGCCAATGGTCTCAAGGGTTCTTAGATCACACTTGAGAACCTTGTCCACAAGCCTCGTGCGGACCTTGTCCACCGCCTCCTCTATGATTTCGCTGGAATGATAGAGGAGGTAGCGAAGGGAGTAAATGAACATCCCTATACATAGTGCGAAGTACAAAAAGTATTTAGGATCAGGCTTTTGGAGGAAATCCGGAGAGATTGCCTTGTTGACCACAGCGAGAAGGAGAGCGTTGGATATACCCGACAGGGCGGTCATAATGACCAGCTTCCTGTCTACCCCGCTCGATTCTCTTTGAAGGAACTCTACGGATTTACTGGCAAAGTAGTCTTTCAAGCCTGCTTCTCTTCTCCGCTTTCCTGGTTCTTCTCCTTCTCAAGATCCTCTGCGACTTTCTTTCCTTCCTCGAAATACTCTTTGTAGTAGTCCTTTACCTTATCGGGGTCGAAGGAGAGGAGGGTTCCGCCGGATTCATAGTGCTGGATAAAAACCTTGCCAAGAGCATAGGCCGAAGCACCGGAGAAGATGGACATGGAAAGACCGCCAAGTATGCTTCCCACAACGGGAACCATTTTAAGAATACTTCCCACAGACCCTCTTGAGAGTGAGTTGGGGATTATGGAGCCGAGGAGCGATGCGATTATCGCCTTCCCTTTGGACTCGGAGAACTCCACATCATCATAGTATTTGGAAAGGTCGGAGAGCATCTTGAGCTGAACGCCGGTCACTGCGGCGAGATCAACAAAGGGTACGGGGATGAGCCCTGCGCCCATTGACCACCACATATAATTACGAACCGTTTTCATAGCCTGAAACTGCTTGTCCATGTCTGAAACTCCTTTTTGATTTTGACTGCTTTTTATTGTAGCACTTATTATCAAGAAGAAAACCCGAAATTGTCATAGAATATACAGAAATACGAGCGGTATACGATCGGAGCACTCCCTGCGGTGTGATTCCGTGAACTACGTTCAATAATGCATGTTTACAACTGTTATCAATAAGATAAGCTAAAGGTCAGACCAATCAAGCATGACGATACTGCTTAATTTCTAGCTATATAGCACTATACGGCATACACCCATTTTCAGCAGTATTCGTTTTGTTAAGCCCCATCATGCCTTAATCCCATTTCTCCGCCGCTGTTTTTTCATGGTAGCCGCATAATCCAGATATATTCGAAAGTCATCATAACTTTTGCCATAGATTCTCACAAACCCGGCAAGTAATGGAGCCGGAGGAACACCCTCCCGGCTGAAGAAGCCCATGCATTCCAGTTGCGAGGTATAAAACGAATACTGCTCATCAGCGGGAAAGAGTGTGCCAGCACTGATTTTTTTAATTTTTTTTAAATCACTTTTCATCACGATAATTTCTATCCGCACCACCAATCCGACCGTACTGAAATGAACGAAGCGAAACATAGTGTGATTTTTACAATACTTCATGGGTTTTCACCCCAAGCATACGACTATTAACTATATAACGGCGTAATTGCCTAGAATATAGGAGTTTCTGCAACCATATTTTCTGACAAATGCCTTCATTTAACGCCTGGATAATCTCATTTTTACCTCTATCTCTCCCTGAATAGTGTTTTGTGTACACAATTATTTATATTTAAGCACCCTTTTTAATAACCCGTTGATTTTGCATATATGAAATATCGTGTTATGATTATTGTTTACAGGGTTTTTAACCCATTATTATTTTAATCTAAGCAGGAGTGCTGAAAGATGAATGCAAATGATTACGACGGAATCAAATACCAGCTGGAGGACGCCTTCTCCACACGCATCTTCTTCAAGGATTTGCACGGAAGGATGAAAACTGTAAACATTAATCCCGATGATATCGGCGATATTATTGAAAACGGCGTAGGTATCGATGGCAGCTCCATACCGGGCCTTGCCACTGTTGATAACAGCGATCGAGTGCTGAAGCCCGTCCCCGAGAGCTTCCGTTTGGTGGATTTCGGCGATGTTAAGATAGGCTTCTTCGCCGGCTCCGTGTACGAACAGGACGGCTCACGCTCCGGACTGGACCCAAGATACATCCTCGAAAAGGCAGTAGATACTGCATCTGAGGAGTTCGGGTTCAGGTTTATAACAGGACCGGAGCACGAGTTCTTCCTTTTACAGGATGATGAATTCGGAGAGGATATCCACTCAGACGCACTCGGCTATTTCAGCTCCGCACCCACAGATGCGGGGGATGCTGTACGTCAGGATATAGTCAACATCCTTGCTGAATGCGGGATAAAATACGAAAAAACCCACCACGAGGTAACCTCATCCCAGCATGAAGTTAACCTTGAAGCTGGCGATCCTCTCAGCATGGCGGACAGGACACTCCTTTTCGAGTTTGTAACCAAAGAGGTGGCCGCTAGACACGGTCTGCATGCAACGTTTATGTCAAAGCCCTTCACAGGTGAGAATAGAAACGCATTTCATATCCATCTATCCATACTCGACAATGTCGGGGACAACATATGCCATGATCCAGACAAGGAATATGGACTAAGCGAAACACTCATGCACTTCATCGGCGGGGTAACGGATAAGGCGAGGGAGATCTCCATCCTGCTGGCCTCCACAGTCAACTCATACAAAGCCTATGTGCTGGACAAGGAAGCACCTGTGATCCGTGGGTGGGGGCTTAGAAACCGCAGCTCTATGGTCCGGATACCCCATGCGAAAAGCACCAAAGCCACACGCATGGAACTGCGCTGTGCAGACCCTGCGGGGAATGTGTATCTCCAGTTTGCCGGGCTAATCAATGCCGGCCTTGAAGGCATACGGAAAGGAACCGGCGCAGGAAAGCCAGACTCCGGCAGTACGTATAAGAAGTCATCGGGCAGGAAGGTTTACGACAGAAAGTATCTCCCCAGGGACTTCTTCGAAGCGCTCATGGAGGCGGAGAGAAGCGGTTTCCTCAAAGGGATGCTCGGCGAGGAGCTTTACAAAAACTATATGACGCTCAAGGTTAATGAGTGGGAGGAATACCGGACCACTATCACTGATTTTGAGCATAACAAATATCTAAGTATTTAAGGGAGGAAAATATGCCTGATACTGAATGGAAAGAACAATTAAAGAACTTTGTTAATACTAAGGAAAGGGTTCAGAAATTCATCAACCTCACCGAGGCTGAGGAAGAGGCCATCGACAACATGAAAACAACATGGGGAACAACACCCTATTTCGCCTCACTCATGGATAAGGATGACCCCAACTGCCCCATAAGAAGGCAGATCGTACCCAACCGTCTCGAGATGGAAAACACCTTCGGAATGCAGGACTATCTCGTCTGGAAGGAGAACCGTGCAACGGAGGAGAAACGCCCCGACACCATCGCAAGACAGTATACGGACAGGGTCGCCTTCACCGTATCCCAGTTCTGCGGCATATACTGCCGTCACTGTTTCCGCAAGGAGCTTGTGGTGGATCAGGATCTCAAGTTCAGCTTCGATGTGGACGAGGGGATCAGATGGATCGCAGAGCATGAGGAGATCAGAGACGTTCTCGTAACAGGCGGCGATCCCCTGCTCTTCTCCGATGATAAGCTGGAATACCTCATCCGCAAGCTTGAGGAGATCCCCCATGTGGAGATGATACGCTTCGGCTCAAGGGCACCCGTTGTGCTCCCCCAGAGGGTAACACCCGGTCTCAAGAAGGTTCTCGAAGGAAACAGGCGTGTGCCGATCTGGCTCAACACGCAGGTTAATCACCCGAAGGAGATCACCGAGGAGACAAAGAAGGCTGTCTACGGGCTTATGACAAGCGGCGTTAACGTGGGTAATCAGGCGGTTCTGCTCAAAGGGATCAACGATGACGTACCCACGTTCAGAGAGCTCCACCAGAAACTGCTCCGCACAAGGATACGCCCCTACTATGTATTCTACTGCGAACCCGCACCCGGTATCGACCACTTCCGTACCCCCGTGGAGAAAGGCGCTGAGCTTATACGGGATGCCATCAGAGGGCACACCACAGGGCTCGCACAGCCGATGTACGCCATCGCAACTAATATCGGCAAGATTCCGCTCATGCCCGATTACTATATCAAAGGGAAGGACGACGAGTTCTATACCCTCTGCAACTACAAAGGTGAAACAACGAAGATACCTAACATACCCGAATAACAAAAAAGCCCCCGAAAGGGGGCTTTTATTTGATTAGACTCACCATTTTTTCACCTGGATTCAATAATTAAGTGCAACTTTTAAGTAGTGGTCAAAAGAGGTGGTTTGACCCCAAAAGCACCCCATAAGTTTTTACTATAAACAGTCAAACACGAAATAAGCGATGAATCCGATAATGTTAACGCTCATTCATGCATTGTATGCAGATGACTGCTTCGGGTACGAGGCGGAGTCGTTTCATAGGTATCGGTTCTTCACACTCGGTACAGAGGCCGAAATCTTCGTCTGAGTCGACCCGCTTGAGTGCTTCCTTGAGTCTTCCGAGGCGTGCTTTTTTTGTATTGAGGCTACGTTCTGCGACTCCGGCGGCCTGCATCGCTTCGAGGCGGGAGAGTCTGCCGATGGCGGTATCGGGCACGATGGGTGATTGGCCGTCCTTCCCTGCGTTGATCTCGTTTTCAATGGATTCGATCATCTCTACGATGATACTTCGGATTTCCTCTTTTTGTTCCTTGCTTAATTCGTCCATCGGCACAGTTTAGTGGAAATATCCGCCTATGCAAGTTGAAATGCACGGGCTCAGCGATATTGATTATTCGGGGTGATTTGGTATATTGGCGTGATGGACAAGGATAAATTCTCTATAACTGATACTGTTTTGATGGATTATACCCCTCTGAAGGGTGATGTGGCTGAGATCGGCTGCGGTGAAGGCCGGATGACCCGTGTTCTTGCGGATATCAGCCGTGGTTTGAAAGCCGTTGAGCCAGATCGCTCTGCCATTGAAAAGGCGAAGGCTGTTCTCCCTGATATCGAATTCTACTGTAGAAGTGCCGAAGATACAGGGCTTAACAGCTACTCGTTCGATGTTGTGCTTTTCAGCCTTAGCTTTCACCATGTCAGCGATATGGAGTCTGCCCTTTCCGAGGCGTTCCGGCTTTTGCGCACCGATGGCGAGATAGTATTGATCGAGCCGGAGGAGAACTGCGAGCTGATGAAGATCTGCGCTGTATTTGACATAGAAGAGAGCAGACGGCTTTACGAAGCGAAGAAGTGCATGAGTATCTATGATGCGGATTTTTACCCGCTACGAACCTTTGAGCCCGTTTGGGAATTCGCCGATGCTGATGAGCTGCACCGTTGGCTGGAGGATTATTACGGCGGAACGGAGGAACAGCACCTTGAGGTGGACAGGCTGCTCGGTGATAAAGTGAAAGATTCTCCCCTACTGCTCGATGACAGGCTGACACTTATTTCAGGAAGACTCTAACCCATAAAGTATTGTTGAGGATGCTTATATCCGATTAGAATTGTAGCAATTTACTTACTTTACATAGCTTTCATTGACTGAGTGACACGCCATGTTAAGATTGATAAAGGTTATTGAAAAGGAGTGTGCTATGAAACATTTATTAATTGCAACAGCCCTCATTATTTTTATTGGTATTTCAGCCTTCGCCGCCAGCGGAGCAGAAGAACTCTACAAGAGCAAATGCATGAGCTGTCACGGTGCAGATGGTACAAAGGAAGCCCTAGGAACCAGTGCGCCCCTTAAGGGACAGTCCGCCTCTGATATCCTTAGCAAGCTTAAGGGCTATGCTGACGGAAGCTACGGAGGAAGCAAGAAGGTTATCATGAAAGGGCAAGTGGGCAGGCTCAGCGAAGAGGAGCTTAAGTCACTCGCCGATTACATCGCCACATTCTGATAGCCATGAAGCCTAAACTCTTATTGAGCACTTTCCTGCTTTTTCTCCTTATAGCTGTGTCCTCACCAGCAGAAGAGCATGACCATGCTATGGACAATACCTCAATGGACGGGCATAGCACCATGGACAACGCTTCAATGGAACACAAAAACATGAACCATGAAGCGATGGAGCACGAAAACATGGACCATGAAGGTCATGAAGGCATGGATATGGAGGATGAAGGGCATGTCCATCAAGAGATAACCGAGGAGGAAAAGAAGGAGCTCAACGTTGGCATTACGGAAAAGCTGGGTCAGCAGGCGGCTCTTGATGCTGTATTCAAGGACTCCGAAGGTAATGAGATTCGTTTTGGAGATCTTCTGGAGCAGCCCGTTCTTGTGGCCCCTGTTTATTATTCCTGCCCAAACGTTTGCAACTTTCTGCAGAGCCGGCTGGCACAGATCCTTCCTGATATAAAGCTGGAGCCCATCGAGGATTATAAGATGATTTCCATTAGCTTCGATGAGTATGACACACCGGAGATTGCCGCCAACAAGAAGAAGAACTACTTCAAGGCTATGGACAACAACTATCCCAAGGATGGATGGCTGTTTCTCTCCGGTGATAAAGAGAATATCGACCTCTTTATGGATTCCATCGGCTTCCGTTTCGACAGGAGGGGTAAGGATTTTGTCCATGCAGTGACAACCGTTGCCATATCACCAGAGGGGAAGATAGCAAGGTATCTTTACGGTACCGATGTGCTCCCCTTTGAGTTTACCCTGGCAGCCACCGAGGCGGCTGAGGGGAAGGTGGGGCTTTCTGTTCAGAAGCTTGTCCGCTTCTGTTTCAGCTACGACCCGCAGGGGCAGACATACGTCTTTAACATACTGAGGGTAACGGCGGTGGCCGTTATCGGATTTATTATAATATTTGTCGCATTCCTCTATTTCGGCGGCAAAAAAAGTAAACGAAGGAAATAGTTTATGGATAATGCTGTGAAAGCGCAACCAAACTTCTTCGAGGAGAAGCGGGGGATACTCTCCTGGATTTTTACCACCGACCATAAGCGGATCGGGCTTATGTACCTTTACCTCGTACTCGCCTTCTTCATCGTCGGCGTGGTTCTTGGTCTTCTTATCCGTATGGAGCTTATTGCACCCGGCGAAACGATAATGAAGGCCCAGAGCTACAACGCCGTCTTTACCCTGCACGGGGTGATCATGATCTTCATCGTGGTTATCCCCAGTATACCGGCGGCCTTCGGCAACATTCTGCTCCCCATACACATTGGAGCGGAGGATGTCGCTTTCCCGAGGCTGAACCTGCTCTCGTGGTGGCTATATGTCATAGGTACAGTCTTTGCCCTCATCTCCCTTTTCACAGGGCAGGGCCCCCCAGATACAGGGTGGACGTTCTATGTGCCGTTCAGCGAATTCACCACAACGAACGTGAGCGTGGCGGTGTTTGGAGTATTTATCCTCGGTTTTTCATCGATTTTGACAGGGCTTAACTTTATCACAACGATACACCGCCTCCGTGCACCGGGGATGAACTGGACAAGGATTCCACTTTTCGCATGGTCACTCTACGCAACTGCTTGGATACAGGTTCTTGCCACGCCTATTCTGGGTATAACCGTACTGCTCGTTATGGCGGAAAGGATACTCGGCGTCGGGCTTTTCGATCCCGCCAAGGGTGGTGATCCGATCCTGTATCAGCATCTTTTCTGGATATACTCGCACCCGGCGGTTTATATAATGATCCTCCCCGCCATGGGTGTTATAAGCGAGATCATCCCCGTTTTCGCAAGGAAGCATATCTTCGGCTACAAGATGATAGCGTTTTCAAGCCTCGCCATCGCCTTTGCCGGTTCCCTCGTGTGGGCGCATCATATGTTTACCAGTGGAATGAGCGATACGGCGGTACTGATCTTCTCGTTCCTGACGTTTATCGTTGCGATACCATCGGCTATCAAGGTCTTTAACTGGACCGCTACGCTGTATAAGGGCTCCATATCCGTAAGAACACCTCTGCTCTATGCCCTCAGCTTTATATTCCTTTTCTCCGTGGGTGGTCTGGCAGGGCTTCTACTCGGCTCCGCTGGAACGGATGTGCACCTGCACGATACGTACTTTGTTGTCAGCCATTTCCACTACGTAATCTTTGGTGGAACGGGCTTCGGACTGTTTGCGGCGATGCACTTCTGGTTTCCGAAGATCTACGGTCGCATGTATAACGAGCGGATCGCAAATATCGCATGGCTCATACTTTTTGTGGGCTTTAATGTTCTCTATTTCCCACTTTACGTCATAGGTTTGCAGGGGATGCCAAGGCGATACTACGACTATCTCCCCCAGTACACCGGAGGACACTTTATCTCCACCGTTGGCTCATGGATAGTTGCTGTGGGACTGTTGATAATGTTTGTGAACATCTTCCATGGAATGCGTAAAGGGCCCAAGGTGGGCAGAAACCCCTGGGGCGGAGCAACACTCGAGTGGTTTGTTCCATCTCCGCCGCCGCTTCTCAACTTTGAAGAGGAGCCGGAGGTCACCAGAAGCCCCTATAACTACAAGGGGGTAGAGCCTGATGAGTAATATTCATAAGGATTACGAAGGCGCAAAGCTCGGTATGTGGCTCTTCTTGTTTACGGAGATTCTACTCTTCGGCGGAATGTTTCTGCTCTATGCCATATATCTCGCCAAATTCCCCTCGGAGTTCCATAAAGGGGGGGATGAGCTGGATGTTGTTATCGGCGGGGTCAATACCGTTGTCCTTCTCATAAGCTCCTTCTTTGTGGCTATATCGATAACGGCCATACGTCTTGGTAATAAAAAGGCGTGTCTCAGGTATGTGTATATAACCATAGCCTGCTCGCTTATTTTCCTCGTAAATAAATTTTTCGAATGGAAGGCAAAGTTCAGCCACGGAATATACCCCGATTCGGAGCATCTTAAGGAATTGAGCCAGGGTGAGAATATATTCTACGGCCTTTACTTCCTGATGACCGGCCTCCACGGCCTGCATGTAATAATCGGTGCCGTTGTTCTGGGGTTTGCCGTATATTTTATTCAGCGGGATAAGATCAATAAGGAGGATTTTGTATTCCTCGAGAACGGTGGCCTTTACTGGCACCTTGTGGATCTTATCTGGATATTCCTTTTTCCGCTGTTTTATCTTGTGTTGTGAGGTGATTATATGAGTGCGAACGAACAGCATATACTTAGTTACAAGAAGGCGTTTATCGTCCTTGTCCTGCTTCTCATCCTCACCGGGCTAACGGTGGTTATGGCTGAGGTGGACCTGGGCTATCTTAACGTCGTGGTTGCCCTTGCCCTCGCAACAAGCAAGTCACTTCTGGTTATCATGTATTTCATGCACCTACAGTATGAGAGGCCGTACCTTAAGGGGGTTGTTTTCATGACATTCCTTCTGCTTGCGATATTCATCGGATTCACCTTCTTCGATGTGTCTTTCAGGGGAGGTTCATAGATGAATCCAGTTGCAGATACTGTAAGCAAGGTGGACACGGCGTTTATATTCATCTTCAGCGTGTCCTTTATAATACTTTTTATAATAACGTTCCTTATGGTGTTCTTTGTTTTCAAATACCACAAGAGCCGCCATCCGGAACCTGCCGATATAGAAGGCAATGTTTTGGCAGAAACCCTTTGGACCGTGATCCCCATCTTTATCGTTGCGGCGATGTTCTACTACGGCTGGGAGGGGTACAAAGCCCTGCGTGAGGCTCCAGAGAATTCGATGAACGTTAAGGTCGAGGCAAAGATGTGGTCTTGGAAGTTTATCTATCCGGACGGCAAAACCAGCCGTGACCTTTACGTACCAGCCCATACACCCGTTAAGCTGGAGATGACATCACTCGACGTTATACACAGCTTCTATGTGCCAGCTTTCCGCATCAAGATGGATACGGTCCCGGGGATGGAGACATACACTTGGTTCCGTTCCGGCGAGCCGGATGAGTATGACATACAATGTGCGGAATACTGCGGTGTGCGTCATGCCTTTATGCTCAGCAAGGTGTATGTGCTCCCCGAGGATGAATACCAGGAATGGAAAGAGGAAGGGAAGGAGCCCGAAAAGAAAGGTCCCGACATCTCCGTTCTGATGGATTACGGCTGTGTTGACTGCCACAGCATGGACGGTTCCGAGCTTGTGGGCCCTACCTTTGAGGATATCTACAACCGGGAGACCGTTGTGGTTCTTGAGGACGGGACAGAGAAAACCGTCAAAGCGGATGAGGAATACCTGAAACGGGCGATCCTCCAACCAAATGCAGAGGTTGTTAAGGGTTACGACCCGATGATGCCATCCTATGAAGGCTCGCTCAATGAGGGTGATCTCGAGCGCATGATCGATGTTCTCACAGGTAAGCAGGAAGAGGAGAAACAGGAGCCGAACCTTGTGGAGCTCGGCAGACAGATAGCCGAAAACGAAGGCTGTACCGGTTGCCATTCCACCAATGGAGAGATCTACGCAGGACCCACATTCAAAGGACTCATGGACAGAGAGGTCCTTGTGGAAAAGGATGGTAAGGATATGACCCTGACCGCCGATGCGCGCTATATTATCAGCTCCATCAACAATCCCGGCGAGCACATCGTAAAAGGGTATGACAACATAATGCCAGCCTACGATTATCTTGAAGAGAAGCAGATGAAGGCGCTCATCGAGTACCTCAGCACGCTTAAGTAGGTGAAATGAATCATATAAAGCTGTACAGGCCCGCCGTCAGTTTGGCGGTGGGTCTGGCGGCCCTTGCGGGGTCGATGTACCACATTTTTCCGCTCAATCTTTCCGCATATCTGGTATGCCTCTGTGCTGTTTTACTCTCAGCGGGTTGTTCGGCTCTGAACCAGTATCAGGAGCGGGATGCGGATGCCCTCATGGAGCGCACCATGGATAGGCCTATCCCCTCTGGAAGGCTTGCTCCGGGTATAGGTCTGGGGATAGCAGTTGTGCTTATCCTGCTTTCACTGTGCGGTCTTTATGTCTTCGGCGGATTGCCCGCATTCCTTACGGGTACAGGGGTTACGATAGTGTATAACTTTGTATACACTCCCCTGAAGCGCATAACGCCATATGCACTA
This sequence comes from Limisalsivibrio acetivorans, assembly GCF_000421105.1. Lineage (NCBI taxonomy): Bacteria > Pseudomonadati > Deferribacterota > Deferribacteres > Deferribacterales > Geovibrionaceae > Limisalsivibrio > Limisalsivibrio acetivorans. Next base: position 1,810,807 of record NZ_ATWF01000001.1, read on the forward strand.
CTGATCGGTTCCACAGCTGGAGCGGCACCGTTTTATATCGGATGGGCGGGAAGCGGCGGCGCACCCTTCGACTATCGGATCATGGTGTTTGTGATTCTCTTCTTTTTATGGCAGACACCCCATTTTGTTTTGCTCGCCGCAAGATACTACGATGAATACGAAAAGGCAGGTTTTTTGACCCAGAAAACCGCATCTGGATACCTGAAACGAAGGCTCATGCTCGTTTGGACGATCGCATACGCAAGCATGATAGCTCTCGCCGCCGCTGGAGGAGTGTTAACAAACGATGCCGTGCGCATCCTCGCCGGGGTAACCGCCATCGGCTCTGCTGTTTACGTCTCTATAGACGGACGAAAAACCTTCGCCGTCCTCAACGCCTCGATAATGATCGTCTGCGCACTGGCGGTTGTGGATAAGATACTAATGAATAATGGCGATTTAATCGTGCGCCTGTTTGGTTATTAATATTTGAACATGTAGCTATCCTTGATTCCTTGGGGGTTATTGAACAATGTTGTCGACATTCTTTCAAAAAATATTATGTTGATAGCTTAGCACAATTGTTACTTAATGGATGAATTATAATTATCTAATTCTTCTTTAACTTTCTTGAAAGATAGTTTTAGTTGTTCTAAGTCCGTTTTGCTAATCTTCGATGCATGGGCGTCAACTTTTCTTAGTTTATTTATGTTTCCTAAGTGAAAAGTAAAATCACTTTTTTCGAGACTTATATGATTTTTAAACTTGTCCCATTCAGAGCAAATTATTTTGATCAAGATGTTAAAGTATATTTTATTTTTGTTTGGATCAAATAACTCTCTGTATGAGAGTGAACTAGTACTTTTCTTATCCATATGTTTGGAAATGATATTCTTTGATTCTGAACCATAGGCTGTGTAAATAATGCTTTTTACAAATTGTCGTAAATTCTCCTCAATATAAGTCCTTTCTCCCAATATATAATGCTTTATGTCCATATCAGACTTTAATGGTTGAGACTGAGTATCTTTTAGCAAGTATTCTTTCATACTTTCAATATTAAAGACATATTTATTGTTACCTCTTTTGATGACATTATAACCTAATAAATGGCCAATTATATCAGGTTGTTGATTACAAAAATCATTGAAAGTTTCTATATCATCTTCAGCAAGTAATACCAGTAATTCATATTCAAAATCATACGAAGTTTTAAGTACTTCAAGAATCAGTTGGAAATATTTGTTACTATTATTCAGGAAAGTCTCTTTGCTGTCTTTATAATGGTCTTTAGTTATAGTCAATGGCTTGGTATCGTTTTTGAAAGAAGAAAAGAGGTGACTACACATATGGCGAATTAAAAAAGGATGCCCACCATAATCGTCATTGAGAAGATGAAAAACTGATTCTTCAAATTTAAGTCCCATTCTGCGTCCTAGTGTTCTAACCATATCTCTTGTTTCGTTGTGCTGAAAAGAAGCAACATACTCATGGTGGACGATATTATATAGTGGATTATCAATATTATTAACTTTAGTACTTTCAATGCACGTGGGGTTTGTGCCAGCAATTAAAAAAGAACCTAAGTTATGATTGCTTTGCAGAGTTGCTCTTATTGATTGCCAGAAAAGTACAAAGTCATTGCCTTCATTCCAATGATATGAAGGAGATAGCCCATTTGACATGTGCTCAATTTCATCAAAAATTAAAAGCACGGGTTTATTTTGGTGCTTTTTCGATATCTCCACCAACGATTTTTCGAAATAAAAGGAAGCATCCTTTTCAGAGAATAGAGAGTCATCATATATTGTTTCATATTTCCCTTCAGATCCTTGCTTTCTGAAAATATAGCTGAGAGCCTCATTCCATCGTCTTTGGTGGAAGCCCGGATCTTGGCAGTCAATATGGATATATGGATAGCTATCATTTTCTAAATGCCTTCTCAAAGAGTAAATTATTGAAGTCTTACCTGTTTTTCTAAGGCCAAAAAGTCCAGAATGCTCTTTTGATTTGAATCTATTAAATAACGTAGCCACAATTTCTTTTCTGCCAAAGAAAAACCTTTCAGTTTTCAGTGGCGATTCGAAAGCAAATAGATCTCTACTGTAAAGGTACTTTATAAATCGATTTCTAATTCTAAAGTCATCATGAAATTGAAATTCTTGGTAGGAGAAAGGCACAATAATTTGTGTCTCAACGTCATCTACGATGTCTTTTATAGATTCCTCAGGGTTCATATCTTTTGTTATTACAACTAAACATATTTTATCAATACGGTTTGAGTGTGACTTATTAATTATGGCAATTGCTTCAAGCAACCTACTGTCGGTCTGTTTATAAGGAGAAAAAACTACAGCAATTTCTTTATTGAAGTTGAACATATCTCTGTAGTGTTCTGTTGGGTTTATTAGAAAACATTTATATTTAGAGCCTTTGACATCAATATCACTCTTGGTGTACGTGATTGATAGCTCGTTAGCCCATGCGCTTGTTATAATATTGTGTTCTTCATCTGTAAATCCATAAAGATTAACACTAGGCTTAATTCCCTTATCATTTGCCACAACATTACCTCACCTTATGTGAATATATTGCATGTAATATACGGAATCTTAATGTTACTGTCAAATGAAAGGCAGTATTAAATTTAATATTGCGTATTCTGTGTGCGAAACTTTTGTAAGCAAGAATGTTATTAAGGCATATATGGGTTTTTGTTTATCTAAGGTATGCCGTTTTGCTTAAGAGCACGTAGCGTAATCAAATAAAAGCCCCTTTCGGGGGCTTTTTTTGATTAAACTCACCATTTTTCATAAACAATCTCGGTACGCATCGGATTCTCATCCTCCAGATACCCAGCGATAAAGCTAACCTTGAAGCTTTTATCCAAGAGCAGTTCTTTGAATCCAGACCCTAAATAGTTCCCTGCGATCTTTGCTTTAATATTTATACTCGAAATTAGTCACTAGTTATTATTTCAGGCTTTTCTCTCCACTCAATTCTTATTACCTCATCTTATTAAGCAAAAAAAGGCCCCCGAAAAGGGGGCCCTTTGTAGAACATTCAATTGATTATAAAAAGTTATTGAGCAGATGTCCTTGCGGGTTCAAGGGGCACACACTGGTATCCATTTGTTCCCTGTGTAAGGTTACCCAGAACATAGTTAAATACTCTGGGGAACATCTGTCCCATTTCAGTTTCGCCCGTGTTGTACACATAGTTGTACTCAAGGGGTTGACCGGTTACCACAACCCATCCGTCGCCAAAGCCGTACTCGAATAGTGTTGCGCTGCTGTCTGTATCGGTCATATAGACAGTTGCACTTTCGGGTATGTTATGGAATCGTTCGTGGCTTGCATAGTTACCTGTAAGTGTCTCAGGCACACCGCTCATGAGTGCAGATGTGGGATTAACGTTGTAGTTTGTGGGGTCGTAGTATGCACTGAATGTTATCACATCGCCGGGGAGGTAGGTTATGCCTGCATTAGCGAGTGAGCCAGCGTTCCAGCCCTGATCGCATGCCTCGAAGAAGAGAACTCCTCCGTTATCTACAAATCGTTTAACACGGTCGTAGCTTGCGGCAAGGTTGTTGTAGTAGTTCTGATCCTGATCATTCTGGATGATAACCAGATCCTTGCCGGGATACAGGGTGGTTGAGGCGAGGGCGGAAGATGGGAGTATCTCATACTGGTTTTCGCCTGTACCTGCTGTGTAGCCGTTTGCTGCCATAGCATCCTCGAAGGATGATGTCTGCCATGGTGAGTAGTCGCCGAACGCCTTGATATGGTTCGCCGCACCGCCAGCTGCAACAGCTTCAACGATGATCGTCTCAACATCTGTTCCGGTGAGGTTGTCGGGGTTCTTCACCTCTACCCTGACATCATAGCTTCCGGCATTATTATATGTATGGCTTGCTGTGAGCGTTGAGGAGAAGTCTGTATCATAGGTTCCATCCCCATCGAAGTCATAGCGTGCCATGAGATCCACTGTGCCGTAGTTGATATCTGTAGAGCCTTCAGCAGTGAAGTTTACAGAATCACCGACTGTTACGTTATCTGAATTGCTGGCGTCAATATCTGCGACGGGAGGAACATACTGGCATGTTGCACCGAGCACACCGCCGTTGTTGTTAATGCAGAAGTCCACATTAAGGGGCTTGATGGCAAGATCAAGCGCGAAAGGTATGTGCTGTTGTGCAGCATCATACGCCTTCATAACCTTCATGATAGCGCCGGCGGCTTTGAGGAGCTTGCGCCCTCTCTTGAAGAACTTCACTGCTCCGTCGGGGTTGTCTGCGTTTTTGTAGAGTGCTCTTGTGAGCTTACCGAGAACTATAGGGTCGGAAAACTCTTCTATGAGAATACTGAAAACCTCTTTGGGTGAGGCATTAAGGATATCTCCTCCGAGCAGACCTGCAAGATCGTATAATCCGCTGTCACCCTCAACTACTGTAGCGATTGTAGGATTCTCTACGGGACACCATACGAAGAGGTCGAAAACGAGACATGCCGTCTTCATTACGTTCGCTGTAGCCGCCATTTTGGCTGCTGTGGTATCTGTGCCGAACTTAACGAAGTTGAGGTCGTAGTTACCATCACCAACGGAAACCTGCTTGGTAACAGGATCATCCTCGTTACCCCAGAGAACCCATGCCTTTGAGCGTCCAGGAACAAGATATGACTCTCCATCAAGTGTCGCTCCATAGAAGTTCATAGTCGGGTTAACAAGATAGAAGGGATCGCCGCTGATGTCGCTAAGGTAGGGCGCATAGGAGGAGCCGACTGTTACTTCGGGGGCAGCGCTGGGCTCGGCCAATACGTTTACACCAGTCTTCTCTTCAATCACCTTTGAAACAAGGAGTATTGAATATTCATAAACCTCGGGGAATACGGCTTCGTTGAGAAGGCTTTCAGGTTCGGTGTCAAGAGCGCTTGTGATTGCGGATGTAAGGTTGTCATAAAGGGCATCCTGAACAGCGGCGCTGAGTATCTCATCTCTGTCATCGGAGCTGTAGCCAACCATAAGTGGTGAGGTCATGATAAGGCCCTTTGCGATGGAGTCCACTGTGAAGTCCGCTGAACCTGCGGCAACATCCGAGGCTGTTACATATGCGAGTGCGATAGGCGTGTCGTTGTCACCGAGGAAAATAAGCTGTCCCTTTTCTGTATCAACGACGGTAACACCTTCTGCGGCTCTGGCTGTTCCGCCTGCCACTGAAGCCTCTGAGAACATGGTTGTAACTGTGTAGTTGTCCATGTCAAGGCCTTTGCCATCAAGATCCGTAAATGTGACAGATACATCCGCTGTCTTCATCTCGGGTACATCTGCTGTTACATTGTCATCGGTATCATTGTCTGTCTGCTCAGTTCCGCCGTCATCATCGGTGGTTCCGTCTCCAGAACCGCCGCCGCATGCCACGGCAAAGACGAGTAGAAAGGCAAACAGAAGTGATAGGATAAGTCTGCTTTCAAATCGCTTCATAAAAAGATCCTCCTGTAGGTATTTAGGTGATTAATATTAACCCCTCGCTATAGATCAATGCAATAAAACATCCTCTGCTCAAAAGATCTGCGAATGGGCGTTTCTCAGCGATTAATGGCTGATAGGTTGCGTAAATATCCTTGCTGCATCGGCAATTGATATTAACATTCAATCAAAATCAGGTGAAAAGTGCCAAGTGGTATGACCACTTATAATAGGTATACGTATAAATCTGGAGTTTCACTCCAGCTTTGAACGATAGCCTTGTAGGCTTGATTCACTTCTACCTTTATAATTATCTTCAAAATGGGTTTTTGAGGGGTGTGGGGAACTTTGTTCCCTAAAAAGTTCCCTGCGTTCTTAGTTTTACTATGACACCAAAAAGGGGACCCCATAGGGATCCCCTTTTTCGGCATTTACACAGGACGTTTTATGAACAGACTACTCTTTATTTTTCGAAGTCTATGTTAATTTTAACAGTTCCTGTGAGAACTTCAACAAGGTCTTCTCTATCTTCCGGTTTTTCATATATGTCATCTACATCACCGGTGTTGTCTTCAATGTCTTCAATAGTTTGTGTAATATCTTCGCTGTCAGTTATTTCCTCAACATCGTCTCCAGGCTGTTCTTCAAATCCGCCGACTTCTTCCTCGTCCTCAACCTGTTCTTCCTGCACGTTGAGATTTTCATCACCTTCACGGATAAGCACTGATTCTCCCTGGTTAACGAGAACCGAAACATCCGGTGCATCGATCCTGCTTACCTCAACAACACCTTCGGTTACAGTAACTTTGGTGAGTTCGGGGAGAACATCGATGCGAAAGGCTGTACCCTTTACGCCGATGATTGATGTGGTTGTTTTAACACGGAAATCTCCGGTGACGTTCTCAACCTTTGCGATATCGAAAAGCACACGTCCTTTCTGGATATCGGCATTGTAGTCGTCGCCCCTTTCGATTCCGTTAATCTTCATCCGGGTTTTTTCATAAACCTTGACCACTGAGCCATCAATTAATGAAACTTCGGCGTACCCTTTTCTTTTGGTACGCAGAAGATCCTTTACCACAAGCTCTGCGCCTGTTCTTGCTCTCTTGCCCATGACTTCCTGATCATGCAGAATCTCCACACGCCCCTGGAGGTCGCTGACCTCTCCGGCCCTGTCGGCTGAAAAAGCAGGAATAGCCAGCATAGTAGCTAAAAGTGTGTATATAAGGAGTCTCATACTTTTTTACCTCCTAGAAGCTGTAGTTTACGCCGACTTCAAAGACGTGCTTGGTGTAATCGTTAATATCGTCATCGGAGTCGTTGCTGTTAAATGTGTATCCGCCATTAAAGAAAACAGACTCGTTCAGCTTGTAGATCAATGTTGCGCTTAAGCTGTTGTATCTGTCGGAGCGGTCGAGATTGTCATAATCGTAGAGGATCGTATCGAAAACAGCCTGGGCGTTGATGCTTCTGGTTATCCTTGCGGCAAGGCTTAGCTTCAGCTCAGTCTGTGTGTTTTCTCTGTATTCGCCGTCCGTATCCTCCTTTGCGAGGTAGCCTGTGAGCTCGGCAATAAACTTGCCGCCGAAGGCTCTGGAAACCCCTAAGCCACCCTTGTAGAGTTTTCCATCCCTGTTATAATCCTCGGGGACGTCTGAGTGGTAGTCCTTAACAGATAGCCTGAGTGGGAGCATAAACTTCCATGAGTCCATCTTATATGTACCCTTTGCCTCAATGCTGAAGACATCGGAGTATTCATCTCCGTCCAGGTAGGTTTTAGCGTAGCTGAGCTTGGGCAGGAGGAGCTCGAAGCTGTCGTATCTCTTATAGAAAGAGCCATAGAACTTATGGCTGCTGGCGTTGTATTCCTCAACGCTGTGGTTCCATGACTTGTAGTTTGTCATCCCTGCTCTGATTTCATCGTAGGCGTAGTCATAGAAGTTCAAGCGGAGATCTGCGATTATGTAGGTCCTGAAGCTGTCCTCTTCGGAAACATTCTCAACCTTGTCCTCATCAACGGCAGTAACGTTTGTGTCATACTGCTCGCCGAGTCCTATGAGACCGGAAAATAACCTTTTCTTTTTGGCCAGCTCTTCCTTTTTCTCGGCGGTGAAGGGTGATTCACCCATGTTTCCATAGGCCTTTTCCGCACAGCCGAAACGTTTATTGGCTGAGCATATCTCAGCTATGAAATACTGAGCTTTCCTGTAGAGTTCAGGGTAGGGCTCTTTTGAAACGTAACGGAAGTTTGAGAGTGCTGTCTGGAGTTTCCCTTCTTTGATTGCTATTACACCACTGCGGTAACGATACCTGTCATCCTTTTGAGGAATATTTGAAAGTGCCTCTTTGGCTGACTCAAGCTCACCTGTATTGGTGTAAATATCTGTGATTTGATAGGAGACCTCGGGGTCATCCTCCTTTTCAAGGTATGACTTAAAGTTATTAAGGGCCCCCTCAAGGTTGCCCATGCTGTACAGTGCTATACCCTTATACTTGGCAAGGCGGTTATCACGGTAGCTCTTACCTTCTATTTCGTTAAGGACGTATAAGGCCTCGTCGTACTCTTCGTTCTCCACCATTCTGTTGATGGTTTTGTATCCTTCGTCCTGGTCGCCTTTCTCGAAGTAGCATATTGCAAGGTAAAGGTCGGGTGAAACGCCCTCTTTCTCTTCAAGGTTGCTGAGTTCTGAATCCATGCCGGAACACTCTCCGGCCTTTATTTTACTGAATACCCTTTCATATGCGGGTGAATACTCCCCTGCAACGGGATAATACGCCGCATATGCCAGCGAAGCGGTAAGTAAAACAGAGGCAGCCAGACATATCTTTGCGGCTCTCTTAAAATACATAACGATCCCCCTCCCGAAAGGAAACGCACCCTTTGCGGGATCTGATTGTCTTTAGCGCAACGGTCTGAGCACCTCATAGGGCACATTCCGACTGCGTTTTCCATTATACCATTATTTTATAGGGGGGGGAGTCCAAAGTAAAGTGAATTACCCCGCTGTTTTACTGCCTTTCAGTCTTCTGGAGTTAAGGATGAACCCGATGCCCACAACTACCATTATGACGCTAAGAAGATGCGGAGCACGGAAAGCGCCGAGCATTAGATCATCCGCTCGGAATGTTGTTACAAAGCCCCTTATAACACCGTAAAGGATCAGGTATCCTCCAGTAATCATTCCTGTACCGATGATTTTATCCTTCTTCCAGAAATATAGGAGGAGTGCAAAACCTATGAAATTAAGGATCATCTCGTAGAAGAATGTGGGGTGGACAGGGAGCGTGCCGAAATCCATGTATGCTGGGCCTCTATATTTAGAGGGGAAGCTGATTCCCCACGGGAAGTACTCATGGAGGTAGTAGGCCTTACCTTCGAAGTTAACTATAAGCTCCCCCCCTTTCCGTTTTATTATTTCAGATAGAATAGAAACACTCCTCGGTGTATCCTGAAGGCCCACCTGGGAGAGTACACTGCTCCAGAATTCGGGGAATACGTTTTTTAGTCTGAATATAATATCAGGCGGCGTCATCGTGGGAACACCATGGGCCTCGCCGTTGGCAAAATTGCCAAAACGCCCCAGCCCCTGCGACAGGAGAAGGAAAGGGAACATGGCATCGCCGAGGATGAGTGGGTTGATCTTCTTGTACCAGCAGTAGGAGAGTGCGGCGATAAAACCGCCGATTATACCGCCGTGGATTGCAAGGCCGCCATGCCATATGGCTATCATCTCTAAAGGGTTGCCACCGTAGTAGTCCCACCGGAAGGCGACGTAGTACATCCTTGCACCGAGCAGGGCGATTATGAAGGTGAATATGATAAAGTTTTCGGTTTCGGCTGGCTTTATACCGAACTTCTCCGCCCTTTTTCTGGTGAAGTATATTGTGAGCAGAAGACCGATAATGTACATTAGGCTGTAAATTCGCAGCTCAAAGAAGCCGATCTTGAATAAATAGGGGAACAAACCCAACCTCCTGCGATAAGCTTTGAGGTTCTGATTATTAACGTAACTAAGTACTTTGTAAAGTGCTGTGAAGCGGATAACATCAATTCTACAAAAATTTGGCATTATCCGACGTATTAGCTGTTGATCTTTCTCCTTGTTAGTGATAGAAAACTGATCCACTTCGCACGCCCCAGTTGCGTCCATATGGGCATGTGCCGCTACATGAAACGCTGCGGTGCCCTTTGGCAGGGGCGGAGGATAAACAAATTTGGAGGAAACATGTCTTACATTTCTATGAAAAACCTGCTCGAAGCAGGTGTGCATTTCGGACACCAGACAAAGCGCTGGAACCCGAAGATGGCAAAGTACGTCTTCGGTGCAAGAAACGGTATCTACATTCTCGACCTGCAGAAGACTGTGCAGTGCTTCAACCTCGCATACGAGTTCATCAGAGATGCCTCAAAAGCTGGTAGCACCTTCCTTATGGTCGGTACTAAAAAGCAGGCCCAGGAAGCTATCAGAGATGCTTCTGAGAAATGCGGCTGCTACTACGTAAACCAGAGATGGCTCGGCGGAATGCTCACAAACTTCGAAACTATTAAAACACGTATCCAGAGGCTTAAGGAACTCGAAGAGATGTTCGCCAGCGGATTCGTTGACAGATTCACAAAGAAAGAGATCGCAAGGCTCCGCAGAGAGTATGAAAAGCTCCAGAAGAACCTCAGCGGTATCAAAGATATGGGTGAGCTTCCCGATATCATGTTCATCATCGATATCAAGATGGAGCAGAACGCAATAAACGAAGCACGCAAGCTCGGTATCCCCGTTGTAGCCATCGTTGATACAAACTGCGACCCCGACCTTGTAGACTTCCCCATCCCCGGTAACGACGACGCTATCAGGGCATGCCAGCTTATTTCCACCAGGATCGCAGACGCTATCCTTGAAGGCAAGCAGCTCCGTGAGGACGAGCTTGTGCAGGAAGTACGCGAAGCGGCTGAGGATCAGGACGATGTTCCCGTTGAGGAAATCGTTGACGAATCCGTTCCCGCTGAGGCGGAGGCAAAGCCCGCAGAAGAAGAGAAAACAGAAAAAGATACAGAAAAGGAGAACAACTAATCATGGCACAGATCACAGCCTCTATGGTGAAGGAGCTCCGTGAAAAAACCGGAGCCGGCATGATGGACTGCAAAAAAGCCCTTGCCGAGAACGACGGTGATATTGAAAAAGCGGTGGAGTTTCTCCGTAAAAAAGGTCTTTCCGCTGCTGCTAAAAAAGCGGGCAGAATCGCCGCCGAAGGTGTAGTTGCAGAATACAGCGCAGACAATGTCGGCGCTATTATTGAAGTTAACACAGAAACAGACTTCGTAGCTAAAAACGACGATTTCAAAGCTTTCGTAGCAGAGCTTGCAAAAATAGTTGCAGAGCAGAACCCCGCAGATGTTGATGCCCTCATGAAGTGCAAGACTGCAGACGGCTCAACAGTAGAGGAAGAGCTTACCGAGAAGATTGCAACCATTGGCGAGAAGATCAGCATACGCAGGTTCGTACGCCTTGATGGTGAGAACATCAGCACATACATCCACATGGGCGGCAAAATCGGCGTTATCACATCCCTCAAGGGTGGCGATGCGGATCTTTCCAAGGATATCTGCCTCCATGTTGCAGCTTCCAACCCCAAGTATCTCAACAAGGATCAGGTAGACCAGGAATTCATCGACAAAGAGAAGGATATCTTCGTTGCCAAGCTCAAGGAGCAGGGCAAGCCCGAGAATATCATCCCCAAGATCGTTGAAGGTCAGGTTAACAAGCTTCTTCAAGAGGTATGCCTCGTGAACCAGCCTTTTGTTAAGGATCCCGATGTAACCATCGAAAAGCTCCTTAGCAACAAGGGTGCAGAGATCGTTTCCTATAGCCGTTTCGAAATGGGTGAGGGTCTCGAAAAAAAGCAGGAGAATTTTGCGGAAGAGGTTATGAAGCAGATCAAGAGCTAAGCAAAGGTTCTTGCTGTTCCATTAGTGTTGCATTCAACGCTATATCCAAACTGCAAAACAAGAGATAGAATGAAGGCGGTTGCACGTTTATACGGACAGCCGCCTTTTTTATGGCTGATTTGATTTATGTAATTTTCCATCCATGGAAATTCCATTGTTGTTCGAGCGGGGGAACCCCGCTCTCTCGTACTTCCGGCTACGATATATCTGGGAAATTCATCATCCTGATAATTTCCCTGCCACTACACTCGGCAAAGCCTTCGCTTCGCTTACTTCCGTTACAGAATATGAAGCATAGCTCCATATTCTTCACTTCAGAGCCAACATCCATGTTGGCTTGATTAGTTTCAACCTCAAACATGTGATTAGCATAAGCTTTCATGGATGAAAGCTCGCTTGCGTAAGTGAGAAGGAAGTAACTAATTAATATTTGGGAAATTCATCATCCTGATAATTTCCCTGCCGCTACGCTCGGCAAAGCCTTCGCTCCGCTTACTTCCGGCTACATAAATTGAATACAATTCAATTTAGTTTCGCCTTCAGGGCTTCCATCCTTGGAAGCCTTTTATATATCAACCTCAAACGTATGATTAGCATAAGCTTTCATGGATTAAAGCGTACTACACATCAATCATTATATTTATCTTCAAAATGGGTTTTTGAGGGGTGCGGGGAACTTTGTTCCCTAAAAAGTTCCCTGCGATCTTTTACTTTCATACTTATATTCGAAATTAGTCACTAATTTATTTGGCTTCGTGCTAAAGCACGCCATACTTTTGGCGCGCAGATTGTAATAGCAATCTTATCACTAATATGAAATAAAAAAGGCTCATGCCATGCAGTCTTCACCACAAAAACTTTCTCCCGAAGGAGGAGCACAGCAATGAGCCATAAGCATCTTAGCATTAGAGATCGAGAAATACTAGAGCGTCTACTTCGCCAGGGATACTCACAACGTAAAATATCCGCAATATTAGGCATTACACAATCTGCTGTAAGTCAGGAAATCAGTCGTAATAAGGATTGCTGTAACAGATATCGAGCTAAAGCATCCCACTCTCGAGCCTTACGTAGGCGCAAAAAGACTAAGGGCGGATTTCGTAAGGATAAGGGATTTTTGTTAAACTATGTCCGAGAGAAACTAGAACAACACTGGTCACCGGAGCAGATATCCGGTCGTTTAAAGAGAGATTATCCGTGTGAGTCAGATAAACATATATCATTTAAGAGCATATATTTATGGGTACGCAAGGGTATTGACCATGAGTACAGGGATGTTCCCTTACGTGGCTACCACAAGTATTTCAGGACACACCGAGGTCGTAAACGCACTATAGGTATAAAGGCAGGAAGTCGTTCAGCCAAGACAGACCTTCCTCGCATTGAGGACCGTCCAGAAGAGGGTTTTGGAGTATGGGAGAGCGATCTTATAAGTGGTTACAACAAAAGCGGTTATATAGCAACTTTTGTAGAGAGAAGTACTGGTTTTATATGGGCTGAGAAACTTGAGAACAAGTCTATAAAAGAATATAACCGCTCAGCAATAGAGTGTATAAGGCGCTTTGGCAGCTCTAAGTTTAAATCCATAACAGTAGATAGAGGTAAAGAGTTTTACGGTTATAAGTCAGTAGGAGTACAGTTCTATTTCTGCAATCCGATGAGTCCTAATGAAAGAGCACTTAACGAAAACATGAACGGGCTTCTTCGGCAGTATTTTCCGAAGAGAACAAGCTTTAAAGATGTAAAGAGTGAAGATGTATACAGGGCAGTAGAAGAGATCAACAATAGGCCTAAGAAAAGATTTGGGTATATGACAACTATGGAAGTACTTGATAGCATGGGCATAGAGATGTGATAAGATTCAATTTACAATTCGCACGCAAAAGTATGCAAAACTATTCCCTCAGGGTTTTCCAGCCGTCATTGTTACTCATTTATTATCATAAATTCGTAAGTGATGGTGGTGCCCTCATTTCGCTCTTTTTCCACCTGAAGTTTTGCTGATGCTGAGGAGTGTAACCGCATATCATACGTGAAAGTATTCAATATTTAGGATTACCTCATCTGTCACGTGCGGCCAAAACTTCCGGGCGGTTCAAAAGAGCTCATTCGGCTGTAAAACATTCGGGGAAGATTAAGAGCTTGTCTGATTTAACCTATGGAATTTTCCATCCATGGAAGCCTGTTGCATTTCAACCTTGCTTGCATGATTAGCATGAGCTTTCATGGATGAAAGAGTACTACACATGAATCATTATATTTATCTTCAAAATGGGTTTTTAAGGGGATTCTAAGGGGAAAGTTTTCCCTAAAAATTTCCCCCTTAGTCTTAATTTTTACATAATCACATTCGAAATTAGGCACTAATTTGTTAGTCTTGCGCTTATGCGCCACATACTTTTTAGAAAAGTATGCAAAACTATTCCCTCAGGGTTTTCCAGCCCCCATTGTTACTCATTTATATTCATAAATTCGTAAGAGATGGTGATTCCCTCATTTCACTCTTTTTCCACCTGAAGTTTTGCTGATGCTGAGGAGTGTAACCGCATATCATACGTGAAAGTATTCAATATTTAGGATTACCTCATCTGTCACGTGCGGCCAAAACTTCCGGGCGGTTCCAAAAGAGCTCATTCGGCTGTAAAACATTCGGGGAAGATTAAGAGCTTGTCTGATTTAACCTATGGAATTTACCATCCATGGAAGCCCTGTTGCATTTCAACCTTGCTTGCATGATTAGCATGAGCTTTCATGGGTGAAATTTGTTAGATCTCAATATTTATATTTCCATCAAAATGGGTTTTTGAGGGGTGTGGGGAACTTTGTTCCCTAAAAAGTTCCCTGCGTTCTTAGTTTTACTAATCTATGGAATATCCCGTCCATGGAAATTTCATTGTTGTTCGAGCGGGGGGAACACCGCTCTCTCGTACTTCCGGCTACGTCAGACCAGCAGAGCTGTTCTTCCTTTCGCCTTCAGGGCTTCCATCCTTGGAAGCCTATTATATATCAACCTTTATAAAAATCCCAAGATGGGTTTTTAAGGGGATCCTAAGGGGAAAGTTTCCCCTAAATATTTTCCTTTATATTATTAATTAAAAACACTAGTAATCATAGATATATGCCACCCTTGCTCTCATTCCAAGGAGAGAATTATCCTCAATAAGCCTAAACGATCATTTCGATAACGAATGGTGTGATGCCGGTGAGGATAACACCTTGGACAAAGCCGATGATAGCGGCTCTTCTTCCGGCGTATTTTTCGATTATGGGGAGTGTTACGTCCATAGTTGTGGCACCTCCCGGAGCTATGGCGGCGTATGGACCGAGGTATTTTGCTATGACCGGTATCAGGAACAGGCTGAGAGATTCACGCATTACGTTTGCGAGGAATGCGATTGCTCCGAGTTCTGCGCCTTTGACTTTTGCAAGGATGACTGCGCTGAAAGAGTACCAGCCAAAGCCAGCGGCAACGGCCATTGCATCCTGTCCGGAGAGGTTCACGATAGATGCGCAGAGGAATCCGCCGAAGAGTGTGCCGAGTATAGTTCCTGCAGGCACGATGAGGAGCATCTTATCCGCTTTGAACATGCTGGAGAATGATGTCCGGTTGTTACCGAGGTCGAAACCGATAAGAAACAGCATCAGATACAGGGTTATCTCTACGAGTATACCATTATTAGCATTAAGGACTTCGGGCACAACACCGAAGAATGACGCAACCGCACCGAGGATAACTGCGGCGATGAGCAGTACCATCATTTCTGCTTACCCCCGAAAAGGCGCACCATTATGAGCACAGCGATAACGCTGAAAACTATTGATGATAGTGCAATAACAAAAGAGACTATACCGAATTTACCGAGCTTGCCGATTATCTGCGGATCGCTCCCGAGGCCAACTCCCATAAGAAACAGGAGGGCTACCAGGCTGGCTGTAAAGAGGTGCTTGCGCACATTCAGAAACCAGCCCTGGGGAAGCAGAAGTGCCGGTACAAGCCCCGCCAGAACGGCGAGAGCGTAGTAGAGCATGTTTAATGTGCGTCCTGACTCAGCTCTGTAAGAACACCGCAGACACTCTTGGGGTGCACAAAGGCTACCATCTTACCGTGGGCGCCCGGTTTGGGCTCCTCATCGATGAGGCGCAGGCCTTCATCCTTGAGCGTTGAGAGTGCTTCGGGTACACTTGCTACATCGTAGCAGATGTGGTGGATCCCCTCCCCTTTTTTCTCGATGAACTTAGCCACGGGGCTGTCATCAGATGTGGGCTCTAGGAGCTCGATGTTTGTATCGCCAACCTTGATGAAGGCGACCTTAACCTTCTGGCTCTCCACCTCTTCGAAATGGTAGGGTTCGACGCCCATCATCTTGTAAAACTTGGTGGATTCCTCGAGACTTTTAACGGCAACGCCGATGTGGTCTATCTTATTCAGCATGATATCCTCCCGCACTAGGAAAGCAGTTTATTAAGCAGTTCGTTTACGATCTTAGGATTCGCCTTACCCTTGGAGGCTCGCATAACCTGCCCCACAAAGAACCCTTGAAGCTTCTTCTCGCCGTTCTTGAACCTTTCCGCCTCGTTGGGGTTTGCTTCGATGATGTCCTTAACGATCTTCTCGATCTCCCCTTCATCGGAAACCTGGGCAAGCCCCTGCTCCTCAACGATCTCTGACGGGCTTTTACCCGATTCAATTACGCCTTCAAAAACCTTCTTGGCGGCGTTTCCGCTTATCTTATTATCATCAAGCAGTTTTGCGATCTCCGCAAGGCTTTCCGGCGAAATGCCTACCTCGCTGATCTCGCACTGCTTTTCGTTTATAACCCTGAGAACATCTCCCGTGAAAAGGTTTGCAACCCTTTTGGGGCTGTTGTGGGAGGAGACTGCCGCCTCGTAAAAATCCGCATAGGCACGTTCGCCTGTGAGAAGTACAGCATCGTCCTTGGGGAGGGAGTACTCCTCCATAAACCTTATGCGTTTAGCATCGGGGAGTTCGGGCATCTCGGACTTTGCCCTATCAACATCCTCCGCTTTGAGAACAACTGGCACAAGGTCTGGATCGGGGAAATATCTGTAGTCATTAGCCTCTTCCTTCCCTCGCATGGAAAGTGTTATACCCTGAGCCGCATCCCAGAGCCTTGTTTCCTGAACAACGTGTCCCCCTTCGCTCACAACCTTGATCTGGCGTTTTATCTCGTATTCTATGGCCTTCTGCACGTTTTTGAAGGAATTCATGTTCTTAATCTCAGCCTTTGTGCCGAACTTCTCCTGCCCTACGGGGCGTACGGAGATATTTGCATCGCAGCGGAGCGAGCCCTCTTCCATGTTGCAGTCCGATATGCCGAGATATTTTATGATCGTCTTCAGCTTGGTGAGGTATGCTCTGGCCTCTTCGCCGCTACGCATGTCCGGTTCGCTGACGATCTCTATGAGGGGCACCCCTGTCCTGTTAAGATCCACATAGCTGTTGCCGGGCGAACCGAGGTTTTCACCGTGTATCGATTTGCCGGCGTCCTCTTCAATGTGTATTCGTGTTATGCCGAGGGTCTTCTTCTCACCACTTTCAAGCTCAACCTCAAGCTCTCCTCCGAGGCATATGGGGAGCTCGTACTGGCTTATCTGATACCCCTTGGGGAGGTCGGGGTAGAAATAGTTCTTTCTGGCAAAGATGCTCCTCTCCTCTACGGAACAGCCGAGTGCAAGCCCTGCCTTCATCGTATAGTCCACAACGTTCCTGTTGAGAACGGGAAGCACACCGGGCATACCCATGCATACGGGGCAGACCTGGGAGTTTGGGCCTGAGCCGAATTTTGTGGAGCATGAGCAGAATATCTTCGATTCCGTTGATAGCTGAACGTGTACTTCCAGTCCTATAACCGCTTCGTAATTCATCTTATATCCGCCTTATCCTTCAAATGTTCCGGGTATCTGCCCGAATCCGCCGACTGCGTCTTCGTATGCCTTTGCTAATCTGAGAACCTTCCCTTCCTCGAAGTGTCCGCCGAGGATCTGGAATCCAACGGGGAGCCCCTTTGAGTCAAACCCGCAGGGGAGGGAGAGTCCGCATCCGCCGTACAGGTTCAGGGAGATTGTGTAGATATCGCTTAGATACATCTCAAGGGGATCATCGGATTTTTCACCGAATTTGAAGGCCGTAGTGGGCGAAGTGGGGCAGATTATCGCATCCACCTTCTCAAAGGCTGATTCGTAATCCTTCTTTATGAGTGTGCGCACCTTCTGGGCTTTGAGGTAGTATGCATCGTAATAACCAGCACTGAGAACGTACGTCCCAAGCATGATACGCCTTTTGACCTCTTCACCAAATCCTTCGGAGCGTGTGCTGAAATACATGTCCTTGAGGTTGTCCGCCTCTTTGCGGAATCCGTACTTCACGCCGTCGTACCTTGCAAGGTTGCTGGAGGCCTCCGCCGTGGCAATGATGTAATACACGGAAACGGCATAATCGTTATGGGGCATACTTATTTCAACGGTTTCGCAACCGAGATCCTCAAGCTTTCTGATAGCCTCTTCGACCCTCTGCTTAACCTCTTCGTTAAGCCCTTCGGCGAAGAACTCCTTCGGTATACCTATCTTCATCCCTTTTACATCACCCTGCATCAGGGAAGCGTAGTCCTCCCCCTCCACAGGTGCGGATGTGGAATCCTTCTCATCGTGCTGGCCAATGATGGAGAGCACCTCCGCCGCATCGGATACGTTCCAGCTGAATGGGCCGATCTGGTCAAGGGATGAGGCGAAGGCCACGAGCCCGAAGCGTGAAACACGTCCGTATGTAGGCTTCATACCTATAACACCGCAGAGGGAGGCGGGCTGACGTATGGAACCGCCAGTGTCGGAGCCGAGGGTAACGGGGGCAAGCCTCGCCGCCACAGCTGCCGCAGAGCCGCCGCTGGAACCGCCGGGAACCCTTTCAAGATCCCACGGGTTCCTGGTCTGCTTGTAGTATGAGGTCTCGTTGGAAGAACCCATGGCGAATTCGTCCATACTCAGCTTACCAAGGAATACCATGCCTGATTTTCTAAGCAGCTCAGCAACGTTAGCACTGTAGGGTGCGTTGAATCCTTCGAGGATCCTGCTCGAACAGGTTGTGGGCATGTTGTCTGTAACGATCAGATCCTTAAGGGCAACTGGAATGCCTGCAAAACGGGGTACATCCTCGCCAGCCTGACGTTTTCTGTCCCACTCCTTTGCCTCTTCAAGGGCGTTTTCATTTATATGGATATACGCCTTAACATCTTCATCGTATCTCTTTATACGATCCAGATATGCACCGACAATCTCCTCGGCGGTAAGCTTTATATCTTTTAGAGCATCTGCGAGCTCGTTCAGGTTCATCTGTATAATATTCATATCAGCCCTCTATCACTCTGGGAACCTTGTAGTGCCCCTGTTCCGCATCGGGAGCATTGCCAAGGGCATTGTCTGTTCCAAGGGAGGGTTTTGCCACATCCTCACGCATAACACTGCTCAGCTCAAGAACATGGGATGTTGGCTCAATACCGGTAACATCAAGCTCCTCAAGCTTGTGGATATAGCCGAGAATAGAGTTCAGCTCAACTGCGAACTTCTTAACCTCGCCCTCCTTGAGCTCAAGACGGGCAAGATTGGCGATATGCAAAACATCGCTATCTGTGATTGACACGATAATACCTCGTTGTGAAGTTTGTTTGAATAATTCGGCCAATAAACGAGCCGAAGCGAATTATAGCGTTAAATGTAATGTTTTTTCAAGTGCAGTGAGGTTTACAGAGCTATATTTTAACTCAAAATTAGTGAGGTATTTCGAATGTGAATATTTAAAAATAAGACTAAGGGGAAATTTTTAGGGAAAACTTTCCCCTTTGAATCCCCTTAAAAACCCATTTTGAAGATAATGATAAAGGCCTATACCTAACAGGCTTCCACCCATGGAAGCCTATTGGGTAGCAACCCTCATCGTAAGAATTGAATCGAGCTAGCTCTAACGTTTACACACACGAGAAAACAACGTGAGACGTGAAAAGGTATTTCGGCTAGATTGTTACTAATAGCCAATTGCCGATTTCACAACAAACGATCTTAATCTTCCCCGAATGTTTTACAGCCGAATGAGCTCTTTTGGAACCGCCCGGAAGTTTTGGCCGCACGTGACAGATGAGGTAATCCTAAATATTGAATACTTTCACGTATGATATGCGGTTACACTCCTCAGCATCAGCAAAACTTCAGGTGGAAAAAGAGCGAAATGAGGACACCGCCATCACGGTAATCTCCCCGTAAAAAGGGAGTATTTATAAGTAGAATTTTCTCGTTATAGTAAAAGGAGGAGATTTTACATGAAGAAGTCACGATTCAGCGAGAGTCAGATATTTAAGATTTTAAAGGAAGCCGAGAATGGTGTACCAGTACCTGAATTATGCCGAGAATATGGCATGAGCAGCGCAGCATTTTATAAATGGCGCTCTAAATATGGCGGTATGGATGTATCCGCGATGAATCGCCTAAAAGAGCTTGAGCAAGAGAACAAACAGCTCAAAAAGATGTACGCAGAATCTCAGCTCAAGACAGAGATTCTGAAGGATGCGCTAGAAAAAAAGTTTTAAGGCCGTCTCAACGGAAAGAGATGGCCGTGTCAGCGGTTGATAAGGGTCTCTTAAATATTCGTCAGGTATGCGAAGCATTCGGGATCAGTGAAAGTTGTTATCGATATAAGAGAAAGCTTTCTGATGAGAATGGTCTTATTGCAGACTGGCTCATACGGTTGACACATAACAACCGTAACTGGGTTTTGGTCTTTGCTTTTGTCATCTTCGCAATGTAAGGGGCTTCGGCTGGAATCATAAGCATGTTTATCGTATATATTGTGAGCTTGAACTTAATATGCGTATAAAGCCTAGAAAGCGTATTCAGCGAGAGAAACCGGAGCCGTTATCTCAGCCTGAGAGTGTTAATAAGGTATGGTCAATAGACTTTATGCATGACCAGCTTGGAGATGGTCGCAGTGTAAGGCTACTCAATGTTTTAGAGGATTATAATAGAGAAAGTTTAGGTATTGAGATCGATCTATCTTTGCCTACTGAAAGAGTTATTCGCTCCCTTGATAATATCATTGAGTGGCGAGGAAAGCCGGAGATGATCCGCTGCGACAATGGCTCTGAGTTTACGAGCAGCAAGTTTCGTGTATGGGCAGAAAAGCGTAATATACGTATAACATATTCAGCCAGGCAAGCCTCAGCAGAATGCCTATATAGAGCGTTATAATAGGACTGTGAGATATGACTGGCTTGGACATTACATATTTGATAATCTTGAAGTGTTAAGAGATCATGCCACTCACTGGCTATGGACATATAACAATGAGAGGCTGAATACTGCTATAGGAGGCATTACTTCTATACAAAAACTAAAAAGTACAGAAAGATATTCTACTATAAGTTACTGCTAAAAATGAGAGGATTACAATTCCATCTATTTATGAAATGATAATATGAAATTGAATTATAAGAATGTTTTGGGCATACTCATATTCTTCTCTGTTTTTTACTTAGTGATTTCAAGTGAAGGTATTGGAAATATTATATTTCAAGAGTTGATGAGCAAGCCTGAAGATACTGCCCGAGCTGGAATTAAAGAAAATTCAAAATCAGTTCCTGATACTGGTCTAGTAGCAAACGATAACTACACCGTTGAAATAGATGAATTGGTTCAATCAAAAATTACTAATGACCCTCTATCAAAATTACAATGGAACTTGCGTTCAGTTTATGGTGATGACTACGCTGAAAACTATAATGAGATAAACAACAATGCCCCGAGAGAAGTTATAGTTGCTGTAATAGATCGAAGCGTGAATGTAAAGCATGATGACTTGCGTAACAGAGTAACAGAGGGATGGAATTTTAGGACTGGTAAAAAGGATAGTACGGAGAGTTATGATAACAAAACTCCGAATTCTTCTGTTTACCATGGAGGATGCGTAGCCTCTATCATTGGGGCAGAAACTGGAAATGGGATTGGAATGGCTGGCATTTTCAGTAAGGCTGTCATTATGCCGATAAGCACTAACTTAGACAATATGGCTAATGCTATTAAA
The DNA here is from genome assembly GCF_000421105.1 of Limisalsivibrio acetivorans. Classification (NCBI taxonomy): domain Bacteria; kingdom Pseudomonadati; phylum Deferribacterota; class Deferribacteres; order Deferribacterales; family Geovibrionaceae; genus Limisalsivibrio; species Limisalsivibrio acetivorans. Next base: position 1,832,277 of record NZ_ATWF01000001.1, read on the forward strand.
TATGCAGTAGAGAATGGAGCAGAAGTTATTCATATAGGTGGAGGTGTAGATGAATTAATTATTCCCACATATTTTACTGAAAATGAAAATAAGTTCCGTACCGGCTTATACAGCGAAAAAAATATAGATATCTTGAAAAGTATCCGCTCTGCATTAGATTACGCATACGAAGAAGATATTGTTGTTGTAACAGGAGCTGGTAATACAGGCACTTGGGAAAACTATATGATGCCCGCCAGCACTAGGACAATAAGTGTAGGCCCCCATAATATACATGACTGCATTTCTTCTCATGCTTCATATTCTTTTACATATGAGATTTTTGCGCCCGGGGGTAGTAGGAAAAAGATTAACAATTTTAGAGAAATTTACTCTCACCTTAATCTGAGTGATAAAATAATTTTTAGTAGCCACAATGCGAATTTTGATGATGTATTGTGTGCTGTTGGTAAAGATAAGTATTCATATCTGACACTTGGTTCAGCTGCAATACCCCATGTATCTGCAGCTGTAGCATTGATAAAGTCGTATAAACCTGAATCATCAGTAGAAGAAGTCCGAAATATTTTACAAATGAGTTCTGAAGGCTTGGACAGTTGCAGGAACTTGCTAGAAGGGCTCGGGGGCAGGCTAAGCATATATAATATTTACAAATTATTAGTAAATGAGGACGATTGACGGTGGAATTGTAATCCTCCCATTTTTAGCAGTAACTTATACCGGTTTCTCTCGCTGAATACGCTTTCTACGCATATTAAGTTCAAGCTCACAATATATACGATAAACACGCTTATGATTCCAGCCGAAGCCCCTTACATTGCGAAGATGACAAAAGCAAAGACCAAAACCCAGTTACGGTTGTTATGTGTCAACCGTATGAGCCAGTCTGCAATAAGACCATTCTCATCAGAAAGCTTTCTCTTATATCGATAACAACTTTCACTGATCCCGAATGCTTCGCATGCCTGACGAATATTTAAGAGACCCTTATCAACCGCTGACACGGCCATCTCTTTCCGTTGAGACGGCCTTAAAACTTTTTTTCTAGCGCATCCTTCAGAACCTCTGTCTTGAGCTGAGATTCTGCGTACATCTTTTTGAGCTGTTTGTTCTCTTGCTCAAGCTCTTTTAGGCGATTCATCGCGGATACATCCATACCGCCATATTTAGAGCGCCATTTATAAAATGCTGCGCTGCTCATGCCATATTCTCGGCATAATTCAGGTACTGGTACACCATTCTCGGCTTCCTTTAAAATCTTAAATATCTGACTCTCGCTGAATCGTGACTTCTTCATGTAAAATCTCCTCCTTTTACTATAACGAGAAAATTCTACTTATAAATACTCCCTTTTTACGGGGAGATTACCGAAGGTAATTATTAAGGCCTATACCTAACAGGCTTCCACCCATGGAAGCCTATTGGGTAGCAACCCTCATCGTCAGAATTAAATCGAGCTGGCTATAACGTTTACTCTCAAGAGAAAACAACGTGAGACGTGAAATGGAGTTCCGCCAACAAGTAGACTAAAAGCCAATAACTCATTTGGCCTTAAAAGCTCTTAGTCTTCCCCGAATGTTTTACAGCCGAATGAGCTCTTTTGGAACCGCCCGGAAGTTTTGGCCGCACGTGATAGGTGAGAGAATCCCAATTATTGAACACTGAAACGTATGAAGTCCGGTTACACTCATCAGCATCAGCAAAACTTCAGGTGGAAAAAGTGTGAAATGAGGGAACCACCATAAATTACGAATTTATGATAATAAATGAGTAACAATGGGGGCTGGAAAACCCTGAGGGAATAGTTTTGCATACTTTTGCGCCAAAAGTATGGCGTGCTTTAGCACGAAGCCAAATAAATTAGTGACTAATTTCGAATATAAGTATGAAAGTAAAAGATCGCAGGGAATTTTTTAGGGAACAAAGTTCCCCGCACCCCTCAAAAACCCATTTTGAAGATAAATATAATGATTGATGTGTAGTACGCTTTCGTCCCTGAAAGCTTATGCTAATCACATGTTTGAGGTTGATATATAAAAGGCTTCCAAGGATGGAAGCCCTGAAGGCGAAAGGAAGAACAGCTTTGCTGGTCTGACGTAGCCGGAAGTAAGCGAAGCGAAGGCTTTGCCGAGCGTAGCGGCAGGGAAATTCTCAGGATGATGAATTTCCCAGATTATGTAGATGTTGGCTCTGAAGGCGTAGCTGAATTGGGCTCTGCTCAATTCACGTAGCCGGAAGTGCGAGAGGGCAGGGTTACCCTGCCCGAACAACGATGGAATTTCCATGGATGGTAAATTCCATAGATTAAATCAGACCAGGGAAATTCTCAGGATGATGAATTTCCCAAATATTAATTAGTTACTTCCTTCTCGCTTACGCAAAAAATCAAAAATGACCTATACAGATACTTGAGCGCTCTGCTCTCCCCTCAATTATTAACTTCCCATCCACACGGATCCTCTTTCTTTCACCAGCGGACAGGATCATATCACCCTCACCGCCAGTTACCCAGAGAGCACCACTACAGCATTCAATATCGGCAGTACGAAGACCGTTCATCGACATGATATTACTCTTGTCCAGAGTTAGTTTAAGACTTTTCTTTGCCATGTTGCACCCCCTTATTCATTTTGTGATTCCATAATATGCACTCTTGTATATAATAACAGTTACAGTTTTATAGAATTGTTTCAATAACAGCGAGGTGCTGATGCGGGTTAAAGAGCAGTACAGATACGAGAAGGTACAGGAACGTATACTTGAGCTTATCAGGGGAGGGCATTTATCTACCGGCGATAAGGTTCCATCTTTGCGTCAGATGAGCCGTGAAATGGGTCTTTCTGTAACTACTGTAATGAAGGCATATGTAGATATGGAGCAGGATGGTATTCTGGAGGCGAAGCCCCAGTCCGGATTCTATGTTGCAGGGAACAGCTCGATCCCTAGTGTACAGTGCGGCGGCGAACGGAAGATTGAGGTTCGCAGGGTGGATAAATTCAGCATGATGTTTAGTGTATGCAACTCCATGTCCAACCCGGATCTCGTTCAGTTTGGCGGTGCGCTGCCTGCCCTTGATCTTCTTCCCTCTGCTGAGCTTGCAAGAACAACCAAGTACATATTGAATAACCGAAATGACTACAACTCCTTTGAGAAGTTCAACGGTAACCCCGAACTCCGCCATAATATCGCCTATCTTATGACACAGAACGGTTCCAATCCTCACCGTGACGACATAATAATTACCAGCGGTGCAACGGAGGGGATCTCCCACGCTTTAAGGGTGCTCACCAAACCGGGTGACATCGTGGCAGTGGAAACACCTCTGCATTTCGGATACGTCAGAACACTTGAAACACTGGGTGTATATTGCCTGGAGATACCAACATCGCCTGAGACCGGCATGGACATAGACAGTCTGGATGACATGCTCCAGAAACATGATATAAAAGCAGTTCTGCTACAGGCGAACTTCAGCAACCCCCTCGGCTGTCTCATGCCCGAAGAGAACAAGAAGCGTCTGGTCAGGCTGTGTGAAGGTAGAGGCGTAACCGTTATTGAGGATGATATATACGGCGAACTCCCTCACTCCGAAACGAGGCCGAGCAGTCTTTTTTCATACTCAGAAACGGGTGATGTAATCTACGTTTCATCCTTCAGCAAGACCCTCGCACCCTCCTTTCGCATAGGCTGGGTATGTCCCGGAAGACATTATGAGGAGATCATGAACATGAAGCTGACCACAGTTCTGGATACCTCACGGATAACCCAGCTTGCCATAAGCGATTATCTCGCCACTGGAAAATACAGCAGGTACATAGTCAAGGTGCGCAAAACTTACTGGCAGCAGATAGCAAGGTACAGAAATATGATCGCAGAGAGCTTTCCCGAGGGAACGAGGATAACTAATCCCTCTGGAGGATACATACTCTGGGTGGAGCTTCCCGGCGAAACAGACACCTTTGAGGTATACAGGAAAGCTATGGAGGAAGGTATAGGAACCGTTCCCGGCTATCTTTTCACAACGGGAGAAAACTATAAGAATTATATGCGCATAAACTGCGGAACACCGTTAAACGAACGCTACAGCAGTGCCCTCAAAAAACTTGGGAGTATTTGTGCTGATGTGGCCGGTGCTTAGAGCGAGATTATCGGGTTAACCGCTTTTTTGAAGTGCTCGAACTCTTCACGAAGCTCCTTAAGCTTTTCGGAGGCCCTCATCATATCTTCTTCCTTTCCTGCAATCTCAAGCTCAAGGGCAGCAGAGCGCATAGCCTCGGCGGTAACATCCCCCGAAGCTCCTTTGATATACTGGGCAAGGTTCTGGATATCCCAAGGCTTAACCATACTCACAGCCTTTTCCAGATCCTCCAGCTTCTCATCGGTGTCGGCGATGAACATGTTTATAACATCGTAGAAGAGCTCCTTCTCGCCCATGAGAGACATGAGTTCGGGTGCATTAAATATCTGCTCCTTTTCTGATTCCCTCTGGCCGTTGCCGTTTTCTTTTTCGTAAAGGTACTTATTCAGTATCTCCACAAGCTCCTCCGGACGGAAGGGCTTGGAAAGATAGTCATCCATACCCGCTTCGAGAAACTTGTCCTTGTCCTCCTTCATGGCATGGGCTGTCATAGCTACTATGGGGACATCGGGGTTTTTTACCCCTGTTTCAGTGTTTCTGATCTTTATTGTCGCCTCTATACCGCTGAGTCCGGGCATCTGTATATCCATAAGGACAAGGTCGTACTCGTTCTCCATCATCATATCTAGAACGCTGAGCCCGTTATCCGCAAGCTCAACATTGTAGCCTAGCTTATCCAGCAGTTTGAGAGCCAGCTTCTGGTTAACAACATTATCCTCTGCAAGGAGGATAATCTTATCTCTTCTGTTAACACCATTGTCGAGGTTCTCAAAAACACCGGCCTGTTTACTGTGCGGCTCATCCTCCACATTGTAGCCGAGCACTCTGAGCAGATTCCGCTTAAGGTAGTGCCTCTTAACAGGGCGGAACACATGACCATGGAAGCCTGCATCAAGTATGCGTGTTTCGGATATATGCTGGCCAAGGGGTATGCACATTATGAGCCTGCAGCTGAAACTTTCTGCGCTTTCACGGAACCTTATAAGTTCCGGCGTCTCATTGAGTGCAAATCCGGAGGAGACAACGGCAGCCTCAAAATGTCTATTTCCTGCAGCGGATTTCCTTAGTATATCAAGGGCTTCCTCCAGATTTACAGAATAATCAACACTGCAACCGAGCGCCTTTAATTTCTCCGCAGTGGAATAGGCACAGCTCTTATTGCTATCCACAACGAGCACTCTCCTGTCCCTGAGCCTATCATCGATAACAACGGGGGGTGAATCAGCCCTTTCAAAAACTGCACTAAACCAGAAGGTTGAGCCGATACCCTCATCACTGTCGCAGCCGATCTCTCCCCCCATCATCTCTGTGAGTTTTTTTGATATGGCAAGGCCAAGGCCGGAGCCCCCGTACTTTCTGGACATTGAGATATCCGCCTGGGAGAAGGAGTCAAAGAGCTTGTCCACTCTGTCTTCGGGGATGCCTATGCCGGTATCGTTCACACGGAAAACGAGCTTCACATAACTCTGTGTCACCTTTTCAGGAACAACCTCGAAATATATACCTCCTTTGTCGGTGAATTTTACAGCGTTACCAAGAAGGTTCACGATGATCTGCCTAAGCCTCCATGGATCACCTGAAACCATGGCGGGGATACTTGAGTCCACAAGAAATGCGATGTATAGATCCTTCTGGTGTGCCCTTAGTGTGAGTGCATCAACGGTACTTTCCACAGCCTCGTTAATATTAAACTCAATATTTTCAAGCTCCATCTGCCCCGCCTCAATACGGGAAAAATCGAGGATGTCGTTTATTATTACCAAAAGGGATTCCGCCGATGTGGCGACGGTCTCTGCGTATTCTTTCTGCTCCTGAGTGAGCGAGGTGTTAAGCAGCAGGCTATTCATGCCAATAATTCCGTTCATCGGTGTACGGATCTCGTGGCTCATATTTGCAAGGAACATATCCTTGGAGCGGTTTGCAACCTCTGCCTCCTCCTTCGCTTTCTTCAGTTCCTCTTCGAACTCTTCCTGTTCGCGTATCTTCTCATTGAGTGCTTCGTTTATCTCTAAAACCTTGCGCCTGTTGTTCTCCATCAGCATCAGTATTCCTGCGATCAGCAAAGCCATAAGGTTTGTATAGGCTATCTTTCTGTAAAAGTCGTTGCGAATGGAGGTGAACCCGGGCTCTTCGGAGTACTTAACAACATATGAGGTTCTGTCGCCGGAAACATCCTCTACCGGGAGAAAGGAGGCAGCCATCTCTATGCCGTTTATGTTTTTGTGGTAAACGAAGGATTCTTTTGCTTCGATTTCGCCGGAAGCTTCTGCCCTCAACTGCTCATTGAAGATGTTGAATATATCTTCGGGGAATCTTGTGGATGCCGGGGGGGAGCAGTCCTCAGATTCGATATCTTTGTCGTAAAGGTAATCGTCTGAGAAGGGTGTGGGCTTGTATTTCTCCATACTATCCTTGGAAAGCCGATTTTCAGTATAGTCTTTATGGGTTGCAAAATAGTAGTAGCCGCCGTATACATCCAGCATCATATGGGTGAAATGCATGGCGCAGATGCTCAGGCCGACACTCCCCACGTGTTCCCCTTCGTAGCTCAGGGGGTAGACGAACCTGTATGAGTTGAATGTTCTGCCAACCTCAAGTCCCTCTACTGTCTGTTTTTCAATATTTGCGAGGTAGATTGAATAGCGGAAATCGCCCAGTACGTCGCCGTATTTCCCCCTTTTATGCATACGCATCAGGCTGGTTGTGTCTGGGAGATGGAAGTGTATCTGCCAGAAACCCAGCCTTGCAAGGGCAGAGTAAGTATCAAAGAAGCTTTCGGCAAGCATGCGCCTTGCCTCTTCGATACGCTCCGGCTGTGAGGAGGCTATGGACATCGCCCTAAGAACCCCTTCATTTTCATCGATCAGCCTGTAGATCTCGGGTATTTCTGAGGTAAACCTGTGGTAGGCGCTCTGATACTCTGTGCTTAACGAAGCGAGGATATCTTCTTCAAGAAGACGTTTATCAGCAGACATCTGTGCAAAAAACCATGAACACGCCAAGACATCAGCAAGAAACACAAGAAGAACCAGAACAGTCCTCAACACAACCTCCGATCAGAACAAAAATGGAAAATTTTTATTCTTCTATCCTGCAATATTAAACTGTACAGCTAAATATTACCACCCATATATCAGCAATCGATCACATCGAGCTGGAGGCTGTATGTAAGTATAAGGTTGTCAATAAAGTTAATGTTATCAGTATCCCTGTTTATGAAGATAATATTGCACCACTCCTGGAGAACATCGTCAAATTGGGTAAGTATTTCCACCAGCTGGGACAGGTTATACGCACTCATACAGCTTTTATCAAAACGCTCCAGCATTGAGGCAAAGGTGTTAAGGGAGTAAACGACAGCCGGAAACTCACGGAAGGAGTTCAGGACAACGGAAAGCTCATGCATCTTTGCTCCGAGGGTGTTTATATCCTCAAGGCGGTGGTTGTTTGACACGGTTAAGATGTAGCCGCTTATCTCCTCGGAAAGGTCAATGATGGTATCTACCTCATCACTGAAATCGGAGCCGTAGTTCTGAAAGAACTTATCCGTTCCTATCCCTGATAAGGTACTTTTTTCAAGGAGTTTGCTTTCAATCCGGGTAAGCTTCCTTCCTCCGGGGCCCACTATCTCCTTCTTCTCGTAGATCGGCTCTTCGGGCTTGAGGATAACAGGGGGCAAGGCCACCTCATCCCTGCTCTCTTCTATCTCCCTTTTGCGTTCAGCCGCATAGCGTTTCTGGGATATTATATCGGAGAAGTTCTCTATGGTCAGCCTTAGCATATTGGGGTTTACAGGCTTGTGGATGAGAAGAACCGCACCCGCACTGAGCATATCCTCCGTAAGTTTCTCCTTACGCATTGTGGTAGAAACAATAAGGACAATATCGGGAAACATCTGGATAAGAAGCTTTGAGGCCTCCATACCGTTCATAACGGGCATAAGATAGTCCATTATTACGATATCGGGTTTATTAGCCCTTGCCTTTTCCACAGCCTCTTTGCCGTTCTCGGCGTGTTCGGTTTCTACATCCTTGATCTTCAGAAGTGTGTGGTCGTATCTTTTTCTTGTAACTGGGTCATCGTCTACCAATAAAATTCTTATCATATGTACACTCTTTTATCTATTTGTATATGGGTCAATTTCTTGACTTTACCTTTCTTCAAGTAAATAATAAACAAATAAACTGCTGTTTTCAAGCATACAAAAAACCGGAGCCCCTATGAAGCTCAGAACAAAAGTTACCCTTATACTAAGCCTGACCTCCCTGGCAACGCTTATCATAATCGCTGTTTATTCTTACAGCTTTCTCCTGAAAACCTTCACAGGAATGGAGAAAAAACTTACCGACAGGATGGGGGCACAGGTTGTCAATATGATAGATATGCGTTTTGACTCCCTTCAAACACTCTCCACAGAGCTGTGCCAGGAAATGGCGCAACAGGTTATACAAAACAATCCCTCACGCCTGTCGGGGAAATTGGAGAACCACATTGCGGACTGCATACTTGCAGCCCAGGGAATGTCCCTGAATACGATCTGTACCGAAGGAAACGAGGACTTAGGAGAGGCTCTTAGCTATGCCTTTCTCGAAAACAGGGAGATACGCAGGCAGCTTAACAGTAACGGTTCCGTAACAGGTATCTCGGAGACAGAGACCGGTTATGTCATGCTCAGTGCATCGAATTCAAAGAGTACGGAGGGGGAGCCTGTTCAGATACTCTCTGCGGCTCTTATCGATGAGCCGTTTATTCGCTCCCTCGGTTCCGCCCTTGAATACTCCCTTAAACTTACGGAGGAGTTCCCCCTTGAAGGCCAAGACAACATAGAATCATCCTACGGCAAGGTTTTAAGAACACCCATCGACAGTATGGACGACTCGGAGATGGTCCTCGTATACAGGGATCTGGCTTCATTACCCGCCTTCGGGATACAATACACCTACCAGCGCCCCTTTTATAACGCAACCCTGCTTACCGTGCACAAGCTTGTGACCTTCATAGTTATAATAATGGGAATAACCATACCGCTTACTCTCTTTCTGCTCCAGCGTTCCGTTTTCAGACGTCTCACAGGCAACATAAATCTTATAAACGAGATTGGAAACACCGGCGACATAGGTAGAAGGATACCCAACGGAGGGGATGACGAAATAGGTAATTTAATCCAGTCTATCAACTGGATGCTCGAAAAGCTTGAGCAGAACCAGAACTACATTCAGGAAAATCAGAAAGCTCAGGTTGAGGCGGAGACGGAGAACAGGATGAAAACAGCCTTCCTCGCCAATGTGAGCCATGAGATAAGAACCCCCATCAACGGTATCATAGGCATGACCGAACTGCTCATGGAAACAACACTGGACAGTACCCAACTCGAACTTGTGCAGATACTGGATAACGAGAACAGAGCGCTTTTCAGCCTCATCAACAATGTTCTTGACCTCTCCAAGATAGAGGCGGGCAAGCTTGAGCTTGAGGAGACACCGTTCTCTATCTCCTCCGTTGTGGAGCCGATGGTAAAGAGCCATGTACTCAAGGCGAGGAAGAAGGGACTCGATTTCTTCCTGTTTATAGACCCATCCATCCCCCGTTCGCTCATGGGGGACCCCGGTAAAATACGACAGACACTGACAAACCTTATAAGCAACTCAATCAAGTTCACCTCGAAGGGGAACATCACTCTAAAGCTGAGCCTTATGGATAAAAGGGGGGACAGTGTTGAGATCCTCTTTGAGGTAATAGACACTGGAGCGGGTATCGCACTCGAAAAACAGATGAGCATATTCGAAAGCTTCTCTCAGGAGGATGCCTCTACAACAAGAAGATACGGAGGAACGGGGCTTGGCCTTTCGATTGTCAAAAGCCTTGTACACCTGATGGGCGGCAAGATCTCCCTTGAGAGCGAAAAGGATGCTGGGAGCCGGTTCTATTTCACTCTTCGGCTCAGAAAGGATCCCGAAGGGGATGTCGAGCTGGACAGAACCTTCGAAGGGATGCCCGTTGTCACTGTTACAGACTCCGAGGAGATGCGATTCATCCTGAGCAAGTACTACTCCGCTCTGGGCATTGAATCCACCTTTGTACAGAGGCCTGAGGATGCCTGTGCTGTGGGTGATCAGTGCAGGATGATAGTTCTGGATGCCGGTAAGAATGAAAGGGAAGAGATTAATATGCTCGAACGTTTCAGTGCGGGATGCAGTTGCGACAACGCCGTTAAGGTTCTTCTGAGCTATCCCGACAAGCGTGTTAACCGTTATCTCCTCGAGGAACACAGCTTTGCCGGAGTTATGACGAAGCCCACCGGAATCGAAGGTCTTGTGGACATGCTCTACGCCCTTGATGAAAAGAAGGACGGAGCCATCATCATCAGCGAGGATCATGAAAAGGACAAGATAATCCGTACTGAGCCTGGCAAAACATTCCATATACTCCTTGTGGACGACTACCCCGTTAACCAGACCGTGGCTCTGCGCCATCTTGTAAGAAGCGGCCTTAAGGTGGACCTTGCGGAAAACGGGCGTGATGCGGTGGAGATGTTCAAGGAGAACAAATACGATCTTATCCTGATGGATATTCAGATGCCCGTCATGGACGGCTTCTCCGCCACAAAGCTCATAAGAGCCTTCGAAAAAGGACTGGAGGGGTACTCCGTTGAATCCAGAACACCGATAATCGCCCTTACAGCCCACGCCCAGCAGGGGTACAGGGAGAAGTGCAAGGCCAACGAAATGGATGACTATATAACAAAGCCCCTTAGGAAGGAGACCCTCGTTACCCAGGTGTTTAAATGGCTTAGAAGGGAAGATGACAGCAAACATGAGGAGCTACCTCAGGATGAGCACCAAAGGGAGGAGATGGCGGACTGCCCTCTCGATTATAACGAACTCATGGAGGACTTCGGAGGGGACAGGGACTTTATCCTCGAACTTGTCGGAGACTTCCTTACGGTGAATAGAGCCAAGCTGATACTCATGAAGCAGGCGATCAAGGATGCACACGGCGAAACGCTATCTGATATGGCCCATGCGGTGAAAGGTGGAGCCAAAAGTATCGCCGCAAGGTGCCTTGCGAGGCAGTGTGCGGAGATGGAGGAGCTTGGAAGTTACGGCGACTTCAAGAAAGCCGCCGAAACCTACCCCCTTGTTATTGAGGAGCTTGAGAAGATACGGGTTATGCTGGCTGAGGAAACGGGGGAGGATGTTCACGATCCCTTCTCCTAGCGTACCTCGATAGCCTCAAGCTCACCCTCGCTCCCTTCGGAGGTGTAGCCGCCGAAATCCTCTGAGCCGGGAATTATCAAAGTAAAAACATCCGCCTCCATAACGCTTATGTAAGCTTCCTTTACGGTGCAGTCCACAAGGTGCCCCCCTCCGGTGCGCTTTTCGTTGAGGAAGTGGGTATGGAAGCCGGGAACGTTTACTCCATCCATGTATTCGGGGAAACGGAAGCCTACCATCCTCCCCTTAACATCATTAAACTCAAAGAACCTCTGCTCCGCCACCGCATCCACCAGCCTCGGATACGGCTTCTTCTGAGCCGGGACGCTCCTTGTCTTCACATGTTCAAAAACACCCTCTATGCTGTAGGCAAGAAGGGCATTCCTGCTCCTGGCAAGCTCGGCGGTTTTCTCCAGCAGGAGTGAGCAGTCCACCCCCTCCGCCTTATCCTCCGCCTTCGGCTCAAAAACAGCAGCAACGGCAAAGGGGGTCTTTGTATCGGGTGAAACAGGTATAACCTCACCCTCCACATTTACCTGATAAACGAGCCCGTCCATTATAACCATCTCACCGTCAAGGGCATTGAAGGTTCCAAGGCCTATGAGGGAGGAATCCTCAAGCTCACGTGCGGGATAATCCCCGTCGTAAACACCCTCCATAAGAGCGGTTATTGTGGAGTATTGGAAAACCTCCCCTGCGAAAGAGTAGGTGACAAAAGTAACAAAAATGATAAAAGTTTTTAATAATTGTTGCATACCAGCCTCTTATATATAAAAGTACGATTCAGGTACATTTAAGCGCCTAACCGATACTAACACAGGGGAGCTAAAATGGGTATCATCAGGGTATTGTTTATTATTGCTTTGGCGCATATTGTCTTTGCGGCCGAACTCCCGGAAGGCTTTGTTTACCTGAATGATAGAGCCCCCACCATCATCAAGGATATCCGCTATCACACCAGTCACAACTTCATTGGCACTCCCGTAGACGGGTATGAAGAGCCTGAATGTATCCTTACCGCAGAGGCTGCGGACGCTCTGGCGGTTTTTCAGCAGGAGCTTCTGGAAAAAGGATTCTCCCTCAAAGTGTACGACTGTTACCGCCCCCAGAGGGCTGTGGATCATTTTGTGCGGTGGGCAAAGGATACTGGCGACACCCTGACAAAGGGTGAGTTTTATCTCCATGAGGACAAGAGCACTCTGTTTGAACGTGGATACATCGCCTCCCGCTCGGGACACAGCAGAGGGAGCACGGTGGACTTGACCATTATTCCAGCCGATATGCCGTCACAGGAGGAATACATCCCCCATATCGATCTCAGGGACTGCATTGAGGATAACCGCTACGGCGACAACAGCATAGATATGGGCACAGGGTTCGATTGCTTCCACGAGCTCTCCTCCACACTCCATCCAGCAATAACCGGAAAGGCCGCAGAGAACAGAAGCATGCTCCTCGAAGGGATGCAGAGACACGGATTTAAGAACTACAGCAGGGAGTGGTGGCACTACACCCTCAAAAACGAGCCGTTCGGAGATACCTATTTCGATTTTCCGGTAAAGTGAACTTAATATTGCGGCGGAGAGTGCTTAAAATATCTTAATTATAAACAGGGCTGGTTTATGAAAAGCGAAGAGGAAAGAGGAAGAAGACAGCATATTGAGCGGGAGCTTGAATGCTCCAAAATGGCGGTAAGCCTGCACAGGAGCCTGAACCATGCCCTTGCGGATTCCGCCGATGATCAGGAGCTCCTCTCCATAATCTGCCGCCGTGCTGTGGAGATCTGCGGCTACAGTATGGTTTGGATGGGATTTCTGCTTGAACTAGACGAAAAGATCATAATCCCCGCCGCCTCCCACGGCGATCATTTCAGCTATCTGGACAACAACTCTGTACGCCTTGACACCTCAGATCCTTCATCAGGCCCTGCGGCAATATGCGCCTTAAACGAAGAAACAGTTATCGAAAACAGGATAGAGGACAGTGAGTATCTCAACTGGAGAGATAAGGCCCTCGACAGCGGGTTCGGATCCTTTGCCGCCATACCCATATCAAGCCTCGGTGGAGTATCCGGAGTTCTCTGCATCTATGCCTCGGAAAAGGACAGATTCGACAGCTTTGAGATGCAGGTACTTGAAGGCCTTATGAGCGATTTGAGTGCATGCCTGGGTGTAATCGGCGACCGGGAGGAGTGCCGTATACTTGAGCACAAATCGGATATATTCGAACAGAAGTACAACGTCCTTTTCAACAATTCCTCCGATGCGATCTTTGTCCACGAATTCACCCATGACCTCAGGAACGGAAGATTCATAGAAGTAAACGATGAAGCATGCGGAAAGCTAGGCTATACAAGGGATGAGCTCATCGGAATGACGCCGGGTGATCTTGAGTACCCCAGCGGCAAATACGATATAAACAATATAAGAAGCTCACTGCTGAATAACGGTCACTGCTACTTTGAGGCTGTGATGTTCACAAAGTCAGGCTCACTCCTGCCGGTGATGGTCGGAGCACACTGTTTCTCCCTCGGAGAGGTGAGCTATATCGTCTCCATAGTAAGGGACATATCCGAACGTGTCCGCATTCGCAAACAGTTGAACCTCCTTCGCAACGCCATTGAACAGAGCACCGTCTCAGTTGTTATTACAAACAGGGACGGAATGATAGAATATGTGAACCCGCATTTTGAGCAGACCTCCGGATACACCTATGAGGAAGCGGTGGGTGAGAACCCCAGACTCCTTAAATCGGGAAGGATGGAGGATTCCGTATATCAGGAGCTCTGGGAAACCATTGCAGAAGGTAATATCTGGAAGGGGGAGCTCTGCAACAAGAGAAAGGACGGAGGGCTTTATTGGGAATCTGCAATTATCTTCCCAGTTCGGGAGCCCGGCGGAGAGATCGTAAACTACATAAGCGTTAAAGAGGATATCACCGAACGCCGCATTCTTGAGGAGCAGGTGCGCCACTCCCAGAGGCTTAACCTAATCGGCGAAATGGCGGGGAACTTCGCCCACGACCTAAAGAATATTATTATGGTTATCGGAGGCTTCTCCGCAAGACTCCTGAAAACAGCCGATGAACATTCAGCAGAATACGAGTATATCACACATATCCAGAAGGCCGTGCAGAAGGCATCGAAGCTTACGAACGGCCTGCTAACCTTCGCCAGAAAACAGCCAAACAGGCCGGAGGTTCAGGATATCAATGTTGTGATAAAGGATTATGAGGATCTTCTGGCCAGGATCCTTGATGATAAGATAGAGCTTGAAATGATCCTCTGTGATGAGCCTGTCCACGTTTATGCGGACAGCGTGCAGATGGAGCAGGTTCTGATGAACATAGCCTCCAACGCCAAGGACGCCATGCCCGATGGGGGTAAGCTCCGTGTGGAAACATCACTCCAGCGTGCTGAGGGCTCACCGGTCTGTGCAAGGATTGTGATAAGCGACAACGGCCACGGTATGGACCCGGATACTGCAAGACACATATTCGATCCCTTCTACACAACCAAAGAGCCAGGCAAAGGGACCGGTCTTGGTCTCTCCATAGTTTACGGAATCGTCCGTCAGCATCGTGGAAATATCTCCTGCGAAAGCGAAAAGGGAAAGGGCACATCTTTTACGATAAATATCCCGCATTACACCACGGACGATGGCAAGGAGTGCTGTTTCGGTGATGAAGGGTAATCACTTCGGTGAGTACGTCTTCCCTGTGAGTACCTCCGGTACGATCCTTATAACCTCAACAGAATCAACGCTCTCCCTTGGGAAAGCCTCCTCTTCACCACCGTACTGCTTCATGAGAGCATTCAGCGCATAGACTTTTTCATCAAAGTCATCAAGGAATTCCGCCTTCCCTTCACCATATACAGAGGTATAAAGACAGGTCCATCTGCACCCTGTGGTTTCGGGGGCTATCCTGTTCTCCGTAATAACCTGGAATGATACCGTGGGGAGTTGTTTGAGGATGTTTATTTTCCGTCCCTGCTTTGCAGAATGGAAGAAGATATTCTCGCCGTCGAAGCCGTAGTTTACAGTGAAGATATAAGGGCGGGAACCCTCAACAGCGGCGATATGAAGTGTATCACCACCCTTGAGGATCCCGATTATTGTTTCCTGGTCTTTTATCTCTTTGTCAGCCCTTCGCATCCACCGTTTCCTGCTCGTTCAGCTCACAGCTGGAAAGGTTGGAGCATATCTCTGCTCTTTTGCCGATCCCATCGCTATCCATACCCTCTTGTTTGCATTTGGGGCAGTGGAGATGGTCGGAGTATTCAACGTTTCCGCCTTCGATAACAAGCTGTTCAGCGTTTACGATGAACCCGGCAACCTTAACCCTGGCTTTCTCAACCAAACGGGAAAACGTCGGGCGGGAGATGTTCATAAGGATTGCGGCTTCTTCATGGGAAAGACCTTCGTAGTCTGCGAGACGTATCGCTTCAAATTCATCAAGGGTAAGTACTGCTGTTTTGAGCTTCTTGGATGGAACTCCTCTTGGCTTGAAGTGACAAACTTCAGGTCTGAGGCCAACCGTCCTCGGTTTCAAGGGCCTGGGCATATATTACCTCCAATAAAAAATAAAAAAGTCCTTACTTTATGATACTTCAATATGAGCTATTGTTAAGAAGATTCAACTCTTTTAATATCATAAAAACAGCAGGGACTCAATAATCTTATTGAACCAATATGATTTAAATATCTTCTTCCCTTGTGGTGTAGGGCTCGGGGAGATCACACCCCTCCGGCATCTGGAATGGTATGGGGTATCTGATGCCCGCTTTATGGGTGCTTATAAGACCTTCGGCCACTTCATCGGCCATTTCCCACGGGAAGGCGGTTATCATCTCATGGTCCTGAGCCATGGCGAAACGCCTATCGCCGAGGCAGGGGATCTCCACTACAGGTTTCTTCTCAAGGATTGTCTCCGCAACACCCCTCGAGCAGACACCTGCATCACCGGATGTTTTGAAAACCAGATCCCCCCCTTCTGCGTATAGAAAAGCCTGAACCATGCGCATCGACTGGGCGGTATTCATGTAGATCACAGCACAATCGGGTTCGATACCTTCTATGGGTCTGGAAAGGGGGAATGTGAGTACACCCTTAGTTCCGGCGGGGAGTCTCGGCATCATCTCCTGCATCTTAACGGCCGCCTCGGGGGTTTTTTGATAAACGGAGCAGTTCACCTCACCCTTCATAACCCTTTCCGGAGGCTCTATGAGCCCTGCACAGGCGGAGCCGAGTACACAGAAACTATGTGCAGAAGTGATGTAGGTAGGCCAGCCGTAGTACCTTGAATAGGCTATCTGCTGGCAGATATTGATTTTCTTGTCTTTAACACGGAGCTTTACACCCTCTATGAGGGATTCATCCTTTATTATCTTAACCCCGACAGCCATGCTGCCGGGGTTTACGCATTTGTTCAGTGCTTCAAGGAAGCCGCCGCCACCCATTATTCGAACCTTGCAAATCTTTCAGGACTGAAGCGGACATTTCTGGGCAGAAGAGTCTTGCCTGGCTGAAGGGAGCCAACGGCTATGAGCATGGGAACAACATCCTTCTCATCGATGCCGAAAATCTCCTTCACCTTAGCCTCGTCGAAGCCGTCCATGGGATGGGTATCGAGACCCAGCCCCTTGGCGGCCAGCATAATACTCATGCCGAAGAAGGCGGCATTCTTAGCGGCGAAGATCCTTCTGCGTTCGCTGTCCGGCTCTCCATAGAAGCTGGAGGCCATCCCTCTGGGGCCGTCCGCACTCTCTTCATCGACGTACCCGTTATCGATCATACTCTGGATTATATCCTCAAGGTTCTCCTCCACAGCATCGGCGTTACCCACAACTATGATAACCGCCGAGGCGTCCTCAACCTTCGGCTGGCCGAAAGCCGCCTCACGAAGGGCCTTTTTCTTTTCATCAGTACGAACAACCACAGCCTCCCAAGGCTGCAGATTGAAGGAGGAGGGTGCAAGGGCTGCAAGGCTGAGCAGCTCCTCGAGCTTCTCATCGGATATGTGTTTTGTGGAATCGAAATCGTTTATCGAACGTCTTTCTCTGATAGCATTGAGCAGTTCCATGAATTACCTCCCGTTGAGGATACGAAAGGCGGCCACAGCCGCACCGTACCCGTTGTCTATATTAACAACCGTAACCCCCGGGGCGCAACTGGAGAGCATTCCAAGAAGTGCAGTGAAACCGCCTTTGGAAACTCCGTATCCCACCGAAGAGGGCACGGCAATCACAGGCTGGGGAAAACTGCCCCCTACAACCGAGGGGAGAGCCCCTTCCATACCGGCTACCACGATAATAACATCTTTAGCTCGGATTTGCTCCGCTCTGTTCACAAAACGGTGGAGACCGGCAACACCTATATCACTGTAAATTTCATGCTCTATGCCGAGAATTTCAAGGGTTTCTGCCGCCTCAAGGGCGACCTTCATGTCGGAGGTTCCTGCGGTTATAACGGCGGCTGTCCCGTTGAGCTTTACGGGTTCCTTTTTCATATACCGCATGGTTCCCGCCAAAGGATTGTATTCAAACTGAGGGTATATCCCTGAAAGGTATGCGTACTTTTGATCATCCAGGCCGGTGCAGAAGAAGTTCAGCTCGTTGGATAAATATTCGCCGGCGATCTGTTCGATCTGCTCCTTGGTTTTGCCTCTGCCGAAGATAACCTCGTCAAATCCGAGGCGCAGGCCTCTGCCCATATCTCCGTTGAAGCCGTCCCAGCTCATGGAAAGCTTTCCAGCGGCGTCATCCGGCTTTAGTTCACCCTTTGACACAGCCTCCAGCAGTTCAAGCAATTCATCCCTGTTCACCTTTGTACCCCCTGCATATTACATATATCTCAAAGGAGTTCTTTCTGGTTGCATCGGGTTTAACCACCTTAACCATATCAAAATCCTTCCTGAGACCTTTGAGGACCATATCCTTATCCTCCCCCTCAAAAAGTTTGAAGAGGAATGTTCCCTTCTTCTTTAATACCTTACGGGTGAGTTCAGCTATCTTCTGCACAAGTTCCACGCTGTTCACATGGTCCAGCAGTTTCTGCCCCGAGGTGTTCGGAGCGGCATCGGAGACTACAAGATCGTATTTGTCGGAGATCTCGAGAATCCTTTCCACGGTTTCATCCTCGGTTATATCGCCGTGGATAAAGTGGAAAGCGGGGTGGTTGAGGCTGTCCATCTCGAGTATGTCCACACCGACAACAACGCCGTTCTTCACTCTCTCCAGAAGCACCTGGCTCCATCCGCCGGGTGCACACCCCGCATCCAGAACCCTGCTGTTCTGATGGTACAGATTGTACTTTTTATCGATCTCTTTCAGCTTGTATGCAGCACGGGACTTATACCCCTCCTGCTTCGCTTTTTTATAGTATGGATCCTTTCTATCGTACATATTATCTCTTCTTAATGGATGTTACATCGTAGTGTTCTATATGATACTCGTCGTTGGGCCTTATCTCTATGGTTACGTTGAGCATAAGCTCTATCTCATCAAGGCTTTCCTTCTCATCGTTCAGCACGAGGTCCACCACATCCGGATGCGCCTCCACCAGTATCTTGCTGTTTGAGTTAAAGAAGGGGGCGACCCTGCGTATCTCCCTGAGTATATCATAACAGACGGTGAGCTTCGACTTAACGATACCCCTCCCTTCACAGTAGGGGCAGGGCTCGCTGAGTATGCGTGTGAGGCTCTCCTGTACACGCTTCCTCGTTATCTCCACAAGCCCGAGGGGGGATATGTTCACCACAGAGCATTTCGCCCTGTCGTTCTTAAGCTCGGACTCGAGTGATATGAGAACCTTCTCCTTGTTCTCCTCACGGCTCATATCGATGAAATCGACGATGATAATCCCGCCTATATTCCGCAGCCGCAGCTGCCATGCTATTTCCTTGGCCGCTTCAAGGTTTGTTTTGAGAATGGTCTCCTCGAAGTTGCGCTTGCCCACGTATCTGCCAGTGTTCACATCGATAACCGTGAGCGCTTCCGCCTGATCGATAACAATGTAACCACCGGATTTAAGCCATACCTTTTTATCCAGCAGACGGTTTATCTCTATCTCAATGTTGTAGTGGTCAAAGATGGGGAGCTCGTTCTCATACAATGAGACATCCACCCGCAGGTCGGGCATATACTCCCTGAGGAAGGTCTTCATCTTAAGATAGTCGGACTTGTTGTCTATGATGATGCGGCTGACGCTTTCGTTCACCACATCCCGCAGTGTGCGGAAGATGAGGTCGTGATCCTCATAGATGAGTGAAGGGGCCTTAACCCTGTTCATACGCTCACGTATCTTCCCCCAGAAGCGAAGGAGATAGTCGAGATCCGCATGGATCTCCTCCTCATCACGATCCGCAGAGACGGTTCTGGCTATAAGACCCATACCCTCCGGTTTTATCTCTTTGAGGATCTTCCGCAGACGCTCACGCTCGCCCTCACCCTCGATCTTGCGGGATACACCCACATGCTCATAGCCGGGCATAAGCACGATATAGCGTCCGGGTACGGTGAGATGGGTAGTGAGCCTTGCGCCCTTCTGTCCGATGGCCTCTTTGGCCACCTGAACGATGATCTCCTGCCCCTCTGTGAGGAGTTCCTGTATCGGGGGAAGGTCTCCGGCGGGTGGGCGGTGCTGGTCGATATCAATATCCGCCTCGTCCTCTATGCTTCCATCTACGCTCTTCTCAAGGAAGCTTACCCTCTCGCCGTTTTCCACATAAACATCCGCCACGGGGAGGAATGCGGCCTTATGCAGGCCGATATCCACAAAGGCGGACTGGATGCCGGGGAGAACCTTGACGATCTTCCCCTTATATATATTTCCTGCTACGTTTTTGCTGTGTTCCCTTTCGATAAAGAGTTCCGAGGTGTTGCCGTTCTCCTGAACAGCAACACGGCACTCGTTCACCGTTGAATTTATAATAATCTCTTTGGACACTTCTTCACCTTTATAAAGATTAGATTCGTGTCCTGCCTTCCAATGCTTTCAATAGGGTTATCTCATCGGTATATTCCAGATGGGAGCCTATGGGTACGCCGCTTGCGATCTTGGTTACGGATATATCGGGATAGTTCTGCAGCTGGCGTGAGATATAAACAGCCGTTGTTTCCCCCTCTACATCGGGGTTAAGAGCGATAATCACCTCTTCGATTTCGCCCGAGGCTCCCTTTTTAAGCAGATCCGCAATGTTCAGCTCATCGGGTCCTATGCCGTCCAGAGGAGAGATCTTTCCCCCCAGAACATGGTAAAGGCCTGTGAATGAGCCCGTTGCCTCAAGGATAAATATATCCCTCGGCTCCTCTACAACGCAGATCTTGGACTTGTCCCTGTATGGATCACTGCATATGGAACAGAGCTCACCCTCTGAAATACCGCCGCAAAGCTTGCAGAAGACGGTTTTTTCCTTAAGGGTGGTTATGCTTTCAGCGAGACGCTTAACATCCTCGTCCTTCATCTTGAGGATATGCAGTGCCAGTCGCCCGGCGGTTTTCTTTCCTATACCGGGCAGACGGGAAAGCTCATGAAGACAGTTCTCGAATATTCTGTTTCGTATCATAAAGCCCTTTTAAGAGCCGGGCTTTTTAGAACAGTCCCGGAATATTCATACCGCCTGTTACGCTGGAAAGCTTCTCCTGCACGGTTTCCTGAGCCTTTGTCATCCCTTCGTTAACAGCGGCGACAATGAGGTCCTGGAGCATGTCCACATCCTCGGGATCAACCACTTCCTTCTCAATATTGATGTCAAGTAGCTCGTTCTTGCCGTTAACCTTAACGGTAACCATACCGCCGCCGGCGGAGGCCTCAACAACTTCTTTGGCTGCCTCTTCCTGGGCCTCCTCAAGCTTCTTCTGCATCTTCTGAGCCTGTTTCATCATCTGCTGCATGTTCATGTCGGTATTCTCCTTATATCTTTAATTATTCTTTTATGGTTATTCTGGCTGATAATTATTCTTAGAACTAATTATTATACAAGCTGAGCGATTTAAATAAAGAGTTTTCTTTTTGACATAAAATTGTGCATATGTGACAAAAATAAATGTAACTATAAACATATGTCAAAGAAGGATATACTCATAATCTCATTATAAATGTGAATGTCATTTTCTATTAGTGTATGTATAATGGGCTGAGGTTTAGGATCTTGAGCCATGGAACCGTCGAAAAATCGGCTCCATGAGAAGTCACCGGAGGAAAGCGGAGATGAGATCTGCACTACACTTTTTTCTGATCATTGTTATGTTTGCCATTATATCTGCATGCGCAGCGGAGGAATCTGAGTACAGCTCACCATTCGACAAGCCCCCCAACGAGAACAGCGAACCCGATGTCCGCTCACTTTCCTATGCAGACTTCGAAACTTACAATGGCTTTTACACCCTTGAGGAATACAGGCTCGACTCCTTCGAAGGTGAGTACATCTGCGACGAGGGGGATATGTGTTTCGGTGAGATGAGCATCGATACGGATAACGACCAATCCTCTGTTAAGTACCAGGTGGGGGCACTGTTGCGGCTGAAGAGATACGAATCTATTGATCCGGACAGCTTCTTAATGGACGCCCAGAACTGCACAAACAATTACCACGAAATTATAGATGAACATTTCATGACGTTGAGTTATGAAAATTGTATTACCGGAGCCAATGTTCCCTATGATTTTACACTGGTTTTTCAAAAGATATCCAACACGCCGAGGCTTATCAATGCGGAGAATTACTGAGATTTATTAACTGCCTGCTGAACCGCATGGACAGGAACCAAGTGCGGCGCTGTGAAGTAATAAATATCTGGGGATGGGGCTTTTACCTACGTATTGCCGTGAATCTTGAAAAAAGCTTTTATTGAGCTGTCTATAATCTCCTGCTCCCTCTTCTTCTCCGGTCTTGGATATATACCTAGGAGGACGGGCCAGAAGAGAGACTCCTTAATGATCCCAAGAAACTGCTGGGATGCAAGAGCGGGGTCATCTATTTTCAAAAGCCCCTGCTCCGATTTGAGCTTCAGGTACTCTTCCAAAGTTGCGAGCATGGGTCGAACGCTGTTCTCTGAGTACATCTCATTAAGCACCGGAAACCGGCCAGCCTCGCCCATAACAAGACGGAGAAGCTTGGTAAATGTCTCGGAACGAAGGAGTTCAAGGAGCTTGATACTGAAGGATTTCAGTTCTACAGCCACCGGAGTATCCGAGCAGGGATCTAGCTCCGGAGCCTCCAGACGGCTCCATGTCATACGAACAACCTCGGCGAAAAGCATCTCCTTTGACGAAAAGTGATTGTAAACCGTTCGCTTTGACACCTCCGCCTTAGAGGCGATCTCATCCATGCTGACACTGCCGAAGCCATTGCTAAGAAAAAGCTCGGCAGCTGCCTCCGTTATAGACTCCCTCTTTATCTCAGAAACGGTTTTAATATCCTTATCCTTCATCCTTACCCCTTCGGACACAGATTATATGTAAAATATATATAAAAATCGACCTGTTCATTGACAAAATCACGATCACAATAGTAAACTACACAGTGTAGTTTACTATTAAGGAGGAGACAATGGAAAGAAGAAAGCTTGGAACTCAGGGACTTGTTGTCAGCAAAATCGGCCTTGGCTGTATGGGTATGAGCGAATTCTACGGCAAAGGTGATGACAGCGAATCTATCAAGGTTATCCACGAAGCTCTGGAGCGAGGGCTCACCTTCCTTGATACGGCAGATATGTACGGCAATGGTGCAAATGAAGAACTTGTGGGCAAGGCTGTGAAAGGCAGGAGGGACAGCTTCGAGATCGCAACCAAATTCGGCATTGTCCGGAGTGAGGATCCTACAAAAAGAAGCATATGCGGTCGCCCGGAATACGTGAAGGAGGCGTGCGAAAAAAGCCTGAAACGCCTCAACATTGATACCATTGACCTGTACTATAACCACAGGAAGGATCCCGAGGTCGAAATCGAAGAGACCGTGGGTGCCATGGCCGAGCTTGTTAAGGAGGGTAAGGTTCGCTATCTGGGACTGTCTGAGATGGGTGCAGAGACTCTTCGAAGGGCGTATAAAGTACACCCAATCACAGCACTACAGTCAGAATATTCACTCTGGACGAGGGATATCGAAGGGGAGATACTCGATACCTGCCGTGAACTGGGCATAGGCATTGTGCCGTACAGCCCCCTCGGAAGAGGCTTTTTGACCGGTGCTATCAAATCACAGGACAGCCTCGACAAAGACGATTTCCGCAGGCAAAATCCCAGATTCTCTGAAGAAAGCATGAAGGCAAACCTTAAACTGGTTGAGAAGGTTGAGAAGATCGCAGGCGAAATAGGATGCACACCTGCACAACTGGCCCTTGCATGGGTTATCGCCAAAGGGGAGGACATGGTTCCCATACCGGGTACAAAGAAGATTAAATACCTGAAGGATAACATCGGTGCGGCAAAACTAAGCCTCAGCAGCGAGATTGTGAAAACCCTCGATGAAGCCATCGACCCGAACGAAGTAAAGGGGCTGCGCTACGACGCCCAACACATGAAAATACTTAATTCGTAAGCCTAGTGTGTATGGGAAATAGTCAGGGTAATAAACAACCGTACGAGTAATGTAAGATACATATTAAGGGGAGCTTTGTTCCCTGAAAGTTCCCCTTAAAAAAACCATTGAAAATATCCTCCTAAAAACCCCCTTTAGGTTGTTGATTCAGGTTAGTACGTCCATAGACAGGTAGCGTTCTCCAGAGTCGGGCAGGATTATTACGACATTTTTTTTCTCCATCTCCAATTCTTTAGCGGCCTTTATGGCGGCGGCGACTGCAGCACCGGAGGATATTCCTGAGATGATCCCTTCTTCTTTTGTCAGTCTTTTAGCGTATTCAATCGCCTCATCGTTACCCACCTGTACCATTTTGTCGATCATGTCGAGGTCGAGGGTTTCGGGTATGAACCCAGCACCGATACCCTGTATCTTATGCGGACCCGGTTGTAGTTCATTTCCGTTAAGTGTCTGCTGAATAACAGGGCTGTCCTCTGGCTCGACGCCAATTGAAATAATCGATTTCCTTTTATCAAGCTTTATGTACTGGGATACGCCGGAGATTGTTCCGCCTGTCCCTATACCTGCAACAAAAGCATCAATTTCCCCGTCGGTATCATCCCAGATTTCGGGTCCTGTGGTTTTGCGGTGGATGGCAGGGTTCGCTGGATTTTTGAACTGCTGGGGCATGTAGTATCTGTCCGGCTCGTTTTCTGCAAGCTCTGTGGCATGCTCTACAGCGCCTTTCATCCCTTTCGCGCCGGGTGTGAGTATGAATTCTGCACCGAAGGCGCTCATCATCTTTCTGCGTTCAACACTCATCGTGTCGGGCATAACGAGGGTAACCTTAATACCGAGGGCAGCGCCCGCATATGCAAGGCCTATACCCGTATTACCGCTGGTGGGTTCTATGATAGACGTGTTATCTTTGATCACGCCGCGTTCCAGCGCATCCCATATGAGGGCGGCTCCGAGACGGCATTTAACAGAATAGGCGGGGTTTCTCCCCTCTATCTTGACAAGGAATGTGTTGCCGAGGTCCTTGGTTATCTTATTAAGCTTTACGAGGGGTGTATTCCCTATTGAGAGCGGGTTGTTTTCATATATTCGCATATTGGCCTCCGACTCAGCGTTTATTGACAAGGTATTACATTTTAACTATTTTGCTAGGAAAACTAAATAATAACGGCTGAAATTGCCGCATGCAAGGAGACAGCGTGGGTAAGATTCTTTATATAAGCACGAGCGAGAAGAAGGGCGTACAGAAAAGCAATGTAGATAAAGCAAATATGATAGACAATTTCGGCATAGAGGGGGATGCTCACGCTGGCAAATGGCACAGGCAGGTTAGTTTCCTCGCCGAAGAAAGTATCGATAAGATGCGTAAAAGCGGCATTGATGTGAGCGGCGGCGACTTTGCGGAGAATATCACCACCGAAGGGGTGGATCTTGTCTCCATGAAGGTTGGCGAAAGGCTGAAGGTAGGGGATGTAGAGTTCACCATATCCCAGCTGGGCAAGCTCTGCCATAATAAATGCGCCATATACTACGCCGCAGGAACATGCGTCATGCCGCGAGAGGGTATCTTTGGCGTTGTTTCAGGTAACGGTGAGATCAAGGTCGGCGATGAGGTGGAAAAACTTCCTAAGAAAGGTCTCAGTGCCGCTGTTATCACACTCAGCGACAAGGGTAGCCGTGGTGAACGTGTTGATGAAACGGGTCCTATGCTTGTGGAGTATCTCAAGGAAAACCTCAACGTTACATACACCCGCCTTGAACTTATCCCCGATGATAAGGAGGAGCTCCGCAACACTCTCAAGTACATGAGCGAACTCCAGGGATTCGACATAATAATAACCAACGGCTCCACAGGCGTTGCGCCACGTGATATCGCCCCCGATGTTACGCTTGAGCTTATTGAACGCCGTCTTCCCGGCTTTGAAGAGGCAATGCGGATGGAAAGCTACAAAAAGGTTGCCACAGCCATTACATCCAGAGCAGTTTGCGGTACAATGGGTAGCAGCCTCGTGATAAACCTCCCCGGAAGCCCCAAGGCGGCAAGGGAGAATTTTGAGGCTGTGGCGGCGGCCGTTGAGCACACGGTAAAGAAACTGCAGGGGGATCCCACTGATTGCGCACAGCAATGATAAAGGACTTTATATAGCACTGGACGGTCTGGACGGGTGTGGAAAAAGCACCCAGTGCCTCCGGCTTGCAAAGTATTATGCCGATAAGGGACGGGAGATCCTGCTTACCCGTGAGCCAGGCGGAACCGATCTCGGTGCGGAATTGCGGGAGCGTCTTCTCTCAAAACGTTACGAACTTGAGATCGAATCGGAGCTTATGCTTTTTTTTGTAGACAGGGTTGAGCACCTTGCCAAGGTCGTTGTGCCGGCCCTCAATGAGGGAAAGGTTGTCATAAGCGACCGCTTCACAGCCTCCACCTTTGCCTATCAGGTTCACGGCAGAGGTATTGGAAGGGACGCATACGATGCCCTTGAGGCGATATCCCTGCGGAGGGTTCCTGATCTGGCTGTTATTGTGGATGCTGATCCCCAGGTATGCGTGGGTCGTGCTGTGGAGAGGCTGAGAGCCACAGGAACCGAAGAGGCGGAGGGAAAGTTTGAAATGCTCGGTTCCGGCTTCTTCCAGAAGGTTCGACGAGGCTTCCTCGATTTCGCCGATGAGCACAGCTTCTGCGAGGTTGTGAACGGCTCTGGAAGTGAGGATGATGTATTCAAAAGGATTCTGGAACACCTTCAATGAGACATCAGGGGCATGAACGGGAGCGGGAGATATTCCGCAAGGCTCTCCAAAACAATAAGCTCGTACATTCATACATATTCAGTGGAAAAGAGGGGAGCGGGAAGAAGCATTTTGCTCTGGAGCTTGCAAGGGGGCTTTTCTGCGGGGCAGATGCCTTCATGGCGGATACGGACTGCAACCACGCCCCGAAGGTTGAGGCGAAGAACCACCCCGATCTACATATAGCAGAGGAGGAGAAGATCCCCGTTGCGACCATACGGGAGTTCAACTCCCAGGCCTATATGAGCCCTCTCTCTGCACAGTGCAAAGTGTTTATAATAGATAACGCCCATGTTATGGAGGCGACTGCCGCCAACGCTTTCCTTAAAACCCTTGAGGAACCAGGCGCGGACACTTTCTTCTTTCTAATAACCGATAAATATGACAGAATCCTCCCCACAATCAGGTCAAGGTGCGTTCAGGTAGACTTCTCCGCCCTCACCGATGAGGATGTCCGCACTGTTGTGGAGGATATCCGCCCCGATGCAGAGGGGCTTGATGAGGCTGTTAAGCTGGCTTCGGGTTCTGTATCCTATGCGCTGTATCTTCTGGATATGGGCATTGCAGACCACGGTCTCCCCTTTGGTGATATGGATGGAGAAACCCTGTATCGTCATATAGATACGCTTAAGGAAAAGGACGACATACGCCTCTTCTGCTCAACCCTGTACAGGTGGCTGAGCGATAGGTACCGAGAGAGCGGAGACCCGCTTCTATTAAGCTTTTCCAACTATTTACTGGAAATTTTGAGAAGGCTTGACTATAATGTTAACCTCGAAATATTCAAATTCGACCTGTTCATAAAAACAGCAGAGGTAATTCTTGAAAGAGATTGAGGCTACGGGGGTTTCCTTTAAACCCGCCGGTAAAATATACGATTTTTTATCCGCAGGTGTTGATGCAAAACTCCGCCAACACGTTGTTGTGGAAACGGAAAAAGGTGAGGATATCGCACAGGTAGTGCTACCTCCCCGTCCTGTGGTGGCAGATAACCCTAAGGAAATGAAGCGTGTTATACGCCTTGCCACCGAGGAAGACCTTGAGAATGCGAAGAGGAATAAAGAGGAAGAGCCGAAGGCTTTTAAGTCGTGTAAAGAATTTGTAGTGAAGCACGAGCTTGAGATGAAGCTGCTAAAGGCGGAATACACGCTCGACAGAAGCAAGCTGACCTTCTTCTTTACAGCGGACGGCCGTGTGGATTTCCGTGCTTTGGTGCGTGATCTTGCCCGTGTTTTCAGAACACGGATCGAGATGCGCCAGGTAGGTGTTCGTGACGCCACAAAAATGCTCGGCGGTTTCGGGCTCTGCGGCAAGGAGTTCTGCTGTTCCACGTTTCTTAGAAAATTCGATAATATATCCATAAAGATGGCCAAGGACCAGAACCTTATCCTTAACCCCACAAAGATCTCCGGCGTATGCGGGAGGCTTATGTGCTGCCTCCTTTACGAAAAGGAGAGCTACGACGAAAGCGAGGATGGAGCAGAGGTTGTGGAACTTAAAGATATGGCTGAGAAGGAAGGAGGAGATATATGACCGGCAAACCATGGTATATCACCACCCCGATCTACTATGTGAACGATGTACCCCACATAGGGCATGCTTACACCACCATAGCATGCGATACCGCCGCAAGATACAAGCGGATGACCGGGCATGATGTATACTTCCTCACAGGAACCGATGAGCACGGGCAGAAGATAGAAGAGGCCGCCCAAAAGAGAGGGATTACACCCCAACAGCTGGCAGATAGCGTTGTGGAGCGTTTTGAAGACCTCTGGAAAAACCTGAATATACAGAACGACGGGTTTGTCCGTACTACGGATGACCGCCATAAGGAAGCCGTCCAGAAAATCTTCATGAAGATGAAGGAGAACGGAGATATATATCTCGACCATTACGAGGGATGGTACTGTACCCCTTGCGAAACCTACTGGACCGAGACCCAGCTTCTCGACGGCAACTGCTGCCCCTCCTGCGGCAGGGAGACAAAGCGGCTCAAGGAACCGAGCTATTTCTTCCGCATGAGCAAATACGGGGACAAGCTCCTTAAGCACATCGAGGATAACCCCGATTTTATCCAACCGGAATCCAGAAGGAACGAGATCCTTTCCTTTGTTCGTGAAGGGCTTCGTGACCTCTCTGTCAGCAGGGTAACCTTCAAATGGGGAATACCCGTACCCGATGACCCGGAGCACGTTATATACGTATGGATAGATGCACTTACAAACTATATCTCCGCCCTCGACTACAAGAACGAGGGTGAAAAGTTCCAGAAATACTGGCCTGCGAGCTACCATCTTGTGGGTAAGGATATCCTTCGTTTCCATACGGTTTACTGGCCCACAATGCTCATGAGTGCCGGAATACCCCTGCCCGAAAGGGTTTATGCCCACGGATGGTGGACCGTTGAGGGTCAGAAGATGAGCAAATCCCTTGGTAACGCTATCGAGCCGAACTGGCTTGTGGAGACCTTCGGCGTGGATGCAATACGCTACTTCCTGCTCAGGGAGGTCCCCTTCGGGCTGGATGGAGACTTCTCCTTTAAAGCTCTGGTGCACAGAGTGAACGGAGATCTTGCAAACGATCTAGGAAACCTGCTGAACCGCACACTCGGTATGCTCAATAGATATTTTGACGGAGTTCTCCCCGAATATTCCGATCCGGATCCTGCGGATGATGCCCTTGACCAGAAGGTATCAGAGGTATTCGATAACGTTGACAAACACATCAGCAACCTGGCTTTTAACAAGACCCTGATGTCCATATGGGAGCTGGTGGGGCTTTACAATAAATATATCGACGAGATGCAGCCCTGGGCCCTTGCCAAAGACGAGTCTAAGAAAGGGCGTCTCGGCTCTGTGCTGTATAATATTCTCGATGGAGCAAGGCTCCTTTCTATCCTCGTAGAGCCTTTCATGCCCGAAACAGCCGCAAAGATGCGCAAGCAGCTTGGTGTTAGCGAAAAGGTGGAGCCGGCACCCGTAGAGGAGCTTAAGAAGCTACGTAAACTCCCCTCCGGAGCCAAGCTCGGCAAGGGTGAGCAACTCTTCCCCAGGCTCGATGAAAAGGAGGTCTTTGAGAAGGTGCAGAACCAAAAAGGACCCTCCGATGCTGAGAAGAAGGCGGAGAAGGAGAAAGAGGCAGAGCTCATCGATTTTAAAGAGTTTCTGCGCATGGAGATAAAGGCCGGAAAGATACTTGAGGGTGAGAAGATAAAGAAATCAGACAAACTGCTTAAGCTCAAGGTAGACGTTGGCGATCCCGCACCAAGAACCATCGTGGCCGGAATCGCAAAGAGCTATAGGCCGGAAGAACTCGTTGGTAAGACGGTTTCTGTAGTAGCGAATCTCAAGCCCGCCAAGCTTATGGGTGTTGAGTCCCAAGGTATGGTTCTTGCCGCTTTCGATGGGGAGAAGCATCAGGTTGTCGAGCTCCCTGAGGATGTGCCTGTGGGTACACAGATAAAATAAACAACGTTCTGTTGACACACGGGGCGTAAAAGTAGTAATATTCACTGGTTGCAAAATGTGAAGAGATGTTTTGTGTCGGTGAAGATATACGGATAGGATATGATTTCCAAGAAGGAAGGCCGGCAGTTTGAGGAGTTCATGGAGGAGTTGGCCTCCATCGATGGCTTTTTTACAGACAGCCATGCACATATACATTTTCCGCCTCTTAGCGAAGAGCTTGAGGATGTTGTAAAAAGAGCGGCTGAATGCCGTGTTGAACGTATAGTAACCATAGGTATAGATCTCGAGGACAGCCGCAGGGCTGTTAAGGTTGCGCATGATTTTGAGAATGTCTTTGCCGCTGTGGGTGTTCATCCCCACGATGCGGAAGGATTCAAAACATCAATGCTCCACGAGTTCGAGGCTATGCTTAGATCTGACAAGGTTATAGCCCTAGGTGAGATAGGTCTGGATTTTTACAGGAACCACTCACCCCAGGAAAGACAGGAAGATGTTTTTGCAATTCTTCTTGATTTGGCTGTGGCAGAGGAAAAACCTGTTATAATACACAATAGGGACGCAACCAGTCGCTGTATGGATGTTATGGATCCAATCATTGGTTCACGTGAGAGAAACGGGATTATCCATTGCTTCAATGGTGATAAAGACTTTCTCCGCTGGGCGCTGGATAATGGCTTCTACATCTCATATGCTGGTCCCGTTACATACAAAAAGTCAGACGATTTGCGTGAAACACTGAAGTATGTTCCTGCAGAAAGGCTTTTCATTGAAACAGACTGTCCCTACTTAGCTCCAATGCCCTACAGAGGGAAAACAAACGAGCCGGCGAGAACCGTATTCACAGCAGAAACGGTTTGTGCTGAGAAGGGACTCAGCTTGCAGGAGCTTGCTCACAGACTTGAGGAGAACTTCAGGACGCTCTTCGGGGATATCTGAATGGACAAAAGAATACTGCTAGTCGAAGACAACAGGGATGAGCGGGAAGGTCTCGCAAAGCTCCTTGAAGGGAGCGGTTTTAGCGTCGAAACTGCCGAAAATGGCCTCTTCGCTCTTGATAAGCTCAAGGAGGAGGAGTTCGACCTGGTGGTTACGGATCTCATGATGCCCGCTGCCGACGGTTTACAGTTCCTCCACACGATCCGCAGTGCTGGGGACGAAATGCCTGTTATCGTTATTACCGGTAATGAAAATATTGCCAGCATGCTCTCCGCATTCCAGATGGGCGCCCTTGATGTTGTCTACAAACCCTTCAACTATGATACACTTTTAGAAACAATAAGTGGCGTATTAAGCTGAACATGTTTGCACACATCTGCCAAAGGATTATAATATAAATAAAGGGCGGTTATTTTAATAGCTGGCCACCTTTCTAACGGAGGCAGATGATGAAAGATATCAAAAAGATTATTTACCCAACCGACTTTTCCGAGCCCTCCAGGACGGCCTTTGACTATGCTGTAAGCATGGCGAAGATGTGCGGTGCCCAACTCGAGATTCTACACGTTATGTTCGATGAAACCCAGGTAGTTTCGTTCTATCTCCCTCAGGTAACAATGCAGAACCTTTCTGTGGATATTGAGGAGGGAGCAAAGAAGGAAATGAAGAAATTTGTGGAAGAATCCGGCGAACTAGGTGATATTGAATACACTTACACTCTCAAGAAGGGGACACCCTTTGTGGAAATAATCAAGCATGCTAAGGAGTCCGGTGCAGATATGATAGTTATCGGTACACACGGACGCAGTGGGTTGGAGCATGTTCTCTTCGGCTCAACGGCGGAGAAGGTTGTGCGAAAGGCCTCTTGCCCGGTGCTTACCATCAGGAGCAATCAGGAGGACTTTAAGCTTCCTTAGGCTTTGATGTAATCTGGGGAATTAGTCATTCTATTTAATCTATGGAATTTCCCGTCCATGGAAATTCCATAGATAAAATCAGACCAAGGCAAATTCCATACATAAAATAGAAAAAGGAGCCCATAAGGCTCCCTTCTCCGAGTGAGGTTGTAAAGAGTCAGATGTAGATATATTTAACTTTTAGGGTGCTCTATCGAAATAGTAAGCAAGGTCTACTGTATCTGCATTTATATCTGCGCAACCACCAGCCGTCCATGTTTGGTCGTCCTCTTCACGAACACGTCCGTCTGTGCCGTCGATGGCCTTATCAATCACAGAGTCAAGGGTTTGAGCCGCATAGCAGGGTACGCCCCGCACAACGATAACGTTAAGACCGCCATACTCTGCATAGTAGGCAAAGCCAAGACCATCGGAGAACTGTGCATGCTGATCGTTTGCCTGTGTAGGAAGGATTCCTGCCGCCTCGAGCTCACTAAAAGCCTGATCCGGATCGTTTGATGTGTTTGTGTCAGCACAGAGACCTGCGGGGGTGTTGTTTATCGTTCCAATACCGTTGTTCTGGCCGGTTTCGTCCACAAGACCATCGTTGTCACAGTCGCCTGCGAAACGATTGAACCGCTCATAGAAAGTGAACTGCATATTTTCAAGGCTTCTGACATCGGTGACGAAGTTTTTAACCTTCGCACCCTGTATAAGCTCTTTTCCTTTCATTACCATTCCGAGGATGATTCCGATGATAACCAGTACAATTGCCATCTCAACAAGGGTAAAACCCTTTCTGTTCATAAAATGCCTCCAAAGGTGTCTAGATATATTTTCTTATCCCGACATTAGCCTCATACGTGTAAAGCATCAATATGTAAATTGATTTTACCCATCAACAGGTGTTCCCTTAGGGAGGCTCAACTCAAAACGCATTCCACCGTTTGTTGCATAGGCACTGAGTTTACCCTGCATTGAGGTTACTGTTAGCCTTGTCTGATAAAGACCCACGCCTAGTCCTCCTTGCTTTGTTGTATAAAAGGGTTCAAAGAGGCGTTCCGGATTCTCAGCAGGTGTTCCTGTATCATCGATGCGGACAATGGCATAGCCCCCTCTCTCAAAGATGGACACGGAGCAGTCCAGGTCCTCTACCAGTGATTTTTCATATATGTTTTTCAGCAAATTATCGAAAACCATCCCGAGTGACTGCTCATCCCCGTAAAGCTCAGAATCACCCTCTATACTGCACACTAAATGGTAAACTGCGGCGGTTTCCTCAACCAGCTGCTTTAAACTGAACAGCCTGTTCTCTATCTCCCCCCTGCTTTCCAGCTCCAGGGTGGAGAAGACCTTATTTACCCTGCCCAGGAGTGCCGGTGAGGTTTCCTTGAGATAGCTGACAAGGCGCTTTTCATCCTCTGTGGAATCGACCCTGTC
This sequence comes from Limisalsivibrio acetivorans, assembly GCF_000421105.1. Classification (NCBI taxonomy): domain Bacteria; kingdom Pseudomonadati; phylum Deferribacterota; class Deferribacteres; order Deferribacterales; family Geovibrionaceae; genus Limisalsivibrio; species Limisalsivibrio acetivorans. The sequence goes on from NZ_ATWF01000001.1 coordinate 1,865,692, forward strand.
GAGGTTGTATACAAGGGTTTTGATAAACTGGGCAAGGTTCTTCATATCGTGGTGCAGAAAGCTCTGGATCTTAGCAAGGTTGCTGAATGTAGTGTTTATACTTGTTATCTTTACAAGCACATCGGTTTTGAAGATATGAAAGAGGGTTTCTAGTATAAGGTTGTTTGAGTATTTGTTCTCCCATTTATCCGAGGCGGGAATAATCTCGACATAAACCATAAAATCATTATCCACAAGGAACTTTGACTTACCTTCTATGTTCAGCCTCTTCGGCTTCTCGAATTCTATTCCCAGATAGGAGAAATAGTAGGCGTAGTCTTTGATCCCCATCTGGCTCAGGTATTCACCCATCCCCTCGGCGAAGGTAACCGGATCATACCCCGATTTTTCATTGTATCTAATAAGACTAAGGAGCTTTCGAAGCATCCTTCCTGCGTAGTATCCGTAATACAGGCTGACGCCTATAATAAGAACGCCGGAAAGGATAATGAATGGATAGAGCTTGCTAAGCATGCCTCAGCGCTCCAGTCCGAACTTTTTAATGAAATAGTAAAGGCTTTCCCTCTTAACCCCGAGGATTTTTGCAGATTTATAAACGTTGAATTCGTTATCCTTAAGCACTTTTATAATGAGGCTCTTCTCCGCCTCCTCCCTAAGAGGCTGGAGCCCTTCACCCATCTTGATATTGAAAGATATCTTCTCAACACCCTCCTGCTCAATCTCTCTCTCAGTCTCCATGAAAAGAATCGCCCGTTCGATGGAGAAGATAAGCTTTTCCATATTAACCGGCTTGATTATATAGTCGAAGGTGCCTGTCTTTATAGACTGTAGGGCAGCTTCCTTAGACTTCTGCCCCGTAAGTACGATAATCTTACATCTGGAATTTTCTTGAATATCCTGCATAAGCTTTATTCCCTCATCGGGAGTATTCTCCGAGGGGGGAAGCCCTAGATCCACAATGGCGATATCCGGCTCAAAATCGCCAAGCAGACAGAGAGCCTCTTTTCTGTTTGAGGCCTCTTTAATTTCATATTCCATCTCTAGACTGAAACAGATCTGTTTGCGCAGAGGGAGATCATCCTCCGCAAGAAGAATCCTTTTCATGTCGTTTTCACTTTTTCTTTTATTGATTTATTCTATCCTTAATGTATTTTTAGTTATGCAATTCGTGTCGCTGGAAGTAGCCGGGTCCGATAGAAAGGTAAAGGCCGCAGTGCTTAGCAAAAGCGGTTCCGGCTTTATCCTCAAAAATCATTATAGCACACATACAGGTCGCCTCCAACAGATTACAGCGGGGAGCGGAATCCGTATCGCTACGGACTATTTCGATGCTGTTACAGGAACAGTGGAAATCCCGCCTGTTAAGGATCCACAGGCTGTTCAGTCAATGATCCGTAGTAAAATGGCAGAGAGCCTTAATCCTGAGAATGATTATCTCTCCGTATACAGCGAAGCCCATGAAGATGCACCCGATGCCTCCACACTCAAGCTCGATGTATACATGGTTCCCCAGCACGTTTTTGAGGATGACATCGGGCTTGGCGAAGCGGGTAAAAAGAATGTAAGCCTTTTCACACTATCCCATTTCTCCCTTGCCGCTGTGAGCAATTACTACCACGGCAACAAATTTGTGTTCCAGGCATTTGCAGACAGGGAGAAACTTCTTATCGTCATAAGTTTCGGAGATAAGCTGATCTATTCGAGGACAACACCCATACCGGCAAACCTCGAATCCGATGATGATAAGCTGAATTTCTACTATGAGAATATAAATCTCACGTACATGTACGTAAGCCAGAACCGGCAGATAAATGTTGATCACATAGTACTGAGCGGTCTCCTTCATAACATGGAACCCCTCTTTACCATGGTGAATGAATTCGCCGGAAAAGAACCGGAGACTGTGGCTCCTGGAAGACTTGTGAAGAAATGCGGAATGTCTGTGTTCCACGATCTTCTCATTCCAATCGGAACCGCCCTTTGCGGCTCCGAGAGCGACTTCACTCCGCAGAGAATAATCCGTGAAAGGGTTTTCCGAAAGCTCACCGGAGCACTGAACATTGCCATACTTGCTGCTGTTATTGTTTTCACTGTAATGAATATCGGCATGCTCAGCGAGTTTCGAGCACTTAAGGAGAGATTGCAGATAAACTCCATGCGCCTGAGGCAGTCCCTTGCAGGGTTAAGCGCTGAAGTTCCTGATATCAGCGAATCCCGCTACCATGTACAGTATCTTGATATCATTGACACAAAGAAGAAAAGCCCCCTCCGCCTGCTTCCAAAGATCGCTCCGCTTATATCCCTAACCGGGTACGACAGGGTTATCATGGACGGAGGGAAAACAAGGAGCGTTGAGATAAACGCAGCGAGGAACTTCACCAGCATACAGGAGCTCACCTCTTACCACGACAGAATCGATAGAGCACTCGAGGACCTGAAAAACAGCGGTGAATACACGATTAACGACATAAGCAAGTACAACATGAACAGGCTCGCCGCATCGGTACAGATAACAATCAGCGAAGGACGAGTCAAAGAGGAGCGTGGTGAGGATGAATACCAGGGGAGACGCCGATGATAAGGGCTCTCTACCGTCTGGGAACGGATTACAGGCTGTTTGTTGTCCTGTGCGTACTCCTTGCCTTTGTTATGCTCGAATACTTCGCTCTGGCCTCGGTTAACAGTTCCGTTGATAATGCGCTTACAGGCATACGCCAGCGTTCGGTCTCCATGAAGCTGGGCTCTCTTGAAAAGAAGCTAGAGGAGCTTAACCAGAAGGCGAAGGCGGAGCGGATACTGACCTTTAACCGCGAGCAGGCGAGGCAGTGGTTCATCGAAAACCTTGAGGAATTCCGCCAGAATTATGGCGCAACGATAACATCACGGATGAATGCAGAAAACGGTGCATTCCACGCGAAGATGAACTTTCGCTTCACCCCTGTGGAGCCGGAGGATTTTATCCGTCTGGCTGAGTATATGGAGAACTCCAACGCACCGGTGATAAGGATCGAGAAAACCGCATTCACCGAACGCAATGACGAAAGGTCTGTAACATTCTCAGTGGAATTCATACAGCCCTTCCTTGAAACAGAGGGGGATGGGGGATGAACCGAAGGCTGTTTGACAGGCTTAAACTGCTCAGCAAAAAGAAAGTAATCATGCTTATCCTGCCCCTGTTGATACCTGCAGCGGCATACTACTTCAAGGATCTGGCAGTTACAGAGGTAGAGAACAGGGTGAACCCCGGGCTCAACTCCATGGTGCGTTCGGCGGATTCTGCCATAAGCCCGAAAAAGATGAATTTCTTCACAAGCATCGTGAGCAAGGATCTAAGCGGAGATAGTGACGTATTCAGCCTCCGGGGAACTGCTAGTGAGCCCTTTATCCTCTCCCTCGAAAACAGGGAATTTATCAGGGAGAACATGCCCGTTGAAGAGACCGTGGAACGTGTGCCTGAAAAAGCGGAAGCAACGGACAATGAAACCGCAGAAATACCCCCTGCACCGGGCTACAAACTCAGTTCAGTATTTATTGGAATGGATAAAAAGTTTGCTATAATAGACGGCGGAATATACAGGCAGGGCGAAGATATTTCAGACAATGAGACAATTATTGAACTCGATGAGGGCCGGATCCTTCTGGACGGTCTCTGGGGGCAGAGATGGATATACGTAGACTTCTGACGGCTGTCATGATCACAGCTGTGCTTATTTCATGTGCTAAGGTACCGGAACCGACTTCGGCAGAAAAACCCAGAAAGGATGTTAAGGATGTTCTGGAAGAGGAGAAGGCAAAGATTAAGCTTCCTCCGCCACCCCCTCCTGCGCCTAAACCAGCAATGAAGAAGATCGATCCCCTTGAGGATAAATTCGTTACCATAAACGCCTCCCGTGAATCGCTGTCGGCTGTTCTTTTCATGATAGCCGCAGAAACAGGTATGAACCTTGTGATAAATCCGGAGATAGACACAGGGAGGGAGGTAACAGTAAACCTCGCCCAGACGCCCGCCTCCGAAGCCCTCGATATAATCATGGAGACATCGGGGCTCTATTACTCCATTCGTGGAAATGTGCTTAATATAAGGGCTTATGAAACCGAGACATTCAAGATTCCATACGTTCATTCCACGACAGAGTACAACTCCAAGCTTGGCGGGGATATAATCGGAGGTGCGAGCGAAGATCTCAGCACCATCGCCGGTGGCTTCAATCTGCAGTTCAACAATCCCAGGGAACGTAACGATCTGTACGAACAGATAAGCCAGGGCGTAGCCTCCATAGTTCTTGCCGGAACGGGTGAAGAGGGGAGTTCAGAAACAACACCCGCTTCTTCCGGAAGTGAAGGTGGCTCCGGCAGTTCAGAGGGTAGTGTTATAGCCCAGAGCTCCGGAGAGGAGGGGTTCAACCTCAACATGTTCACAGGCACACTCACCGTAACCACCACCCGAAAGAAGATGGACAAGGTGAGGACATACGTAAAAACCGTTATGGAGGAGGTCTCCAAGCAGGTTCTCATAGAGGCGAAGCTGGTGGAGGTTATCCTTAATGATGTAAATTCATACGGGATAAACTGGCAGAATGCATTTAACGGCAACAAGATAAGCTATTCTCAAAACTTCGGTGACATAGCTTCCAGAACCATGGACAGCGTCGGACTAACCCCCGTTGCCTCCATCGCCCAGACCACAGGTGGAACCCTTGACGGAGTCCTGCAGATGCTCTCTCTGCAGGGTGAGATAAAAACCTTGGGCAATCCCAGGATAAGGGTTGTGAACGGTCAGAGTGCCCTTATATCCTCGGGTAATCTTATCCCGTACTGGGAGAAGAGCATTGAGCAGGGTGAAGAGGGGGAGGACGATACAGTCACTTACAACCGTGTCACCATTCTGGACGGCATAATGCTTGGGGTAACCGCATTCATAAACGATAACAAAACCATAACCCTTAACGTTGTCCCCGTTTCCACAACCGTTGAGGATGATAAGGTTCAGTATGACGATTCAGGAGCCATCGCCGCCAGCTTCCCAGTTCTCAACCTGAAAGAGGCGGGAACTATCCTAAAGGTGATGGACGGTGAAACGGTTATACTAGGCGGAATGATAGACAACTACGAAGAGGTCGAGGAACAGAAGGTCCCCGTATTGGGGGATGTCCCCCTGTTCGGAATGCTCTTCAAGGCGAAGACCACGAGGAAGGTCAAGAAAGAGCTTGTTATATTTCTGAAAACCACCGTGATTAGCAAGTGATGCGATGAGCCTTATAATAGATTCCCTCCGAAAGCTTAAGAAGGGTGGTAAAGACTCCAAAGAGGTCCATCCGAGCATGATGAATCTCATCGGCAAGAAAAAGCGCCGCAAGAACGGCCTTGTCATCGCCCTGGCAGTCATGCTTGTGACCGGAGCGGGTGGCTACTTCGCCGCCATGTACTACACGTCTTCGTATCAGCAAACGGGAACGGATCCGGACACTATACGCCGCATGGCAGAGATCCAGCGTCAGCGTGCCGCTGAACAAAGGGAAAACTCAGCCGCAAACAGCACTGCTATGGTGCAGACAAAGGCCGCACCAGAGAGTAATCCTGCCGAGACAAACCCCTCACCCCCGCCTAAGGACGAAAACAGCTATGTACCCACAGAGGTCGGTCAAATGCGCTTAGAGAATATGGACAACCTCCCCCTTGATGCGAATGCTATCATAGAGCGAAGGAAGCAGGATATCCAGCAGAAGGCCGCAAATGCAACCAAAGATGAGATAGAGGAAGAAGCCCGGGCAGAAGAGGATGCCCTAAGCCGGAACGATGAGCATACCGACACCGGGGAACCTGCTACAGAAGCTCAAGCGGAAGACCCCGCAGATAACAAGACTGAGAAGGACAGGAAGATAGCGGAAAAACTGAGACAAAGGGCCGAGGATCCCGCTTCCCGTGCAAACAGTTTCGTATACATGGCGAACGCCGCCCTGAGTGCCGGCGATACAGCCAAAGGGGTCAAATACTATAGGGAAGCATTTAGGCTCAACCGTAGCGGAGATATACTCAACAACCTTTTCATAGCCCTCGCAGAGGACGGGCGATACAGAGAGGCTGGGATGCTCTTCACTAAAAATGCCGACCTGCTCACTGAGGATATTACCTCAACAGCCGCCACAGCCCTCGCAGGGCACGGTGGTGACTACAGCGGAGAATCCCTTATACATTTCGCCAAAAAGAACGGAATAAAGGATACCGGCAAGCTGAGCTACACCATGGGCTATATAAAAGAGCAGAGAGGGGATACGGAGAAGGCAGCCGTTCATTACGCAGCAGCCTATGAGCTGAACCCCGGTGATGAGTACAACGCCTACGCCGCAGCAAGGATGGCAGACATAAACGAGGATTATCAAAAAGCACTCGACCTATACAGGGGATGCGCTTCAATGAACGGGGAACTCGCCGAAACCGCCGCAAACCGCATATCCGTTTTACACGCCTACATGGAGAGGAACGAATGAGAAGGCTCGGGCTTGCCCAGGGTCGTTTTCATGTTATCCACAAGGGTCATATGGAGTATCTGCTCGCCTGCGCCGAGCGGTGCGACTTTCTATTCATCGGCATTTCGGACCCCGATCCCTCCCGCGCATATTTCAGCAGAAGTATCGATTACAAGGATGACCCGGCAGAGGCTGAACCGTATATAACCCTTGAGGAACCGAGGCTCTATGCCCTCACATACTACGAAAGGGCGATGATGATCCAGGCCGCTTTAGCCGAAGAGGGCATCGGCGCCGAGCGTATTATGACCGTTCCGTTTCCAGTGCATCGAATGAATCTTATAAAGTACTACGTACCCAAATCCGCCACCGTATATGTAACCATCTATGATGAATGGGGTGAGCAGAAGGTGGATATATTCCGGAAGGTAGGGTATGAGGTGGAGATCCTCTGGCGGAGGAGTATGGCGGAGAGGTTTACAACAGCCACAGAGGTGCGCAGGCTCATAAAGGCCGGCGATGAGAGCTGGAAGGAGCTCGTTCCTCCGGCCGTTGTGAAGATTGCTGAGGAACTGGGTGTTGCCGAGCGCTACGCCTCGCTCTGATCCTTTTCAAAATCCAGAACTTCTCTGATAGTATAAGGCTTTTTATCCTGAGACTCGTAATACGTTCTCAGTATCGATTCCGCTATAAAACCCGTTGAGATAAGCTGAATGCCCCCAAGTGTGAGCAGAACGCCCAGTATAAGCAGGGGCCTGCCCCATATGTCGTTTCCGAACAGCTTGAGCACAAACATGTAGAAGTCTATAAGAAGGCCTATGGCAAGGCTGAAGAATCCGAGGGAGCCAAAGAGGTGCATAGGGCGCTGGCCGTAGCGTTTCAGGAATATCATAAACATCAGATCGCTTATGACCTTGGTGGTTCTGGCTATGCCGTACTTGCTGGTTCCGTAAAGCCTCGGGGAGTGCTTAACATCCATCTCCTCGATCTTCGCACCCTGCAGGTCCGCAAGAACGGGGATGAAGCGGTGAAGTTCGCCGTATAGCCCGAGGTTCTTGGCTACCTCGCTCCTGAAAACCTTGAGCGTACAGCCGTAATCACGTATGTAAACACCTGTCATCTTTTGAATAAGGCGGTTCGCTATCTTGCTGGGTATCTTACGGAGGAGCATGCCGTCCTTTCTTTTGGCACGCCTGCCAGCCACAACGTCCAGATCCTCCTCTTCGAGCTTATTTATCATGAGGGGTATGTCCGATGGATCGTTCTGGAGGTCACCATCCAGCGTGGCGATTAGCTCACCCCGGGATTCATCTATCCCTGCAGCCATGGCGGCTGTCTGCCCGAAGTTTCTGCGGAAGCGGACAAGCCTTGTCCGGCTGTCGGCATACTCTTTAACCATCTGAACGGTTTTATCCACACTGCCGTCATCCACAAGGATAAGCTCGTAGTCCATCCCGACCAGGGATTCACGAACACGCTCGAAGAGGTGCGGAACACTCTCCTCCTCATTAAACAGGGGTATCACAACCGAAAGCTTCATTCCATCTCCTCAATCCTGACAAGGCGATATGCAGGCCATTCCTTTATAACTTCATAGGGGTAGTTTATTTTATCCAGCTTATCAACCTTCGTAAAGAAGTACTCCCCCGGCCTAGGGTATTCCTTTCCAGGGATGTCATCGTAATAGACACTGAAACTGGGCATTCGTGAGCCCCATGTATTCACTCTGATCCCCCTCTCCTTTGCATATATAGCTGCTTCCTTAACACCCCTTTGCCTCGCTTCGCCAAGGATAGGCATTAGAAGAACGTTGGCGCAGAAGAGCATGAAGATGCCGAAGACAACGCCTCTGGTGCGGATGCTGATGCGTCTTATGAAGAGGGAGACAAAGGTGAAGACGGTCATGGCGCCTACGGTTGCGAAATAGAATATCTCCATCCTGTCTATCATCGCTCCGGCAACCGCTCTGGCGAACTCGTCCTCAACTCCGGCAATGAAAGGGGGTAGATAGAGGGGTATCCCCAGCATTATAAGGAGAAACAGAAGTATGGGTATAGTGAAGGCAAGGGGGTTCTTCGCATCGATAAACATCTTTGATATAAGGATAAAGAGGGGTGTCATCCCGTAGAGCACATAGTGCGGAAGCTTTGTTCCGCTGAAGGAGAAGAAGAGGAAGACAAACAGAAACCATATGAGCATATATCGCTCAAGCTCGGTGCTCCAAATCTCCTTAACACGCCGGAACATATTGTAAAGCAGGGTGGAAAAGGGCATAAGGGAGACTATGATAACGGGTACGTAATAGCCGATTCCCCCCACATGCCCCTCCATGGGGTCGGAGAAGCGGCCGATATTGTGCTTGAAGATGAAGCCGTTGATGAAATTCATACCCTGATCGATGTACTCCATCACGTACCATGGTGCGGCGATCCCTATCATCAGAGCAAGACCCATGGGGTTAAAAACTGCCACCAGCCATTTCTTCAGATCCTTCACCGAAAGAAAGAAGAGGAAGCTCACCGCAAAGGGTATAAGTATAGCAACAGGCCCCTTCGTGAGTATGCCGAGGCCGATGGCGGCGTGGGCGGTGTAAATAAATCGTTTGTCGCCGGTGTCCCTGTAAAGGAATATGCTGAACATGGAGGCGGCCAGCGTCATATTAAGGAGTGCATCCGCTATGGCGAGCTTGGCGACTATGGTAACAAGAAGGGAGCAGGACATAACGATCCCCGCCCAGAAAGCCCTCACTTCGCCGTAGTATCTCTTTGTGAAAAGATAAACGAGAGTGAGCCATATCGATGCGGAAATCACTGATGGAAAGCGGAATACGAACTCGTGGATACCGAAGATGTTGGCAAAAAGGGCCTGAAACCAGTATATGAGGATAGGCTTATCGAAACGGAGCTTCCCCTCAAGATAGGTGGTAAGGTAGTTTCCGCTTCTGATCATCTCACGGGTAGCCTCGGAGAAGGCGCCTTCGTCCAGATCAAACAGCGGAACGGTAAAGATCCCGTATAAAAAACTGAAAGCGGCAACGCATATGAGCAGGAAAACCCTGCCTCTATTTAGATCCAAAACCGGAACTCCTTTTTTGATGAATGAACCTGAAAAAATAACACATTACATGGCTTTTGAAAACATGTTTAGGCGAGTGCAACAGGATATACAGTACTCGGCGCTTCCCTTCGGGCGCATACCTATTTGAGGATATACAAGGTCTTCGGCCCCTCAAATATCTTTGCCGCACGGCGGAGATCGTCCTTCGTAATCTTCTCAATCCTGTCCACATAGCTGGAAAGATAGCTCTCTCCGAGACCTACGTTCATGAAGAAGTTGTTATACCATGCAACTTTTCCATTGGTTTGGGATTCGATAAGCACACGGCCGAGTATGTAGTTTTTAACCTTCTCAAGCTCATCCTCGCCGAGGTCATCGATGAAGCCCCTGTTTATGCTCTCCATTGTCGAAACGGCATCCTCAACGTTCTCGTACTGCAGGCCGATATGCCCGACAAATCTGGAAGGGCATAATCTGGATGCATAGAACGTACCCACTGAATAAGCGTACCCCTTCTCCTTCCTGAGAGCTCTGAAGTAACGGGAGCTCATCCCGCCGCCAAGTATGTCGCTCATAACCTTTATAGCAGTGTAATCCTCATCGGAGGCGGCGGGAGCGGTATAGCCCATGAACATCTTGGCCTGCTGGGTTCGTTCGTCCTCTTCTTCTATGTGACGATCCTTCTCTATGACGGTATCATTGCACGATATCTGAAACTCTTCACCGGAGGGTATCTCTGCAAAAACAGCCTCCAGCTTCCTTACCTGCTCTTCTGTAAAGCTGCCAGCCACGGTGATGAAAGCGTTTTTACCCTGAATAAGCTTATCTTTATGCTTTTTGAGATCATCTATTTCTAAGGCTGAAACCGCTTCCTCATTACCCTCTGTGGTGAGGGCGTAGTGAGAAGAGCCGTAGGTCTCACTGAAAAAGCCCCGCATGGCAACAGCATTGGGGTCATCCTTAACGGCCTTAATGGCTGTGAGATGTAGTCTTTTTTCTCGTTCGAACACATCATCCGGAAACTCCGGATTCATCAGAAAGTTGCGAAGGGATGGGATGAACCGGTCCAGGTTCTCCGCTGTGGAGGAGAAGGATACCTCGAAGAAATCCGGAGAAACGCCGGCCCCTATCGAGCTTCCGTAGAATTCAGCCTCTTTAAGCAGACGGCTCCCCTTGACCCATACGGATGCTGTAAGCGAGCCTATGCCGTTATTCGACTCATTCTCCCGGGCGAGCCCCCCTCGAAAGAACATCGATATGGAAACTGTATCGGTGAAATCCCTCTCTATGGCTGTAAACATCGCTCCATTGTTAAGCATCTTAGTCTCTCCGGCATAGCAAACGGCTGTTATTAAGAAGAATATAAGCAGTGCCGCCCTAATTCTCATATTATCTTTACTTTCCTTCCATCAACCCGCAGGCGGTCATCACAGAACAGAGCAACCGCTTCCGGATAGGCTTTATGTTCCTGTTCAAGGATTCTCTCAGCGAGGCTTTCGGCAGTATCATCCCCTTTTACCTCAACAACCCTCTGGAGTATCACTGGCCCGTTGTCCATCTTCGCATCAACGAAGTGCACTGTGCACCCGGTGAAGCGTACTCCGTAATCGAAGGCCTGCCTCTGGGCATCGAGCCCGGGGAATGAAGGTAGGAGGGAGGGATGGATGTTGATTATCCTGTTCTCGAACTGCTCCACGAACCATGGGGATATTATCCGCATAAAGCCCGCAAGGCAGACTAGATCCACGTTACGGCTGTTGAGCTCCTTGACTATCTCCCGGTCGTAGGACTCTCTATCCGCAAAATCCTGGTGATTTATGAAGACGGTATCAAGCCCCTGCTCTTTTGCAAAGGCTAGCCCTGCGGCGTCCTCTTTATTGCTTATTACAACGGCGATCTCCGCATTTTTTATATCATCGTTGTCCACAGCTTTCTTTATAGCCCTGAAGTTGCTGCCCCTTCCGGAGAGTAGTATTCCTATCTTTTTCAACAGTCTATCCCTTTAATGAAGACCTCGGATTTCCCTTCGGTTACTTCACCTATGACAAACGCATCCTCACCCAGTTCACCAAGTGCCTTAACAGAGGCCTCTGCATCCTCGTGTGCGAGAACCATCATGTAGCCGATTCCCATATTAAAAACCCTGTAAAGCTCACGACTTTCAACACCGGAACGTTCCTCGATTACATCGTATATCTCAGGGCGGCTGAATGATGCGGGATCTATAACCGCAGAGGCATTGATGGGGAGCGTACGGGGGATATTCTCGTAGAATCCGCCCCCAGTAATGTGGGACATCGCCTTGGGGCGTATACCTTTGTCCAGCAGTGATAAAACCGGCTTAACGTATATGCGTGTGGGCTCAAGGAGCATATCGTATACGGTGGAGGAGCCTAGCCTGTCCTCCCCCTTGAGTCCGAAATGCTCAAAGAATATCTTTCTTGCGAGCGAGTAACCATTACTGTGCAGACCGCTTGAGGGGAGACCGACTATTACATCCCCCGGACGAACTCCACTTCCATCGATAACCTTCGCCTTGTCAAGAAGACCCACAACAAAGCCTGCCACATCGAAGTCGCCGTCCGCATAGAAGCCGGGCATCTCCGCAGTTTCTCCTCCGATGAGTGCCGCTCCTGCCTGTTTGCACCCTTCGGCTATTCCCTTAACTACCTCAGCCATGCTCTCGGAGCTTAGCTTCCCCGTTGCGAGATAATCGAGGAAAAAGAGTGGTTTGGCACCTGTTACAATAACATCGTTGGCACACATCGCCACGAGGTCGATACCCACAGTATCGAGCCTTCCAGAATCTATGGCTACCTTAAGCTTTGTGCCCACGCCATCAGTACCTGAGACAAGCACAGGCTCCTTCATTCCGGCGGCTTCCTGAAGGCTGAAAAAGCCCGCAAAGCCTCCAAGTCCGCCAATAACGCCGTCGGTCTTTGTGGAATCGGCAAGTGATTTTATCAGGGAAACAAACCTGTTCCCCTCGTCTATATCAACTCCGCTGTTTTTATAGTTAAGATCAGACACCTATTCTCCTTTCTTGAGCTTTTCTATCTCTTCGCGGATAACCATCTCCGCTATTTCAGGAAGAACTTCACGCAGAACCTCTTCCAGCTTCTCGGAGAGCACATCCTCTATCACGTTCTTAAGCATATCTGCATCAAGGGAACGTTCTACAACATCCTTTATCACATCTTCACTGAGAGCCTCAACAGGCTCCACTTCGCCGACTTCTTCTGCGACTTCCTCCGCCTTCTCATCGGAGAGTTTCTCAACATCCAGAGCGTTCTCAATGCCTTCCTTGAGCTCATCCGGTGTCATAGGCTGCTCTTCGGGGATCTCCTCCGCTTCGGTATCGAAGGGCTTATCCTCAAGGGCTGTATCCGCTGCGGATTCATCATCCTCATGGAGCTCACCCTCAAGGGGTCCTGATTCCGCAAGCTCTGTATCCGCATCAATATCAGCCACATCGGACTGTCCAGGAAGATCAAGGGCCGTTTCCTCAACGGTCTCTTCGGGGAGGGCATCCTCATCTGGGAGCACCTCTTCCGCAGTATCCTGAGCATCGGCGGCGGTCATATCCTCCTCCGCCTCCACGTCCTCATCTGGACCTTCATCGGGTAGTGCATCGGGATCGACCTCTTCAAGGTCGTCAAAGGATATCTCGCTCATCTCCTCCTCAGGGGCTTCCTCAAGGAGATCCTCGTCATCCGTGGCCTCTTCAAGGTCGTCGAAGGAGAGATCGTCACTTCCGCCGAGAACGTCGATATCCTCGTCAGCCGTGTCCGGAAAATCTATATCGTCCAGACCCTCATCCTCGTCAGCTTCTTCAAGATCATCGAAGGAGATCTCCTCCTCAACGTCAGGCTCGTCTTCCTCTTTCTTATCACTCCCCATCAGGCTGGAGGCCGCCTTAGAGAGTTCCTCAAAGTCTGCACTCCGCTCCGAGGGCTTCTCCTCTTCTTCATCAGTATCATCACCGCCAAGCTCTTTGAGCAGGCTGTCTATATCATCATCCGCCTCGTCATCGCTCGGGGCAGAGGGGACAGGTTCATCGTCAGTACCAAGAAGAGCGCTTAGGTCATCTGTATCATCGGCATCTTCCTCTGCGGGGAAAAGATCATCTTCGGGTGTTTCCATCTCCTCCGCTGCCGTCTCTTCTTCGGGCTCTTCTCCAGGGGAGTCAGCCTCCGCCTCGAATTCCTCCGCCGTTTGAGCCGCTTCCTCCAGGCTTTCAGCCTCATCTGCGAAGGGCTCTTCTATGGTATCGGCACCCTCGGGGGCCTCATCCTCATCAAGGACTATATCCTCTTCTATATCAACCCCTTCTTCCACAGGAATGTCAGGTTCCACATCGATAACCTGATCCTCCGTTTCCTTCTCCTCCTCGGTCTCCATGAGCTCCATAACGGACTCATCTATAACCTGATCCGGCGAGGCGGGGGCGGATACATCCGTATCAGTAACTATCTCCTCATCAAGGGGCTCCGGCTCTTCCTCGGGCTCTTCAGGTGTATCGGCAGTATCTCCCACAGACTCATCAAGCTCTAAAGGCTCATCAATATCCAGAGGCTCTTCTTCACTTTCGGGAACCTGCTGCTCAAGGTCGGCCTCTTCCGCAGTGTCCTCATCATCTAAACTGAGCTGGATAGTCTCCGGTTCTGTTGAAAGGGGTTCTTCCGGTTCCACTTCGGTTTCAGGTTCCTCTTCGGGCTGCTCAGGTGCATCGGCAGTTTCCTCAATAGGCTCATCAAGTTCAACGGGTTCCTCAGAATCCAAAGGCTCTTCATCTCCGGGGAGTTCTGCCTCCAAAGGTTCGGGCTGAGTAACCGGCTCCGCCTGGGCAACGGGCTCCTGCGTCTCTTGCGCTTCGTCAACGCCTGCATCTTCAGGCACTCCGCTTTCCTCCGGCATCATAGAAAGACCGTAGCTTATCTTAGAATCGAGTGACTGGGAGTCAAAGGGCTTAAACAGGTAGTCATCGGCACCCGTTTTATCAAGATCCTCATCCTTAAACTGATCGAAAGCTCCTATGAGCAAAACTATCCAGGAGGAGGATGATATTTCCTTAAGTTTGGCTGTGAATTCAGCCAGGCGCACACCCTCAAGCTTATTGTCCAGCAGGATAATATCGTAGGGAGCGGATTTCAGCTTCATCACAGCATCATCCGCAGAGAAGGTCTTTGCAACGTCAAAACTGGCCTTGTCCACGCAGAGGTCTATAACCCTGTGTATGGTAAGGCTGTCGTCGATAAGCATTATCTTTTTCATGGATTAATCCCCTCTATTTGCCGATGGAGGGCAAAGGACACCAGCGGTTTTAGCTAAAGTTACCACCAAATATACATAAAATCAAACACTATGCCCGCACCCGAAGGGGCACAGCACGATTTTAAGCCATTCCGGCAAAAGGGATACAGCAACACGGTTAAATCCGGGATGTTAATACACTAAAAGGGGGGAGTGCTCGGAGTCTCCTAGTCGCCCCAGCAGGGGGTGTTCTCATCCCCGCAGAAGCGTTCCTGCATCTTCTTGAGAACAGGGCCCGGAACAAAGCTTCTTATATCACCACCAAGGGCGCCGATCTCACGAACCATGCTGGAACTGAGGAATATATACTGCTTTGTGGGCATAAGAAAAACCGTATCAAGTTCATCGTCAAGCTTCCGGTTCATAAGTGCAAGCTGGAATTCATACTCGAAATCCGATACCGCTCGAAGCCCTCTGATTACGGTTTTACTCTCCATCTCACTCATAAACTTGACGAGGAGGGAGTTAAAATTTACCACACGAATGTTTGAGATATGGCTTACGGATTCACGAACCATCTCGGTTCTTTCATCCACATTGAATAGTGTGTTCTTTTTGCGGCTTTCCGCCACTGCGACAACGAGCTCGTCGAAGAGTTTTGCCGCCCGCTCGGCAATATCAAGGTGACCCATGGTCATGGGGTCGAAGGTTCCGGGATAGACTGCTCTCATAACATAATCATCCGAAGTATCTTATTATAGTTTCGCCGTACTTCTTCTCCTTTAAAAGCTCAAAGCAGGCTTCCTCAGGCTCGAAGGGCGTTCGTACACTCTCTTCATATATCAAAACTCCCCCGTTTGCAAGGAGGGCGTTCTCTTTAACATACTCCAGTGTTTTATTTATACCGTAGATGCCGTAGGGGGGATCGATGAATACTATATCGTAACCTCCTCCCAGTGCGGAGGCGGTCTTAAAGAAATCCTTTTTTATTGTCCTTACACAGTTTCTCTGAACATCCTTCAGATTTTTCATGAGAAACGCAGTGTTTGTATCCACAAATGTACAGCTTTCTGCACCCCGGCTTATCGCCTCTATGCCGAAGGCTCCCGTTCCTGCAAAGCAGTCCAGCACCTTTGCACCCTCCACCTTGTCGTAAAGGGTGGAGAACACCGCCTGTCTCGTTTTATCCGTGGTAGGGCGTATTGAGGAGCCTTTGGGTGTAGTAATCGATTTTCCTTTCAAGCTCCCCGCTGTTATCCTCACAGAATGCCTCCTGTACCTTTTCGCATATCTCTTTTAAGCCCGTTTCCCTGTCGGCAGTTCTTATACTTTCGGGGAATATACGTCTGACTGCGCACTTATAACCGAAATAGCCCTGTATCTTTCCCGCCGGAGCCTCTAAGACATAGCCGAGGGAGCAGTATAACAGCATCGCCGCTGTCTTAACAAGGTCCCCCATCGCCGGGTGATAGAATCCACCCTTTATCCTCTCCTGAAAATCCGCATCACTGTGCAGGCCGGTCCGGATAACCGTAATGCCTCTGTTCTCGAATGCTGTGTATGCGTAAAGAGCCCGCCGGATTGTCTCTGCCGGGGTGAGCGGTTCATAAGCGCCGGAGCTCATAAGCGTGTACAGCTCCGTCCCCTCCAGAACAACCGTGGGGTATATCCTCGCATATACAGCACCCGTTGAGCACAGCCTGTCCACGGTATTCCTGAAGTCACCCCACCCCTCCCCGTACATACCGGTCATGATCTGTACTCCGAGATTAAAACGCTCCTGCACCTTTTCCACGCTCTGCATGATCACCTTGGATGAACAAGGCCTTCTATTGGCGGCAAGTACAGTATCGGAAAGGCTCTGAACACCTAGCTCAATTGTCTTAACAAAGTTTCCCCTCGCTTCATCGAGGAGTTCATCGTAAATACAGCCGGGGTCTGTGGATATGCGGACACGCCGGAAGGCGTTTGTATAGGCGAGACGGTAGAGCTGTTTTCTTATATGTTCATCAAGGCAGGTAAAACTGCCGCCGTAAAAGGCTATTTCGTCCCAGTTTTTTGTGTAGCTGAGGGACATCTTTATCTGTTTCTCTGCGGACTTAACTGCGGACTGGGGGTCAATCCCCGTTATTCCCGCCTGATCACAGTAGATACAACGGTTTTTACACCCTGCAAAGGGGATGAATACGGGGAGAACCTTAAGCTTCATCGGGGAATTTCTTCAGCGCCTTAACCGCTGCATCCTTCTCCGCACTCTTCTTGCTCTTCCCCTCTCCTGTTTCGCAGATGGCATCACCCACCGTAAGCTCCACAACAAAGGTTTTATCGTGCTCCGGTCCCTGCTCTCGGATAACATTATACTCAGGGAGCATGCCGAGAACCTTCTGGGTTATTTTCTGCAGCTCGCTCTTGGCATCGATGAAGGTGTTGTTAGAGATATCCTCGTCCATCCTGCCGCCAAAAAGCTCAATAACCGTTTTCTCAGCGGTTTCATACCCGCCGTCGATATACACGGCAGCCACTATGGACTCAAAGATGTCGCACAGGAGCGAATCCTTGTTCCTGCCGCCGCTGGCCATCTCCCCTTTGCCGAGGAAGATGTATTCACCGATGCACATGCTCGTGGCGAGCTCGCTGAGGAACCCTTCACTCACAAAATGCCCCCTCAGTTTGGAGAGGACACCCTCATCGTAGTCCTTATATTTATCAAGAAGATATTCAGTGATTATAAGCTGAAGTACGGCATCGCCGAGGAACTCAAGGCGTTCGTAGTTTCGTTTTACCTTCTTCTCATGGGAATAGGAGCGGTGGGTTAATGCTTCGATCAAAACGCTCCTGTCCTTGAATTCGTAGGACAGGAGCTTTTCTAATTCATTCAGTCGGAGGTTAAGATCCGAGTCTTTTGTCATATTTTCTTAAGAAGAATAGTCGCATTTGTTCCGCCGAAGCCGAGGGAGTTGCTTATTCCGCAGTTTACTTCCGCCTCAACGGGTTTATTAGGTACATAATCCAGATCGCACCCCTCGTCCGGCTCCTCAAGGTTGATGGTGGGAGGTATTATGCCGTTTTTGATTGTGAGCGCAAGGAAAGCACCCTCGATACCCCCAGCCGCTCCGAGAAGGTGTCCGGTCATAGACTTGGTGGAGCTTATCTTCATATTATAAGCGTGCTCGCCGAACACACCCTTGATCGCCTTCGTTTCGATAACGTCATTGTAAGGGGTGGATGTGCCGTGGGCGTTGACGTAATCCACCTCTTCGGGCTTAACGCCGGCATCATCAATGGCCATCTGCATGGTTCTCATACCACCATCGCCGCTTTCGTCGGGGGCTGTCATGTGATAGGCATCCCCGGCAAGGCCGTAGCCAGCGATCTCTGCATAGATCTTGGCTCCCCGTGCCTTGGCGTGCTCGTACTCCTCAAGGATAAGGATACCACTCCCTTCACCCATAACGAAACCGTCACGCCCTTTGTCGAAGGGTCTGCTGGCTTTCTGGGGGTCATCCACACGTCTGGAAAGAGCCTTCATATTAGTGAAGCCTCCAACGGCGAGGGGTGTTATAGCTGCCTCTGCACCACCGGCCACCATGCAGTCCGCATCGCCGCGGGCAATTATCTTGAAGGCATCCCCGAGGGCATGGGTGGCAGTGGCGCATGCCGTAACAGTGGAAAGATTGGGCCCCTTAAGGCCGTATTTGATGGAAACAGCACCGCTTCCCATGTTTATGATAGCCGCAGGAATAAAGAAGGGGGAGATCTTTCTGTAACCACCCTTTCTATAGGCCTCGTGGGTTTTCTCGATGGTTTCAAACCCTCCGATTCCGGAGCCGACAATAACGCCGAAGCGATCCCTGTTCACCTTTTCAAGATCGATGCCGGAATCCTTCATGGCAAGCTCGCTTGCGGCCAGCGCATAAACGATAAACTGGTCGTATCTCCTGAGCTCTTTCTTATCTACGAAATCTGTGGGTTCAAACCCAGCCACCTCGCCCGCTATATCAACGGGAAAATCCGAGGTATCAAACCTGGTAATCTTTGATATACCGCTCTTGCCGGAAAGCAGGGCGTTCCAGTTGTCCTCAATGCCGACACCAAGCGGGGTCACAAGACCTATTCCTGTAATTACTACTCTTCTCACAAAATCCTCCGACTATCTGTGCGTTGAATAATTAACAAATTATACAGCCGGTTAAAATAACTGTAAAGGGATCCGGAAACTGTTTCCGGACCCCGGTTATACGCATGTAAATTTTTTCGTTACTGTGCTTTGGTGATGTAGTTTATTGCATCGCCGACAGTTTTGATCTTCTCAGCTTCCTCATCGGGGATCTCGATACCGAACTCCTCTTCGAAAGCCATGATAAGCTCCACTGTATCGAGGGAATCTGCGTCGAGGTCATCAATGAAAGATGACTCGGGCTTTATTGCGTCCTCTTCGGCGTTAAGCTGCTCAGCTATAATCTCTTTTACCTTAGCTTCGATGTCCATGTTTTCCTCCTGGGTTTATGTTTTTCTAAAAATTGTATTTTCTGGACTTTATAACATTATCCGGACAGTCCCGGCTTGCTTTACATATACATTCCACCGTTAACGTGGATCGTTTCTCCTGTGATGTAATCGGAATCGGATCCTGCAAGGAAGGCAACCGCCCCTGCCACATCCTCACCGCTTCCGAAGGTCTTCAGAGGAATACGCTCAAGCATCTGATTCTTAACATCCTCATCCAGGCCGCCGGTCATATCGGTTTCGATAAAGCCCGGTGCAACGGCGTTTACACGTATACCCCTTGCGGAGAGCTCAAGGGCAGAGGACTTTGTAAGCCCCGTAAGGCCGCTTTTACTTGTTACATAGTTTGCCTGGCCGGCGTTGCCCATGAAGCCAACAACGCTTGAAATGTTGATTATCTTACCGTAGCGCTTCTTCATCATACCCTTAACTGCGAAGCGGGTACAGAGGAATGCGCCCTTGAGGTTGGCATCGATAACTGCGTCCCAGTCCTCTGTTTTCATTCTCATGATAAGGCCGTCTTTGGTTATGCCCGCATTATTCACAAGGATATCGACCGTGCCGAGCTCCTTTTCTATCGATGCGAACATCTCCTTAACCGAAGGCTCATCGGCGACATTTGCCTTAACCGCCAGAGCCTTGCCGCCTGATTCTTCTATCTCTTTAACAACCTCTTCAGCCTTTGCTGAGCTGGAGGCGTAGTTAACTGCCACATTTGCACCCAGCGATGCCAGCTTAAGCGCCACTGTGCGACCGATCCCTCTGGAACCGCCTGTTACGAGGGCTACCTTTCCTTCGAGCATATCAGTATCTCCTTAAAGCTTCTCTTCATCACCGACAATCCCCACATTGGAACAGTTCAGTGATTTATCGACCTTGCGGACGAGTCCTGTGAGAACCTTTCCGGCTCCCACCTCTATGAAAGTGTCAGCACCTGCTGCGGCCATATTCTGGATCGTTTCTGTCCACAGAACGGGGCTTGCAACCTGCTTAACAAGATTGTCGTAAACATGGGAAGCCGATCTTTCGGGCTCCGCCTTAACATTACTGAACACAGGAGTGCTCAGATCATTTATATCGATATTCTTAAGATACTCCGCCATTTTAACCGCCGCGGGCTTCATGAGCGAGCAATGGAAGGGTGCACTAACGGGGAGCATAACAGCCCTCTTAGCACCAGCCTCTTTGATCTTCTCGGCAAACTCGGCAACCTTTGCCGTACTCCCCGCAACGACTATCTGCCCGGGGGAATTAAAGTTTGCCGGCTCCACAACGCCGTTGTCGTCGGTGAGTTCCAAGCATACCCTGCGCACGGTCTCCTCATCGGAGCCCATGACGGCGGCCATGGAACCCGTTCCCACAGGCACAGCCTCCTGCATAAATTTACCACGGTTGTGAACAGCAAGGACTGCGTCCTCGAAGCTCATTCCTCCGGCTGCCACAAGGGCGGAATACTCGCCGAGGGAGTGCCCGGCGAAGAAATCGGGGCTGAGCTTATCCTTAACAACCTCCCAGAGACCAACACTCATCGTGAGCAGAGCCGGCTGGGTGTTTGAGGTGAGTTTAAGGTCCTCTTCGGGGCCGTTGAACATGAGTTCTGTAAGGGAGTAGCCGAGAACCTCGTCCGCTTTGTCGAATATATTCTTTACTTCATCGTATTTTTCGTAGAAATCCTTCCCCATACCCACTGTCTGGGAGCCCTGACCGGGGAAGATTACTGCTGTTTTACCCATGCTTAGTTCCTCCTGCAATCAGAATGTAAAGACCATACCGCCCCATGTAAGTCCGCCTCCAAAGGCGGCGGAGGCGATGTTCATACCCCTCTTGATCCTACCCTCACGAACAGCTCCGTCAAGGGCGGTGGGGATGGTTGCGGCGGATGTATTGCCGTATCTGTCCAAATTTATTATTACCCTTTCCTGTGCAAGGTTAAGCCTTTTCGCTGTGGCATCGATGATTCTGAGGTTCGCCTGATGGGGGATGAGGAAGTCGATATCATCATAGGAGAGTCCGCTCATCTCCACAGCCCTTGAAGCTACTTCGGCCATGGCCCTTACGGCTATCTTAAAGACCTCATTCCCGCTCATCTTTATCATGCCCGCTTCAATATCCAGCTCATTACGCTTGGCAAGATACTCGGTACCGAGGCATGGGAGTGCGAGAAGATCCGCATGGTCGCCGTCCGCATGAACGCTTACGCTTCTTATGCCGGGTTTGTCCGATGCAGAGAGGACAGCCGCTCCAGCTCCGTCACCGAAGAGGATGCATGTGCTTCTATCGCTCCAGTCCACAGTGGCGGTGATCTTTTCCGCACCAATGACAAGGATATTCTTGGCACTTCCCGATTTGATCATCGAATCTGCAACGTTGCAGGCATAGAGAAATCCGGTACATGCCGCAGCAATGTCGAAGGCGAAGGTTCCGGGAATACCCAGAAGGCTCTGCACACGGCATGCGCAGGAGGGCATCGTAGTATCGGGGGTGAAGGTGGCGAAGATAATTCCGTCAAGATCCTCCGGCTTCATCTCTGCCATCTCCAAGGCCTTAAGCCCCGCTTCATAGCCCATATCCGAGCATGAGTGATTCTTGGCTATACGTCTTTCACGTATGCCGGTTCGGGTAATAATCCACTCATCAGAGGTCTCAAGAAACTTTTCAAAGTCATGGTTCGTCATTACATCCGGCGGGAAAAAAGAGCCCGTACCGGAAATTCTAGAAAATATAGCCATATTGACACCGTCGGGGATGACGGGCGTTAACTGCCCTGATTAGATTTTTTCTTAAATTTTCCGAGAATATTATCCAGAAATGACCCGCCTTTGTCAACTTCTAATACCTCGAAGGATTCCTTTACCTTCTCCTCTATGAGGCCGTTGAGGTTGTTTTCGGCAAGTTCTTTTGCAACACGTATTCCGTTTTTAACAGCGTTGTGGTTGCTGCTGCCGTGGCCGATGATGCAGACACCGCCAACACCGAGCAGAGGAGCACCGCCGTATTCGGTATAGTCCGCCCTCTCTTTAACACGCATAAGAGCCCCTTTGGCGAAAAGAGCACCTATCTTGGCGGGGACTGATTTGGTTATCTCCTCTTTTATCATCTTGGAGACGAACCAGCCGGCGGATTCGGAAACCTTGAGAGCGACATTGCCTGAGAAACCGTCGCAGACGATTACGTCTGTCGTCCCCCTGAACATATCCTTACCCTCCACGTTGCCGTGGAAGTTGACAACGCCGGTGGATTCACGAAGGAGCTGATTTACAACCTTGATAACATCGCTCCCCTTCATCTCCTCTTCGCCGATACTGAGCAGACCTGTCTTAGGGTCGTCTATGCCGAGGGCTATGTGTGCGTATGCACTACCCATAATGGCAAACTGAAGATAATGGAGAGGTTTGCATTCAACGTTCGCCCCTGCATCGAGGAGAACGGTGTGCCCTTTTATGGTGGGGAGAACTGCGCCGATGGCGGGCCTGTCGATGCCCTCAAGAACCTTGAGAACCATCTTAGCAACGGCCATAACAGCGCCCGTGTTTCCGGCACTGAAGAACGCATCACCGCTGCCGTCTTTAACGTGGCGCAGGCCTTTGTGTATGGAGGAATTCCTCTTCCCTCTCAGGATTGCAGAGGGGGAATCATCCATGGTTACAACATCTTCAGCGTCGCTGATCTCAATACGGGAAAGGGGGTAGGATGAGAGCTTATCAAGCTCCTCTTTGACCTGGGCTTCACGACCCACCAGGAGTATATCAGTATCAAGGTCGCGGCAGGCGTCCGCCGCTCCTCTCACAATCTCCACGGGGGCAAAATCACCCCCCATGGCATCAACGACAATTCTCATGTTCTTAGATTTCTGCTTTGTCTACAACCTGCTTCTTGTTGTAATACCCGCAGGAAGGGCAGACTCTGTGGGGCATGGTAAGCTCGCCGCAGTTGCTGCACTTGTGGAATGCCATGGTCTTGGCGTGATGGTGGCTTCTTCTGTGCCCTTTTTTGGATCTGGTTGTTTTCTTCTTAGGTACTGCCATTTTGCATTGCTCCTTAGATTTATTCTTTAAGTTTCCGGAGTTTTTCCCATCGGGAATCCTTCTCCGGCTCCGTATTATCCTCTTCCTCCTCTATGGGAAGTTCCTCTGCGCAATCTTCATCGCAGGTAACTTTCATAGGGAGCAGAAGCAGCGATTCCTGCTTCAGGATTTCATGGAGATCTATATGATCCGCCGCACCCTCATAGGTTCCGGCGTCCTCATCACTAAGCTCAATCTCTTCCCCCTCAATCTTGAGAGTGCCTGCCAATACTCTGACACGCACCTGCTCGCCAAGGTTCAGTTTTCTCTTTTTCAGGCATCTGTCGCAGGTTAGCACAACCTCCGAATCAAGACGGCCATCAAGGAAAAATTCCTCGTTTTTGGAGTCCAGGGGATAGATACTTCCGCTGAAGGCGACCCTTTCGAAGGTGCCTTCGTCAAACTCAAAGGAAAGCTCCGTCTCAAGCTCCTTCCCCTCTTCGTTTATACTCTCGAAATACAGCTTCACCAGTCACCTCGGTCAAAGAGAAAGAATATTATAGAAGGGTCGATGGAAAGTCAAGCCTATATAGCATTTCAGTAACATTGATCCGCCACATCTTCAAGGACAGATTTCCAAAGCCCCGCAGGTGAGGCTAATTTGTGCAACATTGAATTGACACCCATGGTAAATATCGGTAAAGTCCAAACTTGGTAAAAGCGTCAATAAAAGAGGTTTTCAAACATGAAGCTTACAGTCATCGGAGCCGGATATGTGGGCCTCGTAACCGCTGCATGTCTTGCAGATACCGGTAACGAGGTTATGTGCATCGAAAAGGTGTCATCAAAACTCGAAACCCTCAGAAAAGGGGAATCGCCCATCTACGAACCCGGCCTCTCCGAGGTTCTTAAAAAGAATATCTCAAATGGAAACATTACCTTCTCGGATAACATTGATGAAGGGGTACGCTTTGCAGAAGCGATATTCCTCTGCGTGGGCACACCCCAGAGCGATACGGGTAAGGCGGATCTCTCCCAGGTTGAGGAAGCCGCAAGACAGATTGCCTCCATAAGCGACGGCTACAAGCTCATAATCGAAAAATCCACCGTTCCCGTTAATACACACAGGCGTGTCAAGATGACACTAAACAGATACGCCGCACCCGATGCCCAGTTTGATGTTGCATCAAACCCCGAGTTCCTCAGGGAAGGTTCTGCGCTTTACGACTTCTCAAATCCCGACCGTATCGTTGTCGGCGTGGAGAGCGAAAGGGCGGAGCAGATATTTAAGGATATATATAAGCCATACACCGATCAGGGCTTCCCTTTACTGATAACAACACCCGCTGCGGCGGAGCTTATAAAGCATGCCTCAAACTCATTCCTCGCCCTTAAAATATCCTACATTAATATGGTATCCGACCTCTGCGAAAAGGTTGGTGCAGATATTGAGCTGGTGGCGGACGGCATGGGCTACGACAAGCGTATCGGAAGACCCTTCCTCAATGCCGGCCTCGGCTACGGCGGAAGCTGCTTCCCCAAGGATATAAAGGCGTTCATCAACATGGCAAACGAAAACGGTGTCGATTTCACCCTCCTCGAAGAGGCGGATATGATAAACGCATCACGCCGTAGCAAATACCTCGAGATGATCGAGGATATCCTCTGGATCAACAAGGATAAGCAGATATGCATATGGGGACTTGCCTTTAAACCTAATACAGACGACATCCGTGAGGCACCCGCAATTGATATAGTAGGCGAGCTCGGTGAGGCGGGAGCACAACTCAGGCTCTTTGACCCCAAAGCCACTGAAAACTTTAAGAACTTCTACCCCGAGGGGGGGAATATCAAATACTTCAACGATAAGTACGAAGCACTTAACGGTGCGGATGCCCTTCTCATCGTTACGGAGTGGTCTGAATTCAAAGAGGCTGACATCGAAAAGATCAAGTCCCTTATGCAGCTCCCCATTATAATAGACGGCCGCAACATATACGATCCCGCAACAATGAAGGAAGCAGGAGTTGAATATTACAGCATCGGCAGATAAAAAAAGGGTTCTCATAACCGGGGCCGCCGGATTTATCGGCAGTCACCTCACCGACCGATACCTCAAAGAGGGTTGGCAGGTTATTGGCATGGACAACCTGCTCACAGGGAGCATGGAAAATATCGCCCATAACCTCGGAAATGAGAATTTCACCTTTGTTAAATACAATGTTACAAACTATATACATGTGGAAGGGAAGGTTGACCTTGTGCTCCATTTCGCCTGCCCAGCTTCACCCGTAGACTACCTTAACTACCCCATCCAGACACTTAAGGTGGACTCCATAGGAACCATGCACTCTCTAGGCCTCGCCAAGGAGAAGAAGGCTCGCTACGTCTTCGCATCCACCTCCGAGATATACGGGGATCCCGAGGTTCACCCGCAACCTGAAAGCTACTGGGGGAATGTGAACCCCCTCGGCCCACGTTCCGTATACGATGAGGCGAAGCGGTTCTCCGAATCGATGACGGTGACATACCACAGGAAGCATGGTGTCGATGCTCGAATTGTCCGAATATTCAACACCTACGGCCCACGCATGCGTCTCAATGATGGACGTATCATCCCCAACTTCGTTTATCAGGCCCTCACTGGAAAGCCGATCACCGT
Source organism: Limisalsivibrio acetivorans (assembly GCF_000421105.1). Classification (NCBI taxonomy): domain Bacteria; kingdom Pseudomonadati; phylum Deferribacterota; class Deferribacteres; order Deferribacterales; family Geovibrionaceae; genus Limisalsivibrio; species Limisalsivibrio acetivorans. Next base: position 1,891,641 of record NZ_ATWF01000001.1, read on the forward strand.
GTACGGTGACGGAAGCCAGACAAGGAGCTTCTGCTACATCGAAGATCTCGTTGAGGGTATCTACCGTGTCTCAACCATGGAAGGCATCTCGGGTGAGGTTTTCAACCTCGGCAACACCGATGAATACACCGTAAAAAGCTTTGCGGAGATAATCACAGATAACCTGCAGGCTTCCGGAGGACTCGTCTATGAGGATCTTCCACAGGATGATCCCAAGCGCAGATGCCCCGATATTACAAAGGCAAAGAAGGTTCTCGGCTGGGAGCCAAAAGTCAGCCTTGATGACGGACTACGTGAAACCGTCGACTACTTCCGTGAAGCCATCGAGAAAATCGGGGAGTAGGCATGTCTTCCAATCTACCCCTTTCCGTTTCCATCATATCCTTTAATGAAGAGGACAACATAGGCCGCACCCTCGAAAGCGTTATGGGCTTTGCGCATGAGATTATCGTCGTTGATTCCCACTCTACTGATAAAACAGTTGAAATCGCCGAAGCTTTTGGTGCAAAGGTTTATGACGAGGACTGGAAGGGGCATGTAAAGCAGAAGAATTCCGCCATAGAAAAATGCACTCAGGAATGGATCCTCTCCCTCGACTGTGATGAGGTAGTAACACCCGAGCTCGAAAACTCCATAAGAGAAACAGTTGCCTCCGGTGAAAAGGACGGCTACATCATGAACCGCCGCACCTTCTACGCAGGAAAGATGCTCGCCCATTCATGGCAGCCGGACAACAAGCTCCGCCTCGTGAAACGTTCAGCAAATCCCCGCTGGGGAGGGTACGACCCCCACGATGTCCTTGAGATAGAAGGAACTAAGGGTAAACTGAACGGCGATCTAATCCACTACTCCTACCGTGATATTAACGACCACTTTCAGCGTCTTCTTAAATACGCCAAAACAGCCGCCATGAGCTACCATAAAAACGGACGCAGATTCAGCATGTTTCGCCTTATCTTCAATCCGCCTGCGGCATTCATCAAGAAGTACATCATCAGAGGCGGATTTCTAGACGGTTTTCACGGCCTCCTTGTTGCCGTAAGCAGCTTTATTTACGTCTTCCTTAAATATGTGTTCCTATGGGAAATTGAGCGCAATGAGGGCTAAGGTAATCTCAGTAGGGAATATCTCCCTCGGCGGAACGGGTAAAACACCCTTCACCATAATGCTCACACGCCACTTCCTCGAACAGAACAAAAAGGTCTGCATACTCTCCAGAGGCTACAGAGGCAAGGCGGGACTCGATACCACAGTGATCTCAGACGGCAGCGAGATCAAGCTCTCGCCCCCAGAAGCGGCGGATGAGCCATACATGATGGCAAAGGCCTGCCCAGGAGCTGTTGTAATCACAGGTAAAGAGAGGCTCAAGTCTGCACAGGTTGCCGAGGAACGATTCGACCCCGATATAATAATACTGGACGATGGATTCCAGCATAAGCGTATGCCCAGAGATGTGGACATCCTGCTCATGGACCAGAAACGCCCCGTATCCACAGGACTCATATTCCCCTTCGGCTACCTGAGAGAGTTTCCCCGGGGTATTCAGCGTGCAGATATAGTTGTTTTCACCCGAGCCATAGATGAAAACATAGAGAAAAATATCAGGCACCTAGTAAAGGATAAACCGATATTCTTCAGCAAGATCCGGTTCAAGGGGATTTACCAGAACGGCAAAGAAGTAGACCTTCAGGAGTTTGGACGCAAAAAGATCTTCGCCTTCGCAGGAATAGCCTCACCAATGAAGTTCTTTCGATTTATGAAGGATCAAAACCTCAATATCGGAAGAACACGCCCATTTCGCGACCATGCGGACTATACAGACAAGGTGCTGAACAGTATCGAAGAAGCGGCAGAAAGAATTAACGCCGAAATGATACTCACGACTGAAAAAGACTACGTAAAACTACCCGATGAAAGAAAACATAAGTACGCCTACGCCGCCATTGATGTCGAACTCAACGACCTCAACGGCTTCCTAAACGCACTGAATATTTAACCAAGAAATCTCCCAGCATACTTACTAATTTTCAGCTATTCACTAAAGAATTAAGACTGATACGCAACAGACTTCCATGGATGGAAGCCCTGAAGTATGCAGCATAAAGGCTTTGCCAAGCGTAGCGCCAGGGAAATTCTCAGGATGATGAATTTCCCAGGTTATATGGATGGTAAATTCCATAGATTAAATCAGACTAAGGGGAAATTTTTAGGGAAAACTTTCCCCTTAGAATCCCCTTAAAAACCCCTTTATCTGTCTGAATAATTTCCCGTCCATGGAAATTATTCTGCCGTTCGAAGAAAGAAGCTGCCTTCTCACTTACGCAAGCGAGCTTTCATCCATGAAAGCTTATGCTAATCACACGTTTGAGGTTGATAGGTAACAGGCTTCCATGGATGGAAGCCCCTGAAGGCGTAGCTGAATTGGGCTTTGCTCAATTCACGAAGCCGGAAGTGCGAGAGGGCAAGGTTTCCTTGCCCGAACAACAATGGAATTTCCATGGATGGTAAATTCCATACATAAAATCAGACCAGGGAAATTCTCAGGATGATGAATTTCCCAAATATACTAAGGTTAGTCCCCTTCGTTTATCTCCACACTGTTGAGCACCTTCTCCATAAGCGATACAAGCTTGGGCATATTCTCATCATACCGGGTGTAGATGTGCCACAGATCCTTGCCCTCGGTGAAAACAATGGAATCGGTACTAACTTCAAGACCCTTGGTGTTCGCTGTTCCCTTGACGAAATACCCCTTTCGTCCGTTTATTTCTACAGGATAGAGGTCATACTTATAGCGGCTTATACCTTTGGTTTTCTTAACGGTCTTTGCGAAGCCCTTGGAGTACTCCTCTGCATCCGGTTCGGAATCTTTGGCTGTGAGTTCGATCAAAGTGAACTCAAAATAACCCGAACGGTAGGTGTACATCTCATAGCCGTCCAGCCTGTCCTTTGCATTCTCATAGGAGGGGAGCTTGACCTCTTCAAGGCTTGAGGGGGCGATTATGGAAATCCCTGTATCCCCTATGGAGCGGAACTGCCACTCCTCTGCCAAAACCTGATCCGTTGTTAGCTGGGATTCTGCACTGGTATCTTTGCTCACATACTTATAAACAAATGTGCCGACCACTAGGGCAAATACAGCAACTGCGAAAATGATAAGAGCGACTTTAAGTTTACTCATTATTAAAAACCTTCGGTGATTTATTTAAAACAGTGTAACAGAACAGATAGTTTATATCAGTCAAAAGGATATTGAGCAACCGTAATCACAGTCCTAGATGGGTTATGTAACTAAAACAGGATGAAAACTGTTGACTTTTCAAAAAAATGGGTATTATATTTAATACTTGAACTTATCAAGAGTGGTGGAGGGATAAGGCCCTGCGAAACCACAGCAACCGCCCGATACCCGGGAAAGGTGCTAAATCCTTCCCTGGGCGGGGGAGATAAGTTACCATAACGAATTGGAACTTATACAGCCTCTTTCCATCCCGGGAAGAGGCTTTTTTTTTGGAGGAACTCATATGAAGTATCAAAGCATTGACACCATCGCCGTTCACGGCGGACACACACCCGACCCTGTTACGGGTGCCAGAGCTGTACCAATCTATCAGACCACAGCTTACCAATTCAAGGACGCAGACCATGCGGCAAGGCTTTTTGACCTTGCAGAACCGGGCTATATCTACACTCGCCTGAACAACCCAACTGTTGAAGTTCTTGAGAACCGAATGTCAATGCTTGAAGGCGGCACAGGAGCTGTCGCCACATCCTCCGGTCAATTTGCTGAATTCATGGTTTTCACTTCCATCGCCGAGGCGGGGGATGAGATTATCACAACAAACAGGCTATATGGAGGTACCAACAATCTCTTTTTCAGCACATTCAAGAAGCTCGGTATCAAGTTTATCGGCATCGATCACGATGACTTCGAGGCTATCGAAGGTGCGATTACAGATAAAACAAAGGGGATATACCTAGAAACGGTATCAAACCCCGGCAACGATATACCGAATATGGAGAAGGTGGCAGAGATAGCCCATAGGAACGGACTACCGCTCATCGTAGACAATACGTACCCAACACCGTATCTTTGCAGACCGAAGGATTTCGGAGCAGATGTGGTTATCCATTCCGTCACAAAGTTTCTCGGCGGGCACGGCAACTCCATGGGCGGCGTTGCGGTGGACCTCGGAACCTTTGACTGGGCGGCTTCGGGCAGATTCCCCGGCTTCACCGAACCGGACCCCAGCTACCACGGTGTGGTCTATTCCGAAACCTTCGGGAACATGGCGCTGGCCGTTAAGATGAGGGTTCAGATCATGAGGGATATCGGCGGATGCATGACACCTATGAACGCATTCCTGCTCCTGCAGGGGATTGAAACTCTGCATCTGCGCATGGAGCGCCATGTGGAGAACGCAGGTAGGGTTGCGAGGTTCCTTGAAGGGCATCCCGCTGTGGAGCGTGTAAGCTATCCTGATCTTGATGGAAACAAAAACGCTGAACGGCTTAAAAAGTATCTCCCCAAAGGATCCGGTGCGATGCTCTCCTTCGAATTAAAGGGCGGATACGAGTCTGGCAAGGCATTCATCGAGGGTGTTGAGCTTGCAACCCACCTGACAAACCTCGGGGACACCAGAACTCTCGTAACCCATCCCGCAAGCACCACCCATCGCCAGCTCTCCACTGAGCAGAAGCAGGCGGCGGGCATCGGAGAGGGGCTTATCAGGATGTCCATCGGCATCGAAGGGAGCGAAGATATCCTTGCGGATCTCGAACAGGCACTCGCAAAGGCGGAGCAGGTTTAAGATGGAGCAGGGATCCGTCGGAATAGTTAAAACTCAATATGTCACATTCAAGAAGGATTTCTTTCTTGAAAGTGGACGGGTTATATCCCCCGTCACTGTGGCATATGAAACATATGGTGAATTGAACGAGGACGGCAGTAATGCCGTCCTCGTCTGTCACGCCTTAACGGGAAGCGCCCACGCTGCTGGCTATCACAGGGAAGATGAACAGAAACCCGGATGGTGGGACTCCATGATAGGCCCCGGAAAGGCTTTTGATACGGATAAATACTTCGTTATCAGCTCAAACTTCCTCGGTAGCTGCTTTGGCACCACAGGTCCCTCATCGGTGGATCCTGCCACAAAGAAACGATACGGTCTAAAATTCCCCGTAATAACTGTACGGGACATGGTTAAGCTCCAGAAGATGCTTGTGGACCACCTTGGCATCGAGAAACTGCTTAGCGTGTGCGGCGGAAGCATGGGGGGAATGCAGGCACTTGAGTGGGCGTGCACCTTTCCTTACATGTGCGAAAGCGTTATCCCTATCGCAACAACCCATGCCATAACCCCCATGGCCATCGCCTTCAACAGTATCGCAAGGTTCTCCATTCAAAAGGATCCCCGCTGGAACGGGGGGGATTACTACGACAGCGAATACCCGACGGACGGTCTCGCCATCGCAAGGATGGCTGGGCACATTACATACCTATCCGATCAGGCGTTTCACAATAAATTCGGCAGACGCTTCGCCGCCTTTGAGGGTATCTACGATTTCAGCGGCTTCTTTGAGGTTGAGAATTATCTAAGGTACAACGGATACAAGTTTACCGAGTTCTTCGACCCGAACACATATCTTTACATACTGAAGGCAATGGATATTTTTGACCTTTCATACGGCAGAATAACCCTTAAGGATGCGTTGAACCTGATTCAATCCGACACATTTCTTATATCGTTCACCTCAGATATTCTCTTTCCCCCCTACCAAACTGAGGAAATTTACAATATAATGAAGAAACATGGTAAAAATGTACGGTGGGAAAATATCGAATCTGATTACGGGCACGATGCATTCCTCCTCGAATTTGAGGAGCAGACCAAACTTATTAGTGATTTTCTCGCCGAAAAGGCAGGGTGAATGGGTTTTAATGAATCAGCCTTCAGTTATTACATAAGCGGGGACCATATTAAAGGGGATGATCTTGATATCATCCGCAGGCGTTACGAAGGGATTGAGTTTGAAAACATGCTGGATGTTGCTACTGGTGCCGGACACTGTGCGGCGGCTGTATCTGCTTCCATGCGTGTCTGTTGCGACATATCCGAGCAGATGCTGAGAACGGCCGGGGAGAAGAATTCCCACGGCAATCTTGTTCTCACTCCGGCAGAGAAGCTCCCCTTTAAAGATAACTCCTTCGATGTTGCTACATGCCGACTGGCCCTGCATCATTTCCAATCCCCGGTGGACTTCTTCTCCGAAGTAGCCCGGGTGCTTAGGCCTTGCGGACAGTTTGTTTTGATCGACAGTGTTGTAGATGTTGAGGATGCATGCCTCAACGTCATTGAATATATCAGGGATAATTCCCACAGACGCAGTTACAGGGTTGAAGAGATACTCTCCTTTGGTGCTGAAAAGTTGCGTCTGCTTTATTTCACCTCTATCTTTAAGAGGCACGACTTCTATGAATGGGCCGGAAGGCTGGGAGCGGATTCCGACGGGATAAAACGTATCGAGGAAGCATTCGAAAGGCTTCCTGAGAATATCCAGAAAGAACTGCGCATTGAGAGGAAGTCGGGCGGGATATCCGCATATACCGATAAAAAAGGTATCTATATTTTTCAGAAAATCTAATCTGTAAGCGAGTTGAGTGATTGTTTCGTAACAGGATTCAAAGAATGAATCTCCCCTCTATCGGGAGATGGTTCATCCTAGGCACCGCCGTGGGCATCGTTGCCGGTATCGGCGCTATCTTATTCTTTCTGCTTCTTCAAGGCTGTTCATATATCATGCTGGACCTAATAGTTGGTATGCGTGTCGAGGAAACCGCCGGCGAACCTGCAATATTCGGCCATGCAACAACGGAGCTCAAACGATGGATGCTTATTATAATGCCTGCACTGGGGGGATTGATAAGCGCAATTCTAGTTTGCCGTTTTGCCCCGGAGGCGGCAGGGCACGGTACCGATGCAGCCATCGATTCAATACATAAAAAGAACGGCTATATCAGATGGCAGGTACCAATCGTTAAGACCATAGCCAGTGCTGTAACCATAGGCTCCGGAGGCTCAGGCGGTCGGGAGGGCCCCATAGCACAGATCGGTGCAGGGTTCGGCTCCTTCCTTGGACGTGCACTCAAGCTTACGGACAGGGAGAAGCGTATTCTCACAGCTGCTGGTATGGGTGCAGGTGTGGGCGCAATATTCCGAAGCCCTCTGGCTGGCGCAATCTTCGCCGCAGAGGTTCTCTACTCCAGCTCTGACATGGAATATGAGGTACTCCTCCCCTCTACCATAACATCGATTATCGCCTATTCCATTTTCTGTAGTTTTTTCGGCTGGGATCCTCTGTTTGCGACACCTGATTTCGTTTTCAGGAGTCCTATGGAGCTCCTGGGCTACACTGTGCTGGGATTCGCATGTGCACTCTTCGGGTGGATTTACGTCAGAACCTTCTACCGTATCCATGAAGCCTTCAGCGTCCTCAAGATCTCACCCTATTTCAAGCCAGCCATCGGCGGACTGCTCACTGGTATCATAGGCTACTTCATACCGCAGGCACTCGGCGGCGGATATGCACAGATAGAGCTTGCCATGCATCGGGAGCTGGCCCTAGGCTTTCTCCTCGTGCTCATTTTCGCAAAGATTCTAACGACGTCATTCAGTATCGGTTCCGGCGGCTCAGCTGGAATATTCGGCCCCTCTATGGTTGTTGGTGCGGCGGTTGGTGGTTTTATCGGTCTTGCACTCAACATGTTCATACCGATGATTGCACCCGAGCCAGGCGCATATGTTATTGTAGGGATGGCAGGCTTCTTCTCAGGCATAGCCAGTGCGCCCCTTTCAACGATTATAATGGTTAGCGAGATGACGGGGAATTACCATCTTCTGGTGCCTTCGATGTGGGTTAGTACGCTCAGTTTCCTACTACTCAGAAAAACTACAATGTATGTGAACCAGGTTGAGATGCGCAGTGATTCACCCATACATAAAGGTGAGTTCTTCCTGCAGGTTCTCCAGGACATCAAGGTTCGTGACATCATGCGCCCTGACCCCATAGTTATCCATGAAAGCACCAGCTTTTACGACTTTATGCATTTCATTCCCACCACGAAACACAACAACTTTCCCGTAGTCAAGGATGATAATACCCTCGTCGGCGTCCTACTCTTTGAAGAGATTCGTGAATTTGTTTTTGAAGAGGGACTGGAAAATATTGTTGTTGCAGGGGAGATATGCGAAAAGGACATCCCCACCATCAAATGCGAGAACACACTGGCAAACGCCATCGAGCTCATCGGCTTCCGCAGTGTGGAGCTTCTACCCATTGTCGACTCCGAAGATGAAACAAAACTCGTGGGAATCATTACCCGAAGAGATATTATATCCACTTATAACAAGGTCTTGCGAAAACGTAAGGAAGACCGGCTTAAAGAAGGCGAGTTCTAGAAAGTAAGTCTTGCTTTAGCACGAAAATACAGTATTTATGGTTAATTTCGAGTGTGATTATGTTTGGAAAAGACTTAAGGGGTGCTTTTTAGGAACAAACCACCCCTTAACAACCCTTCAAAAACTCACGTTGTAGATAACTATTAAGGTTGATACGTAATAAGCCAACACGGATGTTGGCTCTGAAGGTGTAGGAGAATTGGGCTCAGCTCAATTCACGTAGCCGGAAGTAAGCGGAGCGAAGGCTTTGCCAAGCGTAGCGGCAGGGAAATTCTCAGGATGACGAATTTCCCAGATATTAATAGTAACCTCCTTCTCACTTACGCAAGCGAGCTTTCATCCATGAAAGCTTATGCTAATCATACTAGCAATCTTTAAATGCAACAGGCTTCAATGGATTAGTAAACCTAAGAATGCAGGGAACTTTTTAGGGAACAAAGTTCCCCGCACCCCTCAAAAACCCATCTAGAAGATAATAATTAAGGCTGATACATAATCAGCCAACATGGATGTTGGCTCTGAAGGCGTAGCTGAATTGGGCTCTGCTCAATTCACGTAGCCGGAAGTGCTAGAGAGCAGGGTTTCCCTGCTCGAACAACAATGGAATTTCCATGGATGGTAAATTCCATAGATTACATCAGACCAGGGAAATTCTCAGGATGACGAATTTCCCAGATTAATGTAAGGGAAATTCCATACATAAAATCAGGCCTACCCCTACTCCACCGTTACGCTCTTTGCGAGGTTTCGGGGCTGGTCGACGTCGAGACCGAGCAGGTTTGCGCAGTGGTATGCGAATATCTGCGTTGCGGTTACTGTGAGAAATACGGAGAGCTCCTCACACGACTCGGGCACTGTAATAACATGGTCGCAGATTTTCGGCAGGTTTTTATCCCCTTCTGTACAAACAGCGATAACGATTCCATCCCTCGCCTTCACCTCTTCGATGTTGGAAACCGCCTTTTCATAAACGGAGCCTTTTACGGCTATTACAAATACGGGCAGATCCTTATCTATCAGCGCGATGGGTCCATGCTTCATCTCTCCAGCAGGGTAGCCTTCGGCGTGGATGTATGAAATTTCCTTTAGCTTGAGCGCACCTTCCAAGGCGATCGGGTAATTCACATTACGCCCAAGGTAGAGAAAGTCTTTGCTGTCTTTATATGTCTTCGCCAGTTCTTCAATATCATCGTCCTGACTGAGAACCTTCTCAAGCTTCTCTGGTATAGCTATAAGCTCTTCGATATATTTCCTCGCCTGATCCTCACCCATAAGCCCTCTAATCCTTGCCATATATAGTGCGAACACGAAGAGTGAGGCCAGCTGGGTTGTAAACGCCTTTGTGGATGCAACCCCAATCTCCGGGCCAGCATGGGTATAAATGACAGAGTGGGATTCTCTGGCAATGGTGGAGCCCACAACATTGCATATGGAGAGGACGCTTGAGCCCATCTTCTTGACGATCCTGAGCGCAGAGAGTGTATCCGCTGTTTCGCCGGACTGGCTGATGGTTATGAGCAGTACACGCTCATTCATCACAAGGTCCCTGTACCTGAACTCAGAGGCGATATCCACCTCAACGGGGAGTTTTGCGAAACGTTCCAGATAGAATTTGCCTATGAGCCCTGCATGCCAGCTTGTTCCGCAGGCAACTATTACGATGCGGTCTATCTTTTCCAGGGAGTCTCTCATTTCATCGGTTATATCGAGATACACATCCCCCGTTTCGAGGCGGTATTTCCCCCTAATAGTATCGATTATGGAGCGGGGCTGCTCGAAGATCTCTTTCTGCATGAAGTGCCTGTAGCCGGACTTCTCCGCCATTACAGGGTTCCAGTCGATACGCTTTATCTCACGCTCGGCAAGGATACCGTTTTCATCGTATATCTCGTAGCTGTCTTTTGTGAGAACAGCCACATCACCTTCCTCAAGAAATACAAAATTGCGTGTACGGCTGAGAACCGCAGGGATATCGCTGGCGGCCATCATCTCGCCGTTTCCTACCCCTATTACAAGGGGACTGTCCTTTCTTGCGAACACGAGCTTATCCGGTTCCTTCTCGCTGATTACAGCAATGGCATAGGAGCCTTCAAGGCGTTTGACAGCACCCTGAACCGCACCTTTGAGATCACCGTCATACGACACGTCAATAAGATGTGCGATAACCTCTGTATCCGTCTCTGAATGGAACTCATACCCTTTGCCCATGAGCTCTTCCTTAAGGGAAAGGTAGTTTTCGATAATACCGTTATGCACGATGGATAGTGAATTCGACTTATGGGGATGTGCATTAACGAAGGAGGGCTTGCCGTGGGTTGCCCAGCGGGTGTGCCCGATGCCTGCGGTGGCGGTAAAATCATACTCCTTGATGCTCTCCTGAAGGTTTACGAGTTTGCCCACACTGCGGACTATCTCGATCTTACCCTTCTCAAGCAGGGATATACCGGCGGAATCATATCCTCTGTACTCAAGCCTTGTAAGGCCGTCCATTATAACGCTTGAGGCACTGCTGTCCCCTATGAAGCCGACTATTCCGCACATCTATTTCTTCTCCTTGGACTTCTTCCAGGATGAAACCCATCCTTCCTTTATGAGCTGTTTTGCCCTTGTTATGGCCAGAGAATCCTCCGGCACGTCTTTGGTTATGGTAGAACCAGCCCCGATAAGGGCTCCTTTTCCGATATTAACAGGAGCTACAAACTGAACATCACTCCCCACAAAAACGCCGTCGCCTATGGTGGTTACATGCTTGTTGATGCCGTCGTAGTTACAGGTAATGGTTCCGCACCCCACATTAACATCCTTCCCGATATCCGCATCGCCGAGGTAGGTGAGATGGCTCGCCTTGCTCCCCTCTCCAAAGCTGATCTTCTTTGTCTCCACAAAGTTGCCTATCTTATTCTCACCAAGGAGCTTTGTACCAGGGCGAAGCTGTGCCATCGGCCCAACTGATGAGCCTTTACCGACGAAGCTGTCCTGAATAAGCGTGTTGTCCTTGATCTCGCAGTTCTCTTCGATGACAGAGTCCTTAATGCGGCTTCCGGGATAGATTGTGGTTCCGGAATGGATAATGGTCTCACCCTCGATGTAAACATTCGGGTAGATAACAGCATCCTTTTTTATCTCAACATCGGCCCCTGCATAGAAGGTATCGGGATCCAATATGCTCACACCCTCTTCCATAAAACGCTCAGCTCTTCTCCGCCAGATCATTTTAGAGGCGGCGGCAAGGTGGGCTCTGGTATTTACACCCATGAACTCGTCCTCGTCTTCCGCTTTATAGGCGTAGGCACCCTCGGATACTATGTCGGTGAGATAGAACTCACCCTGAGCGTTCTTTGTATCGATGCGGGAAAGCCTGTCAAGCAGGGTATCACCGTCGCAGAGGTATATGCCTGTATTTATCTCTTTTATCCGTTTTTCGTTCTCGTTTGCGTCCTTCTGCTCAACGATCCTGAGCACATTGCCGTTGGTACCTCTAACGACACGGCCGTAGCCGAATGGTTTTTCCACATCAACGGTGATAAAGCTCACCGGATGATGCTCTGCCTCTTCGACAAAATTCCGAAGCGTCGCTCCGCTTACAAGGGGCATATCACCGCAAAGGATAAGGACTCGGCATTTCTTATCTTTAATAATCTCTTCGGCGGCCATAACGGCATCGCCAGTTCCTCTTTGTTCTTTTTGTACAGAATAGGTTACGGAATTGCCGAGATGTGCCTTAACCAACTCCGCACCGCTACCCACAACGACATTTATCTCATTCGCACCAGCCTCTCTGGCGGCGGAAACGGCATAGTCCACCATCGGTCTGCCGGCTGCTTCGAAAAGTACCTTTGGATTTTCGGATTTCATTCTGGTTCCCTTACCAGCGGCAAGGATTATGGTAAGAAGTGACATATCAAACCCCTAATAGAATCAGTACATTTAACCTAGCTATGATAGCCAAACAGACTTAGAGGTTCAAGAATGAAATGCTCAGCTTGAGAAATCTTCCAGATAGCCGAACTCCACAATGGATTTTTCCTGATTGGCTCCCCTGTTCACCTCAATGGTGAAGATATAGAGTTCCTTCTCATCATTATCGAAACTTTTGCATTCGTAGTTGGTAACTGATATGTCATGGGTGGTTGTTTCGTTGTCGTATCGGCTTATGAACGTGGTTACCTTGGTTATATTGTCTGCGCAGCCAACCTGATTATCCCGCACACCTGCAATGAGAAAATCCGCAGTACCCTTGGCAACATCCAATGATGACTTATAGGAGCCGAGTGAGGCTGTTGTCTGGGAGCCGGACTGCACGAAGTAAGCAAGGGTGGAGATGAAGGCAAGTGCCACCATGGAGAGAACCAGAGTAGTAACAAGCGAAAAACCTTTATTGTTTCTGATGTTCATGTTCTCACCTTATATTAAGCGTTTTGACGTCCACGTTTATTATATTCCAGCGGTAGTTCTCTCCCCCATCAGGAAGATCGAGGCTTACGCTGTCGCTGATGTTGTCGCCGGAGAAGTTAAACTGCCCCACCATGGTATCACGGCCGAAATCGAAATCGTTATCCCTCTGCCCCTCCTGAACCAGAACATAGAGCATGAATCTATGGACATCGTTTAGATCGCTGTTTCCGATATTGGAGAATTCATCGTAAATAATATCACCGGTGGCGTTATCGATATATCCCGCAAAAGCTCTCACATCGGCAACACAGTCCACCAGGGGAACGGTTCCTCTGCAGAGAACGTCGGTATTCGGGTTGCACCTTGCGGCCAGATCAGAAACATCATCACCGTTGCAGTCCTTTGAGAGGAAGTACGGAATTGCTACATACTTATCAGGGTTAACACCCGAATCATCATAGGGGAAACCAAGGGCATAGAAATCTGGACTTGTGACGGTTCCCAGAACGTAGCTTATCTCATTATCGTTGATAGTGCTTATAACCTTAAGGCCGTCGTAGTGAGCCGGATCACGCTTATCGCTTTCTATCTCGCAGATGTCGTTGGTTACATTGTCTATACATTTGAGCAGTGCGTAGCCGTGGGTTTTGTTATCCAGCCTGTTGTATGTGGAGTATATGGTCAGATTCGTTCCGTCCCACTCTATCGGGTAGAGTGGGTTGGTAGTTCCTGTCTTGGTTTCTCCATCTCCGATGCCGAAGCCGGCATTCTGAATGTCTGTACGGATTATTTCGGAATTTATAATACCCTCGACCTGGCTTTCCACAATCTTAGTACCCTGCTTATAGCCGGAGTAGAGCTTTATATATGTGGTATAAAGAGCCGTTATAAGTATACCGGAGATACCAAGCACCACCAGAAGCTCAACCAGCGAAAACCCCTTTATACCCTTTCTGATTATGGAGGGATAGTCTCTCATCAAAGCCCCCCTTCCTGAATAACTGTTTTTTTGCTGATGGACATAAGCTTATCCCTGTATCGCCAGCAGATTGTTAACACAACGGTCTTTGTACCGGGAAGGTCCACTCCGTAGCCGGAGGTTGTATCGAAAACCTTGTACACAGTCTCCCAGTTCACAGCACTTGCAATGCCCAACTGGGAGCTTCCGCCGCTTCTATAGACAAACTGACCGCTATTTTCCGGATCATCAGGAGTAGTTCCATCGGCAGGGTCGCAGTAGTCACGCAGGTGCTGGGTATCCTCCACATCCATGGAGGGGAGTGAGGAGGGCTCATCTGTTACGTTATCAAAGGGGATACTCCTGAGCCTCTCCATTGTTGCCGAAACGGTTTCCTCCCCCTTTTGTCGAAGGAGATCCGCATAATTCCGCTGTGCCGTAACGATATAGGCATAGGCAAGCCCCAGCATGACCACAGCCATAACCACGATACTTACCAGCACCTCAACCAGGGTGAAACCCTTCTTATTTGATATCACAGTTTCCGCCATCTAATTTACCCAGTTTAATCCTGCTTGCCTGAAACAGGACACAGTCATATTCTGCGCCGGTATCCGAACCGGCAGTGGTGACCGACCCCGTAATAACCACAAAACCGTCCTTAAAGGTTATGTCGCCGTTCTTTGCAAAGGTTGTATCAAGCTCTGCGTTAAGCCCCGAGGCCACATTTCCGTTATCGGCATAAACAACCGACGCCTCACCGCTGGCTATATTCAGCTTAAGGGTATCCTTCCAAGTGAAGGAAAACTGCCTCGCCTTATTACTTAGCGCATATATCCTCTTGGCATCGTTCTCCACCATAGCCTTGCGGCGTATGCTGGAATAGTTCACCGTTGCCAGTGTAACGAGTATGCCGATAATGGATACTGTCACAATCATTTCAACGAGGGTCATCCCTTTACTGTTCATGTTACCTCTCTATCCAGAAGAGCAGCCTGCCGCCACCACCGCCCTGATAACCTGGGGGTATAACGGGGGGCGTCTCCGGTGTTATACCTGTGTACCAGTCCGTGGTGTAGTTGTCCGCCTCAGTTAGATTATCCGCTGTAATGTCCTCAATGTTACCCCTGGAGAGCTGAAGGAAAACGGTGCTTGTGAAATCCTCCGACTTGTATGAGCCGTCATCACAGCTGTCGAAGATAGCCCTTCCACTTGCGCAGTTCATTCCCCAGAGCCTTGAACGGCCGCCGAAGGCGCAGACATCCGAAGAGGGCTCCGTTGTGGAGAAGAATACTACATTCATATCCTCCGCAGCAGCTGGATCGGATATAAGCCTCTCCATGATGTAGCTTCCGCTCTTCGGTTCCAGATCCTTCTTCCATGTGAACTTACCCTTTCCGGCAACGAGATCATCACAAACCTCGTCATTTGCATGGGCGGCGTTCAGGTTGCATGATCCGTCTTTACAGTCCTCAATATTAACTCCGTAGAGGAAGTTATTGTCGTTGGCGTTCTGCCCTTCCTCGTCCATCTTAAAGAACCATCGTCCGGTTCCGAAGTATATATAGTTCATGTTGAAGCAGTCCATATGAACAACACTGGATGTAATGGGCTTCCCTGCACTGTTGAATACGTTCCCCACATCCCAGTCCGCAGGGTCATCGGCATCGATGGATACTCCCACAACGTTTCCGGACCATGTGCTTCCTGAGAGCTGGTTAACGCCGAAGAATACGGTATCCGTATTTCCGTCTCCGCCGAAGTCAACCCCTTCGGTGAAGAGCCTTCCGCCGAAGGCGTTGTTGTATGAACTGAGTGCAGATTTTGCCACTGCGCCATCCACATAACCCAGCTTGGTAACGGTGTCTATGCCGTAGTTGGAATCGAGCTTGAGCGCGTATATTGTGAGCTCCATCCCGGCACTTCCCTCGGGATCCGAAGGACCGGAGGTGAACATAACGTACCGGTTGCTTCCTCTGGTTATGAATGCGGGACCTGAGTAGCTGTAACCGAGGTCTTTATCGGTGTATTCCCAGAGAAGCTGCGGGCTTGCCGGATCTGTTACGTCAAAGGCGTAGTATGCAGAGCGACCTACGCATCCGTCATCATCAACATCGGGGCATGTGTCCGATGGGGGGTTGGTGCAATCGGTACCTGTACACCCGCATACACCGCCGCCTAGCCGCATTCCGGCTATAAGTATGCGCTTGTCCACATAGCCGTCGTTGTTGGTGTCAAGCTCCGCTATGTACGGGGAGAGGTCGGAGTAATAGAGGTGGCAGTAGTCCTCATCGGGGAGATAGCGCAGGTATGGAAGGGCATTCTTAGGCACAAACGCCCATTCCTCTTTACCAAGACCGGAATGGCTGCAGTCCCCTCTGCTTGAGCAAAGCCTGCCCGCCTGGAATGAGTTGAGCCCGGTCTCCAGAACCTTCCCCACACGGAACGCATGGAGCATACCGTCGTTTGCACCTGTATAGACCATTGTGTAGTCGTTATAGTCCACGATGAGCGGCGTTGAATAGATTATATCCCCAAGCTTATATATATTGCCGTTCAGGAGCGTTCTGCTCCGGCATCCGGAAACATCGTATCCGTTTATGTAGTCCACCAGTGTGGACGGGCTTGAACCGAGGCATGCCGGGAAGGTGGATGTATCACCCAGCAGATCCTCAAAGGCGGCCACGGATGAGTTATCGAAGTTTATAAGTGTGGAGTTATCCACGTTTGTATAGATACTCCTTGTGGAAACCGACCTTGAGGAAAGAACCTCTCCAGCCTCCCACAGGTAGTTCGTATCATCCAGTGAGCTGTCCGAAGTGGCGGAAGTTCCATCTATCTCACCGTTGCAGTCGGAGGTGAATTTATCAATCTGCAGTGAACCGGCTTCATCGATGCGGAAGTCGAGGATGTAGTCACCCTGCCCCCCTGCAGCACCGCAGATGTCCAGGCTCTTATTGTTAATCGTATCTTCACGTATATTCTGCACGGTCTCTGTATTAAAGAACCAGTAAGAAAAGAGCTGGCCCACCCAGTTCAGGCTGTTGGACTGCTGGGCATCGCCGAAGTCCTTCTCGGGGTAGAACACAGCCTGGTTGAGGATAGATCCCTTGCTCTTTCTTTCCGAAAGGATAGAAACCGACGTACCGGAGGAGGTCTCCTTCATGATATCTGTAAACACGCGTGAGAGCTGCTCCTCCATCTCAAGGGGGTTCGTAATGTAGTAGTAGTTATCGGGAACGCCGTCTAAATCCTCGTCCCACTCGTTGTCGAGATCAGGTGTTCCACTGCCGTTCTTATCGCTGAAACCGCCGTACTTTGCGGCATACCAGAGGGGATCCTTAAGGAGGCTCGCCGTCGAGTCACCGGTATTAACCGTAAAGGTCTTCTCCCATGAAAGGGGCATACCTAGGTTTGTGAGGGTACTGCCGGCATCCACATCACGTACGGGGAGGTAAACGCCGTCATCAGTAGTTCCGGAGATAACAAAACCCATAACCTGGTCTATGGAGCCTGCGGCATAGGTCGATTCAAGGGAGATCTTCACATGGGAGTTATCCAGAACTTCGTAGGTGAACTCCACAATGGCGTCCATATCATGGTCTGCACCCTGCTCAACGTCCTCAAAATTGATCCGGAATTTTCCGGCGGAATCAGATATCGATTCTGCGTAGAAGTCCACGATGGTATCCGAAGGGCAGTATGCATCGCTGGAGCAGTTTGATATTGTAAGGCCGTATCCGTTTGCATTGTAGCTTAGGTCACACCTGCCTGCACAGTAAGTGCCCAGGTCATAGGAACCGCTGGTGGACTTTCCGATGGGAACAAGACTCACCGCCTGTCCGGCAACGTTGATCTTGATCTCCGGCACAGGAGAGGCCATGGCCACGGAGTAGTTCTCGATATTCTTAGTGTTGTCGCTTGCTATATTCGAGGCAAACTCGGTGTTTGCGTAGTACGCCAGGGCAGAGGTGTTGTATGTACCCATCTTTGTGGGCTCTTCGGGGCAGAGACCTTCTGCGCTGTCCAGATTACTGAGGGTCTTGGAGGAGCAGATGAAGTCCTCTATCACACCGTTCGTTCCGATGAAGTAGTTGCCTGAGACACTCTCCGTTGAGGACATGTTGCTGTAAAGTGTAGAGAGGTTATAGTTACTGAGATCCGCAGATGTTCCGGGGACTCCGTCTGCATCGTAGCTCGGATAAACATCGCTCAAAATGATTGTATAAGGCTTTGCGCATGAGGGAAATATATCGTAGGGCTGATCCGTCCAACCGGGGTTTGGGAGAGACAGGCCGCCGTCTGTATCAGAAGGGTTACTACTGTACGAAAAGTCCGACGTGGGGCTGGTTTCGCCGGCGAAATACCTTAGTGCCTCAAAGTACATCTCACCGATGGGGTTACCCCACATAAGGCATTCACCCTCACTAAGGGGCCTTGTGGTTATCCAGCCGCAGTTTGAATAGCTGTTTCCGCTATAGCTGAAATCAACGGTTCTCAGCCTGTCTATGGTCTGGATAATGCTCCCTTCTGTGGGTATGGATGAAACAAAGGTACCATCAGCATTTATTTCGTTGCCAACGGAGGTGATATTCTTTCTCACAACACCGCCGCTGAGGTTGTTGGTGTAGCTTCCTGTGATGAGACCGAAGTACATTGAAGCAGCCTCTATAGGGTTACCCTCTCCGCTTCCACAGGTTCCGTCACTGTCACCCATGCTCTTGGAACAGATGAGACTGCCGTCACCGTCACCGAAACGCTGAAGGAGGCCGGTGGGCTTATGTCCGCCGGAATATTCCGTACAGCTCTCCTCAAGACCTATACCTGAGTCACATACCTTAACCCTGCTGTAGAGCTTAGCATCGGGGGTTCCAAGAGTGGAGTCATCACAAACGGGACGTTCCTTGGAGGCCCATTCCCACACCCTTGCGGTTTCATCGAGCTGAACCTTTATGAGATGGGGATCGCCGGCGGAATCGGAGGTTACACAGAAGAGATGCCTCTCCGATGAGCCGTAGGTCACATCCCCTCCGCCGCCGGAGGGTGTTCCTGTATTTATGAATTCGCTTGTCTTAAGACGGCATATGCCGCTGGACGTATCCTCAATATTCGGTGCGTACATGGTTACACTGTCCGAATCGAGGTTTGTTTTATTGAAGATCTTGTAGTTTGTATCCTGGGGGGATTTGTAGTGGAGCTGTGCTCCATCCTGCCCTGTGGCTTCACGCACACGGACTATTACTCTATGCTCACCCTCGGTGAGGTTAATCGTTATACCATCGTTGACATCAGGACTACCTGCATAGCCCTGACATCCGTAGTCGGAGCTTATCACCGTTCCGTCCACCTCAACCTCGCCGCCGTCATCGGAGATTATGGAGAAGTTCCAAACACCCGCCTCGGAGGAGGGAACATCTATCTTAACAACATACATATAGTTACCGTGATCAACCATGTTCCCCTGGCCGTCGCTGTAGTCTATGCTCTCATAGTAATCGTGATCATCATACTCAACGGGGTCGAAGGTGTTGAGAAGATTCGCATGATCCGTTCCGCATCCTTTGTTGACTCCGTCCTCATAGGTAACCATAAGGACCTTACCTTCAACATCCCATGCAGCTTGGTCTATGGGGGTTGTACACTGTCCGAAATCGGGGGCAGCGTAGGGAGTGAGGTCACGGGTATCTGCTCCGTAGTATTCCTTTCCCCAGCTGTGGGCGTCTCTGGGTATATAAACTCCCTCAAGCACCGTTTCCGATGCGGTATCCGTACTCCTGTGCCCTCCGTAGAGGACCTTGCGCAGAACATCCATACGGGACATGGAGAGCCAGTTCAAAAAGTTTCCGCTCCATTCCCCGGTTCCACCGCAGTATTTATCACCTGTTTCGCTCACGGGGTTGAAACGGTTGTCCGAGGTGCTGTAGGTATAGCATTTGTAGGAATCGAAGTAGCCGTAGTAGTCTATGGAATGCTTGTAGCCTATGTCGACATTTCCGTCCTCGTCCAGATCCTGAGCATCGTTATAGGCTTCGTAGTAGAGCTTGTGGTCACGCCCCATAACCATCATGACAAGGGGGGAGGCCTGGGCGGAAATGAAGGGGGGCATGGAACAGTAGTCCTCCATCGCTGCCTGCGAGGTGCCGATAAAGAGCATAAATACTACAGTAATATATAAAAACTTTTTCATTCTAGTAATCCTCCACAGCAATCTCATAGACAATCTTACCGATAACCTTCAGCCTGACACTGTCACCCCTGTCCACATTTCTCAAAGAGATAACCTTCTCCTCGAAACGTCCGTCTTTATTAGACACCTTGACGATTAGCGCTTTTTCATCAACGCTGTATGTGACACCGCCGACCTGCAGGGTGTTTCTCCCCTGGTCCTGAACATTTCCGGTAATATATGAATGCCCCGAGGCGAAAGCCCCAACGGCTAATAGAAGTGACCCTAGAAGGATAATGATTGTACGTTTCATTGAAACCCCCGCCTGTCGATACTTCGAGTATTATACTATAGCCCATACTTCAAATGAATGCGAGGCGAACAGACTATTACCCCACAATATAAAGATTAAGCATGAGAGGAAGAAAAAACAGGTATTTTTTACATAGGGGGAAAAGTTTTATCCCTGAGACCTGAAAAGACCGCTGTAGGCTGATGGAAGAAAAGCTGTCTTCCCTGATATTCCGATATCTTCCAGGGAAGCAAGGTGGCTGAAGCCCATCCTCAAGCAGTCCTCTTCGGCAAAGTTGGAGTAGAGACTGACCCTGCACCCCTCATTTATACTCTTCAAGTTGAAGGCGGTCTGTCTGTTTATCTGGTATTCAATAAAAAGCGACTCAAGCATGGACGAGGCTGAGGCGTGGTCAAAAAAGTCCTTGAAGAAGCTGTTTCCATAACCGTCCGGACACTGTGCAAAGAAGTATATATCAGCTCCATCCTTTGCCACTGCCGCCGCTTTATCAAGGGATTTCTGCGCCTGCACCATATTGATATCCTTGGGGAATCCTCCACAAGACACGATGAGTGTGTCGTATTTCTCAGGTACGGACACAACGGCACGCTCGTCCAGCATCTCGCAAGCCTTGTGGTGGGCCATGAATAGATCGCCGCAGACCATCTCTACTATGTTTCCTGCATCATCAAGGATAGTATTCACAGAGAAGAAGGTGTGCCCTGCCCTGCTTATCATAACGGCATCGACGATATCATCGTGGACAGGGTTGCCCCGCAGATTGCCGTTTCTACAGTCCTTATGCCTGCTTCTCGCCACAGGATCCAGAACAAGCTGGTGGTTCCTTAGGATGCTCTTCTTTGCGGCTATCCCGGGGAATATGAGCTTGCGCCCTCCGCCGTATCCGGCGAAGTAGTGGTAGCTCACGGAGCCTATGGGTATGATAAGGTCATGCTCGCGGTAGGCCTTGTTTATAAGGACTGGGGTTTTACCCTTGGATATGCCGTAGAAGTCGTTCATATCCATATCTTCACAGTCGTGGGGGAGGATGCGGTCCTTGACCTTTTCGTATATTTCAGGTGTCAGAACCCCGCTCATCTCCTCTTCGGTCATGGGGCGGTGGGTTCCGATGGCGAAGATGAAGGAATAATCACGCCCCGCCTGCTCGAGGATACCTATCATACGCTCAATAAAGCGCTCAAGGCCGGACTTGCGGGTGACATCGGGCACTATAAACAGAGCCCTTTCGCAGGATGCGGCCATCTCCGTAAAACCTTCGGAGTAGATGCATTTCTCCATGCGCTCAATTATCCCCTCATCGCTGAGAGGCCCACCCATGGAAGAGGGTGCAAGTATATCTATCTTTTTATCAAGATTCAGGGAAAGCTTTTGCTTCCCCCAGGGGATTTCTATCCTATCCGCCGATTCCGGACATTGTGCGCTTATATCTTTCATTCCTCTTATCCGCCACCACGTGGTGTTCCTTTTCCTTCTTG